>CAZBHR010000005.1:0-100175 GCA_964492025.1 uncultured Spirochaetia bacterium | reverse complement strand
TAAAAGAGTACGATAATCAGATACTTGTATGCTATGATCCAAACATTGAGCGAGGGGTAACGGGAATTATTGCAGCAAGGCTTATGCAAGAACTACGGCTTCCTGTCATTATTATGACCGATATTCCCACAGGTGTTGTTGGATCTGCAAGGAGTCCCGAGCATATACATATTAAAGATTTCCTCTCACAGTTTGAGGAGCTTCTGGATGATTTTGGAGGTCATCCATGTGCAGGAGGATTTTCTCTACAGAAAGAGAATCTTGCATTACTTCAAAAGCAGATAAAGAGTAAAGCAAAAAATCTACCAGAGCGTACCTATACAGAGAAAAAGCTTACGGTAGACGCTTCTATTCCATCTAAATATATGACCCCTGAAATTATGAAAATGATTGACAGACTAGCACCATACGGAGAACAGAATGCACCCCTTACTTTAGAGGTGTTTGGGCAACTCCAAGACATTAAGTTTATTGGAAATAGCTCTCCTGGACATATCCGTATTAGTCTCAAAACAGAAAACTCTAGTTGGCCCGGTGTATTTTGGGGGGCTGCTGATTTAGTGGGTGAGGATTTTTCACTTGGAGATTCGGTACGAGTTGTATGTAGAATAGGAAGAAACTACTTTCAACAAGTTGAGATTCCCCAACTTACTATACAGCATATGAATAAGGTGTAGCCTCTATACAACATTTTGCAACTTTTTGTTGTTCTCAGGAACATCCTCTGTTATAATTTTTTCATATACAAGTTATAAAGGAGGATATATGGGATCACCAACCATTGTTGTTATCGTGATACTCTATCTTATTGTTATGATGGGAGTAGGGGTTATTGCAAGTAGGAGAGTTAAGTCATCCTCAGACTTTGCCTTAGCTGGAAGAAACTTAGGACCCTGGCTTATTGCTGGTACCTTGGCTGCAACCAATATTGGTGGAGGTACATCACTTGGCATTACGGAAAAGGCCTTTGGTGAGTGGGGTTTTTCTGCAATCTGGTACGTAATTACTGCGGCTATCGCCTTTCTTGTACTTGCGTGGATTGCTCCAAGACTGAGAAGAACATCGGCGGTGACTATTTCTGACTTTTTTGAAAAACGGTATGGTCCTGCAAACGGTTTAGTAACGGCTGTAATTCTTGCACTTCCTATGATTGGACTTACGGCTGTACAGATTATAGCATCATCAACAATACTCTCTGTTATGACTGGCTGGTCATACACTTCCTCGGTCATTGTTGTTTCTATAGTAGTTACTATCTACTCTGTAATGGGAGGACTTTGGGGTGTTGCTTTTACCGATTTTATTCAAGCTATTTTGATTCTTGGAGGAACCCTTCTTGCCATACCCTATGCACTATCCGCCGTTGGAGGTTGGGATGTGGTTGTTGAGTCCGTACCCTCTACAAAACTATCTATCATTGATGGAATTGGCATGAAAACCATAATATCTCTTACCATTATGTACATTGCTTCATATACGGTTGGTCCAGAGATTGTTCAACGATATTACGGAGCAAAGGATGAAAAGGCCACCAAGCAGGGATCTCTCTTAGGTGGATTTGTGTGTATTGCCTATGCAGCGCTACCTGCAATGTTAGGTCTCATAGCAATTGCTATGGTTAAACAAAACTTCATTCCTGAAGCCACTCTTCTTGAAAATGGAACACGTTATATTTTACCAGTGTTAGCAGTTCACACAATGCCACCGGTGCTTGTGGGGCTTCTTTTTGCAGCTCTTATATCTGCAACTATGTCCAGTGCGGACTCCGACATGCTTGCGGCTGGTACCATTATCTCCAATGATATTTATAAGGCTCATATAAAAAAGCATGCATCTGATAAGGAGCTACTTCTTGTAAACCGAATTGTTATGGTAGTTACAGGTGTTATTGCAATGATTATTGCCCTAGCAAACACCTCTAGTATTATTACCCTCCTTATGTTCAGTTTTAGTCTTAGGGCGGGTGGTGCTTTTATTCCATACCTTATGGGACATTACTCAAATAAGTATGGAGCAATTGCAAGTATGACAAGCTTAGTACTTGGTAGTCTCTGTGTTGTTCTCTTTGAACAGATAGATACTCTCTCATTCTTTGGTATGAGTGCGGTTGTTCCTGGGGTACTTGTGAGTATTATTGTCTTTTTTGGAATATCCCTGTTTGTGCCAAAACAAGAGGGTATCGATATAGAAAATATTTAAAGACTATAACCTAAAAAAAAGGGGCTAAAGCAGCCCCTTTTTTTATGCAATTCAACAAATTATTAATTTCCGTAAAGAGGGCCAAAAGCGGCACAAGCTCGGTAATCAGATCCCTCTTTCTCCATACCAAAGGAGTTCCATACGGCGGGTCTAAACATATCATTTTCGCAAATGTTATGCATTGCCACAGGAATTCGTAACATAGAGGCTAGGGTAATAAGGTCTGAGCCAATGTGTCCATAACTTATAGCACCATGGTTTGCACCCCATTGAGCCATAACAGAGTACACATCTCTACATGGTCCTGAGTCAGTAAGCCTTGGAGCAAACCATGTGGTTGGCCAAGTTCTGTCTGTTCTCTTATTAATAGTATTATGAGCCTCTTCTGGGATATCAACAGAGTATCCCTCTACAAGCTGAAGCACTGGTCCAATACCTTTTATAATATTAATTCGGAACATAGTAAGAGGCATCTCTCCCTTACTGAGAAAGCATGTTGAGTAGCCCCCACCTCTAAAGTATCCAGTACTAGCGGGATGAAATTTGGTTGCATCTAAACACGCTTTAACCTCGTTCTCATGGATCTCCCAAAACTGTTTCATAAGGGGCTCCCCATTCTCTATCATTTGACCAGTTGCATCCATTGCTGTAGAGCCTGAGTTTATGAGGTGAATAAGTCCATTCTTTGCTAAACCATCTGGTTCCCACCCTGTTACACGTTTTATGGTGTCTGGGCTCCAGTAGGTTCTCACATCTGAAAACATTTGAGCTCTGTTTGTGAGTAGGTGTCCCATAAGCATAGAGATACCGTTAAGGTGGTCATTCTCTGTAGCCATAACCATAGGCTCCCTCACACCATTCCAGTCAAAGGATGAGTTAAGTATAGTTTCCATAAAATCTGCATTAGGCAGGTAATCTGTCCACTGTCTTTGACCTTGGAATCCCGCTGCTATAGCGTTATGTCCTTCCGCTTCTTCTCCAAACCCCATCTTCGCAAGAACAGGATTTCCCTTCATAAGGTCACGGCAAATCATGGTCATTTTTATTACAAAATCCCAATCTTTTTCATATCGATCAGCTCTCTGCATATCTGGTTCATTAAAGTCTGTTCCTTGATGACAGTTTTCTTTAACCCATTTTTTAGCTTTAGTAAACTCATCTTGATCAAAGATATTTTCATCGATTCGCCTTGTTACTTCACACATATCAACGGCAATAGAGGCCATACCAAAATAGTCATACAGAAAGTTAGGGTTTACTATAGATCCAGCAATTCCCATGGAGGTACCACCGATAGAGAGGTATGACTGCCCCTTAAGTCGAGCTACAGCAAGAGCAGACCGGGTAAACTGGAGAAGTTTCTTTTCAACATCCTCAGGAATAGTAGTATCCGTATTATCCTGAACATCTCTTCCGTAAATACCAAATGCAGGAAGACCCATTTGCGCATGGGCAGCAAGTACAGCAGCTAAATATACCGCTCCAGGACGCTCTGTCCCATTGAATCCCCAAATAGCCTTTGGTCTATGTGGATCGTAGTCCATAGTCTCTGTACCGTAACACCAGCAGGGGGTAACAGTAAGAGAAACTCCAACACCCTCACGGGCAAACTTCTCTTCACACCGAGCACCCTCTGCACGACCACCAATAGTGGTATCCGCAATAACGCACTCTACAGGAGATCCATCTGAGTGTCTCAAGTTCTTAGTAATAAGCTCTGCTGCACGCCGAGCCATTCCCATGGTTTGCTCCTCTAAGCTCTCTCGAACACCTCGTCTCCGACCATCAATAGTTGGTCGAATTCCAACCTTAGGTAAATACTGTTTTGCCATACGTTGCCTCCAACTGTATATATGTTATAATTTTCTTATAGATCCACGATCTACAATCTTCTGTCTTACTTTTATGGTTTGAACCGATTTGACTTCATCATCTCTCCCTAAAAGAGCAACCATTGTTTCTACTGCAAATCTGCCAATAGCTTCGGTATTAATCTTTAGGGTTGATATTTTGGGATACCCAGGTCTTTGGTAGTTATTTAAGTCACCAATAGCAATAATTGATATATCCTGAGGAATTGCTACTCCCGATACTTCAAGGGTGTGTCGTACCTGCATTGCAAGAAAATCATCGTAGATAAAGAGTGCTGTTACAGGATTCTCCTTATCTTGAATAATAGGGTAAAGTACAGATGTTAAACTCTCCATATCATAAGGATTAAGTGAAACATGATGCTTGCTGGGAAATAGAATATTGTTATCCTCCAGAGCTTTACGGAACCCATCAAACCTGTCTTGTGTATAATCCATAGGCTTTGTATCCTGATCAAACTCAATAAACCCAATATTCCTATGGTTCTGTTCAATAAGATACATAGCTCCTTCGTATGAGTTTTGGTAATCATCTGGACGAACACAGTCATAGGTCTCTTCTGGACAGGAGTCATTTACTACAACAATTCGGATTGATAGCTTATCTAATCGATTTTTAAGATCTGCACTAAAATTTGAAAATGTAAAAATAGCATCAGGGTAGATAGTGTGAAGGGAGTCATAAATATGGTCATCCGAGGTGTTTTTTGATACAGGTAGTACTAAGGTTTCGTATCCAGCACGTTGCATATGATACTGGATAGACTTAAAAACCTCTTGAAAGTACCCCCAAATAATATCTCGAACAGGGTCAAATCGGTAGAGTACAACGGTAATTGGATTTTTTCTCTTAGGTTTTCTTACTGCCGTTGGAACGTATCCCATAGTTTCAGAGACACGTTTAATTTCAGCAATCATCTCCTCTGAAATTTGTCCCTTGCCTGATAAGGCCATAGAGACAGTTGCTATTGATGTACCTACCTGTGATGCAATATCCTTTAATCCTACCTTGTTACGTCCTCTACTCATGTCGAAATAGTAACACGGTATATTTCTCAGGTCAAGAAAAATTTAACTTAAAAATAATTTAATTTTAGTAAATAAAGATACAGGAAGAGTAAGGTAGGTAGCATAAAAATAGGTGTCATAACCAAAGCTATGACACCTATAAAATTGTATTTCGAAAGATTTATTCCTTGCTATTAAGACTCTGGGGTAAAATAAGGTTGAGAATAATTCCAACAATCATAGCAAGTGCTAATCCACCAAGACTAAAGATAAGGTTGTCACTTATTTGAAACTGAATAACTCCACCACCAATTCCTATAACTAAAATAGATGAACTAATAATAAGGTTACGTTTACATCCGTAATCAACACCTCTCTCTACCACAGTTCGTAATCCTGCACTAGCAATAATACCAAACAATAACATACAAATTCCACCAAGAACAGCCTTTGGAATTGTCCCAATAATGGCTCCAAACCATCCAAAAAATGATAACACAATAGCAATAACAGCAGCACCACCAATTACCCATACGCTGTACACATGGGTAATAGCCATAACTCCTACGTTCTCTCCATAGGTAGTATTTGGAGGTCCTCCAAAAAGAGCGGCCACAGAGGTTGCTACACCATCTCCCATAATTGTCCTGTGGAGTCCTGGGTCTTTATAAAAATCCTTACCAACAATTCGACTTGCAACCAAGGTATCTCCTAGGTGTTCCGCTATAGTTGCAAGGGCAACCAGTAAAAATGTAATAATTGGAACAATCCCAAACTTAGGCATCACAAGTTGTGGAAGGTGAAAGAAGGCAATCTCTCCAAAGTCAGGAAAGTTGATAATACTAAAACTAGGAAAGAAAAATCCCATAATTAGTGTAAAGAGATACCCTCCAATCATTGCGATAAGAATTGGTATTACCGTAAAAAATCCTTTTAACACTACCGAAGAGATAACCGCAATTCCAAAGGTAACAAAGGCGATAGTTACATTGGCAAGGCTGTATACATTGGTACTTCCTGCGGTATTTCCATACATAACCCAATTCATGGCAGTAGGAGCTAGATTAAGTCCAATTACAATAATAACACTTCCAATCACTACGGGAGGAAGTAGTCTATCAAGCCACTTTGTACCAAGTCTGGATATAATAAACGATATGATAATATAGAAAATACCCACAGCAAAACAGGCTCCCAGCATATATGGTATTCCGTATGCCGATGCAATTGCAACTATCGGAGTAATAAAAGCAAAGGATGATCCTAGATATACGGGAACCTTAGCTTTAGTAACCACAATATAGAGTAGTGTTCCAATACCTGAAGTAAATAGAGCAATAGATGGATTGAGTCCTACTAAAATAGGTACAAGAATTGTAGCTCCAAACATGGCAAACACATGTTGAAAGCTGAGGGGAATCCACTCCCTTAACGGTGGACGTTCCGAAACCTGATATACACGATGAGACATAGCTAACTCCTCTAAAAATTTTTTCCATTCTATCATAAATCAATATATTTGATAGGGGGTATTGAAAAGTTTTTATTGTAAAATCAGAGAAAATATCTTATAGTTTCTTTGGAGGGTAGATATGAAGTATAATAGAGTGGGAAATTCGGGACTCAAGGTAAGTGAAATTGCCTACGGTTCTTGGTTAACCTTTGGAAGTCAGGTTGATTTGGATGATGCTAAAGAGGTAATACACCGTGCTTTAGAGTTAGGTATCAACTATATAGATACAGCAGATGTGTACAATAATGGTGAGGCTGAGCGTCTCCTAGGTGAAGTACTTCCTCAGCAGTATCGAGCAGACTATATTGTAGCAACAAAAGCATTTTGGCCTATGGGAGAGGCTGTTACCAACAGAGGACTTAGCCGAAAACATATAGTTGATTCTGTACATCTCAGCTTAGAGCGATTAAAACTCGATTATGTAGATATTTTTTACTGTCACCGGTTTGATCCACAAACACCAATGGAGGAAACCATCTGGGCGATTCATAACTTTATCTGTTCTGGAAAAATTATCTACTGGGGAACCAGTGAATGGACTGCAGATCAGATACGAGAGGCTCATACTATTTGTGAGCGTAGAGGGTGGCATAAACCAATTATTAACCAGCCAAACTACTCATTGGTACAGAGAAATATTGAGAAAGAGATACTTCCTACCTGTAGAGAGTTAGGTATGGGTACTGCTAATTTTTCACCACTTGCCCACGGTATTCTTACAGGAAAGTATTCTGGTGGTAATATACCAGAGGGGAGTCGGGGAGCTAATCAAAAGCAAAACATGTGGATGAAGGAGAATCTTGAAAATAGAGAGCTCTTGAACCAGGTAGATAAAATGCAACCTATTGCAGATAAGTATGGAATTACCATAGCACAACTCTCATTGGCTTGGTTACTCCACCAAGAGGGTATCAGTTCTGTTATTACAGGAGCTTCTCGGGTATCACAAGTAGAGGATAATGTAAAAGCTTCGGGAATATCATTAACAACAGAAGATCTTCATGCAATAACTGAGCTCTTTCCTTTCCATAATTAGGAAATGTAACTTATCAAAACATAGAGTAAATAAAAAGGGGTTCGATAGTATCGAACCCCTTTTTTGTTCACTACTGAGTATTTCTACACTATGGTGGAAATACTTTTAATAGTATAGCTTTTATCTGAACCGTTTAAATCAAAGGTAATAGTGTCACCCTCTACATGGTTAAGTAAGTTTAAACCAAGAGGGGACTGGTAAGAGATAATATCATTCTCAGGATCAGACTCCCATGGTCCAAGAATAGAGAAGGCCTCTTCCTCTTGAGTAGTATTATTAGTTAACACAACCTTAGTCCCAAAGGATACGGTACTACTTGAGATAGTTGTTAAGTCAATAATTGTTACTCGATCAATTTCACCTTGGAGTTTCGCTAGCTCTGAAGTAAGTAACACCTGTTTCTCTTTTCCCGCTTTATACTCTGCATTCTCCTTGAGGTCTCCTAAGAGGCGAGCCTCTCCAATCTCTTCGGAGTTCTTTGGAATTTCAACTTCCACAAGCTGAGAAACTCGTTCCTTCTTCTTTGCCAAGCTTTCAGGAAGTGCCATAAGTCCCTTAGGAGCAGAAGCTCGTTCTTTTGCTGCTGTAGGAACTCCCTTATCTGCTACAGATTGAAGATCAGGATAAGCAACTGAGATCTTATGCTTCATCTCAATTTTAACCTCTTCCTTAAGATCTTTAATTTCTGAAAGTGTAGTGTATACACGGCTTGCAAGCTGTGCATCATTAGAATCCATAATAAAGGTGAGAAGTGGCTGATTAGCACCAAAAATCAGGGTATATACAGCCTTATTTCGGCGTTTATTAATCACTAGATCTCGTTTATTCTCAATCGCTCTATAGCTTACTGCTAATATGTGAATAAGGGTAATGTACATCTTCTCTGCAGAGATATTATACTGATTCTGTAATTTCTCAAAGGAGTAGTTCTTTGCTAACCAAATAACCACATCTGGTAGCTCCTTATATCGATTCATGGCTCTTGCAAAAATCTCTCGAATCTCCTGCTCATAACCACCTTTTTCAAGCTGTTTGATCATCTGTCGAGAAATAGCAACAGGAAGTAGCTGTAGGTAGTACTCTCCCCAGTTTTCCTCTTTTCTAAGATGCTTTAAAAATGAGTCTTGAAACTCCTCATCCTGAAGTTCTTTGTATACATCACAAATCTTTGTGTTTACCTGCTCCATAATCTCGTGAAATGTTGGCATCTCATCGGGTTTTAGGAAGGGGAGCTTTTGTATAGTTTTCTGTACTAGGAAAAAGCTTCCAAGTACCACTTCAATAGTTCCATTTATTAAATTTAGGTTGTTTACAAAGTAGTTAAACATCTCCCCAAAGTAATCAGATTCAGGTGAGCTATGTAATAGAAAGTCTCTAAAGATTTGAACTCTGTTTTTAAATAGTTTCTCTCCTCTAAAGCTGTTATACACTTTCTCATCAAAGGTAATAGGGGTAGATCTCATCATGTAAGTATCAGGTTTGTCAGGATAGTTTCCAAAAGATGGATTTGTTACAAGGATTTTCTTTGCTTTTGTATTCCAAGAGGTCCACTCAGCTGCCGTAAGAACAGCAGGAACCAACTCAGCCTTAACCTGCTTAAGAGAAGCTCCGTTATCAAAGCTCTTAATAATAATTTCAAGAGCCCAAGGAATATCTCCAAGGATTTTCTCTTTGAGTTTTGCTGGAGGTAGCACACTTTTGAGTACCCATATATGATGTTTATCAAGGGGAGTAAGAGAGTTAACTGCCATCTGTAGGCTCATTTCATGGTTTCGTTTTTTTGCAAAATCGATAACAACCGTATCTCCAGAGATAGATTGAATACGTCCTATTCCCCAAGACTTATGAAACACAAAGGTACCCTTATCAAAGGCGATATGTTTTTCAAACTCCTCAATAGCATCATGTACGTTCTGCCAAGTTTGGGCAATATTGGTATTTGTTATATACTCTTCAATATTATCGTGAGACTCATACAATTTTCTATAACAGTTTACTAACTCTTTTCTTGCCGTAACGTCTTCCTGGGTGTACTTGAGTATTATCTTTAACACATTCACCGCATAATCCCAACGGTTACTCTTTTTAAACTGGGCTAAGTTTTCAGATAGGAGTTGGGCTGCACGTTCCACCGATATGGTCTTTGCAATTTTCTTCTCCATATGAAAGAAAAAGTCAACATCCTCAGGAATAATATTAATAAGTATAGTCCATATCTCACGGATATGAGAAAAATCTTTCTTATTAATAAATCGGTATAAAGCTTTTTTATAATACTCAAGGGCAGCCTCATTTTCACCCTGTTGTTCTTTATGTTTTGCAAGTATGTAGCAGTCTTCGGCAGCTTCAAAATCAATTTTAACTAATCGCTCCATAGCATTAATACGATCATCCTGCTTGTTTAGATGATCATACGCATCAGAAAGTGTTTGTAGGGCAAACTTGTTCTCTCCAAACTCTAAAATTTTATTACAAAGGTGCTCTACAATACCCCATTTATGATTATCCGCAAAGATATTAATAAGACGAACCATGTTCACATCATCGATATCGTGTTGAGATAGGGCAATAATACCAGAAATATAGAGTGCCGAAATGCTTCCTCGGTCCTGAGACAGGTGCTCTTCACAAATTTCTAATATCTCTTGATTCAACTCATCATCACTGTCTTTAGGAATAAGCGCATTAACTTCAGAAAATGAGCTTATTGTACAGTTGCTCATAGTTGCTCTAGTCCATTTCTGCTCGTTTAATAAGGCCTTAATCTCTGCTAAACTTGTATCCATAATCCCTCCAAATGGCACCTCATTTATTTCAAAGTAACATCATTACCCAAAACTGCCTTTGCTATTATAGCAGGGTTTCAAAATTCATTCAACAGGGGGAGCAAAAAAGAGGTTGACCGGAGGAGAGTATTACGGTAAATTTTTACTATGATTTCAGTAGTTCAGCGAGTAGAACAGGCAAATGTCTCGGTAGAAGGTACATGTTATGGGAAAATAACCAAGGGTTGTTTAGTATACCTAGGGGTAGAGTTGGGGGATACAGAAGATGATGTTGCGTATCTCGCAAAAAAAATTGGAAATATGAGAATATTTCACGATGACCAAGGAAAAATGAACCGTTCAGTAAAGGATATTGGTGGAGAGGTGCTTCTTATTAGCCAGTTTACCCTTTGTGCAGATACCTCAAAGGGTAATAGACCTTACTACGGAAGCGCAGCTGCTCCGGAGGATGCAGAGACACTATACCTCGCTATGCAAGATGCTCTTATCAAACAAGGCATTCCAACAGAGCGAGGGGTTTTTGGAGCCCATATGAAAGTATCATATATAAATGATGGCCCCGTAACTATCCCAATAACTTCTCGAAAAACTAAATAACCGTATTGTCTCGGATAATTGCGTTTTTCTTAATAATAACAATTCCATCCACCACAGAGTAGTGTTCGTAGTGTCCATCTTCTCTATCAACCTTTGGATCTCCAATACTGCAGTTGGCACCAATTCTTGCGTTTGTATCAATAATCGCATGGTATATTTTAGTATTTATCCCAACACCAATATTTGGTTGATCCGCTGCAATATTTTCACTTCGGTCAATATCAGTTTCGTAGAAAGATGCTCCCATAAAATACACACCTTGAAGTAACACACCACGACCCACAATTGCCCGAATACCAACAAGAGACTCTAATATGGTGGCGTAATCAATAATACCACCCTCACAAATAACAGAACTCTGTACGGTACATTGATTAATTTTTGTAGGAGGTAGATCTCGTCTATGCGTATAAATAGGGCGACGATTATCATAAAAATTAAACTTTGGTACAAGGGATGCAAGGTTTAAGTTACACTCGTAAAAAGATTTAATTGTTCCTATATCTTCCCAGTACTGATTAAAGATATAGGTGTGAACACTTCTCTCTTGTATGGTATCTGGGATTATCTCCTTTCCAAAATCAATAAAGTCATTATCCAGTACCTCATGCATAGTTTTTGCATTAAAAATGTAAATACCCATGGATGCTAGAAACTCCTCTCCTGGAGTTAGGTTAGGTGTTTTTAAATAGTTAATATCGAGGTCTGGGCTGGGTTTCTCTATAAAATTCTTAGCACGACCACTCTCATCTGACTGGATAATTCCAAGCCCCGTAGCCTCGGTTCTACACACAGGCTTTGCTGCAATTGAAACCTCCGCATTATTACTGATATGCTCTTCTAAAAACTCTTTTAAGTTCATACGATACAGCTGGTCACCAGAGAGGATAATATAATAATCGGGATTCTGGTCTCTAAAGTGAACCAAATTTTTCCGAACTGCATCGGCAGTACCTTGATACCACGACTCACTGTGGGGGCGCTGTTCTGCGGCAAGTACTTCAACAAACCCTTTGTTAAATGTATCAAACTGATAGGTGTGAGCAATATGGTTGTGTAGAGATGCTGAGTTAAACTGTGTTAACACATAAATCTGCCTAAAATTACTGTTAATACAGTTTGAAATAGGAATATCTACAAGTCGAAATTTTCCCCCAAAAGGAACCGCAGGTTTCGATCTTTCCTCTGTAAGTGGATGTAGGCGTGTACCTTTTCCACCTCCCAAAATAATACAGATTACATTTTCCATACAGACTCCTCCAAACAGTAATAGTCTAATTATAACACAGGTTTACATTTTTTGGTAAACTTTTTCATATTTTTTTGTTGATCCAGTCCAATTAAACTTTTTTGCCATTCCTCGTTGCTGCACACCGTTATACAGTTTACGTTTACTCCAAAGATCCATAGCTCGGTTAACCCCGTCAACAATGGAGTCTCCCGTTACACTCTCTATCACTATTCCTGTACTTTTTTCACCCGCTTTAAGATCAATTACCGTATCCTTCAGTCCTCCAACTCCGTGGACAATAGGTACCGCTCCATAACAGAGGGAGAATATCTGGTTTAAACCACATGGCTCGTAGAGGCTTGGCATCAAAAAGAAATCACCTGCTCCCTCTAGTCTATGGGATAATCCATTATCAAAAGTAAGAAGCGTAACCATATTACTATACTTCTCTCCGGCTGCTCGTAATGCATTTTCGTAACGACTCTCTCCTGTACCTAATACGATAAGCTGCAAATTGCTACTTAATATTTTATCTAAAGCTCCGCTTTCCAAAAGTTGGGAGAAACCTTTTTGTTCTGCCAGCCGGCTTATCATAACAAAGAGAGGAATCTCTGGATCTGTATCTAATCCAAATTCCTGACAGATACTCTTTTTGAGCTTTTTCTTTCCTGATAAATCACTGGCAGAAAAAGCGTATGGTAGGTGAGGATCCTTTGAAGGATTCCATTCGGTGTAATCAATACCGTTTAAAATTCCTATCAACTCTTTCTTTCGGGCTGCTAGCAAATCATGCAACCCAAAGCCTTGTTCCTCAGTACATATCTCCTGTGCATAGCTTTCGGAAACTGTAGTTATCTGATCACTTAACAGTATAGCGGTTTGGAGAAAATTAAGATCTCCCTTATCTGTTAATCCAACTCTGGCAATATCCATTCCTGTAAGCAGAATATCATTTTTAGGAAATACTCCCTGATACCCTAAGTTGTGAATAGTAAGTACAACCTTTGGATTATGAAACTCCTTAGCAATATCTGTATGTTTTATATACTCAGCCACAGGAGCAGCCTGCCAGTCATGAATATGTAGTACCTCAGGAAACCAGTCTAACTTACTACAGAGGGTTAAGGAGGCACGTGAGAAGAGGGAAAATCGAAAAGCATTATCGCTATAACTCCCTTCATCTCCATGGTACATACCAGATCGTTGAGAAAACTGAGGTGTATCTATGGTGTAGACAGGAAGGTCTTTATATAGCTGCTCCTCAATAACACGAACTTTCTCAGTTCCCATACCTACGGTTACAGAAAAGGGTGGAACTAGGAGTGTCTCTAACTCTTGTTTCATAGCTTGGTATCTAGGCATGAAAATTCTAACATCGTGACCTCTTTTTTTAAGAGAGATACCTAGAGATGAGACTACATCTGCCAATCCTCCGGTTTTAGCAAAGGGTACTACCTCACTTGAAATAAGAGCTATTCTCATAGGTACGCCTTTCCTAAAAGGTTGTCTATATAAAGTCCTGCTCCATGGCTTGCAACAGCACCGTCCGATGCGGCAGTTACTATCTGCCTAAATGGGGTAGCCCGCACATCTCCCGCAACAAAAAGACCGGGCAGGGCACTTTCCATATACTCATTGGTTTTTATATAGCCGGTCTCATCTTTCTCTATCTCTGAAAAATCATCTAGTAATTCAGTCTGAGGAATAGAACCTACAAAAATAAACACCCCATCCATGGGTGCTGTGTACTCTTCACCAGTCTCATTGTTTAATAAGGTTACTTGCTCAACCTTGCCATCACCCTCAATTTTTACAAGCTCATGATTCAGCTTTACCGTAATATTTTTATTCTTCTGCACTCGTTCTGCAAGGGATGCTTGGGCTCTAAATCGATCACGACGGTGAATGAGTGTAACATTCTCACTAAGCTTAGATAGGTAAGTTGCCTCATCACAGGCAGAGTCACCACCACCAACAACAAGAATATTCTTTTCTCGAAAGAATGGCCCATCACAGGTTGCACAGTATGATACGCCTCGACCACCGAACTCCTCTTCACCAATAGCTCCAAGGTGACGGTGTTGAGCCCCTGTGGCAAAGATTACTGTATAGGAAGTTACGGTTCTCTTTCGTGTTTCAATCGTAAAGAGGTCATAACTCTTAGTAATACTTTTTACCTTAGACATGATCATCTCTGCTCCAAATTGCTCAGCCTGTTTTTGAAAAGATTCAATAAGACTATACCCATCTATAGGGGTTACCTGACCAGGGTAGTTCTCTAGGTCATCAATAATGAGTGCTTGTCCCCCTGGAGTGACGGACTCAATAACAAGGGTTTTTAAATTTGCTCTGGCAGCATATTGGGCTGCGGTTAACCCCGCAACTCCAGCTCCAACAACTACAACATCGTATTCTGGTTTCATACTTTCTCCTCTAGGGCCTCTTCAGCCTGACTTTTTCGTATATATAAGGGACCCTGAGTTGGTTTGTCTGGACCAATCTCATAAAACAGAGACTCACCCATAGTAATTAGGTAAGTAGGGTCATAGGATATCTCTGTGTCAAAACAGTTATTTCCAAGAGAGAGCTCTTGAAGCTGTTCTAAAAATAGTCCACTGTCGGGACCAATAATACCAACAGGAACATCCGATGGAATCATGGTAATAATCTCTTCAGGTGACAGATCAAAATGGCGAAATACAGGAAGACCATCTTTATAGTAAGTACCGTAAAAACGATCCTTCTTTCCATCCATAAGCGATAATAGGTTAGGGTACTTCTCGAGCTGTCCATAAGAGAAATAATCTAAAGTAGGAATAGACACTACTGGAATGCCTGCACCCTGTGACAACCCCTTTGCCGTAGACATACCAATTCTAAGTCCTGTAAAGGATCCTGGCCCACGGGTTGTCACAATAAGATCAATATCTTTTATTGAAATTTGAGCTTTCTCTAAAATTGAAATAACCTCTGGGAGCAGAAGCTCACCATGTTTTCTTCCCGCATCAAGAGAGGTAACGGTATACTGATCATTTTTACAATCTTTTAATACAACCGATAAAGTTTGGTAGGATGTATCAAATGCTAATATGTATTGCAAAGGTTTATTGCTCATAAGGCAACTCCTCCCGTAATAGTGACTTGTCGGGTGGTGGGGTCGGTAATCTCAAAAGCTACACGAATTGTTCTTTTGGGAAGAAGCTCATCAATAATCTCTGGCCACTCTACAATTGACACCCCATCCTGATGAAAGAGCTCTTCACCACCTGTGTAAAGAAACTCCTCCTCCGAACCTAATCGGTAGGTATCCATATGATAAAGAGGCAGATTGCCATCATATTCAGAGATGATAGTAAAGGTTGGACTGGTAACATCCTCTGTTACTCCTAAACCCAAAGCTATCCCCTTGGTAAAGGTTGTTTTTCCCGCTGCTAAGGTTCCCTTAAGAGCAACAACGCTCCCTTGAACCAGTTGCTTGGCAAACCGTTTCCCTAAATCAATCATTTCTTGAGGTGAACCCACCTTATACACCTGTTCCATAGGGTAAACCTATATGGTATTAGAAGAGGTGTCAAGGCAGTACATGCAAGAAAAGAGGAGCTACCTAAGACTCTTTACTTTATAGGCAAAATCTTTTTCGGATCAAGCCCCAATGTTTTCTGAATATAATGGGCTACCATCTTATCTCCATGGGCAACTGATTGGAGTAACCATCGGAATCTGAGAGACTCAATTTCATCATGAGAGAGCCTCCAGTGTACAGGTGAATTCCTAAGCTTTGAGGTAAGCTGTTGAAGTATAACGGCACAGGAAACAGAGATATTAAAACTCTCCACAAAACCATACATAGGGATGGTCATATGAACATCGGCCATAGCAAAAGCCTCATCACTTAACCCTGTAAGCTCTGTACCAAAAAGAATTGCACACTTCTGAGTTGGAATAAAGTCATTTACCTCAACAGAACGTTCTGAGGGAGGGGTAGTTGCAATAAGTTGATACCCCTGATCTTTTAAAGACTGCAAGGCAGCTACGGTGTTTTGATCGGATGCTTTATGCCTATGAAGGGTTAACCATTTTTGTGATCCCATATCAATTTTGCGGGTACGAGTAAAGTTATTTTTATTCTCTATCGTATGAATATCTTGAATTCCTAAACCCTCACAACTTCGCATAACCGCACTAATATTGTGTGGCTGATAAAGATCCTCAAGCACAACAGTGATGTGGCGAGTTCTCTCCTGGAGCACCTGATCAATCCGATCCTGTCTTTCTGGGGTTGCTAGGGTGTTTAAGTATTTGATAAGTGTATCTTGTAATGCTGCATCCATAGAAAGGTATTTTAGTGGTTTCCTATGGCTATTGTCTAGGGGGAGATTCTCATAGGAGAGATCGGTAAAAATATTGGTTACATAGATTATATATTCACTCATATATATTGACTTCTTAGGTACTACGTGATATTGTTTTCACAAGCATATTTCAATTTTATTGAAAAATTTTATTAAGAAGGTGTTATTATTATGCAGGAAATATACTCTCCTATAGAGTCTTATAAAAGTCTTTACAAGCAGCTACACAACGATAATACAACAAGTTTATTTGATGAACTGGTAAAAAAATCAGAAATTGATATAGAAGCAAACAGAGTAACTAGTAAGAAAATTGCTGAAAATAATGCTCTAAATAGTAGTAATCAAAAGTCCCTTAGAAAATACAAAACTGGTAAGATTATTTCAATAGCACTAATAATCATATCGGCAATTGTAATAATCTACACTATAGTAAAAGGTGCGCTTATACCGAGTATAAGTTTTCCCTTTAATATTGATCAACGTATAGCGGTTACTGCTACTTTATTTATACCTATTCTTATATCAGTCCTATTAATAAATAAAGCAAGTAAAAAACTTAAAGAGCTTTACAATATAGAGCGTGTTTTACAGGAGAAGGGAGAAGAGTTACGTGCTGTAGCGGAACAACAGATGCAACCGTTAAATGATCTATTGCAAAAAAATTACAACAATGAGCTCTTTTCCAAAACGATACCTCTTATTCAACTTGATAGTTCTTTTGATAATAAAAGATTAGACTACATGATAGGGAAATTTGGATTCAACGCATCCGATCAAGAGCAGGATATCGAACAGTCTACTCTTTTTATACAGTCTGGAGAGATTAAGGGAAATCCTTTCTTTATTCGTAATTATCTACAACACACAATGGGAATAAAAGCGTATAAAGGTACTCGTACTATAACCTGGACTACAAGAACTCAGGGGGCTGATGGAAAAACTCAAACAAGACATCACTCACAAACCTTGGTGGCCACTGTAAAAAAACCTTGCCCTTATTACAAAACCGCATCTTATCTTATTTACGCAAATGAATCTGGCGGTGATTTGTCATTTTCTAGAAAACCATCTCAGGTTCATAAGTTGGACGAGAAAAAAATTGACAGCTTTATTGATAAAAGAAGCAAAAAGTTACAACAGTTAGCAGAAAAGGCTACCAAAAAAGGTGAAACCTTTACTGCTTTAGGTAATAACGAGTTTGATGCTTTGTTTTATGCTACAAACCGTGATCATGAATCTCAGTTCAGGCTCTTATTTACACCTCTTGCTCAGCAGGAAATGATTAAGGTGATGAAAGATAATAGTGTTGGTTTTGGTGACGATTTTGCCTTTGATAAACATAAAATGATAAATTATATTTATCCTAAACACCTACAAGATACCGTACTAAACGTTGAGAGCGATTATTTTACGGGAATTAACTATGAGGAAGTGAGGAGCCATTTCTTAGGTTACCACAACTCTTATTTTAAACATCTGTTTTTTACCTTTGCCCCAATATTTGCTATACCTCTGTATACACAACAACAAACACAAGAGTATATCTACAAAGATTTATATGATAGTTGTATGAATTTTTATCAGCATGAAGTTGCGGCAAATGGTATGAACACAGCTCAGATTATGCCACCAGAGTCAGTGACCACAAATATTGTAAAAACATCTCTTGTAAGGAGTAAAGATAATGTGGATACTGTCTCTGTTAACTCTTGGGGGTATAGAACCACAGAAAGAACAGAGTATGTTAGGGTACGAGGAAACGATAATAAAGTTCATGATGTACCTGTTCGATGGACAGAGTATAACAAGGTTACAAAGAAAAGTGAAATAGAGATACAGGCACCTGTTCAAGGTGCGTAATACATAGCAGGAATTATTTATTTATGTTATAGACATAAATAATAAAAATATAATTATCATATTGGGAGAAATTATTATGGCAAATCAATTAGATGAAATGAGTACTGAACATATTAATGATAAGGGACGAGATATCAATGTTATTGAAAAACAGTTACCTGTAAAAGTTGGTCCTGGGTCCTTAGTTTTTGAGATAATTCTCTGGATCTTAGGGATTATCCCAGGAGTAGTATTTTTATTCATGAAAATAAAAGCAAGAGCTTATTTTGATGGACTTCAGCAAAAGATTCAACACAACGCTTCCCAGATTGATAACTACTTGGAACAGCGAGTTCAGATCTTACAAAATGCTGTGGGGATTGTAGAAAAAGCTATAGACCTTGATAAAGATGTACTCAAGTCAGTTGCAGAACTGAGAAGTGGTGGATCCGTAACTGAGAGTCGGCGTAGTGAAATCTCCTCAAATCTTGATTCTGCTATGAGTCGTATTAGTGTAGCTGTTGAGTCGTATCCTGACTTAAAAGCACATCGATCTTTAGCAGATGCTATGCAACAAAACAGCTACCTGCAAAGAGAAATTACCGCAGCAAGAGAGGTGTATAACGACACTATTTTGAAGTGGAATGCAGATATCAACAAATGGCCTACCAAGAAAATTGTTGCAGCAAAAGCTGGTTACACAACACGTATTCCTTTTACCGCTAGTAAGGAAGTTAAACAACAAGCTCGAGCAACTTTCTTTTAAGGATTGCAAAGCAGGGAGAAAGGTAGGTGCTTTTCTCCCTTTTTTATTACAGACCACACTCCACCTTAAAAAGCAGGGTGGAAGCTATACAAAAACACTAGACAGAGAAGTCATATTTTGATATCTTATTGAGACCTCTTTATCCACGTATGTGGATCTATATATTAAAGTCCGTAAGGAGGAAACATGCGGAAATACGAATTTACGGTTATTGTACCTACAGATGTTGAAGTTGTGAAGCAAGCAAAAGAGTTGCTAGCAGAGGAGCTCAAAGGTAACAATGTAACCATCACTAAGGAAGAGGATATGGGAGTAAGAGAACTTGCGTATCCTATCAACAAAGAAGAGAGCGGTAACTATCTCTATTATGAGTTAGAGGCGGATCCAAGTGTTATTGAGAAAATCGAGGCACCACTACGACTCTCTACTATCATTCTTAAGTATCTCTTCGTAAAGAAGGGGTAATATCATGGCAAGACGAGACTTAAACTCTGTCAGCCTTGTTGGACGACTGGTTCGGGATGCGGAAATTCGTTTTACCGCTGGAGGTATGGCTATTTGTCGTTTCTCCATAGCTGTGAATCGAATTAAAAAGACCGGAGATCAGTGGGAAGAAGAAGTGAACTATTTTGATGTAGTGCTTTTTGGCCGACAAGGAGAAGCCCTTCAACCGTATCTTACGAGAGGTCAGCAAGTTTCCGTAATGGGAGAGTTGCGACAAGATCGATGGGAGAAGGATGGTCAGACAAGGAGTAAAGTTGAGGTAGCAGCTACTCAGGTTGGTCTTCTTGGTTCCGCTTCTGGTGGATCTAGAAATTCAAACTATACAGAGCGAGCACCTCAGCAAAATAACTCATTTAGCCAACAGCAAGATGTTAGTAGTCAAATTGACTCAATGCCTGGTCCGGAAGCCTTTGAAGAGGACATTCCGTTCTAGGGAACCGAATAGTGAATAATTAGGAGAAAATAATGGAAGATAGAACAAACGATGCCTCTATGGAGGGGCGATCATTCCGAAAGGATGATGGTGTAAAAAAGTTTACACGAAAAAAGGTATGTAAATTCTGTGCTAATAAGGCAGTTGCAGATTATAAAGATCCCGAAGCTTTACGACGATATATTTCTGAGCGTGGAAAAATTTTACCACGAAGAATCACTGGAACCTGTGCAAAACATCAGCGAGCGCTTACTACTGAAATTAAGCGTGCAAGAGTAATTGCATATTTACCTTTCGTAAAAAACTAAAGGAGCCTGATGTATGAAAATTATATTAAATCAAGATGTAAAAAACCTTGGAGAAGAGGGTGATGTTTGTGAAGTAGCTCGAGGTTACGCTCGAAACTACCTTATACCCCAGGGTTTTGCGGTACCATATACAAAAAAATATATCGCAATTGTAGAGTCTCGACGAGATGCTATTGAGAAACGGAAAGAGGAGAAGCGAAAAGAGGCGCTATCTCTCAAAGATCGTATCAATGAAACTCCAGTTACTATTAATGTATCTGCAGGAGATACGGGAAAACTTTTTGGTTCTGTTACCTCTGCTATGGTAGCAGATGCATTAGCAGCTCAGGGTATTATGGTTGAGAAGAAGTATATTGAGCTTCCTAACCACTTCATTAAAATGACTGGAGATTACTCTATTAAAGTAAAACTCTATGCCCAAGAGAGTGCAGATCTTCAGATCTTTGTAGTTGATCCTAGCCACAAAACTCCTGTAAAAGAGGAGCCAAAGGAAGAGACTCCAGTAGTTGAAGAGGCTGCACAAGAGGAAACAACTGAAGAAGTAGCAGTAGCTGAAACAGCTGAAGAGACTACCGAAGTTGTTGAAGAAGTTCCTGCAGAGGAAGAAGCAAAAACTGAAGCATAAGTATTGCACGTAGAAGGGGGTTGCCATGAAATCTTTAGAACAAGGACGGGTGCCTCCGCACAATATTGAGGCCGAACAGGCAACCCTTGGTGCTCTACTTATTGATAACGATGCCCTCCCGGTGGTACTACAGTTCCTCCGGGCAGGGGATTTTTACAAAAAATCACACCAACAGATATTCTCCGCAATACTTTCTCTTTCGAACAGAAATGAGGCTATTGATCTTATTACACTCACCGAGGAACTTCGAGGAGAGGGAACTCTACAGGATGCGGGTGGAAGTAGATATATTTCTAGTTTAACATCAATTGTTCCAACCAGTGCTAATGTTGAGTATTATGCGAAAATTGTTCACGGGTGTAGTGTTCGAAGAACTCTTTTAAAAATATCCGCTGAAATTGTTGCCAGTGCCTATGATGAATCCCAAGAGAGTAGAGCTGTTATTGAGGATGCGGAAAAACTCATTTTTGAGATAACCGAACGACAAAAACAGCGAGGATTTCAGCCAGCCAGTGAGATTGTTGACGATACCATGGCAATCTTAGACCGTATGCGAAACAGAAAGGGCTCAGATCAAAACTTTTACACAGGAGTTCCCTGTGGGCTGCCCGATTTAGACTCTATGACAAGTGGTTTTCAAGAGTCAGAGTTTATTGTACTAGGGGCAAGACCTTCTGTAGGAAAGACCGCATTAGCCCTTACTTTTGTAAATCATATTGCCGTAAAAAAACGTATTCCCGTTGGGTTTTTCACTCTTGAGATGTCTGGACCAGCTCTTATTCAACGTCTTGTTTCTCAGGTAGGAAAAATTAATGCAGGAAAGCTAAGAAGTGGACTACTAAGTGAATCCGATATGAGCCTTCTTCAAGATGGATTTTCTAAACTCTATGAGGCACCTCTCTATATTGATGATACACCAAACATGAAGCTGCTTGACCTAAGAGCTCAAGCAAGAAGAATGAAGAGTAAGCATGATATTCAAGTTATCTTTATTGACTATATTGGACTTATCGAACCAGAAAATAAGGGTAATATTCCACGACATGAACAGGTCGCAGAAATTTCTCGATCTATCAAGTCACTTGCCCGTGAGCTTAATATCCCTATAGTCTGTCTCTCTCAGGTAGGACGACAAACAGAGGGAAAACCACCAACATTGGCGGACTTAAGAGAGTCTGGATCTATTGAGCAGGATGCGGATGTTGTTATGTTTTTACACCGAGATAGGGATCCTGAAAAGAATAGTTTTACCGAGCTTATTATTGCAAAACAACGAAACGGTCCAGTGGGTTCTCTCAATCTTGCCTTTAGGCCTCAATTTACTCTTTTCGAGCCAGCATCTAAGGATCACGCATAGTTATTTACCTTGCTTTTTCTCTTAAAAATAGGTATGTTAACAAGAGGAAAGTGAGTAACTAGTTAATTATGAAAATTCGTCGTATTCAAAAAAAATATATCGGTTTATCATGGGTAGTCTATGTGCTATCTATGATACTGATGATATCTGCACTTTTTCCTATTCAGCAGTCTATAAGGAATAACATGGAAACAATTCATGCTAAACTTATGGTTCAGGTTGAAGAGGAGTTTCAGATTAATATTTTATACGACTCTATCTCTCCTAGCATATTTCAGTTTATTGAGTTACGAAATGTAGAGCTTATAAACAAAGAGGATAACAGAACGATACTTTCGGTAGACCGTTTTAGAGTTCATTACTCTCTCCTAGAATTACTTTTTTCCCAGAGGGGTAAAAAAACTACAACCCTCTCAATTCACAGAGCTAATATATACATAGATATGGTAAACCAACCGTATATGTTTCAAAAAATTTTCAATCAGGGAGAATCTCAAGATAAAGGAAAGAGTACAAAAGAGAAGAAAACAAACTCTTTACCTGATTTTGCTGTAAAAGCAACCCAATGTTTTATCACTGTTTATGGAGAGAATCAAAGTATTACTGTTGAGTCACAATTAATTGATGCGCTTTTTAAAGATAATAATATAGATTTTAAAGTGTTAGGACTGGTTCAGGGATACCAAGATGGTGAACACATTCTCTCTTCTGATCTTAGGATTACAGGGCAGACAGGGAACTTCTTTCAATCCTTTGTTTCTACTGTTAAACTTAAGCAGCTACAATATGCTAATATTCTTATTACTGATCAGAGTTTTCAGATTCACAGAGATCAAAATGTGCTCAAGCTAGCAAAGGTAGAAGGAAAAGCCCCTCTGGATATTGCTCTAC
Source organism: uncultured Spirochaetia bacterium (assembly GCA_964492025.1). GTDB lineage: Bacteria > Spirochaetota > Spirochaetia > CAZBHR01 > CAZBHR01 > CAZBHR01. Next base: position 76,856 of record CAZBHR010000005.1, on the reverse strand, counting down.
GGTATTATCTTACAGAACAGCTTATCGAGGCTGATTTTGAGATGGAATCACTTGAGATATCAGAGATCTTTCAGATGGAAGGCACCATACTTCCACAAACCTTAGTGACAGGAAAGGGATCTGTCACATATTCGGTACCTAGAAAAAACATCTTTTACTCAGGAGATTTGGATGTACTTTTAAATAATATTCTATTTTCTGGACAGATCTATGGGAATAACGGTATTATTACAGCAAAGCAACTAAAAATATCCAAAGACTCCTTGAGTGGAACATACTCTGGAATAATAGATCTTACCTCTCTTGGGCTAGAAGGAATACTCACTCTTGAAGACCAGAGTAGTGGAACAACTATTCAGGTAGCCTCCATAATAACAGAGGAGAGTACCAACTTTACCATGACTCTGGATATGGATGGAGTAACCATTCCAGAAATATCTGGTGCTATTGCCCTTGACGTGGAGAACAAGTCGGCAGATATCGATATAGAAATACTCTCTCATGAATATTTTATTACCACTCGATTTGAAGATTCTGTAGTGAGGCTAGCAGGAAGAGATGGAACTCTCTTAAGAGGTGAGATCACACTTAATGACAGCAATCCATTTACTCTGGCTTCAAAGAATCTTCCTATCCCTGTAAACAGTGATGGGACTGAGAGTGGATTCCTTTCAATTCAGTTAGCAGGAAAAATCATGGAAGATGGCAATCCATTTATTGAGTTGGAGGACTTTGAACTTAAAGCTTTTGACATGAATATACTGGCTGAAGCAAATTACAAAGATGGGTCTGCATCAATTCATACACTTGGACTTGATTATGGTGGTTTACGACTTCGAGGTATTGGAAACATAGCACTCACTCCTGGTGAAACGATAGATATTGATGCAAATATGGACTTCTCATTTCTTGAAGGTTTCAAAGATGAAACATACTCACTCATGATACAGGGAACACCTGATCAAATATCGGGTACTATTAATATGCCCATTATTCCAGTAAACCGGTTATTTCCCAAAACACCAGGACGAGGATCTTTTGTTGGACTAGGAACACTATCTGGATCCCTAACTGATCCTAAAATATCACTCGAATTATCATCAAAGAGTGCCCAAATTAGACAGAGCCAAATATTTGGAAACCTCAATATTTTTGCGAGCCTTCAGAATATACGTATTGAAACAAAACGAATCATCTACGGTGGTGTAGATATAAGAAACCTTACAGTTAATGGTAATATTGAAGATGGAACAGTTCGGGGAAAAACAAACATTTCAGCTCCCTTTATGTCAGATCCTGTTACATCAACTATTGCATTTAATGTGATCAGTCATGGAGAAAACATCAATGAGTTCTTAACATCTTCATTTCAAGGGGATATTCACTTCTCAGATCTCTTTCTTGGAGATGAGCGATTCCCCAATATTGATCTTTTTGCATATGGACATAAGGGGCGCCTCAACCTTGTAGGAGGACCTAGTTCTGGTGCGTTGATCACTATCTCATCTGCAGGTGACTTTCATGCACACCTTTCCCAGGGCTTACCACTTATGGGAACCTTCTCAGGCTTTATACGGAGTGATGAGATGCTTATTGAGAGTAATAATATTAGTGTAGATATGAGTATTCTCAATTACTTAAATATTGAAGATCTCAAATTTCAGGATGGAAAAGCCTATGGATCACTCGCCGTTTCTGGATCTCCAAGTAACCCAGATTGGAATGGATACCTTGCTACAAATAGCCATACCGCAACAATTGGATATATTCCATCAACCCTCACACTTCCTAATGTACTGTTCACTGCTGAGGGAAAGGATATTGAGCTACACCCATTTACGGTACAGGCAGGGAAGCAGAGAGCAACTATCTCTGGATCATTAAATTTGGAAGACCTAAAGTTAAGAGAGTTAGCCTTATCTATTGATGTTGATAAAAAAACTGGTCTTGATTTTGATTATGATTTTGACACACTGGGTCTAGGTATTGACGGTACGGTATTTGGAAATTTCAATATCTATCTTAATGAAACAATGATCGAACTTTCTGGTAATATTAAAACACAGAAAACAGCGGTTACCATGGTTGAACGAAGTAAATCAGATGGAGAAAGTTCTAATACAATTCTAAATGTAGACCTTGAAGTTGAGACAGGTAGGGATGTAAAATTCCTTTGGCCCGATGAGAGCTTCCCAATTCTTCTAGCTGTTGCTGCTCCAGGAAGTATACTTAAGATAAACGTAGACGGACGAAGTCAGCGATCACTTGTTTCTGGAGATATTAAGATTCGTGGTGGAGAGATATACTACTTACAACGAAGTTTTTACATAACCTCAGGATCCATTGTATTTAATGAGGCGGACGGTCGTTTTGATCCAGTACTTCAGGTTGAGGCAAAGCTCCGTGATGTAGACCCTACGGGTGAACGTGTTGATATATATTTATCGATACCAGAGAGTCCATTAAGTAAGTTTAGCCCAACTTTCACCTCATCACCCTACATGAGTGACCAGGAGATTATTGGGGTACTAGCGGGAAACTTTATTCCCACAAATATTGATGGAAATAGAAACCTTATCTCCGCAGTATCTTCTGTGGCAGATTTTGGTATTCGACAAATTGATCAGGTAAATAATGCGGTAAAAAGAGTACGTGAAGCTCTCAATCTTGATATCCTCACGGTAAGAACTCAGTTTATTCAAAATGTTGTACTCTATCAGTACTCTTATTTTTTCGGACAACAAGAGCAGGCAGCACCTCTCATAACACTCTTTGATAACACAACTATCACCTTTGGGAAAACAATTTTTTCAAACCTCTATGTGCAGGCACTTTTCCGACTAACCACTGATCCTCCATCCTTCACAAAGGTGAATCAAAATGATATAGTATTTTTCGAATCAGAATTTGGACTGGAATGGGATACTCCCTTTTTCCTTTTCTCACTCTCTATTCGACCAGAATTAAATGACCCAATGTCGCTACTGAGAAATACCTACTTAGGGTTTTCTTGGCGATATATTTTATAAGGAGCATATATGAAGCGTTTAGCATCGGTTTTATTAATATTCTTTCTCGCAGTAGTTCCCTTACTAGGAGAGAGTTGGTGGGATAATAAACCAATTCAGGAGATCCAGTTTGAAGGACTTATACATGTAACACCCAGCGATGCACATTCACTGGTGGCGAATTACATCGGAAAAGATTTCACACCGGAGCTCTTTACTAAAATTCAGACTAGCTTAAAAAAACAGAAAAACTTTTCCTATTTTTCCGCTAAAATTGAGCCTATTGATGAAACAAAAGAGAGTTCTCGTATTATTTTTCAAGTTACGGAATTACCTCTTATAGAGAAAATTATTGTTCAGGGTAACTCATACTTCTCAGATAGAGATATTCGAGGAACTATGAGTCAGCAGGTGGGAGATATTCTTAACAGGGGAACCCTAAGAACCGATAAAAGTGCTATTGCAAATAAGTATGTGGATAAGGGATTTGCTTTTATTGATCTTGATATTTCAGTAGATACTGACAACGAAAGAAAACTATCTACCGTTACTGTTTCAGTGCAAGAGGGAACACGGTGGAAGATAAAGGATATTCTCTTTGAAGGAAATACAAAGGCCTCAGACTCAACCCTTAGAAGACAGCTTGTTTCTGATGAGCGATCCATTTTTAGTAGAGGAGACTTTCTTGAGCAAAACCTAGAATTAGATATGCAAGCCATTGAGATCTATTACCAAGATATGGGATATCTTGATGTTGATGTGTATGATGTAACCACCCAGTTACGAGCCTCTAGTGACTTGAATGAGCTAACAATTATCTTTTTCCTTGATGAAGGTCCACAGTGGTATTTTGGTGGTATAGAGTTTACAGGAAACACTTTATACACAGAGAAGGAGTTAGCACACCCTATAAAACATGAAATTGGTGATCCTCTTAACAATACAAAAATACAACAGCAACTATCAGCATCTGCCGACGTATATTACGATGAGGGGTATATTTACAACCAAATTGTTCCTGTAGTTACTCGAGATAATGACAAGAGAACTGTTTCGTACCTTATTAAAATACAGGAATTTCCTAAGGCAATAGTGGGAGATATTCGTGTAATTGGAAATAATAAGACCAGAGACTATGTTCTATTGCGAGAAGTAGATCTAGAGGTAGGAGAGAGTTTTAGTAAGTCAAAGCTTATGAGCTCTTTAGGAAATATATACAATACAGGACTGGTTACCGACGTTACCTCTGAACTTCTTCAAATAGATGATGGATCAGGGTCAGTTATTGTTAATTTTATGGTTGAAGAGAAACGTACCCTTGTTATTGGTGGTGCAATTGGTGTGAGTGGAGGAGCTGGAGGCTTCCCACTTATGGCTCAAATTAACTTTGGAGAAACAAACCTTGCAGGTCGAGGTCAAAGTCTATCTACCTCACTTGACCTATCTGCGGCGCTACAGCGGTTTAGCTTTTCATTTTCTGATAACTGGCTTTTTAACAGAAGGCTAGGATACAACTCAAGTATCTCTATATCCCATGGAATCAGTTCAGGAATATATCAGGATAGAGAGGGCGTTATCTTTACTGAAGATGAATACAACAATGGATCTGCAGCTCCAGACCCATATAACAGCTGGGAAGAGTATCAAGCAGCTATTGATGCGGGTTTAGGTGTACCTACTGATAACCTTATGACATATAATAGTTGGGAAATATCACTCAGTAATAGCTTAGGATATACCTGGCACACAAAACTTGGTAGATTTTCTCTTATGGGGGGATTAGATAACACCCTCCGTTATATTACCTACGACGATTCTCTATATAGGCCATATATTCCTACTGTGCGAGCCAACCTTCACAGCTGGAAATTTAAAAATGTACTATGGAACCGTGTTGCTTGGGATACAAGGAACTATATTTTTAACCCAGTTAAGGGTGGTTATGTAGCACAAACAACATCCTACGCAGGAGGTATCTTAGGTGGTATCTCTCACTACTTAAAAAGCCAAACCGTTGGGCAAGCCTATATTCCGCTACTATCTATTCAGAGCGATGTCGATAGATCTTCGTTTTTCCACTTAGTGCTTGTGTTAAAAACTAATTTTACTATTATGTTAAACCAGCTGTATCGAAATAATGGTGAGTGGATATCTGGAATAGCAGCTACTCCAGATGAGAAACTTATTGTCGATGGAATGAGTATGGCTAGAGGATGGGCGCCTATAGGTGGGCTGGAAGTTGTATGGGATAACTCAATAGAACTTACAATGCCTCTAGCTCAGAATATTATTTGGGCAGATTTTTTCTTTAGTGGTACAGGATTTCTTACTAACAGATCAGACATTTTAACATTGGGAATAGATGATTTCCGATTTAGTTTCGGTGCTGGTGTTCGGTTAGTTATTCCGTCGTTCCCCTTTGGATTCTATTTCTCAAAAGGATTCAGTTATCCTAATGGTGAATTTCAGTGGAAACCTGGTGGTATCTTTTACAACCCAGAAAACCCAGCCTCGGGTATAGACTTTACCCTTACCATTAACATGGCACTATAGATAGGGTTGATAGAAGTATGGGAACACAAGACACCCCAATGATACAACAGTATAGAGCTATTAAAGAAGAGTATGGAGATACCATACTCTTCTTTCGGATTGGTGATTTTTATGAGATGTTTTTTGAGCAAGCCGAGGAGGTGAGTTCACTACTCAATCTTACACTTACCGAGCGTAATGGGATTCCTATGTGTGGAATCCCACATCATGCTAAACAGAACTATGTTGCAAGACTTTTACAGTACGGAAAGAAGATTGCAATCTGTGAACAGGTAACAGCTCCAGCTATGGGTAAAATAGTACAACGAGAGGTTGTTGAAGTTATTACTCCAGGAACCGTTACTGAGGAGGATTTCTTAGATAGTAGCAAAAATAATTATATTGCGGCTATCTCTCGAGAGCACACTACTGTATCCTATGCGTATATAGATATATCAACTGGAGATTTTACGGTAAGTCCATTCCCCTGGGATTCCCATGGTGAAGGAGTACGCAGAGAGCTTCTAAGAACTTCTCCAAGAGAGATTCTTGTTGATCAATCACTTTTAGAGGATGAGGAAATACTCGACCAAATCTTATCTGGTCGAGAAGGCCTACTCATAAACAAGGTGCCCCAATGGCAGTTTGATGTAGTTGATTCTGAACAGCGACTTAAAAGATTGTTAGGAGTTCAAAATTTAAAAGCATTTCAGTTTGATGATCATGATCCAGCTATTAAAAGTGTTGGAGCACTGCTCTCCTATATTGAATCAAATGCCAAAAACATCCTCTCATATATTACTCAGGTAGAGAGAAGAGAAGGATCAGATTTTTTACAGATGGATGAGTCCACTCAACGTAATTTAGAGTTAATCAACAATCTATTAAATGGTGGCGAAAAATTCACACTCTTTTCGACCCTCAAAAAAACAAAAACACCCATGGGGTCAAGGCTTTTAAGTCAATGGATTCTGAACCCACTTGTTCATAAGGAAGAGATAGAGAAAAGACAATTTGCCATAGAGCAGTTATTTTCAGATATAAATCTTCTTAAGATTACACAGAAGACCTTAGGAGGAATTCATGACCTAGAGCGATTAGCTACACGATCAGCTCTTATGAAAATAACACCTCAGGAACTTATTAAACTTATGACATCACTTCTAGCTGCACATCAGTTAGAATCTACAATCTTAGATGTTATTCCTTTTTTCCCAAAAAATATAAAGTCTACCGAGGCTCTTATGGGTATAGCAACACTTTTACAAAATGCTATAAGTGATGATCTGAAAAATGAAACAATTCGAGAGGGGTTCAATAAGGAGTTAGATAGCCTAAGAGCGTTACGAGACAATGCTGATTCAATTCTGCAAAAGTATGTAGAGTCAGAACGACAGAAAACGGGAATTACTACAATAAAGCTCAAGCATAATCGTATTATTGGATACTTTTTAGAAGTTCCAAAATCCGGTGCAGATAAGGTTCCTGAAAGTTATATAAGAAAGCAGAGTATGGCACAAGCGGAGCGATTTACTACAGAACAGCTTATGTCAATTGAGACCCGAGCTGTAGAAGCACAGGAAAGGGCTGCAGAGTTAGAGAATACGCTATTTCTCGACCTTAAAAAGCTAGTAGCCGCCGAAGTAGATCACCTGTTCACCTTAGCACAGCGGATAGCTCACTATGATACATTTCAGTCTCTTGCAACCGTAGCAATGTTATATGGTTACACAAAACCTACTATACGCAACCATAATAAAATTCTCATTAAAAAGGGTAGGCACCCAGTTGTAGAATCTTCTATGGCTCCAGGAAGTTTTGTGGCAAATGATACAACATTCCAAGATCAATATCGTAGATTTGCACTTATTACAGGACCCAACATGGCTGGTAAGTCTACCTATTTACGGCAAACTGCACTCATTATCCTTATGGCACAAATGGGGTCATTTGTGCCCGCAGAGTCTGCGGAAATAGGAATATCTGATCAGATCTTTTGCAGAGTTGGGGCTACAGACAATCTCACTCGTGGAGAATCAACATTTCTTGTTGAGATGAATGAAACTGCCTATATCCTCAGAAATGCAACTGCCCATAGTTTGGTGATTATGGATGAGGTTGGCCGAGGAACAGGAACCACCGATGGACTATCTATTGCCTGGGCTGTATCTGAGTATCTCTTGAAAATAGGAGCAAAGACTCTATTTGCCACTCACTTTTTGGAAATAGCTCAACTGGAGAGTCCTCTTATTGTGCTACTGCACCTTCTTGTATCAAGACAAGGACAACAGATCACCTTTTTAAATCGAGTAGAAGAGGGTATAGCCGAAGGGTCTTACGGAATAGAGGTTGCTAAACTTGCGGGAATTCCTAAGTCCGTTATTCAGCGAGCTAACTATATTATGAAGCGGCTTGAATCCCAACAACACACTGTTCACACCTCGGAGAATCCACTTCAACACAGTTTAGATCTACTAGGTGACAGTCATGAAGAACCAAACTGTAATCAAGAGGAACTTATTTCAATGATTGAGGAGCAGGATATAACAAAAACCACTCCTGTTGAGGCTCTTCTTCTTTTAGAAAAACTACAATCAATGATAAAGCAGTAAAGGTAGAAGTAAAAAGATAAAAAAAAGAGTATTACATATATGAGTCACATACGTAATACTCTTTACAACACAATAACTCACCATTGCTGCGCACTTTGTGGAAAACCTATACTCCTAGAATTTCGTTCAATATGTGATAACTGTTTTATAGACCTACCTATTCTTAAAACTGAACAGGGATGCAATAGATGTGGGTTACCACTATTGGGCGAGAGTGGTAACTGCATGAGATGTCGAAACACAAATAGCTTAACAGAGAGAAAGAATCACCCGCTCTTTGCTTACCGTGGAACTGGAAAAAATCTACTAGAGGAGTATAAGTTTGAATTAAATAGATCTCTTGCACACATCTTTGCAGAGATACTCTATATCCACCGTTTGTCTAAAAAAGTTGGATATACCGTGGTACCTGTTCCTGCAAGCCAAAAAGGTATAAAAAAACGAGGATGGGATCAGGTAGAAGAGATAGGTAAAATTCTTTGGGATAGATACGGCATACCCTATAATCGAGCTATTCATAGGAAAACAGAAGATCTTACAGAGCAGAAAAACCTAAATAGAGTAGGGCGTAAAATCCACTCAAAAAATATCTTTTTTCTCTCAACACAATGGGTTAACAATCGAGTTATTCTTCTTGATGATATAGCAACTACAGGAGCAACCATTGATGCCTGTTATGAAATACTTAAGAACCATGGTGTTTCGCACATATATCTCTGCACTATTGCTCAAGTATAAAAAAAGCGTCTATGTTTTACATAGACGCTTTGAAAGAGCCACCTGTCAGATTCGAACTGACGACCCCGAGATTACAAGTCACGTGCTCTGGCCAGCTGAGCTAAGGTGGCGTCAACTTCAGCTACTATATCCAGTTATGGAATTTTCGTCAAGAGGGTTACCAGAGAAACTGTTTAAAACTCTACTTTCAACCGATACACAAAAAACAGATAAAATATGTTGTGACTTCTTACATTATAAAAAAAGGGGGGTTGACAGTTCTCCTCTTTTTCTATATTCTTGCAAAAAGTTGGGGAGGTTCCCGAGTGGCCAAAGGGGGCAGACTGTAAATCTGTTGCGTAAGCTTCGAAGGTTCGAATCCTTCTCTCCCCAGTAAAATAAAAGATGGGCTATGGCCCATCTTTTTTATTCTTATATCCGGAAAAAACATGGAACCATTCTATCATAAAGGACTTACATTTACCTGTACCCAATGCTCAGCATGCTGCCGTCACGATGAGGGGTATGTGTTCCTCTCTGCAGAGGATCTTGATAGAATTGCTAAGGTCCTTAATATACCAGCAGAAAAAGTTGTAGAGAAATACTGTCACTTGGTAGAGTTTGGGCCTATCACAAGAATCAGCCTGAGAGAAACCGAAAAGTTTGACTGTGTTTTCTGGGAGAATGGTTGTAAAATCTATAAGGGAAGACCCTTACAATGTCGTAGTTACCCATTTTGGGAGGCAAACCTTTCATCTGAAAGAGCATGGCTTATAGAAAGTCAAGAGTGTCCTGGCATGAACCAAGGAGAGCTTCATACAAAAGAGGCAATAGAAGAGTGGCAAAAACTCCGTGATAAAGAACCACTTATTGATGTGGCTGCAGAAATCCAGAAAACTAAGGAGGAGAGGTGAGTAAGATACCAGACACTGTTTTAGACCAGATTAATCTCAGACTCAGTGCGGTAGATATTATTGGCGAACACGTCACACTCACCTCAAAGGGAGGCAAGCACTGGGGATTATGTCCCTTTCATCATGAAAAAACTCCATCCTTTTCGGTAGATGGTGATAAAAACCTTTTTTACTGCTTTGGATGTCATAAGGGAGGATCTATGATCACATTCCTTATGGATTTGGAGAATATCACATTTCATGATGCTGTAGAGAAGCTTGCAGATAAAGCGGGAATAGTTATTCCTAAATCAGATGGACCAATATCCAAGCAAGAGGAAGAGGCTAAAAAGCTTTTCGACCTCTATGAAAAACTCACATCAGCCTTTCAATACATACTCCATAATAGCCCAGAGGGAGAAAAGGCCAAAAGTTACCTACTTTCTCGAGGAGTTGATGATAAATCAATAAACAATTTTAGGCTCGGGTATGCTCCAGCAGATATCAACTGGCTTTACAGCTTCCTTACAAAGAAGGGGTACTCACCACAGTTTCTAAAAAGCTCAGGACTCTTCTCTCAGAATCATCCTAAATACCCTCTCTTTGCGGGACGTATTATGTTTCCTGTGATTGATACACGTCAGAGAGTAATTGCCTTTGGTGGAAGAGACTTAACAGGAAGAGAGAAAGCACCTAAATATATAAACTCACCGGAATCCTCTATCTACCGAAAACGTTCCAACCTATTTGGGCTTCATAGAGCTACTCCGTGGATGAGAAAAGAGGGGAAAGGGGTATTGTGTGAAGGTAATTTTGATGTTGTTGCTCTTCACCAAGCAGGAATTGAGGGTGCAATTGCACCATTAGGAACAGCTTTTACCGAAGGTCAAGTGCAAGTATTAAAGCGTTACGTTTCTGAGATTGTTATCTTTTTCGACTCAGATAATGCAGGTATTCAGGCTACTCTTAAGGCAATTCAACTTTTAGAGGCTCAGGGTATTGTGGCCATGGTTGTTTCAAACCGTTCAGGAAAAGACCCCGCTGACTTACTTCTTTCTGCAGGACCAAAGGGTATTCAAGAACTTCTGGCACAACCAACCGGAGGGATTGAGTATCTTATCAACCACTTTAGACAAACCCAAGAGATTCAAACTCCCCGTGGAAAGGAGCGATTTCTTCAGCAGATTGCTCCGTATATTGAAGTAATTCCATCGGAAGTACGAAAAATTAGTCACTTTGAACAGATAGCAAATCTTCTGGGAGTAAGTGTACAGACTATTCTTGAAGATATTAAGGATCAAAGAAAAAAGCCTAGAGTACATCAAATACAGAAAAAGGAAACCCCTGAAACTACCGCACCATCATTATACAATCCAAGAAGTCATGAACAAAACTTACTGTTTGCGGTAGTGGCAAATCCTGAACTCTTTTCGTATCTGAGGGATCGTATAAACTATGATGAGTTTACAGATCCATGGGCAAAGATTTTATATATAGGTTTAGAAGAATGTTTTAGAATTAATGAAACTTCTACGGATATTCTCCTAAACCATATTGAAAATAAGGAGCTTCATAGGTATATTTTAGAAGCGGTTCAATCTGATAGATTCTCGTTAAACCCAAAAGAGTATGTGCGACAAGCGGTAGATACCGTTTTATTACAGCACCTCGAAGCAAGAGAACGAGTAATTATTTCTGCCATGGAACAAGCTGCAAAGAGGGGAGACCACGAAAAAGAGTCTCATCTCTTAATCGAAAAAATGTACATTGATGAAGAGAAGAAAAAACTGAAGAAGCAAAGGATGGTAGTTGATGAATAGTACCGAATTGGCAGAGAGGAAAGAGGTAAAAGAGCTCCTAGCTTATGGCAAAGAGAATAAACGAATTACCTTAAAGGAAGTTCAAGACAAGCTCCCAGAAGATATTGCAAATAGTAGCGAAGGATTAGATGAGGTTATTGGTCTTTTAGAAGCTCAAAACATTATTATAGGCACTGCCTTTGATGATGACGAGCCAGAAATATTAGATGAAGAGGATATCCTCAATGAAGATGATCTTGTACTTGACGAAGAGAGCGATGATGATTCAGGTCTATCATTCGAGGAAAGTCCTGAAAAAAAGAAGGTAATCAATGCAGATAAGGATGTATCTATTGATGACCCTATTCAACTTTACTTGAGAGAAATTGGACGGGAAAAGCTTCTTACCGCAGAGGAAGAGGTTACTCTATCAAAACAGATGGAAGAGGGTGAAAATATCATTCGTCATGTAATTAAAGATTCAGGAATTATGATATCTGCCATGAGTGATATTGAGCTGCTCTTAAATGAAAGCGTTGATGAATCTGACCTAACACGGGCAGAGCAGAAAGATTTAGCCTCAGAGCAAAAACGACTATACTCTGCATATAAGGGACTGTTAAAAATGAGTAACCCATTACGACAGTATATTACCCTAAAAGAAGAACTTATTCGAAACAATACGGACTTAACCTCGGATGAAAACTTTCTAAAAAAGCGAACACAGCTACTTAAAAAGTTAAAATCTATTCGACTAGAGCAGGAAGAGCTGGTAAGCTTCTCTCTTAAGTTCAGCGAAACCGAGGAAACTATTTATGCGTGCCGAGATGAGGTTCGAAAGCTAGAAAAACAGTTACAGGTTAACAGTCAGAAAGATTTACGCTCCCTAGGAAGAACTATTGCAAGTCCATCTCAACGAGAGAAGGTGTGTGAAAATCTTGGGTACTCTGCGGATGAGATTAAAGAGATGATCCGACAAATCCAAATTACCGAGAAAAAACTCACCCAAATTGAAAATGAATTTGAGTGTCCTATTGATAAAATACTTCAACAGGCAAGAGAGATTGAAACAGGTAAGGATCTTATGAAAAGGTCTAAGGATAGATTGATTCAAGCAAACCTTAGGCTCGTGGTAAGTATTGCTAAAAAATACACTAACCGAGGGCTTCACTTCTTTGATCTTGTACAGGAAGGTAATATAGGTCTTATTAAGGCTGTTGAAAAGTTTGAATACCGAAAGGGATACAAATTCTCAACATACGCAACTTGGTGGATTCGTCAAGCTATTACACGTTCAATATCTGACCAAGCAAGAACTATCCGAGTACCTGTTCACATGATAGAGCAGATAAATAAGGTTGTTCGAGAATCCCGTCAACTTATGCAAATCCATGGAAGAGAACCTTCTGATGAGGAGATTGCAAAAGAACTAGGCTGGACTGTTGCTCGAGTAAAATCTGTTAAGGGTGTTGCACGAGAACCTATCTCACTAGAAACTCCAATTGGAGAGGAAGAAGATTCCCAGATCGGAGATTTTATTCAAGATAAGGACGTAGAAAACCCAGCAAGCCAAACTGCTTTTAAACTACTTCAGGAGCAGATGGGTGAAGTGTTAGAGACTCTTCCTAAACGAGAGCAAGAGGTACTTCGTATGAGATTTGGTCTTGAGGATGGATACTCTCTTACTCTAGAAGAGGTTGGTCTCTACTTTGAAGTAACAAGAGAGCGAATCCGACAGATTGAGGCTAAGGCACTTCGACGTTTACGTCACCCCCTAAGAAGTCGCCAGTTGAAAGATTATGTGTAATATGCTATACTGCATAGATTTTTTTTAAGGAGTAATCAGTATGATGCAAACGGTATTTGATACCCTCCGAGAATTACAGGATGTTTTATCGGAAAAGTATGCCCTTCAACATGAGATAGAAGAGATCCCAAAGGTTCTGGACAAAAAGGTAGAATTACTTAACAGAATGAAAATGTCCTATCTAGCTCTCAATGAACAACTTCAGGAGATAACTGCAAGAATCGACGCTTTTAAGCAGCGTCTCCAAGAGGCTTCTGTTCAGAGAGAGGAGTCAGAGAAGAAGATGGACCACGTAACAACTCAGCGTGAATACGAGGCCATTGATAAAGAGATTAAGACAGCCATGGAGGAGGAGCAGAAGATTCGAGTAGCTCTCCAACATGAAGAACGAAAGCAAACTGATCTCAACCAAAAGCTTGCGGCGGACGAAGAGATTATTAACTTGCAAGATGAAGAGATCTCAGAGGAGATCAAGATTCTAGAAAGTCAGGTTGAAGAGAAAACTGAAGCTATGAAGGTTTTAGAAGAGAGAGAGAATAAACTATCACCCGATATCCATGAGGATATTCTGTATAAGTTTAAGAGAATTACTCGAAACAAATCGGGAGTTGGTATTGTTCCTGTAAAAGGAGCTCAGTGTACCGGTTGTCACATGCTTCTTCCTCAGGACTTTGTAAACAAAGTACGTATTGGAGATGATTTCCTATTTTGCCCCTACTGTAGCCGAATCTTATATTATGACGGCAATCTGGAGCAAGAGGTTGCAGAAGATGAGAATGACATCATTGAAGCTGGTGCACTCTCTGATTTTGTTGATATGGCAGATCTCGATTTATAGAGTAACATAACTGCAGGTTCGGTAATCGCCACAGGTTGGAGGAAAGTCCGGGCTCCATAGAACATGATGCCGGGTAACTCCCGGGCTCTCTTAGGAGAGACAGAAAGTGCCACAGAAAATATACCGCCGAATTTTCGGTAAGGGTGAAATGGTGCGGTAAGAGCGCACCGCCCCTTTAGTAATAAAGGGGGCAGGGTAAACCTCATCAGGAGCAAGGTCATGTAGTGGGTTGGTTGTTCGCCAGTATCCCACGGGTAGACTGCTAGATCGAATCAGAGATGGTTCGAGGAGATAGATGATTACCATAACAGAACCCGGCTTACGAACCTGCTTTTTTATTGGAGTATAGAGGGATGCTAAACTATTCAGAGGATATATACAAACCTAATGAGCGACGTAAAAAGTCTGCTCAGCAGGGTAAACGAGGAAAAATTATATTTCTCTCAATCCTCGGAGCAATGGTTCTTATTAACATTATTGTTCTCTCTATAATTTTCTCCCAAGCAAAAGCTCAGGCAGAAGTTGAGGCATCTACCACAACTCTCTGGGATAGCAAGGATTACTCCTACCTTGCTAAAAATGCAGAAAAAGCCCTTCAAGATGATCCAAACAACTTTGATTATCTTGTTATCTATGGATACTCGCTGTACCGCCTTATGCTTGAAGGTGAATCACAAGAGGCGTATCTGTCATCAGCAATTGATGCGTTGCAAACAGCAGCAAATATGCCCGAGGCTCGTGGAAACCACGGTCTATTCTCGCTTTTAGGTAAGTTATATTATATGACAGGGTACTCCTATGAAGCAGCACTCTTATGGCTTAATAAGGCACTTGTGTTAAAGAGAGAGCCTGAATCGCTACTGCTCCAAGGTCTCTCTTATCTGGCCATAGGAAACACCCAGGATGCTATAGACTCTATTGAGCAATACCGTCTACTAACAGGTAACCCAATGGCAGAGCTCCTTAAAGGCAAGATTGCACTTGAGAAAAATGATCTTAATAGTGCAGAAAGTTCTTTCTTAATGGTATCAAGTACTGCTACCAATACAGAAATAGAGTACATAGCATCACTCCTTTTAGCTGAGATGAAAATAGAGCAAAAGAGGTATGGTGAGGCTCAAAGAATTCTAGACACACTTCTTGTGAGTGATGGTGAGTTAGCCCACGAGTACTACTTGCGGGGACTTATACTTGAAGCTTATGGGAAGGATATGGAAGCTCGATCTATGTGGCGTAAAGCCATTCTTATGGATCCAAAACATCAACCTACAATAGAAAAGGTTCTTTAATTATGAAATCATACAGTAATAAACTCCAGGAAATACTATCTACCGTTACACTACCAGGAAGGTATACGGGAGGTGAATTCGGCACACAGATTGAACAGTCGAATAGTGATTTTGCTATGGCTATTTCCTTTCCTGATCTTTACGAAATAGGTATGTCAAACAATGCAGTTCGAGTAATCTATAACCTGTGTAACCTTATAGAAGGAGTTACCTGTGAAAGAGTGTTTTCCCCAGCTCCAGATTTCGAGGAGCTCCTTAGAAAAGAAGGTATTTTACTGCCAACACTAGAGTTTCAGCAACCTCTTAAGGAGCTTGACCTCCTTGCATTTACCGTAGGATATGAACTTTCCGCAACCAATATTCTTGCTATTCTAGAGTGTGGAGGAATTCCAATACACACAGAAAAAAGAGGGGAGGAGCACCCTATTGTAATTGCCGGTGGTCCTGCTATGACAAACCCAGCGCCTTTAGGTCGTTTTATAGATGCCGTATATATTGGAGAGGCGGAAGCACACCTTGGTGAGATTATTGCAGAGCTACGAGATATGAAACTACGTAATGCATCTCGAAAGGAGATGATTGCAGCTTTGCATAAACACCCGTGTATATGGTTTCCTGAAAAAAAAGAGATAACCACACGGGCAATATACAAAGAATTTTCACAAGCACCGGTGCCAACATACTATCCTGTGCCTCATATTGAAACAGCCCAAAGTCACGGTGTTGTAGAGGTTATGCGAGGGTGTCCTAATGGGTGCCGATTCTGTCAAGCTGGATACTTTTACCGTCCATTACGTGAAAAGGATATTGCAACGATTATTCAAGAGATAGATTTTCTAGTTTATACCTGCGGGTACCAGAGAATAACGCTCACATCGCTCTCCACAGGGGATTTTTCACGACTACAAGAGCTTCTTTCAATTATTCATACAAGATATGAGGGGGAAAAAATTAGTTTTAGTCTTCCATCACTCAAAGTAAATAGTTTTACCTTGGAGATTATGAAAGAGCTTTCTAAGGTGAAAAAAAGTGGTCTTACATTTGCTGTAGAAACTCCCTTGGAGCTTTGGCAGAAAGGGATTAATAAGGAAGTTTCTTTTGACCATGTAGTATCAATTCTCAAAGAAGCAAAAAATCTCGGATGGAATCAGGCTAAATTTTACTTTATGATTGGACTTCCTCCTGGAGATGTAGAGAGTGAGGTGAAGGAGATAACCGCATATATTGAGGCTCTTAGGGCTGCAATAAAAATCAATCTAAGTATTAATGTAGGAACATTTATTCCAAAACCACACACACCGTACCAGCGAGAACCTCAATTAGGATGGGAAAGTGGTGCCATTTTAAGAGATCTCAAGGAGAACTTAAAGAGGCCTGGTATTAAAATATCCTATCATGATCCCTTTGTTTCATACCTTGAAGGTGTGGTTGCTCGAGGAGATAGTTCTATAGGAACACTTATTGAGGAGGCGTACCATAAAGGAGCTCGGCTTGATGCGTGGAGTGAGTATATACAAAAAGATATATGGCATGAGTTACTAGAACAGCATACCGAAATCGATATAACTCAAAAAATACCCCAAGAATCTGCACTGCCATGGGATACCATCTCTATAGGAACCACAGAGAAGTTTTTCTCCAATGAGATGGAGTGTAGTACAACAGGAGTACTTACGGCACCTTGTCACGTACCTTGTACAAAACACTGTGGGGTGTGTAACAAACAAACTCCCATGGTGTATAGTGATAACTCTCATCAGATTCCAGAGAAGCCTGGAGTATCTCAGAGTGATCTTATCCCCAAAAGAGTTATTGCAAAGTTCTCAAAACAGGGACGAGCTATCTATCTTTCACATATAAACCTTATGCACCATTTTGAGCAAGCAATTTTTCGTATTGGTGCTATTCCAATGTACACCCAAGGGTTTACTCCTAAACCAAAAATTGAGTTTGCCAGCCCATTAAGCTTAGGTATAGAGTCTCAGGTTGAGGTTGTATCACTCTATATACGAGTTCCATCGCACTACAATGAGGATATGATTGCAAGGCTGTTTACCAATGCAATGCTTGAGGGTTTAACTGTAAATGAGTGCCTTCTGTTACCAGGAGAGGTTGCTCAAAATGAGAAAATTATAAAACTTGCTCCCAATTATGGAGGATCAGACTACGAAGTTATTCCACCTAACGGTGATGCATACACAATATCATCAACCGCTACAGGAAAAGACCAACCAGGGAATCCTCTAAAAGATGCTATAACAAAGAGTGGGCTTGATAAGATTACTTTTCTCGCAACACACAGAGTTACAAGAAAGAACCTCTATTTCAAGACAGGAAAGGCTATGGATACACTAGGTAGTATCAACGATCTATTTCCTCATATAAACGCAAAATAGAGCCGTTATTCAACGTTTTAAAGCAAAAAAGAGAGCCTCTTATAAGGGCTCTCTTTTTATATTTCTCTGTAGGCTCTAAAATAAGATCTTAACCCTCATAATTTTTAGCCTTATTCCAAAACTGCTCGTACTGCTCAAGATCCAAATCAGGAGAAAGCTCAGTACCATGATCCTTTGCAATTTGCTCCATAAGCGAGAAACGGTTCATAAACTTACGATTCGCTCTATGCATTAATACAGCAGGATTAGCACCAATTTTACGAGCTAAATTCACAACCGTAAAGAGAAGGTCTCCAATTTCTTCCTCTATGCGCTCTTGATTGGAGTTTTGAGACTCTAATTCATGACGAACTTCATTGAGTTCTTCTTGAACCTTGTCACATACACCGTGAACATCTGGCCACTCAAAACCAAGCTTCACAGCTGCCTTAGATATGTGTAAGGCCTGTTCTAATGGTGGAGCTGATTTTTGAGATTTTGCAAGAAGATCAATTTTTTTAACAGTTTCTCCTTTCTCTGACTTTTCCTGAGCCTTTATAGCGTTCCATGAAGCAATAGCCTCATTGTGATCACTTGCTACAACATCGCCAAATACATGTGGATGACGACGTACAATCTTATCATGTACTTCCTGAAGACACTCTTGTAGCGTAAAATCGTTCTGCTCTTCGTATATAACACCAAGTAGGGTTGTCACAAGAAAAATATCTCCTAATTCTTCACGTACACCGGCAACCGAATTATCGAGAATTTCATCAATACACTCATAGGCTTCCTCAATTAAATTCCCTGTAACTGTTTTAGGTGTCTGTTTTCTATCCCAGGGACAACCATCTGGAGCTCGTAGTCTCTGTATAACCTTATATAGTTCATCGTATGTTTTTGCTGTATCAGTCATGCAGTCAATATAGCAAAATACAGGATCAGTTTATAGTACTAAAAAATCTATTCGGATAATTAAGAATATAATCAATAATACAATCTAATATACAAATACACGTATTTACACACTATTAAGTAGACAGAATATACATTATCGGAAGTAATGAGGGTGTAAAAAGAGGAGTGAAGGGGGAACTACCCTTTTTACCTTAGATCCGTAGAGAATTTATTTGCTTGGCAAGAAGCGAAAGATGGGTTGATAGAAATACCTCTACTATACCCCTGGAACTTTCAAGGATCCAATATAGATAAACTCTCCACTGTTTTGACGTTTACCAGCTCCACTTTGAAATACTTCATACAACACATAAAGATGTACATACAGCTGAGCATTCCCTTGTATATCATCAACAGTCAAAAAGGTGTCGCTATACTTTTGATCATTCAATAAACCAGCTGTGTTCCCGCGTTCTTCAAAAGCTCGTAACTCTGTACCGTTTCGCAATTTTTCACTCTGACTATACGTAAGACGACCAAGGTAAAAATCTGTATCGTATCCGTCAAGGCGTATTACAGGATCAAAGCTTCCTTTGATATAGTACTTTCTGTTATCCTCTGGATTCTGCTCTATTGAAAAAGTAGCTAAAACCTCTTGTCCAAAATTCTCACCAGTTGCTATCTTAAAAGTAGCTCCAGAATGGGAAAATGTAGACCCCGTTGCATGATTCTTTCCTGCTAACAGGTAAAGCCTTGAGTCCATTTTCAGGTCAGGACTTATTGAGTAAGTATCTTCTAAATCTTTGAATTTTTTATTTGAACTTGTAGGAGTATCTCCCTCTTCAATCAACTCAAACCGGTATGCAAGATAGTACTGATTTAAATCATATTTCTGATCTAAGAGATGATAAAATCCTACCACATCCCGAAGATCATCGGTATCTTTCATTTTTACTGGACGCGTAGCCTCTACAAGTCCACCCACAGGGATACCACAGGTCAAAAAAAGAGGCAGGAAAATGAGTATGGTGATCAATTTTTTAAAGTTGAACCTACCACGCATCACAAACCTCCCTCATTGTAAAAACACACCAATACTGGTGTTGAAATGTATAATAACTAAACTACTCTATAGTTAATAGCATAGTTTCTGCTAATTTTATCCACTCGGCTGCTGCAAGGTTACTCTGATACATGGTAATCATCATATTCCATACATCCGCTGCCTTTTCTGTATCTCCCTGCTGATATGCAACTCGTCCTAGGTAAAAATAAGCACGAACAATATCTGCCATAGGATTAGCATCCTGAGTATCAATAATAAGCTGGTACACCTCTGCTGCTTTATCTAATTCACCAGCTGTCTCATAAGAAGCTGCAGCGTTAAATAGAGCAACCGGAGCTAAATAGCTCTTAGGATGATATGTTTCAATAGAAAGAAACGACTCTGCCGCAGAATTCCAATCATCCTGCATGGTGTACAACCTTCCTTGAACCATTCGAGTATTCATATCAGCAAAACCATTACCCTTAGTGCTTGCTAAAAGATCCTCTGTATTTTGCAATAACTCAGCATAGGTAGCATCCCACGCCTCATCCTCAATATCCATTGATTCAAAATCTATCAAAGAGGTCTCAATAGCTTCCCACTGTAGAATATACTGGGAACTTTTCCCTTGAGACAACTTTACCGTTATAAGTGCTCCTGTAACTACAACTACAAGTGCAATGAGGGCAATAAAAATTGCCCTCTTCTTTTCCTGTAACGCAACAGCCACACGGACTGTTAACGGCTCTTTCTCATGCTCCATGAGTCTTACTCCTCAGCGTCAATTTGCTTAAGAAGATCACCAAATGTTACAGTATCACTAACATCCTCATCCTCATCATCGTGAAGATACTCAGAAATCTGAGCTCGAGCAGTACTGTCATGAAGATTTCGTATAGAAAGAGATAATCTTTCTTTCATTACGTCAATATCAAGAACAGCAGCGGTAACCGTATCCCCTACAGAAAATTTTGCTGTAGGCTCATCGGTGCTCTCTTCTCCAGGAACTCTTAGGTGCGCCATTGGGATAAGCCCCTCAATACCACCAGGTACCCGTACAAAAAGACCAAAGTCTGTAATGTTAGTAATTTCACCCTCAAGTGGTGTTCCAGGACGAGCTGTCGCCTGAAGAACTTCCCAAGGATTCTCTTCTAACTGTTTCTTTCCAACTCGGATTCTTCGAGCTTCCTTATCGATAGAAAGCACCATAACCTCTAGCTCGTCTCCAACCTTAGCTACCGCATCTGGTCGAACACCTCGCTTCTGCCAAGATAGATCAGCAGAAGAACAGAAAGCGTCAATTCCATCTTCAATCTCTAAGAACAATCCAGCGTTGGTAATGTTTACTACCTTTCGAATAACCGCAGATCCTGGTGGATACTTAAGCTCCAAGGTATCCCAAGGGTTTCCTGTAACCTGCTTAACACCAAGAGAAAGTTTCTTCTCATCAGCGTCGGCCTCAAGAATTTTAACCTCAATTTGATCACCCTCTCGGAGGATCTCTTTTGGATGGTTAATTCTCTTAACCCAAGACAACTCAGATATGTGAGCAAGTCCCTCAATTCCATCTTCAAGCTGAATAAAAGCACCGAAATTGGTTAGTTTAGTTACCGTACCGTGGGCAATCTCACCAACCGTATAGTGGTCGTTGAACTTCTCCCATGGGTCTGGTGTCATATCTTTGAGAGATAGGTTGATTTTCTTTGACTCTTGATCAATCTTAATAACCTTAAGAGTAACAGTTTCTCCCTTATTAACATAATCCTTTGGACGTACAGTGTGTCCCCAGCTCATGTCGTTAATGTGAAGCAGTGCATCAAATCCACCAAGATCGATAAACGCTCCGAATGAGGTAAAACTCTTTACAACACCCTCTACAGTGTCGCCCTCTTTTTTCTCTTCAAAAAACTTAGAAATATTTTTATTTCGATTTTCTTCAAGATAATCCCTTCGAGACACAACTATGTTGGTTCGATTTTTCTCTTTCTGGATCTTTTTAATAACAAATGTTCCAGAGGTATTAAGAAGGGTTTCTGGATTCTCAACCCTATT
The DNA here is from genome assembly GCA_964492025.1 of uncultured Spirochaetia bacterium. Lineage (GTDB taxonomy): Bacteria > Spirochaetota > Spirochaetia > CAZBHR01 > CAZBHR01 > CAZBHR01. Next base: position 54,986 of record CAZBHR010000005.1, on the reverse strand, counting down.
AATATCTGCCTTAGAAAGAGGACAGAAAGCGATCACTTCAGGGGCTACTTCTACACCGAATCCTCCCTTTACGACTTTCTTAAATACTCCTTCAACTGGGGTGTTCTCTTCCTGGGCATCTTTAATCTTATTCCAAAACTTCTTTACATCAGCCTTTTTCTTTGATACTACTACCTGTCCTGAACGTCCCTCTTTGTGAACAAGCAGAACCTCAACCTCATCTCCAATGGCTGGTTTTTGTGTAAACTCCGCCAAGGGGATTCGACCTTCAGATTTGTATCCGATATCGACAAATACATAGTCAGAAGCGACTTCGATTATAGTGCCCGAAACAAACTGTCCCTCCTCTAAATCACCCAACTGATCCAAGTACCTATCTTGTATTTGTGAACCGATGGACTCTTTTTTTTCTACTTTTTCTGTTGTTTCCGACATATCTTCAATCTCCTGCATCCTTTGTGCCTTTTTTATTTGTTCTACCACTTTGTCACAAACTTGGCTAATGGTCAAGTCTGTTGTGTCCAGAAAAAGCGCTTCATCGCAACAATATAGCGCTCCTTCCTCCTTTGTGGTATCAATTTTATCTCTCTTTTCAATCCCTTGCATAATTTCTTCCAAGGAAAGGTCTGTATCATGCTGCTCAAACCGCCGTTTTGCACGGGATAATACGGAAGCTGTCATAAACACTTTTACCTCCGCATTAGGGAAGATTACGGTTGTAGCATCTCTCCCTTCTATTGCGATATCCATTGTTCCAGCAACTTCTCGCAACAGAACATTTACTCGCTTACGAATAGGTACAATAGCAGAGAGTTGAGCAACCAACTGATCAACCTTATCAGAGTGTAGAAGATCCTCTACATCAACTCCATCTAGGTGTACCCTTTTATTTTTTATTGTAATATAAGAGCTATTAGCAAGCTCTATTAAGAGAGAATGATCACTAAAATCAATCCCTTGCTCCAGAGCTTTTAGAGTAATAGCTCTGTAGAAGTTTCCTGAGTTGATAAAGAAGAAACCGCACCTCTCTGCAACCAGCTTTGCTATGGTACTTTTTCCTGATCCTGCGGGTCCATCAATAGCAACAATCATGAGGTAACTCCTCGTAACAAGCTCTGTACCTCGTAGGGCTTAAGATCCCGAAATCCTCCAACAGGAATATCCAGTTTTACACAACCAATACGGATCCTTTTCAGTCCATCGACATGATACTCTCGGGCTTGGAACATTTTTCGAATCTCTCGATTTTTTCCCTCCTTAAGAATCACTTGAACTCGGCGGTTATCTAATATGGTGTATCGTTCTATTTTGTAAGAGACTCCTTCTACGGTAATACCTCTCAAGAAGTCTCGAAGATCCTGCTTATCTAAATTTTTTCGTACCTTAACAACATACTCTTTCTCCACTTCCATAGATGGGTGGCTAATCTTCTGTGTAAAGTCACCATCGTTCGTGTAGAAAATAAGACCAGATGAGTGATAATCTAATCGACCGACATGGTGTAATCGGGCTGGATAGGTCTCCCCAAGAAGCTCTTCGGCTAGTGGTCTACCCTGCGGGTCTGATGCCGCCACAATATAGCCTACTGGCTTATGAATAGCCACATAGTATTTCTCTTTTTCTAATATAACTAACTTGCCATCTACCAACACCTGGTCATTTTCAGTAACCATACTCCCCATGGTAGTAATAAGCTTACCGTTTACAGATACACGACCTTCAGCTATCATCTCCTCAGCTTTTCGGCGAGAAGCAATATTAGCCTTGGCTATGTAAACATGTAATCGTAGTGGCTTGAAATCATTCTTCATTGTCATCAAACCTATATTGATTGATTTCGTCCATTTTTGGTAGCCCTGAAATAGACGAAAGGTTAAAAAAGTTCAAAAATTCTCGGGTAGTTCCGTATAAAGATGGCCTTCCTGGTGCATCTTTTCGTCCAACCACTTTGATAAACTCTTTTTCGAAAAGTAGTTTCAGCATATTATCTGCAGAGACACCACGAATATTCTCAATTTCCCGTCGAGTAATTGGTTGTCCATAAGCGATAATTGCAAGTGTTTCCTGTGCTGCTCTGGATAGTCGGGCTGCCCGCTCTGTCCCGTAGTATGGGGAAAGATCAGACCAAAGGTCCTCCCGTGGAATAAGAGAAACATCGCCCCCTTCGGTAACCTGAACTTGCAGTCCTGAATTTCGTTCTATAAGAGAACTGTTTAAAAGAAGTAACTCCTCTCCAACTTCCTGTACTGATCGTTCAAAACGCTCACTAAGAATCTCTAAATTAATAGGATCATTTTCTAAGTAAAGGGTTGCCTCTAACAGAGCTAACTGTTTGGCAGTCTCTTTATTCACCTTGCTCATCTGAACGCTCCTCTATATTTGCTCCTGGGGATATCTGAATATCGGAAAATGGGTTCTCCTGAACAATACAGATCTCCTTATGCTTCGCCATCTCCAGTAGTGCCATAACCGTATTTACTACTTCCATAGGAGAATCTTTACGTACAATAAGACTGGAGAAAAGACAGTTTCCCTTTAGTGAGAGTTGTTCCTTAATAAGGGTCATCTTCTCTGGTACGGAAACCTCCTCTAGAATATCTACTATCTGGGGAGGAGCAAACTTCTTTATTGAGGTGATATACACCTGTAGTAATTTCTGTAAAGTAAGAGATTCCCAAGGATCTTTATTTGAGGGAAAGAGAAATGGGTATTCAGAAATTCGTCTGGTTACCCTACCCTCAGATTGCTGTCTATGTTCTTCTAGGATTCTCGCATACTGACGGTACCGCTGATAGGTAATCAACTGATCTACAAGATCTGCCCGAGGATCTTCCATGTCATCATCATAGTCAATCTCTATAGGGAGCAACATTTGTGATTTTATATGAATGAGCGTTGCAGCCATGTAGTAAAAACTTGACATCTCCTCAAGAGGGAGTTTTGTACTTTGAAGGTATGCAATATACTGCTCTGTGATTGTACCGATAGGAATATCGTACACGTTTATCTCAGATTGCTGAATTAGGTACAGCAGAAGATCTAATGGGCCATCAAAATGGTCTAAGTGAAACTGATGTTTTTGGTCACTATCTTGGAAGTTTTCTTTATTAATGATTTCCGTACTGCCCAAAAGCGCACACTCCCCTTTCAACTAATTGAACTTAGTCGTCCAGAGAGTGTACCACACCTTTAGGATTCCTTCAATAACCCAATTACTTGAGTTATAAAATTTACTCTTCTACAATATCAATAACTTCGTTTGCCAAATCATCATTGGTCACTGATTCTGCGGAGATATCGGCGCCAGGCTTAGGAAACATAATCTCCCGTAGTTTTAATGTAAGCTCTTCCATGATGGCTGGATTGTCCTCAAGAAACTGTTTTACATTCTCCCGTCCTTGTCCAATTCTGTCACCATTGTAACTGTACCAACTTCCACTCTTCTCTATAATCTCGTACTTAAGTGCTCCATCAAGAAGACTACCGGACTGGCTAACTCCTTTACCAAACATAATTTCCATCTCAACCTTTCTGAATGGAGGGGCAACTTTGTTTTTTACAATACGAACACGAACCTTATTTCCAATAGCTTCATCGGTGCTCTTTTCTATAGTTTGGGTTCTTCTAATATCCAGTCGCTGGGAAGCGTAAAATTTAAGAGCGTTACCACCTGTTGTAGTTTCAGGATTACCGAACATAACTCCAATCTTCATACGGATTTGGTTAATAAACACAAGGCAGCAACCGGACTTAGAGATAACTCCCGTAAGTTTTCGTAAAGCCTGACTCATAAGTCTTGCCTGAAGACCCATGTGAGAGTCACCCATATCTCCCTCAATCTCCGCCTTTGGAGTAAGAGCTGCAACAGAATCCACTACCACAATATCTACAGCACCAGAACGAACAAGCTGATCAACGATCTCTAGAGCCTGCTCTCCTGTATCTGGCTGAGACACCCAAAGGTCATCGGTATTTACCCCAAGATTTCTCGCATATACAGGATCAAGGGCGTGCTCAGCATCGACAAAGGCAGCAATACCACCAGCCTTTTGAGCTTCTGCTATAGCGTGGAGTGCCAAGGTTGTTTTTCCTGATGATTCAGGACCAAACATCTCAATGATTCGTCCCTTAGGGTATCCACCAACACCAAGAGCCTCATCAAGCATAATGGATCCAGATGGTACAACATCAACATCTAAGGTTCTGTTACCATCTCCAAGTTTCATAAAAGAACCCTTTCCAAACTGCTTCTCAATTTGAACCTTTGCAGCCTCAATTGCGGCTAATCGGCCCTCCATATCTACACCTTGAAGATTCTCCGCTGTTTTACTTGCCTTATCTTTTTTAGCCATATTATATCTCCTTTACGAAATCTCTGCGCTCGTAATATATATACTTATATAATATACAGAATTGCTTCTGCTACTATCATGTGGGGAGTATACAACTTTGATAGATTTTTGAAAAGATACTTAACGGTTGTTTAGTAAAATAAATGAAGAAATTTTTCTATCCGATGGAGACATAGGGAGTGATTCCAGCTGTTCTTTTGTAACCCATTGGTATGCAAGATGGTCATCACTTAATATCAGGTCGCCGGAAAAGCTGGAAACTGAAAACACATCCATTCGGTACTCCTGCTCCTTGTTTACAAATCGATGCTCAAAAAGAAGTTCTCCCAACACAATAGTAAGATTAAGCTCTTCTAAGCACTCTCGTATTACAGCCTCCTTTGAGCTCTCTCCTGGTCGAGACTTTCCACCAGGAAACTCCCAAACCTGTCCAATGGAGGATGTTTTTATTTTTTCTATTAAAAGAAACTGACCATCTTTTTCAATAATAGCTGCAGTTGTTACTCTCTCGCCCATACCGTAAGATTACTTGAAAGTAGAAAAAAGTCAATATTGCATATTTACTTTATATTCTCTATAGTGTACTTCGTATAAATTTTGTTTTCTGTAAAGGAGTATATACAATGAGCAATTTTCGATCGGGACTATCAAAGGATGATGTCCTAAAAAGTTTTGCCACACACCTCGCATATAGCGGAGGAAGAGATATAGCCCATGCCAATGGAATTGACCTTTATCAAGCACTGGCTCTATCGGTACGAGATAGACTGATGCCCCAATGGCTAAAAACTCAAAACACCTATGAAAAATCAGGATCCAAGCAGGTTAACTACCTTTCTCTTGAGTTTCTTTTGGGAAGAGCTCTATCCAATAATATGGTAAATCTTAACATATCTGATGCGGTAGTTGATGCGCTTAAGGAGATTGGCCTTTCTTTTAATTCAATAGAAGAACTTGAGGTTGATGCGGGACTTGGAAATGGAGGGCTTGGTCGTCTTGCTGCCTGTTTCCTCGACTCCTTAGCTACCCTAGAGTACCCTGCCTATGGGTATGGAATACGATATGAGTTTGGAATATTTAGACAAACTATTGAGGATGGTTGGCAGACTGAGCATCCAGACGAGTGGCTAAAAAATGGTTTCCCATGGGAAGTTGCCCGACCAGAGGTTATGTACCCTGTACGGTTTGGTGGACACGTAGAAATTCTTAACACAGCAGAAGGAAAAACCTACAACTGGGTGGATGCGGAAACTATCTACGGAATGGCATACGATGTACCTATTGTAGGATACGGAGGAACTACCGTTAATACCCTACGACTATGGAGTTCTATTCCAAGTGAAGATTTTGATTTTCAAGATTTTAACCAGGGTGATTATATAGAGTCTGTAAAAGATAAGATGGATGCAGAAAACATATCAAAAGTACTTTATCCAAATGATGAACTTTACCTTGGTAAGGAACTTCGTTTGAAACAACAGTACTTTTTCGTAACATGTTCACTGCATGATATTATAACACGGTTCAAAAAGACTAATAAGAGCTGGGATCAATTCTCCGATTTTGCGGCTATTCAACTTAATGACACCCACCCATCTATAGCTGTGGCTGAACTTATGAGAATGCTTATAGATGAGGAACACCTTGCATGGGAAAGAGCTTGGGATATCACAGTAAAAACCTTAGGTTATACAAACCACACTCTTATGCCTGAGGCTTTAGAGAAGTGGCCCACCGATATGATGGAACGACTACTTCCTCGACACATGCAAATTATTTATGAGATTAACCACCGTTTTCTTGAGGTTGTATCTGGAATGTGCTCCTTGGATGATCTACAAAAACTCAGTATTATTGAAGAGGGTGCGCATAAACAGGTTCGTATGGCAAATTTAGCTATTATCGGATCACACGCTACCAACGGTGTGGCAGCCCTTCATAGTGATCTTATTAGAAAAACATTGGTTCCTGAGCTAGCAAAGGTATTTCCTGAAAGATTTAATAATAAAACAAATGGAATAACCCAACGTCGATGGCTTCTTTCTGCAAACCCTAAACTGGCAGAACTCATTACCAAGGAGATTGGAGATAACTGGATTACAGATCTCTCTCATATTAGAAAAATCCAAAAGCTAGAAAAGAAAAGTAAATTTCTTACAGCTCTATCTCAGGTAAAAAGAGATAATAAAGTACGTTTTGCCCAGTTTGCAAAAGATACTTATGGGTGGGATATTAATCCAGACTCAATTTTTGATGTTCAGATTAAACGAATCCATGAATATAAAAGACAACTCCTTAATGCACTTCAAATTATGATGCACTACCTTGATATTAAACGAGGTAATCCAGAAGATTTCATTCCAAGAACATATATTATTGGTGGAAAATCTGCCCCAGGGTACAAGCGAGCAAAGCTCATTATTAAACTTATAAATAACATGAGTACCATTATTAATAATGATTCGACTATCCAAGGAAAGATAAAGCTCTACTTTCTTCCTAACTACCGAGTATCTTTGGCAGAAAAAATTATTCCAGCAACCGATGTATCAGAACAAATTTCTACAGCAGGAACAGAGGCATCTGGAACTGGAAATATGAAGTTTATGATTAACGGTGCTCTTACCCTAGGAACCTTAGATGGTGCAAACATAGAGATTGCGGAAGAGGCTGGATTTGAAAACACCTTTATCTTTGGACTCAATGCGGATGGTGCTGAAGAGCAACTACGGGACTACCGCCCTTGGGAGATATACAATGAAGATGAGCAAATCAAAGAGTGTATAGATACTCTATTTTCTGATAGATTTTCACTCCTAGAACCTGGACTCTTTTCAGAAATAAAAGATACCCTACTCTCCCAGGCTGATAAGTATCTACACCTAGCGGATCTTAAAGATTACTACAACACCCAGAGAAAGGTTGAGGAGACCTATAAGGATCAAGACAGATGGATGTCTATGGTGCTCCACAATATTGCGGGTGGTGGAAAATTCTCATCAGACAGAACAATTCACGAGTACGCAAGAGAAATCTGGAATCTGGAGCAGGTTCCTGTATCACCAATTAAGGAAAAGGATATTATAGAAGCAATATTAAAACCGTAACCAATGGTTTTAATATCTTTCAACATAAAAAAGGGGAAGGTTTTAAAACCTTCCCCTTTTTTCATACAGTTTATAAAACTACTTCTTTAAGGCGATAGCCTTTTTTGCAGCCTTCACAATATCCTTGGCAGTAAGGTTAAATCTCTCTTGTAGGTAATCTTGAGTTCCTACCTCTCCAAAAAGATCCTGAACACCAACTCTCACAACAGGTACTGGATAATTTTCCGCCATAAACTCTGCAACCGCACCACCCATACCACCAGATGCTTGGGCATTTTCACAGGCTACAATAGCGCCAGTTGATTGAGCTTCCGAAAGAAGAAGATCTTTATCAATAGGTTTAATAGTATGAAAATCAATAAGAGAAGCAGAAATACCCTCTTGTTTTAGCTCTGCAACAGCCTGAGTAGCAGCATCAACCATAACCACACCGGTTGCAACAATAGTTACATCGGTACCTTTATTTAGGGTGATTCCTTTACCTTTAGTAATAGTTTGTCCCTCTTTGTATCGATGAGCTCCGCCCTTACGGTGAAGTCTAATATATACAGGACCATCATGGTTATAAGCTTCTTTGATAAGCTCCCGGGCGGAAAGCATATCAGATGGCTCTAGAATAAGGAGACTAGGGACAGCTCGCATTAATGCGGTATCACCAAAGGGCATATGGGTTCCACCATTAAATTTTGCGGTAATCCCGGGATCACTTCCTACTAAAATAACTTTTTGCTGCGCATAACATACTGAGAGAAAAAACTGATCAAAACATCGACGAGACGCAAAGGTTCCAAAGGTAGTAGCAAAAGGAATCATCCCTTCAGAGGAGAGTCCTGCAGCAACACCAACCATATTTGCCTCTGCTATTCCAACATTAATAAATCGATCAGGATGGGCAGCTTTAAATACCTTAGTACCGTGTGCACCCATGAGATCAGCCTCAAGCATAACAACTCTATCATCAGAGTTTGCTAACTCTGTTACCGTATCCGCGTATACTGCACGCATATCTTTATAACTATCAATTGGGTTCATCTTACGCCTCCCTCTCTTCTAAATCTTTAATTGCCTTAAGTGCAGTTTCGTAGTCAAATGCCATATTATGATTGCCTAAATTACCCTCACCAGGAATAAAACCATAGGATTTTTTTGTATCCAAGATAATCATAGTAGGTCTACCCTTCTCTTTTTTCCCCTGCTCTATTGATTGTAGAATAGCCTCAATATCATGACCATCAATTCGGAGAGTGTGCCATCCAAAGCTACTCCACTTTTGATCAATCTCCTCAATATTCATTACATCAGATGTGTAACCATCAATCTGCTGTTGGTTGTTATCAACAAAGGCAATAAGGTTATCAAGCCCAAAATGAGCAGCACTCATGGCAGCTTCCCATACTTGCCCCTCCTGACACTCTCCGTCACCAAGGATAAGATACACCCAGCTTGAAGATTTTTTAATTTTTAGCCCCTTTGCAATACCCACTGCAGCGGAAGAACCTTGGCCAAGAGAGCCAGTAGTAAAATCGATCCCTGGGGTCTTATTCATATCACAGTGACTAGGAAGGTTTGTTCCTCCATGGTTCAATGTATGCAACCAATCTTCAGGAAAGAATCCCTTACTTGCTAAGGTTGAGTAGAGTGCAGGACCTGCATGACCTTTAGAGAGTACAAGACGATCCCTATCTTCCATCTTCGGTTGAGTTGGATCAATACGCATAACACTGTAGTACAGCACTGTGAGTAACTCAACAATGGACATAGCACCACCAATGTGGCCAACACCAAGGTATCCAACTTGATCAATAGTCGATTTTCGAATTTCAAGAGCTTGCTTCTTTAATTCTTCTAAACTCATAATACTCTCCTTATTTTTTCTCATTTTCGATGATAATTTCACCGTTGTCATCTTTGTATATACGAGCGTTATAACTCATCTCTTTTAATGGTGTCCATTGTACAGCAAAAATATACTCAGGAATCCATCGGAATCCACTTAGGGTTGGATCGTTATAATCAACTCTATAGGTAAAGTCTCCCTTGAGGGAAAATGTAAAAGTCCAATCTCTCATGTAGTGAATAAATGAAAGATCCACAGAGTTTAACTTAAATGGAGACTCCTCCCTGTGGGGTGTGTAGAAAAAGTTTATTGACTTAAATAGATCCACCAGTACATCGGTTACCAAAAACCCTCCATCACCATTAAAGTATTTGAAGGTAGCATCATTCTGGCTATGTGCAGAAAATGACAAATCTAAAAATTCAAAAATCTTAAATTTAATAGTAGCACCAAGGGTCAGAGAGTTATTAAACTTATTTAAGTGATCTATGGAGAAAAGAAAATCTGGCTTAAGGGTTATATCGTAGAAACGGTTTCTCCAGAATGGTTTTGGATTGTATGTGTGTTCCCACCGATATGATGAGTTTACAAGTCGAAGTTCATTCAATAGTCCTATTTTTGCAAACTCATAGGTTGTTTCAAAATTATATAAGGAAAGTTTTAACTGATACGCATCAATAGTTTGCTCTTTTATATCAGTTAATAGCAGATTCTTAATATAGAATTTTTCATTAAAAAGCTTAAAATCTAGAGTTGTAGTACTGAAAACATCACCCTCATTTTCTCCTACACCAAAGGTAAGTCTTTCAGAGAAGCTTACAAGGGGAAAATCTCCTAGTAGAGTAATATTATAGTCTTGCTGTGTCCACTCTGTAAAGGTGTATGGACTCTCTTCCTCTTTTCGAGATCCTACTCGAGAAATAGAGGTGTCTCCTATAAGTGTAAGATACTCTCCCATAAAAAATGATAAGGATGGCGATAGTGACTGCTGAAGGTTGTTACGAGGAGGAAGCGAAGATGTAGCTTTGAGCTCTCCACGAACATAGGAAGAGTCAAAAATCAATGCTCCCTCTAAGCTGTGATTTGTTACCTCTTTACTTGACCACCTGTGCCAAGTTGGTATATATCGCTCTTCTTCAAAATCATATTCATAGTCAAAAATATTCTGCTGTAAAGTGTATGAAACATAAGAATCTCCCCAGTAATCACTTACAAAAAAAGGTCTCATTGTTACGGAAAGAGAATTTTTGATCCAAAAGTATGTATTTCGTTCCTCATCTTTTGTTATGGATTCCCATTTTGAGTCAGGCATAAGTAACTCACCGTTCTCATCCACAAGAGTTGATCTATCAAAATAGTTTTTATACTTACCTGAAAGGTTTAGTTTGTTGGTAACTGAAAACAGATCTTCTATAAATTTAGCTTTATAGGTTACTGATAAATCCCCTTTAAAGTTATACTCCGCATAGTGCTTATAACTCATAATTTGCTCTTCAGGATTGAGTGTGGTAAAATTAAAATGGTATAAAGTTTCAGACTTCAAGGATGAACGATACTCAAGGGAGTTTGAAAAGTACTCCTTAAGTTTATATGAGGTCTGAGGTTTTGTCCAAGGTTTTTTATAGGGCAACACAATATAATCATAGGGTCTCAGTCCTCTATGTTTAAGGCTGTCAGAACTCACCTGACCTTCTCTTACCCTTTTGGATAGCTCATCTTCAGAATACAATAAAGAGACGCTCTCCCTATGTGTATTAATAATAGATTCTGCTGCCACTGGATTTTCTGAAATAACTGCTTTTCTATCAACCGTACTATTTGAAGGACGTATGGATCCTTTAAAAATTACCCCACCAAGCTGCATTGAAATAAGGGGTAACTGTAGTGTTTTTGGAAGATACATAGACTCGTTATAAAGTACAGAACCTCCTATATGTCCTGGTTGAGGAGATAAGGATTGCTGTCGCCAAAGTAGGTTTATTTCAAAAGCTGATAATCGGAATCCCTTAATAAGTTGATGAGAAAAGCGTGGGTTCCAGCTTAAATTCATGCTCCAGTTAAGAGAACTCTTTTTTCTATCAATATCTCGAGAAGTAGAAGATAGAGGATTAAAGAGAAGCTCTCCTAAAGTAATATCCTGTCTTCGTTCTTCAAAGTACCTGCCTATAGCAAACTGACTTTCAAGGTAGGGATCTGAGTAGTAAGGAAGTTTAATAGACCCAGAAACCTTTCCTAATGATACAGCTAAGTTAATATCCCAAAAGAAACGGAATGGAATTTTACTTCCTAAAAAGTATGTGTAGAACCGAGTTCTATCAGTGGTACCTGGAACAAACCGACTAAAACTCTCATCGATATTTTTGTAAATATGATAACTATTAGCCAATCCTCCACCTAACTGTATTTTAGAAAAGGGACCAAACTTTTTTGTTTTTTCATAAAATACACCGAGGAATAGTCCTGACCGAGTATAGTAGTCAGCAACAAGAGCGAGGCTGGATCCAGTTTCATCAGCCCACTCTTCCCTTGGAGATTTTGTATCTCTCGGCTCTACAAAAAAACCACGTAAGTCGTAGTAGTGCTCTCCACTGTTATCGGAAATAAAGTTAAACAGAGAGGTTCCTGATTCATTATCTTTTCTCTGACTAACTCCTGAGTGTTTACCCCACAAATATGTAGTAGTATTCATATAAAACCCATAGGTACTATCAATACCAAAGGATGGGTGAAAGGAGAATGATTTTCCAGGATAGATAAATGCGGGAAAATAAAAAGTTGGAATTCTTCCTAGGTAAAGTGATGCACCTTGTAGGTAAAAGGTTCCATCAGCATATGTACGAGCTCTGTTTGCCTGAATACGGTAATAGGGATCATCATGAGGGTCACTGGTAATAGTTCCTTTTCGTAAACTCACCTCTCCTGATTTAAGAATAATTGTTTCTCCGTCAATATAAAAATCTTCCCCTTGCAAGAGCATATCACTCTCTCCTATAGAGGTAGAACCATCTAAGATAACAGTTGAATCACCAGAACCAATAATAGATACATACCCTCCGGTAATTGGGAAATCACTTGTATTATCGGGAGATTGAAAACTTACATTTCCATAGGCTGTTGCAATATCTAAATCTTTATTGTAAATAATGGAATTTGCAGAAAGCCACTGCTCGCCTTCTCCTGGAAGCTCTATAAATACGCTCCCCTGAACTGATAAATAGGTTTCATTAATTGCTGATACAGTAATACTATTTAAGCTATCCGCCGATACAATCCGAATTGTATTATCTTCCTGATTCTCTACTTCAATAGCGGGAGCATCGAGAAACTCAAAGGGAATTTCATAGTACTCAAGAAGCCTTTTTTGTAGGGTCGGCCTATCTCCTTGAGCTGACAAACTGAGACCAAGCAACCACCGTCGAAGCTTCTCCATTGAAAAATGGTTTATCTCCATAAGTGCTATCTGCTGAGTCACAGTAAGCACAATATCTTCTTTAGGCTCAATAAGTGATTCATCGTCACTACTTTCTTCCTCTTTCATTGTAGAGATCTTATCAAAAAAAGAACTCACTGAACCCTCTGAATCCTTGCTCTCATCCTCTCCTATGAGAAAAAAGCTGATTGAGAATAAGTAGATAAAAAGAAGTAGTAGTATTTTTTTATTCATGGCGACTCTCTTTGAGTTGTTGTAAGAATTGTCCTGTATAAGAACGAGGTGATTGTATAATATCGAATGGGGTTCCAGAGGCTACCAATTCTCCTCCACGATCTCCTCCTTCAGGGCCAAGATCTACAAGATAGTCCGCACTTTCAATAACATCCATATTATGTTCAATAAGAACCACCGTATTCCCAAGGTCGACTAACCGTTGTAATACTTCCATAAGTTTTTGAATATCAACAAAGTGAAGTCCTGTAGTGGGCTCATCCAAAAGATAAAAGGTCTTGCCGGTTCCTACCTTGGAAAGCTCTAAACTAAGCTTAATACGTTGAGCTTCGCCTCCTGAAAAGGTTAGTGCCGATTGGCCAAGAGTGATATACCCTAGTCCTACGGAGAGCAGTGTATCAAGCTTACGCTTAATAACAGGAAATGCAGAGAAAAATTCAGCGGCGTCCTCAATGGTCATTCGAAGAACATCATCTATATTTTTCCCTTTGTATCGAATTTCCAGGGTCTCCTTATTATACCGTCTCCCTTCACAGAGGTCACAGGTAACGTATACATCTGGTAAAAAGTGCATCTCTATCTTTAATGTTCCCGCACCCTGGCACTTTTCACACCTTCCACCTTTTACGTTAAAAGAGAAACGACCAGCCTTATATCCACGGGCCTTAGCCTCTGGTAATGAAGCAAAGAGTTCTCGAATAGGTGTAAAAACTCCAACATATGTTGCAGGGTTTGATCTCGGAGTTCTGCCAATTGGTGACTGATCTATAGTAATAACCTTATCTATATGCTCAGTACCAGAGATACTAGTAAAGTATTTCTTACTTTTTTGTAGAGATTTCTTGGCAAGTGTTGCGTGAAGTGCGGGCTGTAAAACTTCATTCATAAGGGTAGATTTCCCAGACCCTGAAACCCCAGATATAACAGCAAGCACCCCTAGAGGAATAGTTACATCTATACCTTTCAAGTTGTGCCTTCTAACACCCTTTAGGGTAATTTTCTTTCCATTACCATCCCGTGGAACATCTGGAGTTTTAAGCTTAAGTACTCCCGCAAGATACTGTCCTGTTAAACTCTTCTCATTTTTCATAACCTCTTGAGGAGTTCCCTGAGCAACAACTGTACCTCCGTGAACACCTGCACCAGGACCTAGATCAACAATATGATCTGCTGCTAAAAGTGTTGCATCGTCATGCTCTACAACAATTACCGTGTTTCCAAGATCTCGTAATCGTATAAGTGTTTTAATCAGCCGCTCATTATCCCGTTGGTGTAACCCAATAGTAGGCTCATCAAGTACGTACAAAACTCCCATAAGAGAAGACCCAATCTGGGTAGCTAATCTAATACGTTGAGCCTCTCCACCAGAGAGCGTTGCTGCCCCACGGGAGAGTGACAGGTACTCAAGTCCAACACTCAGTAAAAATGAGAGTCTTGATCGAATTTCTTTAAGAATCTGCTCACTAATTTTTTTATGAGTTTCAGAAAGATCTAAATCTCGAAAGAACTGCTCCGCCTCTCCAATAGAGAGTTGAGATATGTCATAAATAGACTTCCCTCCAACAGAGACAGCAAGAGCCTCTGGTCTAAGTCGTTTTCCATGACAGCTTTCACAGGTATTGATAGACATAAACTGCTCATACCAAGTTTTCATACTTTCAGAGGCTGCCTCTCGGTACCTCCGTTTCATCTCATGAAGTAATCCGGGGTATGATTTCGTATAGGAGAAAGTTCCGTTACCCTTAGTATTTGTGTAGTCTACCCGAAGCTCCTTACCACCTCCGTAAAGGAGAGCAGATAATGCCTTCTTTGAAAATTTTTCAATCGGTGTATCCAGCGTAATATTATACGCTTCAACAAAGGCTTCCATCCATGCACGGAAAAAGGCACCCTTTATATTTACACAAGCAATAGCTCCCTCTGCAATAGATTTTTTGTGGTCGGGAATCAGAAGATCAACATCAAACTCCCGAGATGATCCTAATCCGTCACATTCGGGACACGCTCCGTATGGATTATTAAAAGAGAATAGCCGTGGCTGCATTTCAGGAATAGAGATTCCACAGGATATACAGGCACTATGTTCAGAAAAAAGGATTTCCTCTTGGTTGTTATCCCACCGTATAAGAAGAACAAGTCCTTGGCTTACGGAAAGAGCGGTCTCTATAGAGTCGGAGATTCTTCTCCTGTTCTCCTTTGAGAGTTTTATCCTATCAACCACAATGTGAATATCATGTTTTTTCTGCTTATCAAGCTCTTCAAGATCTGCGAGCTCAACAAGCTCTCCATTTACCATAGCACGAACAAATCCACCTTTAATAGCATCATCGATAACTTTTTTATGGTGACCTTTCCTACCTCTCACTACGGGAGCTAAAATCATAAGACGCTCCCCCTCTTCCCACTGCAAAATTGTTTCAATAATTTGGTCAATAGACTGCTCTTCAATGGGGTCTCCACATTGCGGACAGTGAGGAGACCCTATACGAGCCCAGAGGAGACGTAAGTAGTCGTACACCTCGGTAACTGTACCCACCGTAGATCGGGGGTTTTTATGGGTAGTTTTCTGTTCAATAGAAATAGCAGGAGAAAGTCCCTCAATATAATCAACATCGGGCTTTTCCATACGCCCTAAAAATTGACGAGCATAAGCAGAGAGTGACTCAACATACCGTCGTTGCCCTTCTGCGAAAATAGTATCAAAGGCGAGCGACGATTTACCAGAACCACTGAGTCCTGAGATAACAATAAAAGCATCTCGAGGTAAAGTAATGTGTAGATCCTTTAGGTTGTGTTCACGAGCACCCTTAACAACAATTTTCTCCATGGTTGTAAGATTATGGTATTTTAGAATTTCTTACAAGAGAATCAGAACTCTTTTTTGCAATTCCCTAGGTTTAGTTACATCAAAATACTCTGAAGACTGAATCAAAATTCAGTCTTCAGAAACAACATACTCCTATTCACCGACAGGAGTCACAACATACTCCTTTGGAATATCTGTATAAAGCCTATCTTCTCCATTAGAAAACACGAGACGATACAGCTCTTCGTCCTGTGGAACCCACAGTTTATAGAGAATGTCTAAGCTCTCTAAATAATCTATTACATCAACAAGAGATATCTCAGAGGAGACATCAACAGTTTGCTCATCTGCAGTAGAACTACTCTCGTGACCACCAGAGTGATCGCCAATCCTCTCCATGATTTTCATCATAACACCCATACTTGATCGACCATGCTTCTTAACTGCCGCAACTTCCATGTTACATAAATCCTCTTCCGATGCAACTACGGCATTTGCGGATATCTCTTCCGTTACGGATGGAGAGTACAAGTATCGCTCTACACCACCACTATTCACAAGCAGTGCCTCTGATACAGGTTCACCCAAAGCTTGAGTTACTACAGGTGCAACTACGGGTGTTTCATCTTTGACAACAGTCGCAACACGAACACTGGCACTTTCACTACTCATAACCGGCATGGGAGCAGAACGAAGTGGTTGCTGATTACTTGCAGGAGCTCTCTCCTCTGCAATGTTCTCTACAGAGGCGATCATAGGAGCCCCAGCTGGGGATGATTGGGCAGGAGCTACTTGCACAGTATTCTGGGATTCTGTAAAAGCGATAGCACCACTATCTTTCTGCTGAATCGCCATAGAAAAGGTTATACCAACCATAACAAGAAGAATTGCAGCAATACCACTAAAAAGAGGCATTGGAACCTTTCTATTCCAAAAGCTTGATCTCTCTTGTGGTGCAAAGTCTGCCTGTTTTTTTATGGTTTCCTGAAAAGCACTCCAGCTACTCGTTACCTGCTCTTGGGGTACGGTAAAATCAACACCCTTTATGGTATCTCGAAGATCTAGTAGCTCATCTAGTCGCTTTTGACAGGCAGAACACTTCTCAAGATGCTCTTCAACAGTATTGAGCTCCTCAGGAGTCAATTCATCATCAATATATGTAGATAGGGTTAGTTCATCTAGACACATACAGTTCCTCCTGGTTTAACAATCGTTCAAGGTTCGCACGTCCTCGGTGAATTCTCACTTTAACATTACTCTCTGAAATGCCCATAACTTGAGCAATTTCACTATATGACATATCTCCGTACTCCCGCAAAATAATTGGCAACCGTAGATTATCGGGTAATCGAGTAAGAGCATCTCGTACTAAATGTATGGTCTCTTCTCTCATATACACGTCCTCTCCAGTTTCTGTATTCGAAGTTTTAACCTGCTCCTGCTCCATTTTTTCAACAAGCTGGATAGACCTCTTCTTTTTTCTCAACTGGTTTATTGCAAGGTTCTTAACAACCCGAATAGTCCAGTATTTAGCATCGTCGATGGTTGAGAAGATATGATCCGAATGGTAAAGCCTAACAAAAGCCTCCTGGGTTACATCTTCCGCTGCATCATCATCGTACACTACATGGTACGCAATTCTATAGATGAGTGAGTACAACTCAGTATAAACCTTTTCAAAAGTTTGAAAAGACTCCTTCTCAATTCTCATATAGTAAACTCCCCAGTTATCATTTTGTTACACATGTATTGATTTTTTTTACAGAAGTTGTTCCATCGGAATTATCTTCTATCATGTATCCAGCAGCAGTAATTGTATCTCGCAATCGATCTGACTCTTTGTAATCCCGATTTTCACGGGCAATACGGCGATCTTCAACGAGCTTTGTTATCTCTTCTGGAATCTCCTCTGATTTCTTGGCCAAGAAAATCCCAAGACCAAGTAGACGATCTGCTCGCTCCAGTAAGGTAAGTAGCTCCGCTGGTTTACTTTTAAGTTCTTTTACACCTTGCCAGATTACCGCAAGTGCTCTTGGGGTATGTAAATCATCATACAAAGCCTCTTCAAGGGACATAAGCAGTCTCATTGCTTCACCTGAAAGATCATCATCACCTACTAGCATATTAGGAACTTTTCCATCACCAGGAGAAGTAAGCTGTTGAACAAGACTTATCAGACGTCCTCTTGCCTGTTGAGCTCCCCGTAGGGCTTCCTCGGAGAATGTTAACTGTGTCCTATAGTGTGCTCCAAGAAGGAAAAACCTATAATCCAAAGGGTCGTACCCCATCTCTCGTAGACTTTGTAGGGTTATAAAATTCCCATCGGATTTAGACATTTTTTTCTTATCACCCATGATAAGAAACTCCCCATGCAACCAGTAGTTAACCCACTTTTTTCCTGTAGCCGCCTCGGATTGGGCAATCTCATTGGTGTGGTGAACAGGAACTGCATCAATTCCTCCACAGTGAATATCAAAATGCTCTCCTAGATACTTCATACTCATAGAGGAGCACTCTAAGTGCCATCCTGGGTATCCACGTCCCCAAGGAGAATCCCACATCATAGCTTGAGATTCAAACTTTGAGTTTGTAAACCATAAGACAAAATCTAATGGATTTTTCTTATGAGTATCTACATCAACACGGGATCCAGCCTGCATCTGCTCAAGATCTAATTTTGCCATAGCTCCATACTGAGGAAATTTATCAATACTAAAATAGATATTGCCCCCTGCCTCATAGGTGTACCCTTTTTCTTCAAGCCTCTGAATAAGATCAATCATATCACTAATATGATCGGTTGCTTTACAGAGAGTGTCCGGAGATGTTAGCATAAGTGCCTCGGCATCTTGCAAAAAGGCGTTAGTATAAAACTCAGCAACCTCCCAAACAGTTTTATTCATTTTTCGAGAGGAGACAACCATTTTATCATCTCCTTGATCTCCATCATCCGTAAGGTGCCCCACATCGGTTATATTCATCACATAGTTGGTTCTATACCCATATTGGCGAAGTGTTCTCATAAGAATATCTTCAAAAACAAAGGTTCTAAGATTCCCAATATGGGCGTAATTATACACAGTTGGCCCACAAGCATACACACCTACTCGGCCAGGAGTAATTGGTGTAAAGGGTTCTTTTTTTCTTGTTGTTGTATTGTATAGTCTAATCATTATCATTCTTCCCTATATATGAGTTGCAAAACACATCGGTTTTGAGTTACACTCAAAACTATGACATACAATGTAAGAGAATGGACAAAATATTTCAAGGGAGTTATTGATTTTCAAGAGCAAGTCCCTATGAATAGCATAACTTCTTTCCGAACCGGTGGATCCGCAGATATCCTGATTCGACCTAAAAATAGAGCAGAGCTTTCAAAGGTTATGCATATAACAAGCTCCCTAGGAGTTACTCCTCATATTTTAGGAGGGTGCACCAATGTACTTGTTGCAGATAAGGGTATTTCTGGTATAACCATTCTTATGGATCAGTTTGAGCTTGAACAGTATCATATCTCAGAGGGGTTAGTTTGCTGTTCTGCTGGTATGCAGATATCTGACCTTGCATGGGGAGTTGGGCACCATGGATACCGTGGTGTTGAGTGTTTTTATAAGCTACCAGGTACTCTTGGTGGTGCAATATGGATGAATGCAAGCTGTTATGGAGCGTCCATAGGAAACATAGTAGATTCTGTTACCACTATGAATTTTAGAGGGGATATTGAGAAACATTCAATCACCCCTGAAATGTTCTCCTACAAGCACTCCCCTTTTCAAGAAAAAAAAGATCACATCATATTGGATGCAACAATTCGTATCATACCAGATAATCCAGCACCCATTATTACTCATATGCTAGAGATTCAAGATGACCGTATTACGAAGGGGCATTTTTCTTTTCCATCGGGAGGCTCTGTGTTCAAGAACTTGCCAAATCTTACATCTCCCGTTGGTAAACTGCTTGATTCTATTGATGTGAAAGGATATTCTTGCGGCGGTGCGGCGGTTGCGGACTACCATGCCAATATTGTAGTAAATCGAGGAAACGCAAGTTCCCAAGATGTGGCAACTGTGGTACAGTACCTAGAGCGACAGTGCAAGACTAAACTGGGATACTCACTAGAACGTGAGATTCAGTGGATTGGACTATGGGATGAGGAGTAAGTGGCATGACAAAAATTCAAGAATTACTAAATACATATAAAGATATATCATCCCAAGAGGCTGCGGCTCTTCTTGAAGAAATTCACTTCTCAGATCTCCTTGATATCTGGCCCGACCTATCTTCTGATGAGGCTCTAGGTCTATTCCTTTTTGTTCCCACCGATACAAAGGTACACATACTTATTGAGCTTGACTATGAGCAACAGGAGCATCTCATTGGTTGTTTATCTAATCGGGGACTCATTGAACTCTTAAAACTTGTTGAACCCGATGACCTTGTAGATATTATGCAGTCTGTAAACAAGGAAGTTCGTCAGAAAGTTTGGGAGAGCTTAAGTGAAGAGTCTCGCAGGGAGATGGTATTTCTCTTAAAATATGATGAGGATGACGCTGCAGGACTTATGACTCCTCGTTATCTTGCTATTCAATCTACCATAACTGTGGGACAGGCAATTCAGTTTATCAGAAGAAACTGTACTCGAGTTGAGTTTCTCTTTAACCTATACGTTATTGATAAGCTTCAAAGGCTTATTGGAGTTATTAGTATTAAAGAGCTTTTATCTGCTCCTGATAGTAGCTCTGTGTCAGATCTTGTTGATGGGCAGTACCGGTTTGTATACGACGACACGGATCAGGAGGAAGTTGCTCAAATCATGGATACATCAGACCTTCCTGCTATTCCTGTAATCAACCACAATAATGTACTCATTGGTATTGTTACCTTCGATGATGTTATTGATGTTATTCGAGAAGAGGACACCGAGGATATGTATAAGATGGGAGCTATGAGTGGTAGCTCTGAACTCTATGTAAAAACCTCTATTCTGGGTCTTGTGAAAAAGAGAACCCCTTGGATATTAATTCTTCTCATTCTCGGAACTATTACGGCTAACGTACTCACCGTATATGAACACCTTATTGCGGGAGCAGCCTTTTTATTTATATTTATGCCAGTTATTACTCAAACTGGAGGAAATACAGGAAGTCAAGCAACAACACTTATGATACGAGGGCTTGCCACCAATGAGATACGTATAGGTGATGCTTGGAAGATTATGCGAAGAGAGTGTTTAGTTGGGGTAATTATGGGAGTAATTACGGGGTTAGTAATTTTTCTAAGAGGAATGATTCTTCCGCCGGTAATAACGCCCTATGAATCTCTAGTTATTGCCATATCACTCACCCTTGTAGTATTTGTATCAAACCTACTTGGTATTATTGCACCACTGGGTATCCATAAAATGGGTTTTGACCCAACAGTTATGTCTACACCACTTTTAGCAACCGTTATTGATGTAGCGGGATATGCTATCTATTTTGAAACAGCCCGTTTATTGCTAAAACTCTAAAACCCAAAATAACAAGGGTGGTATTTTTCAAATATATTCGTTATATTTCCTATCAGGAGTTTTTATGACAAGAAAACATATATGTTTAGTATTGTTCTTCTTAGCTTTTGGGACAACAGCATTATTTGCCGAAAGCGGAGAAACGACAAGAGACAGCTCTGGAGTTGTTGTTGTACAAGAAAAAAGTATTCCAGCATACGATAAGGGAGATCAAGTTTTTGCCTTAGTTATGGGTCCTCATTTTCACCTTGGAACCATATTTCCCAGCGGTGCACCTACCCCTAATAATAGAAATAAAATAGGTGGAAGTGGTTCATTAGGTTGGGATTATTTTATCCAAAGAAATCAGTCGTTGGGTATCCAAGTGGGATATATATTTTCACAGGCGACCGATGGACAAATCGTCAGCATTGTACCTATTATGGGGAAATATACATGGTACCCTAAAAGTGGTTTTTTCGATATTCCCCTTTCTGTTGGTTTAGGTATGGGAATTATGTCTAAGGGTGACCAAATATATTTTGGTCCTATAGCAAACTTAGGTGCTGGAATGTTCTGGAACCTCACAAACAGTTGGGAACTTGGACTAAAAACAGAGTACTGGTTTATGCCAGAATTTGCTTTTAACAGTAATGGACATACCGCTTTTTGGAATGGGCTAGACCTTGGTATCAGCGTTCGATTCAACTTATAGGAGATAGTATGAGTAAAAAATTTCGATATAGTATAATAATAACGCTTGCAACACTCCTCACTTTAGGGTGTAACCTTGAAGGCCCTGGAGTATTTTGGTCCGCTGCTCAATCTGAAAAAATCATACCAGATGATCTTTCAAAATCTCAAAAAGGGGTATTTGAGGTGTTTGTAACCTCCGACGGCATTCCCTATGCTCTAACAGATTCTGACCTTGTAACTACCGAATCTGCGGAAAAGTTTACATGGAAAAGTGTAGCACTTCCTACAGATGTTGATGGTCAATTAACTGGTGGTATGTTTTCGGATAACTTTTTTGTAGGATCTATTTTAGAGGCGAAGGATGATCCGAAAGTGCTTCTTTATGCCTACGATACAGACAGTAAGTCTTGGAGTGCCTTAGAGTATCCTGGAAATTCTATTAATAACTTCTGGAAAGGTGATACCACCTCATACATCACCTACTCTATTGGTACTGGTGATGAGCGGACATCAGAAACAGTTCCTCTAACAGGAACATCATTAGGAAGCCCTATTACAGATCTAGGTGGAAATAAGATTATCTCTCATATTAGAGATGACTATGCTGTAATATTAGAAGACGGAAACAGTCAATTTTATAAAATTAATGGTTCATCACTCAACAAAGAGGGAAAAGCAGTTCCTAATATGATCAGGCAGTTTTTTGCAACAGATGAATACCTTATTGCATTCCAAGGAAATAACACGGTCTACATAAAGCCACACGGCTCTGATACATGGACTCTTTCTGCACCTGAGCCACTCTGGTTAGCACCATACATTACCCCTTTTGTATTTCAAGATGAATTGCTATTCTCTGCCGGTATGGGAGTAAGAAAAATGGTTATTAAGGATAATAAAGCAACTGTAGAAGATCCTGCATCCATAGGAAAAGATCAGTACGTACAATATCTACAATCTTCAAGGATAAAAAGTTTCTATAATGATGGGGAAAACTTGTACTTAGGTGGATTAAATGCAACCTTTGAAGGCAGTATGTGGAAGGTTGACTCTAAGGGTGCTGTTACTCGAATACATGAAGTAGAAAAATAGAGAGCTACTTTTTCAAAACTAATGGGGATTGAAGTTAACCTTCAATCCCTTTTTTTTACAATTTACAATTTGGTTAATCTTTTATTCACCTACCCGTATAAAGGCGGTACAGTTTATATCAGAAACAACTGTAAATCCACAGGACTTATAAAATCCAGAGGTTCCCTGTGTTGTATCTGTAAGAAGTACTTTTTGACGAACATGACTATATTTCTGTAGAAAGTGCCTAACCAAGGCATACCCAATCCCCTGACGCTGATGAGATGAGAGTACAATAATATCTTGAACATACATAATTGTCTCCTCATCCCCAATTGCACGTAAAACACCAACCAGTGAGTTCCCATCCCATGCAAATATGGAAAATGATGAGTTTAAATACGCTCTTTTTAACTTGTTTTTATCATCCGTATAATTAGACCACCCTGCATCATTGTAAAGCTGTACAAGGAACTCTATTTCAGGAATCTTGTTAAAGCTATAGGTAATCATAGAGAATTATTTTACTAAGGTCACCGCAGTTCCGTACGCAATAACCTCAGCAGCACCCTGCATAATAGCACTAGAGGCGTATCGAATATTTACAACTGCATCGGCACCTAGACTCTCTGCCTCTTCAACCATACGCTTTGTTGCCATAGCACGAGCTGCATTCATCATCTCTGTGTAGCCTCGAACCTCTCCACCAACAAGAGTTTTAAAACTACTCATAATATCTTTCCCTACGTGTTTAGTTTGTACCACGCTTCCCTTTGCAACACCTAAGGCTTTTTGAATATTTCTTCCTGGAATCTGTTCAGTAGTTACTAAGATCATCCTCATCTCCTCCTTCTATTTCTTTTGTTCTATCAACTCCAACTTTTATGATAAGTCCAATTGGAATAATAAAAGGAACTGCTAGTAGTGGATGGAAATACCCATATAACAATCCTACAATACCAAAGGATAATACAAATACAATTACAATAATTAATACAACTAGTACTCTTTTATCCATAATAGCTCCTCTCTCTGTATCATACTACAGGAGGTGAGAAATCGCAAGAAAAGATTAGGATACTTGGTAAAAACTAAAAAAGGAAGAACACTACACAACCATTATGACTTTAATAACATATTACAAAAGTTGTAAAAGTGCTTCTTTTATCTTATCAGTTTTTGGTAAAATAATATCCGCTGTATTCAGAATTTTATCACTGCCAATACCAATAACTCGCATTTTAGCTCTTTTCGCAGCCTCAATACCAGCCTTTGCATCTTCAATAACAATACAATTCTCAGGATACACTTCTAAAAAAGTTGCGGCTTTAAGAAATACCTGAGGATTAGGCTTTGCAGCTGAAACGGCATTGCCGTCTATAACAACATCAAAAAAATGAGATATATTTAATTTATCTAAAATAACAGGACTGTTTTTACTTGCAGAGCCTAAAGCAATACGTATATTGTTATCTTTCAGCCATTGTAAAGCATCAAGAATACCTGGTAAAATATCATAAGGGGTCAGCACCTTTAAGTAATCTTTATACCATTCGTTTTTTTGTGTACACCAATATTGCTGCTCATCAGTCGTTAATATTTTTTTGTTTTCTCGCAGAATTATCGAGAAAGAATCACCTCGACTTACACCTTTCAAAAGTTCGTTTATATCTTCATCAAAGTGTAATCCTAAATGACTTGATAACTTACTCCATGCAAGAAAGTGATATTTTGCAGTATCTACAATAACACCATCCAGATCAAAAATAACAGCTTTAACCATAACAACTCTCCTTTTACCCAAACTCATACCTATCATAAAATGCATCAAGGTAAGGATAACTCTCATCGTATATAGTAAGTGGTTGAGCTTCTGTGACCCGACCTATCTCTCTACATCCTGCCCCCAATACTCCAGAATACGCATCTCCTAAATCGTTTTTTATTTGAATAACAACCTTTTTAATCTCTTGCACTAAAGCATTATGTGTATCATATATATTTTTATTTTCTCCAATATCATCTGATAAATTATATAGCTCTGTTACGGGAAGAAACTGATCTCCATCTTCCGTAGTAACCCTTTGTAGCAGGTGGAGCTTATAGTTCTTATATCTAACTGCACAGAGAGTGTCTTTTAAGTAATATGCTAAGGTGGTTCGCTTTGAAGGTGCCCCATGTATGAACGTATCAACCATCTCAATACCATCTATATGATTTGATAGAGGCGTAGTATTCCCACATAAACTTTTTAATGTGGGAAGAAGATCCATAGATGTTACCAACTCGTGGGAAACATGAGGAGTAATTTGATTAGGCCAATGAATAATACAAGGAACACGCATACCGCCATCCCATATATCACCTTTCTTACCTCTTAGAGCTCCATTGCTCTCTCCAAAGTCATTTCGAGACCCATTATCTGAAGTGAATATAATAATAGTATTATCGTAAAGGCCTCTCTTCTTTAGCTCATGAATAATCACCTTAGTTGACCAATCTATAGCCAAAACGCAAGCTTCATACCTTGTTTTGGCTCTCTTTTCAAAGTAATCTGGAGCATACAAGGGAAGATGAACATGAGTGTGTGCAAGGTATAGAAAAAATGGATTATTCTTATTACTCTGAATAAACTGAATACTCTTTTCTGTATACCTTTCAATAAGTGACTTTTGATCTGGCTGTTCTTGAATAACCTCGGAGTCTTTCATTAAGGGCAAAGGTGGTCGTGTTTTTCTTTTTTCGAACAGTCCCATATCATTACTATAGGGAATACCATAGTACCGATCAAAACCGTGGCTACAAGGAAGAAATTCTGGTTGGTCTCCACAGTGCCACTTACCAATATGCATGGTATTATATCCAACATCCTTTAAAATTGATGGGAGTGTTTTTTCCTTTTGGCTTAAACCTACCTCATCTCCAGGGAAAAGCACAGCATTCCCATTAAAACTATCAAACCCAATCCGAGAAGGGTAACAACCAGTCATAAGTGATCCTCGAGAAGGAGAACACACAGGAGAAGATACATAAAAATCCGTAAACCGAATACCCTGCTCTGCCAAATTATCTATTGCAGGGGTACTATGTTTTTTTGAACCATAGCAACCAATATCCCCATATCCTAAGTCATCACAATTAATAAGAACAATATTGGGAGAGTTAGATTTTGCCATACATACCTCTTTATAATTTTTTACAAGAATTCCGCTCAATGATACTCACAGGGACAGTAATAGGTTCAGTGAAATTCTCTCCTTGAATCTTTCTTATTAACGTGTCAGCCGCAATACTTCCAATCCGCTCAAGGTTTTGTTTTATTGTAGTAAGTTCTGGTGACACAAACCGAGAGGCTTCATGGTCATCAAAACCAATAATAGATATATCATCGGGAACTCTCACATTATGATCCTTCAAAGCCTTGATAGCACCATAAGCAATGGTGTCACTAGCAACACCAATCGCAGTAGGTAATGGTTCCCCCAATTGAATCCAATCACTCATAACTCGATACCCCTCTTCATAGTTATAATACTTTGCGTACTTAATCCATTTATCAGAAGATGAGATATTATGCATTTCAAGAGTATCTTGAAATGCTTGCAATCGAGTTTTTGCAGATAGGGTATCAAAGGAACCACAAATATACCCTATATTCTTATGACCAAGTTCAATAAAATGCTCAATAGCTGATTGTGTTCCCGCATAGTCATTAGAGTAAATTTCAGTGACTTTCTGATTCCCTCTATAGTACGTGGAAACAACAGGAATATCACTGTCAATCACTTCAAGAACGTTAGCATCATCCTTATTGTAGGCAACGACTAAAACTCCCCCTATATTCATATATTTACAATGATCAAGATAACTCACTTTTCTACTAAAGATATTTCGACTAACAAAAACGACATCATACCCCATTGAAGCCGCTTTTTTCCGAAAACCTAAAATAATTCGGGCAAAGAAATAACTATCCGTATTAACTTGCTCAGAAGTGGGTAACAAAATACCAACTAAACTAGAGGTTTTTTTACTTAACTGCCTTGCATTTATATTAGATGTAAAATTTTGTTTTTCAATAACACCCAATACTTTCTCTTTAGTTGCTTCACTTACTCCATGATAATTATTAATTACCTTTGAAACCGTACTTGGGGCAACTCCACATAATTTAGCAATTTCATAAATATTCATACCAGAACGCTCCTGAGCTATAATATAATCTATCATGTAAAACAGTTTGGGTGTTTTTTCTGATATCTCTCAATATAGTGCCCCCTTCCTGTCTTTTCAAGATAGGAACAGTAATTAGGTAGTTTACCTTTTGTGTGAAAAGGTCCTCCCTCTCGTATAATTTCCCACATAGGATCAACCTTGTCTTCTTTTTTCTCCATCATCTCATCATACCAAGCAAATAATAAGCTTTCTGCTTTTAAGATAAGATCGCTATGTGTCTCTGCCAAATTATGCTGCTCATGTGGGTCTTCCTTAATATTAAATAACATATGCTTTGGAAAGAAATGGTACCCATCATGATACGTTCTTATATATATATAATCATCAAACCGAACACTTCGTTGACATACATGAGACATTTGAGAGAGAACAAGAGCCTCATAACCTTCATCAATACCACTCTTTAATACAGGAGCAAAGCTCTTTCCATCCCAATCTCCCTTTCTATCATAATCTAAAATTTCTGCCATAGTTGGAACTAGGTCAATATTATAATATAGCCCATCTACCGTAGTATTTTTCTGCATATCAGGGTGTTTTATAATAAGTGGTAATCTACAAGTAATATGATCTGCCGTAGCGTGTTCAGAATAAATACCAAGCTCTCCCATATTTTCACCGTGATCACTTGTAATAATAATAGCTGTATCGTCGTACACTCCCTGTTTTTGTAATATCTCAATAATACGTCCTATCACATCATCCATATATCGAATTCCTAAGTCATATCCATCGAATAGTTTTTTCATATCCTCCATAGTATCTACACGACCTGGTTGTTTTGGATATCGAGGGTCTTCAGCATCACTATACATACTTATTTCCTGAATACAATGTGGACCTGCAAGCTTTTTATGTTCTTCTATAAGATCTTCAGTAATCCAATCAGGGAGAGGATCACTCTCAAAGTAATTGGGGTAATCCTCTGGTGTCTGATATGGAGTGTGAGCATCCCATAGGTTAATATGGAGCATCCAATTATCGGATTCCCCATTTTCACTTAACCATTTCTCCATAATGGGAATAGCCTTCTCTGCAGGAGGACAAGCCCCTTCTGTTCCTTGTGTACAGTAAATTTCATCAAATCCCGTGCCCCAATGCCAAGATGAATGCCTAGTAATAAATGGTGAAATGGTTACCGTTCGATATCCAGAATGTCTCCAAATCCCCCAAAGCCCTTCATACTCAAGAGGATGCTTAAACTCACGTGTAGTACTAGGAATAATACTTGCATATTTCCCTCCATGATCAACACAACCATGGCGAATACCAAACTGACCTGTAACCAATGAGCTTCTCTGAGGTAAACAGGGTGCATTTGCCGTATAATAGTTGGTAAACTTAGTAGATTCCTCGGCTATTTTATCAATATTAGGAGAGGTATTTCTGTGATACCCATAACAACCTAAATGATCTGCTCGCAATGTGTCTAAATCTAAAAATATATATCTCATATTGTTCTCCTTTTTTCTCTAGAAAACCCTCTAGGGTCATCGTTTATTGGTATGGTATCTGATGTTTTTAAATACCACTGTAATAGGTTCTGTTCCATATCATAAATAATACTTTTGTATTCACTACTCTCATACTGATTATGCAATTCCATAGGATCTTTCTCTAGATCATAAAACTCGGAAGCATCCTCGGTTCTTCGTATTAGCTTATATTTTAAACTCCGTATCATGACAGTTCTGCACACACTCAATGGATCATTTTGCTGCTGTAATGCTTTGGGAAAATAGATACTTGTAGGATCTTTGAGTGTATCAACTCGTTGCGCATATCCCTCAAATGCGTGAGGCTCATGAGTATCATATCCACCCTCACAAAAAACATACCTTTCTAAGTCATCTTTCTGCCCACGGAGTTGCGGTGTCAGATCTTTTGCAAAGTGTGTATGCCTTATAGAAATATCCGCCATATTAAGTACTGTCGCCATGAGATCAAAACTCTCAATTTGCCCTTTCACTCTATGCCCTGCTTTTACATCTGGAGCCATAACAGCAAAGGGAACATGTATGAGGTTATCACTCATTCCTGTTGGCCATTTTTCAGGAAGTCCATAGTCTCCTGCATATTCTCCATGGTCACTAGTTGCAAAAAGTACTGTATTATCATGTAAATCAAGTTCATCCATTGTATTCAAAATCTTACCAAGAAGCATATCGGAGAAAGAACACATTCCTGAATAAATTTTTTGCATACTATAAAGTTCTTTTCGTGGCAGTTTATGAAGATTTCTATACTCCTTAATTAAATCATAAAACACTGGTTTTACCCCATCATGTGTCGGTTTCAAAGAGCCTAAATCTACATTATCATACATATGATAATATTCAGAAGGAGCATAAAAAGGAACATGGGGAATACCAATAGGAATATAAGCACAATATGGACGATTCTCTTCCGTCATGTGGTGAATAAACCTAATAGCACTATCTACTTCTTGCTCAGACTTCTCAGGGAGACCTGCATACGAAGGTTCTCGTAAAAAACTATAGTATCGAGGATCATCATCTGAGTATGTCGGTGGAGTATAATCTGATAGGTCATATTCAGGGAACCATGGATCTAGTTTGTCGACCTGTTCCGGATTATATAGGTCATTTTTCCCAAACCAGCCAATCTCATATCCATCATCTTTTAAATACTGCAATAAGGAATATTCATGATTCCGTAAAGAGTGGTATAAACTTCTATGCCCATCATTATGCACGTATCTGCCTGTCATCATTGAGATCCGAGAGGGCGTACATACTGGGTTTTGCACAAAAGCGTTCTCAAACACAACGCCTCGATCTCCCATACGCTCAAAGTTTGGAGTATGTATCTTATCATTTCCATAAAGACTCACTGATTCAGCCCTTAAAGAATCGGGATAGAATATAATAAAGTTTGGTTTTTTCATACGTTACACTCTATAAGCCCTTCTAACTCGACTGGAGATTTACCACTAAAAGGAACTTCCCCTAACCACGCCTTTACTGCAGCCCGTTGAGATACTGGGTAGTTAGAATACATCATAATATAATTGTGTAAAGCAGGAAGATCATAGAGCTTTGAGTGGTCTCCAAAGGAAGTAAATACAACCTTTGGATTATCAACCCACCATGAACCCTTAAAGAGTTCTATAGAATCTCCATAAAGACGAATACTACCATATCGAGGTGGATATTTGATATTGACAAATATCATATCGTAATTATCCACAATATCTAGAAGCTCAAACACTCCACTAGGATTTACCATATGGGTAACATTAAACCCTCGTTTGACAAGCTCTTCATCTACATAAGTAAGATCATCAGCATCTCTCCCATTTCTTTTTCCCTCTTGATACTCTGCTGTAATGGTAAGAACCTTAGCACCCTGTTCTAGAGATAAGGGAAAGATACCAAGCTCATCTCTTACCAGTGTAGGTGATTCATCTGCGACCTTTTGGGCATGACTTCCAAAAGAAGTTATTTCATTGGTTGTCATACAAGGCTCTTCTTTCACCTGATCAAAAAGACCAACTCGTGCTTTTAACTCTAAAATATTAGTCACCGCACTATTAAGTCTTTCTATAGGGAGAGTCCCTCGGTGTATTCCCTGAATAATACTAGCAGTATCGATTTTGGGAATAGTCCAAAGTAACATATCATTACCAGCTAATAAAAGCTTTTCTCCATACTCCTCACGCTTTATTTGAGATCCAATACCAATCATATTAAGTGCATCTGTTACTACACACCCCTGAAAACCCATAGTATCTCTTAAAAGATCTACAAGAAGTTTTTTACTAAGACAAGCAGGTCGTACGCCTCTATACTCTTTACCAGCCTCTATAGGCTGATCATCATAAAAGGGCAAAGATATATGACCACTCATAACAGTATACACCCCAGCATCAATTGACTCCTGCCAAATATGGCCATAGGATTCCCACCAGTCTTCCTTATTGAGACTGTTTACTAATGTAGTAATGTGAGTATCCCGTGGATCTACACCATCTCCAGGGAAGTGTTTAGCAGTTGCGGCCATAAATCCATTTTCCTGAACCCCTTGAGTAAAAGCCTTTGTCGTATTAAGTACATGCTGAACATTAGTCCCTGAGGTTCTAACATGCATCATAGGATTATTAGGATTATAACAAAGATCAATTACTGGAGCAAATGTCCAATGAACACCGTAGGATCGACCTTCATAGGCGGTATTTTTACCCATTTCATACATATTATCCAATGCATTAACCGATGCAGCACATCCTAACTGGTGGGGATATACAATTCCATTATCAATACGTGATCCCGCCCCATTTACTAGGTCTGCACATACAATAACAGGGTTGTCTGAGTTATATTTTTCAATCCATCCCTTGATTTCTAGGGCTCTTTCAACTGAAATATTTCCTACAAACAAAGAGCCTACTTTAGTTTCTGTTATCGCTTTTTTAATATCTGCTTCTGTCATATTAATTGCCATAAGACACTGTACTTGTGTAGCTTTCTCTTCTAGTGTCATATTTTGTAATATGGTTTCAATATGCTTCTGCTGTTTTTTTGTTATTTCTTTTATCATTCTTTTATCCTTTAACTGATCCAATCATAACTCCATGAACAAAATATTTCTGAACAAATGGATATATAATAATTATAGGTAGTGTTGATACTACAATTAGTGAGTACTTAATAAGCTCCTGAACCTTTTCTAATCCCATAGCATCATCAAGAGAGGTTGCCATACTAGCATCCATGCTGTTTGCAATAAGAATATCCCTTAAAAAAAGTTGAATTGGGTGCAACATCTTATCACTAAGATATAAAAAAGCATCAAAATATACATTCCAGTGTTGTACCGCATAAAAAAGTACAAGTACCGCAATAAGAGACTTACTGAGTGGTAGTACAACATGAAAGAAGAATTGAAAATCATCGCCTCCATCAATCACCATAGCCTCATGAAGTTCGTCAGGTATAGAGGTTTGAATAAAAGTTCTTGCTATAATTAAAAAATAGATAGTCATAGCACTAGGAAGTAACATTGCCCAACGAGTATTCATAATTCCAAGATTTTTAACAACAATATATGTAGGAATCATTCCTCCATTAAAAATCATAGTTAAGGTAAACATGAATAAGATCCACCTCTTTCCTGGAAGAGACTTTCTTGCCAAGGCATATGCAGCAAACATTGTTAAGGTAATATTAATTATTGTTCCAAACAGAACATAAAATCCAGAATTCATAAAACCTGTAATTACATTCTGATTCTCAAATACCGCTTTATAGCCCAGTAAACTGAATCCCTTAGGAAAAAGAATTACATTTCCCGCAGAGACCTCTGCTGGATTTGAAAATGATGCAGATACGATAAAGACAAGAGGATAAAGAGAAGCACAAAGTAGTATAAATAAAACTATATTGATTACTTTATAAAATATCTCATCACTTGATGATATTTTTCTTTTTGTTCTATTAAATAACATATATTTTCCTCCTACCAAAGGCTTGTTTTACCAAATGATCTTGCTAGTCTATTAACGATAAGAATCAAGGCAAGATTAATAATAGCATTAAACAGACCAATTGCTGTTGCATAAGAGAAATTGCCACCGGCGGTTACAAGTCCAATCTTATACACATACGTGCTAATAACCTCACTAGCAGAGAGATTCATTGGATTTTGCATTAGGTATACTTTTTGAAAAGCAACATTCATAATTCTACCTGCATTCATAATAAGAATAATTGTTGCGGTTGGAAGGATTGCGGGGAAATCAATGTACCAAACTCGTTTTAATCGACTTGCTCCATCAATCTCTGCTGCCTCATGGATAGCGGGATCAACTCCCGTAAGGGCTGCTAAATAAATAATAGAGTTCCAACCAAAATGCTGCCAGATATCTGACCATACATATAAGTGAGGAAAAGCAGAGGGTTGTGCCAAAATATTTGGCATAAGCTCACCGGTAATTCTCTGATAGATTGTTCCAAAAACACCTATTATGGGATTAAACATAGTGGTCATCATCCCAACCACAACTACCACAGAAATAAAGTGAGGAATATACGTTACCGTTTGAACTGTCTTCTTAAATTTCTGCTGTCGTACAATATTCAGCATTAATGCAAACAGAATAGATATAGGAAAACTTGCTGCTAATTGATATATAGCCAGTACTAAGGTATTCTTTAAAACCCTTGTAAACTGATATGAGTTAAAAAACTTATCAAACCACTTAAGACCGACCCAATCACTACCCCAGATGCCTCCTGTTGGGGTAAAATCTTTAAAAGCAATTTGTAGACCTAACATGGGAATATATTTAAATATAATAATATAGACAAGAGGTAACAGTAAAAAGACATAAAGCTGCCAGTGCCTTTTAACCTCTATTAAGGTACGATTTAGATCATTAAATCCTCTTTTCATACAACTCTCCTTCATAACCATGATCCAGTATAGAGTAGCCATATTACATGGCTACTCTTATATCTGCATCTATTTATACATTCTGTCGTATACAGTTTGAGAAACCTCTATATACTCCTCTATACCCATTGCTCGCAACTCATTAACATACCAATCCCATTGGGTCTCTATATTAAGATCTCCAATAACAAATCGTGCTAGGGACTCATAGGCAAAATCGGACATAAGTATCTTGGACTCCGAGATACGCTCATTCTCCTCTTTATCATAGATCAACTCTCGCACATACTCATCATTATTTGGTTTATAGGGTATATACATAGGTGCTTGAGTTGCAATCCTAGCCTCAAACCAAGTAGGATCACCGGGATCTTCCTTTCCATCTGAAAGGGCATAACTCAGGTAAGAAGGTTGCTCTGCTCGCCATGTTTTATTTTGAGTTGTTGCAAAAATTGCATTAATGTCTACAATCGTAGCAGGTAAACCTAATGTCTCCTCAAAAAGTCCTGGTTTATCACCAGAAGCGTACTCCCAGTCTACTCCGAGCTCACCATATCGACTTGCTAGAGATATTTCCTCAGATACCATATAATCCATTACGCGAAATGCGGCCTCTGGATATTCACAGAACCTTGTTATCTGACCCATGTTTTTTGGTGTCGATGGGAAATACTGTGCATACGCAACTCCCTCTGGTCCTGTAAGTGGTTTTAAGGGTACATACTCTAGTACTCTTTCATCTCCTCTTGTTGGGTATACATAACCTCCTGCAAAATAGGATCCAATAATTGCAATATCGCCCTTCTGTGCTATCGCTCGATAATCAGCTGCAGACTGACTGAAAATTATATTAGGGAGTAATTTTTCATCATGAAGTTTCTTCATATAACGAATACCTTCCCTCCACTCATCATTATCATAAATCAAATCTAACTCTCCATTCTTTACAATCCAACCAGTAAGGGAGTCATTATATATAAAGGAGTTCATTAAGAAATCCTGAGCTTTCATTCTCCAACCACCATTGGCTCCCAATAGAGGGATCTCATCATTGGGGTTACCATTCCCGTTGGCATCTTGCTCTTTAAAGGCTTTTAACACCTGATAGTACTCCTCGGTGGTTGTTGGATATTCTAGACCAAGATTATCTAACCATGTTTGATTAATCCATCCACGTGCAGAGAATTCGTTTCCTAGTTGTTCAGTCATTTTTGGCATGGTATAGATATTTCCATCAGGACTTGTCATTGATACAATCATAGGGTTTCCATTAGCATCACTCTCTTTTATCGCTTCTGTAAGGTAGTAAGCCTGAGTGTCATAATAGTCGGTTAGGTCAATTATAGTTCCATTTTTTGCCATAACATAGAGGTCTACATCACTAAAATCAAAACCAATAAGTATATCTGGAAGTCTCTCTCCTGATGCTATCATCGCATTTAGTTTGGTAAGATGCTCTGAACCTGCTGTTTGAGGAAATGTCATAATTTTTATCTTTACTCCTGTTTTTTCCTCAATCATTCGAGTAAGCATATTATTTTGATAATCACTAATAAGTGGGTGTTGTGGAATTCCTACAGTAAGAGTAATCTCCTCTGTAACTATAGGAAATGTTCTTGCTTCAGTATAGATCTCTCTATTTTCTACTATCTCAACCTGCTCTTTATTCCCAGAACAGCCTATGGTAATTAATAACACCATTAACAACATACTAATTTTTTTCATTACACTCTCCTACTTTTGTTATATTCCCCCTGCATCTCCATCACAAAGGAAACCGGTTTCTGATTCAATAAAAAAGAAAAACTCATTAGCTCTATTTTGTTTCTATTCGTGAAATTCAATACCCTTCTCTCTTGACAAGGAAACCGGTTTCTATATAAATGATAATAACATACTTTTTTGAAATTGCAAGCATTATTTTAGAAAAATTATAAAGTTCTCTTATGGAGAACAACCATACATTGGAGAATACTATGAAAAAAAGTCCAAATTTCCTTATCATTCATACAGACCAACACCGCTATGATTGTACAGGCGTCGCAAATAGAAAGAAAGGAATTTACACTCCACATATTGATTCTATCGCAAATAGAGGTGCTCACTTTAGCAGTTGTTATGCAACCTGTCCAATTTGTATTCCTCAAAGACTCTCCTTGCTTACTGGACAGCTAGCAAAAACTCATGGAATTTATAAAAACTTAGGAATTCCATTTTTGCCTCTAGACACTACTCTTCCTGTTGAAATGAGAAAAGGAGGCTATCAAACAGCCTTGGTTGGTCGAAATATGCATACGTATCCTTCCCGTGAATCCTATGGATTTGAGTATTATCTACCAGGAGACCCTAGCTCAGAAGACAAACATAGCACAGACCATTTTTTTACATATCTAAGAGATCATAATAAAAAGGATAAGGGTGGCTATCATGGTAATGGGATATTCAATAACTCTCGGGCTGCAGCCCCTTTCCATTTAGACGATGAGTTTCATCAAACAAAATGGGCAACCAACCGTGCATTAGAATTTCTTGATAGCCATAGCCCATCCAGACCCTTCATGCTCTTTGTCGGATACTATGCTCCCCACTCTCCACACAATCCTCCAGCAGACTATTTTAATCGGTACTACCAACGAAATGATTTGAATCCTCCATCTATAGGAAATTGGGCAATTCCACCTAAAAATAATGGTTCAGTTTTCTCTAGTTATATGAATATTCAAGAGGAAGATTTTAGAAATTTACAAGCTGGATATTATGGAAATATAGCCTTTCTTGATACTCAAATTGGACGATTATTGCACCACCCAGAGATAGCTAATAATACCTATATCATTTTCACTTCTGACCACGGTGATATGCTTGGTGACCATTATATGTACCAGAAAAGCAGACCGTATGAAGGCTCAACTCATATTCCTCTCTGCATTATGGGACCACATATCCCCAATAATCAGCATATTAGTAACCCTATAGGATGGCACGATCTTATGCCAACAATTCTTGATCTAGCAGATATCACTATACCAAACTCGGTAGATGGGAAAAGTGCAAAAAATATCCTTATGGGTAAAGAATCAGACTGGAGAGAGTACCTTCACGGGGAGTGTATACATAATCACCGAGGAACTACGGAGAACCAGAACAAATCGATAAAAGCAAATATCTTTTTTGAACAAGGATCTCATTTTCTTACAGATGGCGTTATCAAATATATATGGAATGTATCTTCCGGAAAAGAACAACTTTTTGACCTAATCAATGACTGGACAGAGATACATGATTTAGCTACTGCACCTGGGTGGAAGGATGTCTTGCTTTTTTGGCGTAATAGGCTCATACAGGAACTCAAAGACCGACCAGAAGGTTTTACCGATGGCAAGGTACTCATCTCTGGCAAAGAGATACCTTCAGCAACACCTCAGATACAAGCATTGATAGAGAAACGACATAAAGAAGGGTTTTTCCTTGCGTATGAAAAGCAAAAGACGCCTCTATCCCATATAGAGTATACGAATCATTTTATGGAATAAAAGCTCACATAGAAACTAAAGCTATCCCCAGCTTTAATTCTAGAAACTATGCGTCCATTGTCAGTAGTGTAACCCAATAGATTGACTCGTTTATCTGGTGGTAAATCTCTTTTGGTAATTTGAATTTCACCCATATACCGTTCATAAAGATAGTTATCGATGGTAACACTTCCTGATGGCCTATCTATGCAGTCCTGTGCTGGTATATGCTTATGTACACCCTTTGCCTCACCACTCCTTACCACATACTCCGCAGGATCCATACGCTCTTGATGCTTCAGTGAAAGTACTTTCTCCACATCCTGAGATATGTGTAGTGGTTTTATAGGAATAAGATGTGTTATGCCTGATGCTTTTGCCCTATTTATAGCTTGAAGTGCTTTAAGATCTCTTTGAGATCCCATGGAGTCTCCAATAAGTACAATATCACAACCATTATTATAGAGTTCCTGTGCAGAAACTATTGCATCTATATGTCGGTGATTCTCTACTGTTGGTAATCCTTGAAAGAGAGGTCCTCGCTGTATAGACTTTCCACAAATAAACCCAGAGACCTCTATATCAAGACCTTTAAAAAATT
Source organism: uncultured Spirochaetia bacterium (assembly GCA_964492025.1). Lineage (GTDB taxonomy): Bacteria > Spirochaetota > Spirochaetia > CAZBHR01 > CAZBHR01 > CAZBHR01. The sequence continues at coordinate 17,196 of CAZBHR010000005.1, read as the reverse complement.
GATTTCTCTCTTGTAGCAGTGTAATTGAAATCCCTGTCTCAATGCGTGGGTAATAATTATGACAAACTGTAAGATGTTCTTGCCGTAACCCCAGCCGTTGCAATGCTAAAAATGCTGTTGGATCAAGAGTACTTGCATTGAGCTGTATGGGGCGTATTTTACTCAACTCAACAATTTCCTTAAGAGAAAACCCAAAATCTAATCGTAATATATAATCTTCATATCCGTGGGATACAAGCCTTTTATAATATCCCTTTGATATATCAACAACAGTACGGAATCCACACTCTCTACTCTTCTTTAAAATCTGCAAAAACTCCACTTCTAGGTGGCTACTATCCGCTTCTGGAATATGGAGAGATGTAAATAGAACAGCCCCTCCAAGAGAGGCACTTTGCTCTATGTATTGCAAATTTTCTTCTATACTAACTCCCATACCAGGGAATACTGATATACCAAACATACAAATCTATACCTCATATTAACAGAAAACCCCCTACTTAAAGATAAGCAGAGGGTTTTACACGAGTAACCAATTATGAGAGATCTACTCCCTTGGTCCCAAAGAAAAAAGTAAACACAAATCCCGCTGCATACGCAACAGCCAGAGCTGAAAGGTAGAGTAAAATAGCGGTTACCACACCCATTGGAGATGTCATTGCGAATGATCCTAAAAGACCTGACGAGCCAAATACGGTATTAAGCCCAAAAGGGAGTCCTAACTTTGCAAGAATTCCAATATACACACCACCAACAGCTCCACCAGCCATAGATGTGAAAAACGGTTTAACTCGTGGCAGAGTTACTCCGTAAATGAGAGGTTCTCCAATTCCAAGAAATCCTGGGATAATAGCTCCTCGAATATTTTTTCTTAGTTTTGAGTTTTTATCAGATTTAACATAGAGTGCTAAGGCTGCTCCAACCTGCCCTGCTCCAGCCATAGCCAAAATTGGGAAAAGAGAGTTCATGCCTGTACTTTCTACAAGTCCTTGGTATACAGGAACAAACCCTTGGTGAATTCCCATCATTACAGATGGTAGAAAGAGGCCAGCTAAAATACCACCACCAATTGGATTCCCATTAAGAACTTGAAAGAAGTAGTTCATTATTCCAAAAAGTTTAAATGAGATTGGCATTATTACTAAGTAGGTTAAGCTTCCTGTAATAAGGAGTGTAAGAATTGGTGTAGTAATAATATCTGTAGGTTCCCACGAAAACCTTTTTCTAATAAGCTGTTCAATTTTTGCTCCAATAATTGAGGCACAGAGAACCCCAATCATACCACCTCTAGGGTCTACGACAAGACCAAAGAACTCGGACATTCCGCTATTTCCACCTTCTCCATAGGTAAGTAAAAAGAGTCCTGAAAGAATACCTCCAATAACTCCACTCCCTCCAAAGGCTGCAGCTGCGTTATACCCAACCATAATGTACATAAACTTCAAAAGAGATTTATTAAAAATATTAATAAAATTAAGGAAGTCTCCCGTAAGACCTAACTCTTTAGCAAGTCCACTGATACCTGCAAGCATACCAGCCGCAATAAATCCAGGAATAAGGGGTACAAAAATATTGGAGAACTTTGCCATAAATCCTTGAAACCGACTGGTTCTTTTTGCTTTAACCGCTGATTTCTCTCTTTGGATTGTCTCCTCAAAATCCTTTTCACCTGTATCATCTTCCTGCATAATAGGATTTGATTGAATGTATTCATCCATAGCAGTAAAGGCTTTCCCTACTTTTCCTGGCCCAAATACTAACTGTAACTCATTACCGTTATCCTTAATACCAAGAACTCCTTCAATCTCACCGAGGGCACTTCTTTCTACCATATCTAAATTTTTTACAGAAACCCTGAGTCGTGTCATACAGCTCGCATGGGCTGTAATATTAGCACGACCTCCAACTTTTTCCACAATCTCCAATATAATACTATTATAATCCATACAAACTCTCCCTTTAATAAATGTTATTTGACAACCTGTATATCTTTCAAAGCTTTACGAATAAAACCTTTATGTTTATCTAAAACACTCTTAGCTTTCGCTGGATCTAATCCACTTAAAATAATAAAAATTGCAAGCTTACAATTTCCGCCTGATAAAGCGAGTGTATCAACAGCCTCATCTTTAGTAACTCCCGTGGCTTCCATAACAATCCTCTTTTGTCGCTCTACCAGTTTGGCATTGGTCGCTTCAACATCAACCATAAGATTTCCATAGACCTTACCAATTTTAATCATAGATGCGGTAGTAATCATGTTAAGTACAAGCTTTTGAGCAGTTCCCGCTTTCATACGAGAAGACCCTGTAATAACCTCGGGTCCAACTATAGGAGAGATACCAATATCCGCAGTTGCTGTTATAGGGCTGTTGGGGTTACAACTAATTCCAGCAGTCATACAACCACAAGACTTTGCATACTCTAACCCTCCGATAACGTAGGGTGTTCGTCCACTTGCCGCAAGGCCAACAACAATATCTTTTGACTGTAACTTCAGATCTATAAGATCCTGTTTTCCAAAATCTTTACTATCTTCCGCATTTTCAACCGCCCGACGAATTGCTTGCTCTCCACCAGCAATCAAACCAACTACCATCTCATGGGGGGTTCCATAAGTTGGTGGGCATTCACTGGCATCAAGGATTCCAAGCCGGCCAGATGTACCAGCTCCCATATAAATTAAACGCCCTCCCTCAAGAAAAGCTTTACTTACATGATCCACAACTTTGGATATGGCATCAAGTTCTTTTTCCACAGCCAGAGGAACCAAGGCGTCCTCGGTATTAATAATCCGCAAGATATCAATAGTTTGCTCAGCATCAATCTGCTGGCTCCGTGGGTTTCGACTCTCTGTTATCATTGTTTCTAGTTTCATGCTCTTATTGTAGAATAAAATATTCCATAAGTCAAACATTATTTTGAATTTTTTATTCTAGATATTATAGAAATAGAAAATAATAATAGATATTATTCTATCTGGGGTAAAAATATATCTAAATTCATAAATTCGGTAGGTGTATGTCCTAAGTATTTTTTAAAGACTTTGGAGAAATACTTGTATTCAGAATATCCTACCTTATTTGCAATCTCATATATTCGAAAATTTGACTCAAACATATATTTTAATGCTATTTGAATTCGATACTTGTGTAAGAAATCATGAAAGGAATGATGAGTATCGTTTTTAAAGTCTATCTTTATTTTAGAGACACTCACATCTACTTTTTTAGAAATCTCCTCTAAGGTGATTTTCTCATAATAGTGTGATCGAATATATTCTATAATATCTCTTGTATAAGAGTAAGTATAATTTCTACTAGGAGAAGTGAAAATTGATATATTGAGAAGTTCATATGTATCAAGTGGTTTTACCTTATTTTTAAGATTTTCCACTACTCTTTGCTCTTGAATTTTTATCACTAATGTATCAATTACATGTTCTAAAATTTTATGATCTATAGGCTTCAACAGAAACTCTCTTACCCCATACTCAATAGCTTTTTTTGCATAAGAAAACTCAGCATAACCACTAATAATAATAAATTCACAACCTTCTTCCTTACATAGTGATATCATTTCTAGTCCATCTTTTAGGGGCATTTTAATATCGGTTATAACAATATCAGGTTTTAGTTCTTTTATGAGAGCAACACCCTCCTCCCCATTAGAAGCTTCTCCAATTACAACACAATCAAAGTTAACCCATGGTATAGTATATGCAAGCCCTTTTCGTATTAGCTCCTCATCTTCGACTATTAGTACCTTTATCATACAGATTCTCCACTCTTATGCTTACCCTTTGTAATAACTGGTAAAACCACTATTACAGAGGTTCCTTTTGATACCTTACTACGTAAAGACACGCCGTATCCTTTTCCATACAAAAGCTGAATTCGCTTCTGTACATTATACAATCCGATACTACTAGATTCAGTATTGTACTCTTTTTTTAATAAACCCTTCACTTCTTTTAGTCGCTCATCAGGAATACCATCACCATTATCTGTTACTACCATAGTAAGATTTTTTCGAGACCTAGTAATAGTAATATCAATATGAAGATTCTCCTTATGAGTATATCCATGTACTATACAGTTTTCTATTATTGGCTGTAAAATCAATTTAGGCACAATAAGATTTTTGAGAGATTCATCATAAGCAACTGTATAAGTAAGTCGTGTACCGTAACGGTATTTTTGAATCATTAAATAACTTTGAATATAATCTAAATCATCTGATAGACCGATACTTTTTTCTTCATGATAAATACTATATCTTAATATTTTAGCAAAATGAATAATGAGATCCATAGACTTCTCTTGATTAAATTGCAAAAGATATTTTAAAGTCTCTAGAGTGTTAAAAATAAAATGAGGGTTAAACTGAGCTTCTAGTTGTTTAATCGTCGCAAGTTTAGTTCTATTATGAAGTTCTTGGTTAATTAACTCAGTTCGACGTCTTGTAACAATATCTGATAGCTTTATGACTACGACTATCATAATCAGTAACGTAAGAAACATAAAGAGAAAACTAGTAATCATTAATTCTTTTACCAATCCAACGGGAGAAAATACCACAATTGATAACTTACTTGGCAGTAGTTCATTTTTACTGTAAAAGTATTTTATATCTCTAAATGTAACGTACTCCTTATCATATTTAATTATTGATAACTTTCCTATCTCATTAAGAATGGAACTATTATTTGTTATAATGCTGTTGTAATAAGAGTCTATAAGAACAAATATATCAACACTAGAATTTTCAATAACATGCATCACATCCTGTTCTAGGATATCAAAAACAACATATCCAATAGTTTCCCCATTATGCTCTATTCGCTTGCCTAAAGAGAATATTGTACGCCGATAAAGGTCTATTTGTACTTTATTATTACTAAAAGCAATATCTCCACTCGATTTCATATCTTTAAAAATACCAGAAAAGAAAAGATCAATACCACTGTATGGAGAACTGCTATGGTTGTTTGTAACTACTGTGTTACCACTCTTATCAACTACATAAAAAACACTTCTGATGCCCCTTTCATTATTAAAATCATAGAGCAGTTCATATACAGACTCTGGACTCCTTTGGATAGTCAAAAAACTAAAAACCCTATGATTAGTTGTGAATGAATTAATAAAATCCATATATACTTCTAGCTCAGAGGTAAGAACACTAGATATCTCTTGGTTTGCCTGAATATTTTTCTTTCGGAAAGATTGATTTGCGTACAGACCAACAAACACGAGGGTCACTAAGATAGTAAGAATAATAAATATTAATATATAGGTAATTAATAATTTCCGTATCGCCTTTCTATAATAGTTACTACTCATACATTACCTTAAGTTTCTTTCATAGGAAAAAAGAAACTTTTCAATTATCTCATCCTTCTTATTTGATGACCATTGAATATTATCTTCAATAACATAAAGCTCATCAAAATCTGTAAGAGTTTTTGACTTTTCCACATCATTACGAATTGGTCTACGGTGAAGATGAGAACCAATAAAAGATTGGGTATTATAATTGGTAGCAAAATCAATAAAAGACTTTGCATTTTCCGTATTATTAGCATCTTGGATAACTGCTATACCATCAGGACGAAGGATAACACCTTCTGATGGATATACAATAACTACGGGAAACCCATTTGCTACATACTGAGCTGCAGCCTCTTCAAAAGTAAGACCAATTCTATACCTGCCCTCTGCTACTCCTTTATATACTTCAGATGAATTATTCAATAGATTGCCATCTAGTTGCTCAATAAATTGCTGTACATACTGCCAACCATTCTCAGGGTCTCCTTCACCCATAGCCCATAACTGATTAAGAATATGCTCGTAAGAGGATGCTGAATAGAGAGGATTAGCAAAAGCAACCTCTCCTCGATACTCTTCTCGTAAAAGATCCTGATAACTAGAAATCCTCTCTTCCTCTGTTAGGTTTGTATTAATCATAATAACACTCGGAACTAAGGTAAAACGAGTAATATAACCACTTGTGTTTTTATATCGAAGAGACTCCTCATTCTTAGATATGTAATGTTCAAACAACTCCTTTTTTCCCTGCAGTGTGGCTAAAGAACCACCCCAAAGAAGATCCCCCTTAAGCATACCATTGTCCTGCTCTTGTTCTATTTTGGAGAGTAGCTCCCCTGTTCCGCCTCGTACAATCTCAACAATAATACCCGTTTCTTTTTCAAATTCTGCCACAATGGGATCTATGAACTCAATCGGATGAGGAGTGTATATGATAAGTTCATTGTGTAGTTCAGAACTCCTTCCACAGGATAAAGTAAGTAGAATAATCAGAGAAACAAAACTTTTCATTAAGAACATTTTCATTTAAGTAAGTCTAACATGTTTTAAATGATATGTAGAGCCTTCTCCTCAAAACCAATCCACATTTCATCCTGAATACCATAAGTTTTTGTACTGAACAAATTGCTTTGATTGATTAAAAGTGTCTCACCAAACCATTCACACTCATACTCATGGTACTCACCCATAAAAATGCTTTTTGAAATAGTAACTTTATAGTCCTGTTTTTCTACTAAAATATTTTCAGGTCGTACAACAACCTCAACAATCTCTCCTATGGTATGTTCTCTGCTACTTGTCACCCTATATGGTTTTCCCTGAATCGAAATAGCATACCTATTGTCACCACAATATGAATCTATCACACCAGAAATTATGTTTGCTTTTCCTATAAAGTTTGCTACAAATCCATTTTTAGGTTTTTGATAAATCTCCTGAGGACTTCCTATTTGTTCAATCTTTCCATCTTTCATAACTACTATCTTATCAGAAAGTCCCATAGCTTCTGATTGATCATGGGTTACATAAAGTGAGGTAATCCCTACCTCTTTTTGCAATTTTCTAATTTCATCACGCATGTGAACTCGTAATTTTGCATCAAGATTAGATAGGGGTTCATCAAACAATAAAACACCTGGTTCCATCACAAGGGCTCTTGCTAGAGAAACACGCTGTTGTTGTCCTCCTGACATCTGTGAGGGCACGCGGTGGGCAAAGTCATTCATTTTCATAAGATCTAAGATGTTTTGTACTCGACTTTGAATTTCATCTTTACTTAATTTTTTGAGTTTTAAGCCATAGGCAATATTATCAAAAACATTCATGTGGGGAAATAGTGCATAATTTTGAAACACTAGAGAAGTATCTCTCTTATCAGGAGTCAAAGAAGCAACATTTTCATCGCCAATAAAAATAGCTCCCTCAGTTAATGTTTCAAAACCAGCAACCATTCGCAGAAGTGTTGTTTTACCACAACCAGAAGGGCCCAGTAAAGTGACAAATTCTCCTGGCTCTATAGTTAAGTTTACATTGTCTACAGCCACCACTTTAGAAGTCGTGTTGATAATAAATATTTTTGATAAATCCTTTATGGTAATTCCTTTTTTCATAGATACCGCCTTATAATTTTATCTCATCGGGATTTGCGCCCAGCTTTGTTAAAATCCACTTCATACAAATAATACCAATACTAACAATCAAAATAAGAATTGTTGAATACACACTTGCAACACCAATACGTCCTTGGTCAATTTGGCTCATTGTAGCCACAGTAAGGAGGCTATAACGTGCAGAAACTAGAAAAATTATGGTACTCACCAAGGTCATGCTTCGAGAGAAAGCATATACAAGTCCACTAAAAAAAGCAGGCCGAATCATGGGTAGTGTTATTGAAGTAAATACCTTTCTACTTGATGCGCCTAGTACATTTGCAGCTTCCTCTATAGATGGATCTATCTGATGTAAAGAAGCAATACCAGATCTAATTCCCACTGGCATAGACCTCATAACAAAGGCAATAATAAGAATAATTCCAGTTCCTGTAAGTACAAGTGGAGGCTTATTATAGGTTAGAACATATCCTAATCCAATAACAGTACCTGGTATAGCAATAGAAAGCATTGTAGTAAAATCAATATAGGTTCTACCTATAAACTTCCTACGAACAACTAAAAAGGCTATTACCATTGAAAGAATACCAGTTATAGGTGTGGCAATAACAGCTAGCAAAGTAGTATCTAATATAGGTTCTATTCCTAAGCTAAATACATATTTGAAATGGTCTAATGTCAGCGAATAGTCTACACCCCAAAGGCGAATAAATGCTCCTATGGGAATAAGAATATACATAAGTCCTACAAAAATACTAATGATTAGTACTATGAGTGAAAGGGGTTTGGTAATTCTAGGTTCATCAATGAGTGTTCTATTTCGAGAAACCTTTCCTGTTACAGTAATATAAGTTTTCTTTCCAATGTAATACTTTTGGAAGAGAAAAGCCGAAATAGAAATAAGGAGAAGTAATATAGCAAGAGCAGTAGCTCCACTCATATCGAGGCTTCCAATTCCTTGCATATAAATTTGAACAGCCATAGTTGTATAGTTACCTCCTATTACCATAGGGTTTCCAAAGTCTGCAACCGATTGAATAAATACTAATAAGGCAGCATTGGCAATTCCTGGAGCCATAAGAGGAAGAGTAACTGTTGAAAAAACCTTCCATCGTGAAGCACCTAAGTCTCGAGCAGCTTCTTCAACTGATGGATCTATCTGCTGAAGAAGCCCCACCATTACTAAATAGGCTACAGGAAAAAATGTTAATGTTTGCACTAAGACTAGTCCATGAAAACCATAAATATCAGCATTTCGTAATCCTAACAAACCTCTGGTAATAAGTCCTGTACGACCAAAGAGTAGAATTGCGGATAAACCAATAACAAACGGTGGTGATATAATAGGGAGAATTGCTATAGCATTCATGATTTTTTTATACCCAATTTTGACGTATGCCGAAGCATAGGCAAAAATAAAACCTACAATAGTAGAAAGTACACTTACGGTTATACCAAGTTTTAGAGTATTGAATATAATTCCCATATTATAGGAAAGTTGAAAAATCTTTTTGTAATGAAAAAGTGAAATTTGCCCATCTTTCATAAAACTTTCTTTTAAAATATTTGCCAGAGGCAGAACAATAAAGAGTGTTACAATAGCTAAAACACTAAGTATTGCAATTACAAGTATAGGATCTGTTAATACCTTTCTCATATTTTTGAGCTCCGCCTCAAGACGAAGTCTATGAGTTCTCTCCTTTTGATAAGACTTTGCCAAAAGAATACCTCCTAATTTAAGAATATAGAGTCTATCCTGTATTTCAAAATAGACTCTATCAATGAGGGCTACCTACTCTGTAGGTGGAGTTGTTTTTGTTAACTCAATAAATTTTTCAAGAAAGAGTTCTCTATTATCTGCAGCCCACTGAAAATCATAATCAATAAGTTCTGCATCTTTAAGAAATAGAGCCTCTTCAGGAGGTTCCGCAAGATTGTTTGTTAGGAACTGGAAGGAACCAACAGTTTTTCCAAGTTCCTGTGCTTCTTTAGATAAGCACCAATCAATAAACATCTGAGCAGCCTTCTGATCAGGACCACCCTTAATAATTGCAACCGCTCCAATCTCATACCCTGTACCATCAATTGGTGTGGTAAAAGTTAGATCTTTATACCCCTCTTTTTGGTATTTAATTGCATCATGTAAAAAACCAATAGCAATAGGAGCTTCTCCCATACCTGCCATTCGACCGGGGGCACTTCCAGACTTGGTATATTGACGAACTTGGCCATTAAATCGCTGTAAATAGTTAAAGCCTTCCTCTTCTCCCTTTAACTGTAGTATAGTTGCAAGAAAATTATACGCAGTACTAGATGATGCGGGATGAGCTATAACAATATTATTTCGGAACTCTTTACGAAGAAGTTCATCCCATGATGTAGGAAGCTCTAGACCATTCTCTTCTAACCATTTTTTATTCCCCTCTATTCCAAGAACTCCCTTATAAATACCAGTCCATGATCCATCATGAGCTTTAAACTGATCATCAATATTAACAGCTTCTGGAGATATATATGGTTCTAAAAGCCCCTCATTTGCAGCAGCCATAAAAGTCAGCGCACCACCTCCATACCAAATACTAGCAGAAGGATTCTCTCTTTCAGCTTTTATTCGAGCAAAGATTTCACCACCACTCATCCTAACCATTTCAGTCCTTACGCCAGTAGCTTTTTCAAACTCCTTTGCCGCTAGGATTGCATGATCCTCCTGTAATCCTGCATATATAGTTAATCGAAGTTTCTCCTCTTTTTGTGTACTGTTTTGCGAATCTTTCCCACAAGCAACAAGGCCAAATAGCACAAAAGCAACTAATACAATCCAAGCTTTTTTCATCTCTACACTCCTCCACTTATCTAGTGATTTATTATAATTATAAACTAGATTCTCCAGCCCACAATCCAACAATAAGTCAAAAGTATCGACTCTTATGGAGTGAGTAATTGAAAAAACCACATAAAACTCAGCCTTGCTTCTGTCTCAAGAATACGATATGGTACTATTAAGTATATTTTGAGATGGAGGCGTAATGTGAATATTCAACTTCGTATACAACAGGAAGAAGATCGATTATCTAAAACAGATATTAGGATAGCAGATTATGTCCTTGCCCACAGAGATGAGGTAAAGTCTCTTACCTCTACAGAGTTTGCTCAGAGGATCACCGTTGGTCAGTCTAGTGTTATAAAGTTTATTAAGAAGATTGGCTTTACTGGTTTTACAGATTTTAAGATAGCTCTTTCAGAGGAGCTTGCGAGAGAGAAAAATCCGAAAGAACATGCTCCATACGGAGCTCTCCACAATAACATTACCCTAGAGGACTCAATAGAAACTATTGCATCAAAAATTTCATATAACCATATTCGTTCAATAGAGAGTACCTTAACACATATATTAGATAGTGACATGTTACAAACAGTAGACACTATTATAGATCACCTAGATAAAGCGAGAAAGATTGTTATTCTTGGAATAGGAGCCTCCTCACTTGTAGCCAAAGACTTTGAACATAAGTTAACAAAAATTGGAAAAATTGCTATTCATGATTTAGATTCCCACGTACAGGTAACCCATGCTATTAGTGTAAACTCCCAAGATGTTATTCTTACTATATCACATAGTGGAGAAACAGAACTATTTATTGAGACACTTAAGGCTGTTGAGAAAAAGAGCATTACACGAATAGCTATAACAGGTTCAAAGGTTAACACAATTTCTAAACTCTCTGACCTTAATATATGTACTGTTGCTTCTGAAAATTTTATTCGGTCATCCGCACTCTCATCAAGAATTACACAATTAACCATTATTGATATGCTTTTTATTGGTCTCTTAAAGAGAAACTATCAAAGTGGTATTGAGTATATTGAGAAGAGCCACCAAGTAGTTCGTGGACTAAAAATATAGTTCCGATTTAGAAGAATCCATCAAAAATATATGATGAATTAATCATAAAAAATATCGCAATATGTGGTAAAAGTGTGACTTGAACTAGGTAAAAAACGGAAAAAACTGCCATTTTACTAGCTAATACTGTGAAAATACACTGTTTTTTTAACATTTTTACTTGTTTGTCAATGTTAATTTTACTATGATAAAATCTATGAAAATACTAAAGAGTAAAACATTAATCCTTCTTATGTTATTTATTGGACTCGCACCAATAAGGGCGTACGGATTTGAAAGTGGACCTATTTTGCAACTACGAACCGATTTTGGTGGTGGTGTAACGGTTCCTTCTATTAGTGCTGAAGCTTTAGATGCTTTAAACCCTATGGCGACAGGTATGTCTGGAAGTATGAGTAATCTACTTATGGGTGTTGAAGTTGAGGGTGGATATGTATTCCGTTCTCACGATTTCTTTGGTCTTTCTAAGAGCAACCCCTTTAGTGGAGTGGGAGCTTTTGTATATCTTGGGTTCTCCCAAGGAAATACATCACAGAAAATTTCGGTAGATCCCGGTGGAAATGCTAATCCTTTTGATATTTTTATAAATGTGGACTACCTTCCTGTTATTAATTTTGGAACATCTGGAAAGGCGTACTTTTTTAATAATAGACTTGCCCTAGGCCTTTCTATGGGTGGGAAAATGATTGCCGATATGTCACCACAATATTTTGCATACAGTAATGAACCCATATTTAATGACGGCCTTTCTACATCAGAGATTGGTACTATCATTGTAACTGAGAAGATGGCAAAAAATATGAACCCCTTTATGTTCTCTATTGGTGGCAGTATTGAGTACAGTATTGAGATACTTCCTACTACCGAGCTAATTCTTGGTTTTTTTACCCAGTATAACAGCTTTAAACCTAAATACTTAACTGTACCTCCTACTCTTGCTGCAATGGGAGAAGCAGCAGCAGAGGCAAATGGGGATGAGTTTGATATTGAAAACACCCCATTCCCCGATTATAAGCTTGACTCCGTAGAGTTTGGTATCAGAATAGGACTCTCCTTCAGGCTATAAGGAATTATTATGAGTACTTTAAAAAAACAGATTGTTCCCCTACTCTTATTATTTACACTTTTTAGTATGACTCTTTTTACTACTTCCTGCTCTCCTTATGGTGACCATTATTATCATCAGCAGCAAAATAAGCGTCCTGTAGATAATAATACAGACACAGACAAGCCATACGAAGACGAAACCGAAGGTGAAACTGGTGGTGATGACGGTACAGATGATAACACAGATGTTGATAATGGAAACGGAACGGTAACCCGTACTATCTCTATTTTTTCTATACTTCGACCCGATGGAACTATTGATACAGAGCTTCTTCAAGAAGATCCTGAGGTTCTTGGAATTACTTTAGAGAATATCACCTCTCGATTACCAAGCGATCTTGAGGATTTTTCTTCTGTAGATCTTGTTCAGAACAGTCTTATTCGGAGTAAATTCTCATCATCTAATGTACCAGAAATGTGGTACGAGAAAGGAACTTGGAGTTCTAGTGATAGTGCAAGAGCTGAGGTAAAGAATAATGGACCAAATACCTCTGCAGGGTCAAATGGTATTAGCAGTGTAGTTTACTACGCGTACCAAGGAGTTAACCCACTCTATAAGCCCGATGGAAGTTATAACACACGAGGTTTTGATAAGACAGAAGAAACACTGATGGATCGTTTTGTGTTCTACCGATTTACGGGAAAAACAGCAATGCCCTCATTAGATAACTATCTCGTTGCAGTAGATACCTACACAAAGCTCTTTTTCTCCTTTGCTGAACCTACAGAGTTTAAGGAGCTTATGGGTGAAAAGGTACCTACAAAATGGGGAGCCATTGAAAAAGGTCGTGCCTACAAGTTCTATGAGTATGATCCTGCTGGATATGTTGATAATAGTGGGAAATTTGTAAATTACGACTGGTATAATGATAAGCTATCTAAAGGTAATTACGACCCAGTATACACAGGAAAATCTCCTTATACGGTGGTTGCACAGATTACTGTTGAAGGAGATCCTGGAGATAGTACAGAGAGTATCCAGCCAGAAATTTCGGCATCTCGAATTGAAGATGGTATATTATGGGATGAAACTGAGCAAAAATACTATACCAATATCACTATAAAGCCACAAGCTATTCCTCTCACCTATAAGCTCTACCGAATGGATGATCAGAGCGATGAGTGGGTGGAAATTCATGAAAGTGAAGTTTCTGCAGATGAGTCCTATAGCTATAGAGATTTTGGAGGAGTAACTCTTAAAACATCTCCCAGATATATGGTTGAAGTGTACAATACAGAGGGAGAACCTCTCCTTGATAGTGCTGGTAACCCAATAGAAAGCCAAGCTGTTGAGGGTTCCCGTATGTTAAGCCATAGAGAGGTACTCTTAGGTACAGTAAACAGTATTCGTCTCTCCTTTAAAGAGTTATGGTATGGAGATATGTCAGCGGGATTGGGAAGTCCTTCTCTTTTGAAAAAAAGTACCACAGGAGATGCAGGAACATACTATCATGGGATTGATAGAAATGGTTTTTTCGGAACTAACTATCGAAGATATCAAAGATATGTTGATTTTCAAAATAGTCCTTTTATACTCAATGGTACCTTTATGAAAGACCACGGAGGTGGTAGTAATACCTCTGCTCTCAAGAATGATATTGAAGGTACCTGGACACACTCTGGGTCACACTGGCCATCTGATAAAGACTTCCTAGAGAGGACAAACCACCTAGAGGTTGCCTTTGGACCAGCGGTATTCAATATTACTTTTAATAAAGTAAAAATTGGGAATAATAATGGAAACTCTCCAGCATGGGTATCTGGAACTATTATCGTTGAGGATGAGAACGGAGCTGTAGAGGAATTTGGCAATTCTACAAACTTCCCTTTTGGATTTTTTATGGATGATGAAACGTTCCTGAACGCTCTCTCTGGAAACTCAGGAAATGGAGATATCGACTATAGTGGTGTTAATCCTCAACTTGCAGCTTCCTCTTTGGAAGATGAGATTCTCTGGGATGAGGATGTGGCTAAATATTATACGGAGATTAAGATTCTCCCACAGCCAACTCCCCTAAACTACAACTTGTATCGAATGGATGACAGAGGTAATGACTGGGTTCTTCTTGAAACATTTACCAATGTACCATCTGGTGAAGAGCCGGTATACCGTGATTACAACGCACTTACCCTATTAGATTTTCCGCGTTATAGAGTTGAGGCTTTTACCTCTGAGGGAGAGTTTATTCAGTCTAGTAGTTCTGTAGAAGGATCTCGAATGCTTACAAATAGAGAGGCTCTGTTAGGAGCTATCAATAGTGTTCGACTATCATTTCAAGAATTATGGTACACTGACGGATCTGCTTCGGGAAGTTTAAAGAGAGATAAGATTCTAGGCGATACTGGTACAATGCATCACGGAATTGACCGGAATGGTTTTTTTGGAACAAATTATAGACGATATCAACGATATGATAATTTTCAAAACACCCTATTCACCCTTGATGGAACATTCCTAAAGGATAATGGTGGTGGTAGTAACTCTAATGATAAACCAGGCACCTGGACACATTCTGGGTCAAGCTGGCCTTCAGACAGCAGCTTTTCCCCACGAACCGATTCACTTTTAGTGACCTTAGGTGCAACTCTATTTGAGGTTACACTTAACGATGTAAAGATTAGTGGAAACAATGGAAATAGCCCTAGTTGGTCATCGGGATCAATATCAATTGAGTCTGACCATGGTGGATACGATGAGTTTGATAGAAACTCTGGACTCCCATTTGGATTCTTTATGGATAACGGCACATTTATGAATGCTATAGGAGCTTCAAACTACGAACAGCAGTAACTGTTTATAAAATATGATGTACAAGGGATAGAGGAAATCACTTCTATCCCTTTTTTATTGGTTCTATACAGTGCAACCTATCAGGCCATCTAAGGCAACAATAAGCGTACGTTCTACAGATTGCTGTAATAGAATAGGATCAGGTGTCTCAGTTTCGGCACACTGCTGCACAGCAAGGGCATTTCCATCAACCGAAAGAATTCCTCCTGCATGTACACCGTATACTGAAGCAACTGTAAAGAGAGCAGCCATTTCCTGCTCCACTGCTATAGCTCCAGCCCTAGTATGCAGCTCCATATGAGATGGCATCATTCCACCATAAAAAGCTCCATCCGATACAACAACTCCCTTATGAAAGGTGTTATTACTCTTTTGCGCACTCTGAATAAGAGATAGGGTTACATCAAAATCTGCCACAGGAGGAAATGTTTCTGGAGCGTACATATGAGATACTCCATCATCCTTAGCTGCGGCAGTTGCTATTACCATGTCTCCTGTTTTGATAGAAGGTTTAAGCGATCCACAGGTACCCAATCGTACAATCTCCTTGGCTCCTGCCTTTATAAGGCTAATAAACGCCATTACCGCACCACTTGCGCCAACCCCATGGGAGACCACCGTAAGAGGAACGCCTTTGTAAGTTCCTCCATAGCTCCAGAACTCCCTATTCTTTGCAAGGTTCTTTCCATCGGTTATCTGTGATGCGATAAACTCCGCTCGAAAGGGGTCTCCACAGACTAGCACTTTAGGTGGAATACTGTTTTCCAATAAATGAATCCCCGGCAATAGATTACTACTCATACTTACTCCTTTCTACCAGTACTGCTCTGTTGGCTCTTTGTAATACTCATACAGCTGCTCAGCCTCAAATATTCCCTTATCTGTTACAACACCAGTAACTAAGTTTGGTGGTGTAATATCAAAGGATGGATAATACCCCTTAACCCCATTTGAGGTATGTTGTATCCCGTGACAGCTTAATACATCATAGGGGTTTCTTTCCTCTATAATAACCTGATCAACCGATGTAAGATCCTTATCTGGAATACCCGTAACATAGTACGGTACTCCAAAATGATTTGCAACAATAGCGATTTGTAAAGTTCCTACCTTATTTACAATATGTCCATCAAGACAGATAGAATCCGCTGCGGAGGTGAACACATCAACGCCTCTCTCCGCCATCACCATGGCTGGCATATTATCGGTAATTACGGTTACATCAAATCCCATATCCTGGGCAACCGTAGCAGTAAATCGAGCCCCCTGCAAAAATGGTCTGGTCTCAGGGCAGAACAACTTTATCTGGAGCCCACGCTTTTTACTCTCTCTTAACATCATACCCACAATAGTTTCTCCAAAACACTGGGTCATAACTGCTCCGTGGGTTGGAAATTTATTTACAAGATGGCTCGCAACCTGATCTATTTTTTGGTACCGTCGATTCATAGATTCCAGAGTATGCTCAAAGATAGCCTTGTCTACTGGTACTCCCTGGGATAAAGCTCTCTGGGCAACTTGCAGGCAACCCCCAGTAATCAACTTCATACGATTAACCGTAGTTGGTCTTGCATGAGAAAGTGTATAGGCGGCTTGAGTAAGGTGCTCAATTTGAGATACTTCCTCTTTCCCTGCAACCTCTGAGGCCGCTAACGCCATACCCATAGATGCAGCAGTATAAGGACCCGCACTCTGGGTTACCATATCAGCAATAGCCTGTGCAACCTCTTGATGGTGCATACACCTCACATAGGAAATCTCTCTTGGATACACACGTCTATCTAAAATACGTACCTCTCCATCCTCATACCACGCCACATGCTCATATTGAAGCATATAAGCTAAATCTTTATCTGCTCGGATCATGTGGCTATGGTACAGCAGGTCATTATCCGTGTCAACAAAATAGTTTCTATTCGTTAAAATCCGTCGATTATGGATAGATTATTT
>CAZBHR010000004.1:0-127500 GCA_964492025.1 uncultured Spirochaetia bacterium | reverse complement strand
ATCTTTTAGGATTATTGATGGTTCTTGTAACCTTAGTTCTCGCTTGTGGAGGGGATACTGATGTATCTACAAATAATGAGTCTTCAAAAAAGGTTGTTCAGTGGAAGTTGGGACACAACGCAAACTCCGATCATATATGGCATCAGACAGCCATCAAGTTTGCAGATACTGTTAAAGAAAAATCAAATGGTCAAATGATTGTTACTGTATTTGAAAATGGACAGCTTGGTTCAGAGACCGATATGATTAATAGTGTTCGAGTGGGTACTTTAGATATGGTATTAACAGGTGAGACTCTACAAAATTGGGCTCCTAAAGCAGCACTTATGGCAGTACCTTACGCGTTTAGAGATCTAGATCACATGAGAAATACCTTAGCTAGTGATATTGGTGATGAAATTAAACAGGAGATTGAAGATAAGGCTGGATTAATTCCTCTCTATTATCATGAAAGAGCTCCTCGAAATTTAACTACCAATAAAGTTATTAATGGGGTAGATGATGTAGCAGGCCTTGTGATCAGAGTTCCTGCTGTTCCTGTTTTTGTAAAAACTTGGGAAATTCTTGGGGCAAAACCCACACCTATGCCACTGCAAGAGGTATTTACCTCGCTTCAGCAGAATACTATACAGGGACAGGAAAATCCTTATGATCTTATTTATAGTTTAGGCTTTTATGAGGTTCAAAAATATGCGTATGAGACAGAGCATGTTATTCAATGGATCTATGCAACCGTAGGAAAAAAGCAGTTCAATGCACTCTCTCCTGATTTACAAGAAGTTGTTTTAGAGTCGGCCCAAGTTGCTCAAGACTATGCTAAAAGTATGTTCGATGATTTTATTGCTGAAGCAAAACAAAATCTGTTGGATAAGGGCATGGTTATTGTAGAGGTTGATAAAGGTGCATTTGAGAACAAGGTAAAACCTGCAATGAAAGATATCCTAAGTCCAACTCAATATGAGCTATACAACAGGATAGCTGAGGTAAAATAAATTTTATGGAAAAAAATAGAGATTACTTAGCAAAAATTTTAACCCTTGGTGCTTTGTTAAGTTTTACCGCACTGATCCTAGTTGTAACCCTTCAAGTTGTTGCTAGATTCATGTTACCAAAAGCCCCCTCCTGGACGGAGGAGGCTTCTCGGTTCTTATTTATATACGCTGTAGCTTTTTCTGCTCCTCTCGCTTTAAAGAGGGGAGAGTATGTTCGAGTGGAACTTATTATACAAAAGTTACCAAAAAAATTCATCCATATTTTTGAGGCTCTCATAGATCTTATTCTTGCGGCATTTTTTGGTATTATTTTTTATTATGGGCTTACTTTTGCTGAGCTAGGTACTATACAAACCTCTCCAGCAATGGGATTACTTATGGTTATTCCATACTCCTCAATCTCTTTTATGACTTTATGTATTATGTGGTACTCCCTAAGAAATATGTATATTAACTTACGACATTTTCATAAGGATATCAAAGGATCGGTTTAATATGGAACTTTTATTATTTAGTGTTTTCTTTATTTTACTCTTTTTAGGTATTCCTGTGGCATTCTCACTAGGCTTATCTTCATTTGTTTATTTACTCGTGGCGGATATTCCGTTAGTAGTGATACCGCAGAAAATGTATGCAGGGATAGATGTTTTTACACTACTTTGTATACCTGGTTTTGTTCTTGCAGGTAATTTGATGAATAGGGGTGGAATTACACAAAGAATTATTAATTTTTGTAATGCCTTTGTTGGACATATTCGAGGAGGATTAGGGCTGGCAAATATTGGATCATCTATGGTCTTTGCTGGTATTTCGGGAACCGCTCTGGCTGATACGGCAAGTATTGGTGGTATTATGATCCCTGCAATGAAAAAGGAAGGGTATTCAGGATCTTTTGCTGCCGCTGTTACTGCATCATCATCAACTATTGGACCTATTATTCCTCCAAGTTTACCTATGATTATTGTAGGAACGCTTACAGGGCTATCGGTGAGCAAGATGTTTTTAGCAGGTGCTATTCCTGGAATATTACTGGGTGTTGGACTGATGATAGTATCTTACTTTGTTTCCAAGAAGCAAAGACACCCTAAGGGGCAGAAAACTTCGGCCTCAGAAAAGTGGGGGGCCTTTAAAGGTGCATTTTGGGCTTTAATGCTTCCTATTCTGATTCTATATGGTATTTTAGGTGGAGTTTTTACTCCCACAGAAGCCTCTGTTATGGCTGTATTATATGCTATTATTGTAGGAAAATTTGTTTATAAGGAATTAAGATTTCAAGACTTACCATCGGTGTTATTGGATTCCATAATATCTACAGCTGCAATTATGTTGTTAGTAGGTTTTGCAAATGTATTTGCGTGGATTCTAACAAGTGAGCAAGTTCCTCAAGCGGTAGCTTCTGCTATCTTAAGTGTTTCCAACAATAAGATTGTGATTCTTCTCCTTCTCAACCTACTTCTTCTTTTAGTTGGTACGTTTATGGAGACTATTGCAGCATTGGTTATTCTTTTTCCTGTACTACTACAAGTTGTTATTCCCCTTGGGGTAGATCCTATTCAGTTTGGAGTTATCATGGTGTTAAACTTAATTATTGGATTGACCACTCCACCTGTAGGTGTTTGTCTGTTTGTTTCATCTAGTATTGGAAAAGTTAAGATGGGAGCAGTGGTAAAGGACTTAGTTCCATTTTTACTTGTGAGCTTGTTTGTATTAATGATGGTCACTTTTATTCCTGCTGTAAGTTTATTTTTACCAAACCTATTACTTGGTTAATTAAAGAGGTGTTTTATGAAAGCTATTCAAGTAGTTGAGCCAAAAAAAATGATCATGATAGAGAGAGAGATTCCCTCTTTAAAGAATAGTCATGATGTTTTAATCAAAATAAAAGCTACGGGTATTTGTGGTTCCGATATCCATATATATCATGGGAACTCTCCTGTGGCCACATATCCTCGGGTTGTTGGTCATGAGATCGCGGGAGAGGTTATTGATATAGGGCCTGATGTAACAAAGGTAAAAGTAGGAGATCATGTAGTTCTTGAGCCTATGATTGGGTGTGGTGAGTGTTATGCTTGTCGTAATGGTAGACCAAACGCCTGTGCTACATTAACTGTGAGGGGTTGTCATATTGATGGCGGTTTTCAGGAGTATTACGTAATACCAGAGCATGCTACATATAAGATAGAAAAAGATATACCTTGGGAAATTGCTGCTATGGTGGAGCCTTATACTATAGCTGACCAAGTAACGTGGCGTGCTGATATTAAAGATGGTGATTATGTCTTCATTATTGGAGCTGGACCAATAGGTTTGTGTATTTTAGAAATGGCAAAGCTTAAAAATGTGGTATGTATTGTTTCTGATTATAATGATAAAAGGTTGAACCTTGCCCAATCTTTGGGTGCCGATTATATAATAAATCCATCAACTTGCGATCCCTATGAGGAAGTTTTACGTATTACAGAAGGTATGGGGGCAAATGTTACCATAGATGCTGTGTGCTTACCAAAGACCTTTGAGGAGGCTGTAAAGGTAACATCCGTTGCAGGAAGAGTTATGTGCTTAGGTTTCACAAAAGATATCTCTGAGATTTCCCAGATTAATATAACCTTAAAAGAGCTTGATATACGAGGATCCAGACACCAAACCTATAAGTTTCCTCACGTTGTAGATTTATTCAATAAGGGTAGGCTTAACCCTTCATTGCTTATATCTCATGTGGTAGAATTTACAGAATATGAGCGTGCCTTGGATTTAATAGAAAATCATCCACAAGAGGTTTGTAAGGTTGTTTTAGTATTTAATTAGACAACAAGGTCAGTGTATGAGTTAAGAAATAAGAGAGATAGGATAGAGGAGTAATAGATGAAAATAGGTTGGAGATGGTATGGACAGGGGAATGATGATATTACATTAGACCATATAAGACAGATTCCTGGAGTTGAGGGTATTGTTTGGTCTTTGCAT
Organism: uncultured Spirochaetia bacterium; assembly: GCA_964492025.1. Taxonomy (GTDB): domain Bacteria; phylum Spirochaetota; class Spirochaetia; order CAZBHR01; family CAZBHR01; genus CAZBHR01. The sequence continues at coordinate 123,544 of CAZBHR010000004.1, read as the reverse complement.
GATAAGGTTGCAGGTGAGCAATGGGAGACCGAGAGAATAGAGAACGAGGCTGCCTATATTACATCAAAGGGGTTTGATCCATCGGTAGTGGAGAGTGTGAATGTCCATGATGATATCAAAATTGGACTACCCAGTCGGGATAAGTACATAGATATTTATATTGATACTATTAAAAAACTAGCCAAGGTTGGGGTAAAGGTTATTTGTTATAACTTTATGCCCGTATTTGATTGGACTAGAACCGATCTGTATCATCAAATGGATGATGGTTCAACAGCCCTTTTTTATGAGAACGCTGTTGCCGAAGGTAAGAGTTCTGATGAAATGGTGAAAACTATTTTGGATGGAGCGGGAGGTAAGACTATTCCCGGGTGGGAGCCAGAACGGTTGGCAAATCTGGAAGCGCTTTTTACAGCCTACGAGCATGTTGATGAAGATAAGCTTTATGAAAACCTATCTTACTTTCTGCACCGTATTATACCTACATGTGAGGAGTTAGGGGTAAAAATGGCAATACACAACGATGATCCCTCATGGCCAATTTTTGGGTTGCCACGTATTAATCGAAGCCAGGAGCATATGAAAAAACTTCTCTCCTTACATCCGAGTAATAACCACGGACTAACCCTTTGTACTGGATCCTTAGGCTCTGGCTCCCATAACAATATCCCTCAGATTATCAGAGAGTTTGGTAATCGTATCCATTTTGCCCATGTTCGAAATGTTAAACGATTTGATAATGGTGATTTTGTAGAAACCTCCCACAGAGCTTGTGATGGAGATGTAGATGTGATAGAGGTTATAAGATCTCTTCGGGAGGTAGGTTTTACTGGATATATTCGTCCAGATCATGGAAGACATCTCTGGGGTGAAGAGGCTACCTGTAGACCAGGGTATGGGTTGTATGATAGAGCTTTTGGTGTTATGTATCTGCTGGGCATTTTAGATACCATGGAGAGGGAGTAGTATGAAGTTAACCTTAGCATCTTTAGAACATAAAGAGTTTTTTACAGACAATAATATTTTGGTTCCAAAATTTAATTATAAAGCGGTTGCTTCTGCTACAGAACAGAATCCGTGCTGGGTTCATTTTGGAGCAGGCAATATCTTTAGAGGGTTTATCGCACGAGCCCATCAAGCTGTGCTAGATGCAGAGTTATGCACCAGTGGGATTGTCGCAGTAGAAACTTTTGATACTGAGATTATCGATCGTATTTACAAGCCCTGTGATAACCTAACCCTTCTTGCAACCATGGCAAAGGATGGTTCCCTAGAAAAAAGTGTTATAGCAAGTATTGTAGAAAGTCTTACTCTAAGAGATTCTAATGCGTTACGATTGGCTACGATCTTTGAGAACCCCTCATTGCAGATGATTAGCTTTACTATTACCGAAAAAGGGTACTCCCTTACTGATTCTGGTGGAGAGTATCTGCCCGTAGTTCTTCAAGACTTTGAGAATTTTGATAATCCAAAACATACAATGAGCCTTATTGCACAGCTTCTCTATAAAAGGTTTCTCAAAGGAGCTTATCCTGTGAGTGTGGTAAGTATGGATAATTGCTCTCACAATGGAGACCTTTTAAGAACTGCAGTTTTAAAAGTTGCAACAGAGTGGGTTAATCGGTCGTTTATTTCAAAAGATTTTCTTGATTATTTACAGGATGATACAACCGTTGCTTTTCCCTTAACTATGATAGATAAAATTACCCCACGACCATCAAAGGGTGTACAGGATAAGCTCGAAACCCTAGGTTTCGAAGATCTTGATATTGTGGTGACAGAGAAGCATACTTATATTGCACCCTTCGTAAATGCTGAGGTGTGTGAGTATTTGGTTGTGGAAGATAAGTTTCCCAATGGGCGTCCACAGCTTGAAGAGGGTGGTGTTATTTTTACCGACAGAGAGACGGTTAACAGAGTAGAGACTATGAAAGTTACTACCTGCTTAAATCCTTTGCACACTGCACTGGCTGTTACCGGTTGTGTGTTTGGATATACCTCAATTGCTGCAGAAATGCAGGATCCCTTACTGGCTAAACTGGTTCACCGAATAGCTAATGAAGGATTACAAGTTGTAGTTGATCCCAAGATTATTAATCCAAAAGAGTTTGTTCAGGAAGTAATTGATGAGCGGTTCTCTAACCCTAATATTCCAGACACCCCACAACGTATTGCTACGGATACCTCATTGAAGGTTGGAATCCGATTTGGGGAAACAATTAAAAAATATATGGCAAGTAACACATATCACACAAAAGACCTCTTAGGTATTCCACTGGCAATTGCCTCATGGTTACGTTATCTCCTTGGGGTGGATGTGAATGGAAACTCCTTTGAGCTAAGCCCAGATCCTCAGCTAGAGAGCTTGCAGGAGGTGTTATCTTCCATCTCTATTGGAGATACAGCCTGTAATATTAGACCAATACTTGAGAATAAAGAGATATTTGGAGTGGATCTATACGAAGCTCAACTTGGTGATACTATTGAACTTTATTTTAGAGACATGTTACTATCTCATGATGGCATTAAAAAGGTTTTTCATAAATATTTAGGGTAAGACCTACGGTTTTCAAGGAATAGTACTTTGCTAAACATATACAAATATCCCAATGCTATACCTTTCCTAGGTGACATGTACGCAAGCTCATGATACTATAGTTTTCACAATATATGGAAATATAGTAGGAGTATAGTTATGGAGCAGAAAGAGCCACTTGGAATGACCCTTCTTGGAGCTGTTGCTCTTATTTGGGGAACTGGCTTTATAGCCACTCAAATAGCTATTGATGGTGGATACGACTCCTCTTTTATTATGATGGGGCGTTTTGTTACCGCCGCAATTATGATGGGTCTACTTTTTTGTAAAGATCTTCGTGGCATGGGGAAGGAAGATCTTATTGCTGGTGGGGTAGTAGGGATATTTCTCTTTCTTGGCTTTACTCTTCAAACCTATGGCCTTGTGCATACTACTCCATCAAATAGTGCTTTTATTACTGCCACTAAGGTGATGATGGTTCCTCTGTTGGGGTTGGTTTTTCTTCGGGATAAGCCTTCAACTCGAACCATGGTGGCATCTCTTGCCTGTTTGGTAGGAATTACTGCACTCTCTCTAAATTTTGATCAAGGCTTCTCTTCCTTTGGGTATGGTGAGCTTTTAACCTTTCTTTGTGCAGTCAGCTTTGCCTTTCATACTTTTTCTCTTGGGTATTTTGTTCGGAGAGTTCACGTAAAGCGATTAATCTTTCTGCAGCTAGCGGTGGCAGCCTTTTTTTCTACGGTGCTTTTTATGGTTCAGACTGGAGGTGACCTCACCTTTGTTAAACCCGATAAAGGGTTATTTGCGATACTCTATTTGGGAGTATTAGCTACTGGTATTGCCTATATTCTCCAAACAGTGGGACAGAAGTATGTAGTGGCATCTAAGGCTGCTCTTATTATTGCTACAGAGAGCCTTTTTGCCTCTATTCTTTCTGTGCTTCTTGGTTTTGAATCAGTGAGCATCCAGCTTTTGATTGGAGGATCTCTCATTATGGGTAGTATTCTTATTACGGAAATGAGAATGGTGAAAAAGCTTCCTAGATAATGTTAATAGTACAAAAAAAGCGCCTCCCTGAGGAGACGCTCGGTGTATGTTCATTTTTGCGGAGTATGAACCTACGCTTGCTCTAATTGAAGTGTCTTTGTAGGCTGATCACATACACTACTTGGTCCGTAGTACTGAATAGCACCAGGGTAGGTGTAGCTTGTTTCTTTTGCCCAAAGATCTCTCATTTCAACAAACTTCTTAAAAGGAGCACCCTCTAGCTCTACAAGAGCTTTCCTGATAACAGGTTTTTGCTCACCGTGGCGTTGCTCCATATTCATCATCATAGTTACAGGAACTCCACCAGCTTTCCACTCAGTTGCAGGAGAAGACAGGTTTGTAATAGAGGAGAGGTATCCAGTGAGTCCTGATGCAATAAGAAGGAACGCATTGTACCCTAGAGAGTAACAGTAGTCCGCATCAAAGTTAGATGGGAATGCACATCGCCCTTCGTATCCAAAAAAGTGGTGTTGTACCTTACAAGCTTTGCTTCCACGTGCTATAAGCTCAATATTTACCATCTCACTTAGGAGCTTTTCTGTTTCAATAAGAGATACCTGTACGTTCCCGTGTGGATCTCGATCTAAAAGAAGCTGTTTTTTAATATTCTCAGGAAGTGATGAGAATACCTTGCCCGCAGCATCAGATAGGTGTTGTACTAACCATGCACTTTGTTCTGCTAGGGTAGTGAGTTTTGCAAAGTCATCTGCATGGTGTGCCATAAGGTCGTTAAGCTCTCCAATAAGAACCTTTACCTCTGGAATAAACTCAATAAGACCCTCTGGAATAAGAGCTACACCAAAGGTCTCTCCATTCTTTGCTCGCGCATCTACTACATCTGCCATATCTTTTACTACCTGTGCAAGAGACATGTTTTTCGCCTCAACCTCTTCAGAGATAATTGCAATATTTGGTTGAGTTTGTAGAGCACACTCAAGTCCAATATGAGAAGCACTTCTGCCCATTAACTTAATGAAGTGCCAGTATTTTTTTGCAGAGTTTGCATCTCTCTCAATGTTTCCAATAAGCTCACTGTATGTTTTACATGCGGTATCAAATCCAAAGGAGATTTCAATATTATCATTCTTAAGGTCTCCATCAATAGTTTTAGGAGCTCCAATTACCTGAATACCACTCTCTTTCTGAGCAAAGTACTCTGCGAGGAGAGCCGCATTGGTGTTAGAGTCATCTCCACCAATAATAATGATACCAGTGATATTTCGCTTCTTACACACCTCAATACAGGTGTCAAACTGGTCTGTAGATTCAAGCTTCGTTCTACCAGATCCGATAATATCAAAACCACCACTATTTCGGTACTCCTTAAGAAGTTCATCGGTGATTTCAATCGCCTCATTTTCAAGAATTCCCGATGGTCCACCTAAGAATCCAAAAAGTTTAGAATTAGGATTTACCTTTTTCATTCCATCAAAAAGTCCAGAAATAACGTTATGTCCTCCAGGTGCTTGTCCTCCAGAAAGAATAACACCAATGTTAATTGCTTCAGTCTTTAATTGAGATGTTCCCTTACCAAAAGATACCATAGGTGCTCCGTAGGTTTTTGGAAAAAGAGCTGCAACCTCGGCGGTATTTGCAACAGCCTCTGTGGGGTTTCCTTTAGTGAGTGCAACCTCAGAAATATTTCCTGCTAACACACCTGGAAGTTTAGGGGTGTAGAGTAGTCTATCCTCATGTAGTGGTGATAGTTTAGCCATAATGTCTCCTTAGATAATAGTTGCCTACACTATATAAAGAAGGGAGGATTTTTGCAAGGTTCTCTCTCTTATTTATGCTATTTGTGTAAAATATTACGAATTGATGTATCGGGAGTGAAGTTGTTTTGTTTTATTCTTTGGCTTTTCGATTTATATTGAAAATAAGTAAACTCACATCAGTTCTACGATTGGTATGTATTTTCAGAAAGTTGTTGAAAATAAGCTACCCTTATGGTATAGTTTAGGAAATTTATAATACATAGAAAAGGGGAATTTGGAGAATGAAGAAAATTGTAATTAGTGCGTTACTATTAGCCTTAGGGTTGTTTATGGTTACATCGCAGGTGTATGCGGTTGATGCTGTGTCTGGAGCATCAGATAGTAACTATTCAGCTCCTGGTGAGATGGATGCCGAGGTAATTAGTTATTCAGGTGAGGGGATTGTGCTTGATAATGTGTTTATCTTTAATCATGTAAATGGGCATCGTCTTGAGACTGATAGGGTTGCTTATGTACTATTTGAGTACGAAATGATGGACTACGTAAAGTATCAGGTTGCCTATATTGCATGTACCTGCAGAAGTCCCGAGGTTAACTACTACTCAGTTGCTTATGTTGAACTTGATAAAAATGATGGGTCTGTGCGAACCTTTACCTTTGATCAAGATGGAGATAAGGGACACTACACACCAGGTGTATTTGGAGACTCCTATGTAGTTGATGGTCATATTCCTAATAAAGAGCTTATTGAACAGTACTTAGACAGAAATATTAGAGGAGCTTCCCAAAGTTCTATAACCTCTATTACTCCTATGCACGGAGAGGTTGATGCGTATACTGGAGCAACCGTTACTCCTAATAACTTAGTTCGTATGTTACACGGTCTTTTTGGTTACCATAATACAAAGTACCGATCAGGGTATGGAGTTAAGACCGCTTCCACTGGTGGAACAGCATCTGCTGGAAGTACCGTAGTATCAGGTTCTGCTGCTGATATTCTTGGTATTACTGTTACTCAAGATAATTTAGACCAGTCACTACAGGCTCTATTTGACTATATTGTATCTAGTGAAACTGGTATTGTTGTAGAGGCAATAGAGGAAGAGGTTACTATGGATAATATTGATCAGTACTCCTTTAGACCTAATGCAAGATACGTTGATTTAAGAAACTTTCAAGATATGTTTAAGGCTGGTTATATTCAAGGTTTTGAGGTTGTGCCATTCTTTGACTATCTACAGGGGCGAGCATTAGTACGAAATGATGGTTGGAACTATTCATCTGCTGACCTTATCAACCCTTCACTTCTAAAGAACATTTTTGGAAAAGATCTTAATACTGAAATCTTTTTAATGTGCGCCGGTGGAACTCGAGCAGGGTATGTACGAGAAGCTCTTTTAGAGCTTGGATACACCAATGTGTACAACATAGGTGGTTTTGGAAATTACGATGGTAACTATAAGGTTCTTGGGGACGGTGAGTTTTCTCTAGGAAACTAAATAGGTAGATACTTTTATATTACTAAGCCGGTAGGTACCTTTGTATCTATCGGCTTTTTTGTCTAGGTGAGTAGTTATATGAAATGGGTTAGGGGAGTATGGTTAGATTTTATCCTTACGGTGGATGGGGATACGTACCAGTGTACTACACCAAAGTATCTCTCTGCTTTGAGCTTGATAATTTTACTTTGAGCATGTATTATAGGTTGAGGAGAGTATAGTGAGCTACGTAAGGATGAACTGTTAGCGGATTGGGAACTTGCCCAAAGCGGAGAACTTCCGTATAAAATAGACCCCTTAAGGTAGAAGTTATGTATATTGGAGTAAAAAAAGTAAAGCCACTCGATAACTACTGTTTGCTACTTACTTTTGAAAATAGTGAACAGAGAATATTTGATGTTTCGCCATATTTGGATACAGGTATTTTTTCCGAGTTAAAGGGGGATCTTTTTTTTAGTGTTGTAGTTGATTATGATACTGTCTCTTGGGCTAATGGTGCTGATTTAGATCCAGAAATTCTTTACGAGAAGAGTGTCTCATATAAGGCTTAAGTGATTCTTCATGGAGGGTTTATCTCTTTCGTTGAATTTGAATCAGTGCAAGGGTATTACTCCAAGACACCTCTCTGTTCTGGATGAGCTTAATAAGTTCATCTCTCTCTTTGTCTGATAGGTGTTTTCCATATGCCGATGTGGGAGACAGCCAGTGTTCTGCAAGTTCTGGGGTAATATGTCGTTTTCTTATGGACTCTCGTTCACTTATTGAGACCTCATGGGTCAAGGCTAACTCTTTTATCACTTCGGAACAGATCTGCTCCAGCTGTGTAATTCCCCAGTTCACTAAACTATTTTTAGGATCTTCGTAGATCTCTTTTTCCGCAAGCTCTAAGGCCTTTTTATACGGTAGCCCTGATTCGATTCCATCAAGCATGTGTGAGAGTCGTGTTGATTGTGATGGTATCAGTTCGCTATGAATAAACACCCCCTGTGGTGCTAAAAGATTGAGAGTAGCTATAAGTTCCTCTTTCTGCTCAACAGGACGAGACCAGCTGTTTCTCCCAATAATAGCTTCAAATTGTACTCCCTCTATGTGGAGAGATGTGATACCTTCTTTTAAAGCTCCCTCTATAACAACAGGCCTATGGGAAGCTTCTAAAACCATAGCTTCTTGGGTTATTTTTTCACTGTCCTCCTTTTTAGGGACTATAGTGTACACTCCACCTTCTGGAACTTGTCGAACCCCTTCCCAGAGGAGAAACCGATTCCTTCCATCCGTTACTAAAATTCTATGGTGCCGAAGGAGGGTGAGTGGAGTAAATAGTTCATTTCTGAGAAGTTCTAAATCCTGACTCTGGTGAGAGAGTGTTCGTTGTAACCACTGATCCTCTTTTCTGTTTCTTGGTGAGTTTGTAAGAATTTCGGGAGTGGTGTCTTCCTGTACCGTAGCTAACTGTATTTCTCTCTTTCTCAGAACTTCATGCCTGATAGATGCTTCATACCCTTGATCAGATGGTTGATAAAACATACGTCCTTGAAGCCCTGTTGGTAAGTACTGTTGTGCAACCCAGTGGTCTCGGTATGCGTGGGGGTAGAGGTAGCCTTGTCCGTGACCAAACCCCTCTTTGTCTCGGTTGCCATCTTTTAGATGATTAGGAACCTCGTGATCACGACGGGCTCCAACCTCTTCCATGGCGTCAAAAAATGCCATAGTTGAGTTTGACTTTGGTGCTGTGGCTAAGTAGAGTGTTGCTTGGGCTAGGGGAAACTGTCCCTCTGGTAAACCGATACGATCAAAGGTAGCAGCTGCAGACTCTACCACTTGGAGCGCCATTGGGTCTGCTAATCCAATATCTTCACTTGCAGATATAAGGAGCCTTCGAAAAATGTAATTTGGGTTCTCTCCCGCTTTCATCATCTTAGCTAGCCAGTACAACGCTCCATCGGGATCTGAACCACGAATTGATTTAATAAAGGCACTAATAATATCAAAGTGGTAGTCACCTTCTTTATCGTAGAGGATAACCCGTTGCTGAATACTCTCTTCTGCAATTGCCATAGTGATATGGATTGACTCTTCTGGTTTTGGAGGGAACTGCTCACCGGTGGTCTCAACAGCCAGTTGCAAAGCGTTGAGCATGGTTCTCGCATCTCCATTTGAAACCTCTGCCAAGTGTTCTAACACCCCATCTTCTATGGTGATACGGTAGTTACCGTAGCCCCGTTCTTTATCGGAAAGAGCGAATTTTGCTACATCAAGAAGATCTGTATCGGTAAGAGTTTTTAGCTGAAAAATACGACTTCTACTTACCAGTGCTGAGTTTACCTCAAAGTATGGGTTCTCTGTGGTTGCTCCAATAAGTATAACCGTACCATTCTCCACCCATGGCAGAAGGGCATCCTGTTGAGACTTATTCCATCTATGTACCTCATCAATAAAGAGAATAGTTCTGTGTCCATAGAGATCCATACGTTCCCTTGCAAGTTGAATAGCCTCTCGGAGATCCTTTACCCCAGAGAGTACCGCATTTATAGTGGTAAAGTTACTCTTTGTGGTGTTTGCAATAATTCTTGCTAGGGTAGTTTTTCCCGTACCCGGTGGGCCGTAAAAAATAAGGGAGGTGAGTTGGTCTGCCTGAATAGCCCTACGGAGGAGGCGACCTTTTCCTACAATATGATCCTGTCCAGCAAACTCATCAAGAGTTCTTGGACGCATACGATAGGCGAGGGGCTCATTCTTTCGTTCGATACTTTGAAACAGTTCCATAGACTCTCCGTAGCTTGCTTATGCCAGTAGCTAGTTAGATTGTATAGGATAGAAGTGGGGATTGCAAGATAGGGGAGAGTTTTTGCCATATCCTACATGGAGTTGGACCACACTGTGGTAGGATTATTTAAAAAATAAATTTATAATATGACACACTATGTCATGTTACTGTGCTATACTGTAGTTGGGAGGTGGTATCTTAATGAAACAGAATAGGTTATTTAGAATGTTGTATTACATTTTGGAGAAAGGAAAAGTGACCGCACATGAACTTGCTGATAAGTTTGAGGTATCCGTAAGAACTGTGTATAGAGATATTGATACCATAAGTAGTGCCTGTATTCCAATATACACCACCCAGGGCAAGGGGGGAGGGATAGAAATTTCTGATGAGTTTGTACTGAGTAAATCTTTGCTTACTGAGGATGAGCGAGAACAGATTATGGTGGCAATTCAAGGTCTAGATGGTATACACAAGATCCATGAGAATGAGTTGCTCACAAAGCTATCTGCATTATTCAAAATGAAACATACAGATTGGATAGAGATTGATTTTACCAATTGGCAGAATAGTGATCTTAGCCAAGATATGTTCCATAAAATGAAGTCTGCAATTTTAAGTAAGAATATTATAGGGTTTTCTTATTTTAGTAGTAAGCAAGAGGAAACATATCGTAAGGTGAATCCTATTAAATTACTGTTTAAGGGACAAAGTTGGTATCTCTATGCCTTTTGTGTACTACGAAATGATTTTAGATATTTCAAATTATCTAGGGTTAAAAACTTAGAAATTCTTGCCGAAAAGTTTAAAGGGAACTTTGACTGTGTGATATTACAAAAAAAGATACCCCATGAAAATATAATTTGTATAAAAGTCAAATTTGACCGTAAAGTTGCCTTTAGAGTATATGACGAATTGAACGGAGATATCACCGAAGATGAAAACGGGAGTTTGTATACGGAGATAGAAATACCCAATGACTATAATTTATATAACTATATTTTTTCTTTTGGTGACAGTGTAGAGGTTTTAGAGCCGAAAGAAATACGAATGAAGATTAAAGAGGTGATAAATAATATGGCAGAAAAATATATAACTTGACAAATGGTGTCAAGGATCTTCCTGTATAATATGATTAACACAATACAAATGGAGGATTTTATAATGAAATACAAAAGGAAAAGCATTTTTAAGACACTTAGTGCAAAAGAAGGAGGAGTTTGTTATGCCAAGACCAACAACAAAAAATGATTTAATAATTGCCGCTAAAGAGAGCTATGAAAAGTTGAATATGCTTATTGAAAACATGACCGATGAGGAGTTACGTACGCCGTTTGATTTTTCAAATGATGAAAAGAAAAAAGAAGCCCATTGGGGGCGAGATAAAAACCTTAGAGATGTTTTCATACACCTGTATGAGTGGCATCAGCTTGTGTTGAACTGGGTAGCGTCAAATCAAAGAGGGGAAGAGAAACCATTTTTGCCAGAACCCTATAACTGGAAAACCTATGGAGATATGAATATAGCTTTTTGGGAAAATCATCAACACACTTCTCTTCAAGAGGCCACCAAAATGCTTACTACATCCCATAAAAATGTATTGGAATTAGTTGGAACTTTTACAAGTGAAGAACTCTTTTCTAAGGGTGTCTATAAGTGGACTGTAGGCAGTACCCTAGGCTCATATCTGGTAAGTGCTACCTCAAGTCATTACGATTGGGCAATAAAAAAGATAAAAGCCCACCTTAAATACATGAAATATAATTGAGAGATATAATTGTGGGGGCTATCAGGAGAACTGCATAGCCCCCATGTAAAGCTACCGTTTCTCAATCATCCAGCAACGATGGATTTTTCTACTTCGAATAGCTCGAGTAAAGTCCGCAGGAATACTCTGCTTGGTAATATCCTTAATCTTTGCTTGGTCAGATTCAAACTCCAGCGTAAAGCTTCTCATATTGGTAGAGAATATCAAAGTCCCGTGGGAGGCTAGTCGGTCAAAGGCGAGCTGAATTAACTCAACATGGTCACTCTGTATGTCAAATTTTTCTCCACGACTTTTGTTATTAGAGAAGGTTGGGGGATCAAGGAAAATAAGGTCATACTCTCCCGTGTCTTTCTTAAGCCATTGAAAGCACTCTTCCCGTACAACTTTGTGGGTTGTATCGGATATTCCATTAAGTCTAAAGTTATTTTCTGCCCAGGTAAGATATGTTCTTGAGGTATCTACCGATGTAGATGATATGGCCCCACCGGTTGCGGCTGCTAGGGTTGCAGTTCCTGTATAGCAGAATAGGTTGAGGAATCGTTTTCCCATGGAGTTCTCTAAAATCCATTTTCGGATAGGGCGGTGGTCAAGAAAAATCCCTGTGTCTAGGTAGTCGGTAAAGTTTACCCAGCAGGAGTATCCATGTTCATACACTCTGTAGGTATCACCCTTTTCCTCTCTAGCGGAATATTGGTCTGCTCCACGCTGTCTTTTTCTCTCTCTCAAAAAGATGGAGTCCTCCGACACACCAAGCACCTCTTGGATTACCCGTTGCACGTCTCTCATTCTCCTATCACTTTTTGCTTGGTTAATGGCAACTGGTGGAACATATTCCTGTATATTTACCCATTTCCCTTCATACAAATCAATGGCACAGTTGTACTCAGGAAGGTCCGCATCGTAAATTCGGTAACAGCTTACTCTATTGGTGGACGCCCACTTTTTAAGCTGTTTCATATTTTTCGTAATACGGTTTTTTAAAGGCTCAACACCCTTTGTTGGATCTATCTCTCTTTTGAAAATTTTTGAGGTTTTGTATAGGTACAATTTACAGGGAACCGATCCATTATCCATGGCGTACTGTTTCTCTGATCGTAATCCTGTGGCAAAACTTAACTCTGGAGATGGGCAGATAACACCTAGTATATACCCAGAGAACTGTTGTCCAAAGAGTTCACCCAAGGTTTTGTAGAGCGGTTTAATACTTTTCTCATCTTCCAGTCGTACCCCATAGGGTGGGTTTGTAAGGATAAATCCCTTTTCGGGAAGTTCTGGTGGAGCGTGGAGTGCATCCTGTATATCCATAACTTTCCATGAGATGTATCCCTTAAACCCTGCACGTTCACAGTTGCTTCTTGCCATAGATAGGTTTTTTGCATCCTTGTCTGTTCCCACAAGAATAGGCATATCCTTAAGACCTTTTGTTTGTCGCTGTTTTGCTTCATCTATAAGTTTATCCCAAATAGATTGATCAAACTGCTTCCATCGGAAAAACCCCCAGTGCTCATCTCGTAAAAGGCCAGGGGCGGTATCAGAGGCTATCATTGCTGCCTCAATAAGTATGGTTCCACTTCCACACATGGGATCATACAGTCCAATGTGCCTCTGTTGTGAAAGGGCTGTTTTCCACCCGAGTCTTGTGAGCAGTGCTGCCGCAAGGTTTTCTCTTAGTGGGGCAGTTATTTGACCTCTTCGGTACCCTCTACGGTGCAGTGGTTCTCCTGAAAGGTTTACGTACACAGAGCAGATACCCTTTTCTGCATGACCGGTAATTGATATGTGTGGTTGCTCTTTATCAACATAGGGTCGCTCTCCTGAAACATCTCTGAATCTATCTGCAATTCCATCTTTTAAGGTAAGGGTTCCAAGGTTTCCTGGAAATGGAGTTTTTCCACGGTGAGTGAAAAAACAGCTGAAGCTCTCTCTTACCGTAAAATGCTCTTCCCATGGAATCTCTTTTACATTGTTATAAAGATCTTCCTTTGATGTCATAGGGAATCGAGCTACCCGTAAAAGAATACGACTTGCCAGTCGAGACCAGAGAGCACAACGTAGGCCCACTTCCAAAGTTCCAGAAAAGGTTACTCCCGCAGTGGTGAGAACAACCTGACTTCCCCCAAGGGATGAAATTTCCGCAGCGACCATATCTTCTATGTGTCGTGGGGATGACGCAAAAAATGTATACATGCTTCTTATTCTACAGGTTCTGGCGGTGATTGACAACGGTAGGAGATACAAAGTATCCTTCTTCTAGAGCAAATAGCTATAAGCAGGAGGGTAAAAATGGTTCATTCTAAGTATTATGATTTACTGGAGAAACAGAAAGAGCTTATTCAGAGAGAAAATTCCGAGGATAACTCCTTTTATAATGGGGTGTATAAAAAATACCTTCACCCAGTTGTGACAAAAGAACATATCCCTTTACACTGGAGATTTGATCTCAATGCAGAAACCAATCCTCTTTTTTTAGAGCGACTTGGAATTAATGCCACCTTGAACCCTGGCGCAATATATCATGGTGGTTTATTTTATCTTGTGGTTCGAGTGGAGGGGAGTGATAGAAAATCATTTTTTGCTCTTGCCCAAAGTACCAATGGTGTTGATGGGTTTCAATTTATTGGAGAGCCCTTGCTTTGGGATGATATAGATTCAGAAGAGACCAACATGTACGATATGCGATTAACTAAGCATGAAGATGGGTACATATACGGCATATACTGCTCTGAGAGTAAAGATCCCAACGCTCCAAGTGGTGACACCTCTATGGCTGTTGCAAAGGCTGGGGTTGTACGGACAAAGAACCTTTTGGAGTGGGAGAGGCTTCCAAACCTTAAGACAGGTTCTGCTCAGCAGCGAAATGTGGTGCTACATCCCGAATTTGTAGATGGAAAATACGCACTCTATACAAGACCTCAAGACGGCTTTATTGAGACCGGAGGTGGAGGCGGAATAGGGTTTGCTCTATTGGACTCTATGGAGAATCCAGAAATTGGGGAAGAGCAGATTGTACATCCTAAGCGGTACCATACGGTGTATGAGTTAAAGAATGGGCAGGGCCCAGCTCCAATAAAAACAAAAAAAGGGTGGATTCATATTGCCCACGGTGTTCGGAATACCGCCGCAGGATTACGGTATGTACTCTACACCTTTGCTACTTCACTAGAGGATCCTACTAAAATTATAGCAACCCCAGGAGGGCATTTTATTGCACCCTATGGGTCAGAGCGGGTTGGAGATGTATCAAATGTTATCTTCTGTAATGGAGCGGTGGTTGTTCATGATGAAGTGTATATCTATTACGCCTCCAGTGATACTCGTGTACATGTAGCAACAACAACCTTAGAACGGTTGATAGATTACACCTTTCATACTCCCGAGGATCCTTATAGGTCTCTTCTTTGTGCACAGCAACGGACAGATCTTATAGAGGCTAATCAAAACCTCCTACGGCAACGAAAGCGATAGTCTAATGGGTGAAGGAGAGCGAGGTGATCAGCAAAAAAAGAACTTCCTTGTTCTTGGAACGGGGAAGTATCTAAAAAATGGACTGATTAATCGGTACTACCGATATAGGATTGAAGCTCTTTTTAACGCCTACAAAGAGGGTATGGTATCTCTTGTGGTACTCTCTGGTGGGCCAGATGAAGTAGTTGATATGGAGGGTGACCTGATATCTATGGGAGTGGACCCCTCAGTTTTACGGTGTGATCCTCACGGAATGAGAACCTACGAATCCTTTAAACATTATAGAAATATGTGGGGAGGTGCACCTCTTTCTGTAGTTACTCAGAGATTTCATATGGTACGCTCCCTAGGTCTTGCTAAGCGAATGGGTCTTAGGGCAACTCCCTATTATGCTAAAGGGGTGGGAGGAATCTCAGGACTAAAGGTTCATACTCGAGAGTTCTTTGCCCTAGGGAAAATGGTGCTTGACCTGATGAAACCAGTTACTCCATGGTCTGTTTCTTCAAAGGGAATTACAAAGAAACAGTTACGAAGATACCTTCATGATAGAATCGATCAGCTGGGAGAGTCCTATAGGTCAGAAAGTTCAAAGGTAATAGTGAGAAGAGTTATTCACTCTCAGGAGTTTCAGCAAGCACAACAGGTTCTTCTATTTTACCCTATGGAAAATGAGGTTGATCTACGGTCACTTATGGAGGAGTGTTGGAACCAAGGAAAACAGGTTGCCCTTCCTAAAATAGATGGGGATATTATGCAGTTTTTTCTCATCAATCGGTTTGAAGATTTGGAGATGCACCCCTTTGGTTGTATGGAGCCTGTATCGGAACTACCTACGGTGTCAACGTTACAAGACTCTCTTCTTCTCATTCCTGGGTTAGCCTATGACCCAACTACTGCTATGCGGTTAGGGAGAGGCAAGGGGTATTACGATAGATTTATTGTAAAAGCCCTTAGAGAGCATAAAAGAATCATGCTACGGATGGTTCTTTTTCAGTGTCAGGTATTACAGGGAGTGCCCCATGATACATGGGATATCCCGATTCCCTCTGCAGTTACAGAAATTGATTTTTATGGAGAGTGGGAGTAGTCTATAATATATTAATGGAGAAAACATAAAAAAAGCCATCTCAAGAGAGATGGCTTTTTCTAAAATAGTATAGACTACTAATCGTTTAATGCCTTCCATGAAACTGCTGCAAGAACACCACCAACAAGTGGGGCAACAATAAAAACCCATAGAGAAGAAAGAGCAGCACCACCAACAAAGATAGCAGGACCAAAACTTCGAGCAGGGTTTACTGAAGTTCCAGTAAAAGAGATTCCTAAGATGTGTACAAGAGTTAGGGTAAGACCAATAACAATACCTGCAACACCCGCATTACTCTCTTTAGATGTCACTCCAAGAATAGTAAATACAAATACAAAAGTAAGAATTACCTCAATAAGAAGAGATAACATAATACTTCCATCGTAAAGACCATTTGCTCCAAGTCCACTATTTGCACCAGCAAATACCATAAGAACAGCAGCTCCTAAGGTTGCACCAGCAAACTGAGCAATTACATACCCAATAAAGTCTGTGGTAGAAAGTTTCTTATTTACCCACATAGCAATAGATACTGCAGGGTTAATATGACAACCAGAAATATTTCCAATGGAGTATGCCATAGCCACAATTACTAAACCAAATGCTAATGCCACAATAAGGTACCCAGCTCCTGCTACACCAACCATTGCTGCAGCACCACACGCAAAAAGTACGAGAACAAAGGTTCCCAAACACTCGGCGATATACTTTTTCATAGAATTCATTTTCTTCTCCTTAAGTCTTGCTGGTTTTTCCAACAGAACTTCGAATAGGTATATCAGGAATAGGAGATAAGGTCAATTATAAGTAATCAACTCGGATTATTTTTCATTGTGTATTTGAGAGAAAAAGTTGAAAGTATAGAGAATGAGGGTTGTAAGAGTGCGCAGCACGGAACCCCCAAAGTCCCGACCTTGCTAAGTCAAAGGGTTGGAAGGGAAGCCCCTAAATACCATAATATTTATATTTAGTTTCTCAGCCCTTACCTTGTTTCTCCTGTTACAACCTGCTACACTGCCCAAATGAGTAAAAAAGCTTGGTTTTATGTAGCAGTTCTGTATCTTGCTGGTATTATAGCGGGAATGCAGTTTGCAAAACTCTCTGTTACCATAGAGTACATTCAGGCATCCCTTGGGGTAAGTGCAATATACAGTAGTTGGATACTTTCTGCCCTTGGTAGTATGGGACTTCTCTTTGGTGCTACCATCGGAGTTATTGTTGGACGATACTCTCCTTTTACACTTCTGGCAGGAGGCTTATGGACTGCTGGAGTTATCTCATTTCTTCAACCTCTTCTTGGTAACCCAGCGCTTCTGATGGTATCTCGGGTAGGAGAAAGCTTCACTCAGCTTATGATTGTTTCTGCTGCACCTGCCGCCATGCTTATGTGTACTGAGAAAAAATATCAAACTACGGTTATGGCACTGTGGGGAAGTTTTTTTAGCGTAGCCTTTCTTTTGGTTCAAGGGGTAGCTCCTTGGGTGCTTTCCACATGGGGCTGGGAAGCTATATTTTATGGTCACGGACTTATGACCTTTCTTGTAGCTTGTGGAGTGACTATGTTTGCAACTCAGAGTGATCTGTTACAGGGTGGGGATAGTAAGAGGAATCAAGATAGCTTTACTTTTCGGCTCTTCATAAAACAACATAAAGAGGTGTATGGACGAATTGGAAGTGCTCTGCCTAGTATGCTATTTATGACGTATACCATGGTTTATCTTGCTTTTTTAACTTATATACCTATGCTTTTTCAGCAGAGATATGGTGTAGGAAGCTCTTTAGAACGAGTACTCATAGTAGGTATGCCATTGCTCTCTTTAGGAGGAACCCTGATCAGTGGTATCGCATTGCGATGTAAAAGAGTGTCTCCTTTTACCATACTAACATCTGCATACCTTGGTATGATTATCACGGTAGGCTTTCTTATGATTCCTAGTTCGGCTACACTATTTACTCTTGCTGCACTCTGCTTTGTTACGGGTTCTGGGGTTTTGCAGTCCACCATATTTGGAATTATTCCCTACCTTAGTGATAATCCAACAACCCACGCCTATGCGAATGGAGGCATAGCACAAATGGGGAATATGGGAACAACCTTGGGGGCACCCATATTTGCTATACTACTTACCTATGGTTGGAGTTTCGCTCTTCTGTTTCCCATTTTCTGGTCTCTTGTGGGAATCTCTATTATTATGCTTTTCTCCAAAAGGATAAAAGCGCACGGTTCTCTGAGAAGTTCATAATATATTTTAATTACCCTCTCGACGTCTTGAACATTCCCTTACTCTTTACTACACTGCTCATATCGCTTGGATCTGAAAGGACTGGGACGTGTGACAGATTTTCTCTTGTAATCAATAAGTATTGATTGTGTAGTAGGGGGTTACCGGTAACCGTATGGTACTGGATAGCAAACATTACCTTACACAATGTATCAATAGATAGATTTCAAGACTCTTCCCGTTTTTCATATCAGTTCATATCCTCGCACTACAAGACATGGAGGTTATGTATGATATTAGCTGTTGATGTTGGTAACTCTGGCATTAAACTTGCTCTTTTTGAAGATAAGGAGATATACGCTTCTTTTCGAATCACCACCGTATCGGATAGAAGCTCTGATGAGTACCGCCTTATTATTGGTGGACTCCTTAAGGAGAAAGATTTGTCCTTTTCGACTATTGAACGAGTGGTATTGAGTTCTGTAGTACCACGGTTGGTTGAAACCTTTGATACACTATTTCAAGATTTATCTATCCCTATTCTTACTGTAGGACCTGGGATAAAAACGGGTATAAAAATTCGAGTAGATAACCCCGCAGGCTTAGGTACCGACCTTGTGTGTAACGCTGTGGCAGCTTATAACCATGTGGGTGGTTCTTGTATAGCAGTTGCCTTTGGAACAGCCCTTACCTTTACAGGAATTAATGGGAAAGGGGAGCTTTTAGGTGTCTCCATTGCTCCTGGGGTACAAGGAGCTATAGAGTCTCTCGTAAGTAATACGGCACAACTTCAAAAATTCTCTCTGCAAAGACCATCATCCACATTGGGAGCTAACAGTATTACATCCTTACAGGCTGGGTTTATGATAGGATTTGAGGGAATGGTTGAAAAAATTATCCAAGAGATGAAACGAGAGCTTGGTCCAGATACCAAGGTGGTATCTACTGGATTTGAGGCTCCCCATTTTACTACTCCTGAACTAGGGGAGTACCTCCCGTGGCTTACGGTTGAGGGATTGCGGCTTATTGGAGAGAAAAACCCTATGGAGGTAACCCGTGTTTAAAACAAAAGAACTTACTCTTAGAGCTCTTATTATTGGAGCTATTGGATCAATTGTTATATCAACTAGTTCACTCTATGTGGCTCTTCGAATGGGAGCTCTACCGTGGCCTACAATCTTTGTTGCAATCGCCTCTATGGCCATATTGCGAGCACTGGGAAAAACCTCCTTACAGGAGATTAATGTTGCCCATACCGCAATGAGTGGTGGGGCTATGGTTGCTGGAGGGGTAGCATTTACCTTACCTGCATTATGGATTATTGGGGGAGGATCCTTGGGGTACTGGGAGATTGTTTTGGTACTACTGGGGGGCGTACTACCGGGACTACTCATTGCTCCTGTTCTGCGGAACAGGTTTGTGGTACCTCAAGACCTTCCCTTTCCTATAGGGCATTCTGCCTATGAGACACTCACCGCAGAGCGAGATAGCAGTGGAAAAATTCTTTTTATCACCATGGGAGTTTCAGCTATTTTTACGGCAATCCGAGATTGGTTTTTACTTATCCCACAGGTAGTTATGACCAACATCTCTACGTTAAAAGGCAAAGTTGGACTCCCCGCAGGAGTGTGGATCTCTCCCATGGCAATTGGAATAGGATATCTTATTGGCCCACTTTATTCGGGAGTTTGGTTTCTCGGTTCACTTGTGGGATTTTACCTATTGATACCAGTTGGAGTTGCCACTGGGTTATTTGCGGATGCCGGTGTTGCAGATGGCGTACGATCCTCTCTAGGAATAGGGCTTATGCTTGGAACAGGAGTGGGGGTATTGGTAAAGCTGCTTATATCACTTATTAAGCAAGGTGCCTCAAAACATGAGGGACCAAAAAATCAATTTAGTGCGGTTTCTGCACTGTTTATTCTTCTTGCTGCGGTAGTAGCTTTACTCCCCTTAGATATTCCATGGTATATCATTCCTGTTCTCCTAGTTGGTGCATTGGCAATGCCCTTTGTATCGGCTCTTCTTGTGGGTCAGACAGGAATTAATCCTATGGAAATTTTTGGAATACTTATGATGCTTCTTGTGTCGGTATTTTGGAATGTAGGAGTCCAAACTCTAGTTATTACTGCTACGGTTACCGCAATAGCCTGTGGATTTGCAGGGGATATCTTAAACGATTATCATGTAGGAAAAAAACTCGGAACAAACCCAAAAGCACAGTGGGTGTCTGAATGGGTTGGAGCGGGAGTAAGTATCTTTGTTATCCCTCTGGTTTTTCTCGTTATGTTACGACAGTTTGGTCCCTTTGGAGGAATCACTCTTCCCGCACCACAAGCAATGGCAGTAAGTTCTATGATTCAAGGAATTCCTAGCCCTACAGCACTGTTTATTGGAATTGGAGTAGGTGTGGTGTTATATCTCCTTAAGCTTCCCTCAATGACCTTTGGGCTTGGAGTTTACCTGCCAGTGTACATAACATGGACCATGGCACTTGGAGGACTTCTTCGACTGGTCTCAACCAAGGTGTGGAAAAATTCAGAACGAACCGGTACTATCGTATCCTCGGGACTCCTTGGGGGTGAGGCTGTAACTGGTGTAGTTGTAGCACTGCTTCGGGTGATTTTGGGGTAAGTTATCATAGCTCCCCCAAAAAGGGGAGCTTATCTTTTATCATAGAAAAGAGGTAGGTCCCTTCTCTATCAATCTCCCTAACAACTGGAGTAACATTGCATTTCTTTCTGTTCTCCTATATACTGGTCTCAGATCATGAGGAGGAGTTATGGAGTTCTATATTGCTCATCACATCTGTAATCTTCACATTGAGTATGCCCAGGGGTTAGTCACAAAAATATCTTTCTGTGAAAACCTTCCTGAGGATATTGATAATCAGGAGATTCCCCAAGAGATGGAGTGGGCCACTAAGGAACTTCTGGAGTACTTGAACGGGTCACGCCGACAGTTTACCTTTCCCTATGATCTTCAAGTAACCCCCTTTGAGCGACGGGTGTATGAGTCTATGCGTAATATTCCTTATGGTGCGGTAAAAACCTATTTGGAGGTAGCCAATGAGGCTCAAAGTCCAAAGGGATTCCGTGCAGTGGGGCAGGCTGCTCATAAAAATCCGCTTCCTTTGTTAATTCCCTGTCATCGTGTTATAGGGAGTAACCAAGGGCTTACAGGTTTTGCTGGAGGCCTCTCGGTAAAAGAAAAACTTCTTAAATTAGAGGGATACTTAATAACTTAGCCCTGTTCTCCCTAAAAAAATAACCCTTCCTCGGTAGTCATTTTACAAAAAACTGTGTAAGATAAAAGAAAAACGGAGAGATACCACTATGGAACTGTTGCAACAGCGAGTACTTCAAGATGGACAAGCAATAACCGATAATATTCTTAAGGTTGATTCTTTTCTGAATCATCAGATTGACTGCTCCTTAATGCAGGCAATGGGAGATGAGTTTTACCGGATCTTTAAAGACCAGAATGTTACTAAGGTAATAACCATTGAGGCAAGTGGTATTGCCCTTGGAGCTTTTACGGCAATTGCCTTTGGAGTTCCTCTTGTGTTTGCGAAGAAAAAGGTTCCATCAACCATGGGAGGGGCTACGTACGCTACTAAGGTATTCTCTTATACTAAAGAGGTTACTTACGATGTATGTATCTCTGCGGAGTTTTTATCTCCCGAAGATCGTGTACTCATTGTTGACGATTTTTTAGCGCATGGTCACGCTTCGGTTGGATTGATTAACTTGGTTCGGCAAGCCAATGCAACTCCTGTGGGAGTTGGTATTGCGGTGGAGAAGTCTTTCCAGAATGGGCACTCTCTTATTGAGGCAGAGCGAATTCCTTTACACGCTCTCTGTAGAGTTAAAAATTTATCGAATGGGGTAATAACCCTCGAGGAGTAATATGAGTTTAAATTGTGGTATTGTAGGACTTCCAAATGTAGGAAAGTCCACGATTTTTTCGGCACTTACATCGGCACCTGCAGAGGCTGCTAACTATCCTTTCTGTACCATAGAACCCAATGTGGGTCGTGTTGCAGTACCAGATAAACGGTTGGCAAAAATTACAGAGCTTATCCCTACCAAAAAGGTAATTCCTGCGGTGGTTGAGTTTGTTGATATTGCTGGCCTTGTAGAGGGTGCTTCAAAGGGTGAAGGTTTAGGGAATAAGTTTCTCTCCCACATTCGTGAGGTAGGGGTACTTGTACATGTGGTTCGGTGTTTCGATAATGATGATATTATTCATGTGTCCAATGCTATTGACCCTGTAAGTGATATTGAAACAATTAATACCGAGCTAGCCCTTGCGGACTTGGAGAGTGTAGAGAAGCGAATTGTTAAGCAGGAAAAGTCTACTCGTATCAGTAAAGATGCGGCAAAAGAGTCTGCTGTAATGCTTCCTATTTTACAGAAACTCAAAGAGGCACTTTCCGATGGAAGGGCTGCCCGTTCTGTAGAGTTTAACGATGATCAAAAAGAGATTGTGAAGGGTATGCAGCTTATTACCACTAAGCCTATTATCTACCTCTGTAATGTAGATGAGGACGGTCTTTCAGAGGATAACCCCTATGTACAGAAGGTGAAAGCCTACGCATCAGAAGAGGGTGCCGAAGTTCTTATAACCTGTGGAAAAATTGAGTCTGAAATTGCAGCTCTTGAAACTCAGGAGGAGCGAGATGAATTCCTTGAAATGGTTGGACTGAAGGAGTCTGGTCTTGATGCGCTTATCCACGCTGGATATAGAACTTTGGGGCTAAGAACCTTTTTTACCGCAGGGAGTGATGAGAACCGTGCATGGACTTTCCGTGAGGGTGATAAAGCTCCTCAGGCTGCTGGGGTTATTCATACGGACTTTGAAAAAGGGTTTATCCGTGCAGAGGTGTATCACTGTGATGACCTCTTTGAGCTTGGTTCAGAACAGGCAATCAAGGCAAAGGG
Source organism: uncultured Spirochaetia bacterium (assembly GCA_964492025.1). GTDB lineage: Bacteria > Spirochaetota > Spirochaetia > CAZBHR01 > CAZBHR01 > CAZBHR01. The sequence continues at coordinate 100,498 of CAZBHR010000004.1, read as the reverse complement.
AAAGCTCCGTGTAGAGGGAAAAGAGTACCTCGCACAGGATGGAGACATTATGCACTTTCGATTTAACCTGTAGGAAGTAGGTATGATTGAGGGACTGGTTCATCAGGGAATAAATAGCATATTTACGGTGGTTGATCAAAACAATCACCAATATCTCTGTACCTTTAAGGGAAAGAAACTTAAGGGGGTGGATCGGTCTCAAAATCCTATAGTTGCGGGAGATAGGGTTACCATAGAGCAAGATCCCCACGATCCTAATAAGGGGCAAATTTTATCAAGGATCCCCAGAACCAATGAGCTTAAACGGTGGAATGCAAAAAGAAGAGTGGTCCAAACTATCTGTGCCAATGTAGATCTTCTTGTGTGTGTGACTACCCCAGATAATCCACCCTTTAGACCCCGTTTTATTGATAGGATTGGGGTTGCAGCGTACCCTAATATTCCTGTACTTGTGGTACTGAATAAGTGTGACCTGGGAGTTTCTGATGAGATTGAAGAACGGTTGCAGCTGTACAGTACCCTAGATATGGGTATTCACAAAACCTCTGCTGCCACAGGAGATGGGGTTGATGAGCTTTTATCAATGATTAAAGGAAAGACAGCTGCCTTTGTGGGACAGTCGGGGGTAGGTAAGTCATCTCTTTTAAACGCCCTGTTTCCAGGGATTAACCTGAGAACAGGTGAGATCTCACAAAAGTATAATCGGGGTACCCATACAACAAACTACGGTCAACTTATTCCTCAAGGGGATACTACTATTATTGATACCCCAGGAGTGCGGGAGTTTCTTATTGGGAATCTTGAAATTCATGAGCTAGGATTTGCCTTTGCAGAGTTTGAACAGTTCTCTGGGGAGTGTGAGTTTCAGCCCTGTCTTCATGACTCTGAACCCCACTGTGGAGTGAAACAGGCGTGTGAAGAGGGACTTATTGATATTGACCGATACACAACATACTGTTTTCTCCTTGACGAGTTACGAGACCACAAGGAACACCACTATGGAAAATAGGGATCTTGAACTCCTAGAGTTTTCTCAAATATATGAAATGGTAGAAAGGCTCCTTCTCTCTACCGAGGGTTCTGTGGTTCTTCAGGAAGAACCGTTTTTTTCACAGGCAACCGAATTAGAGCAGTTTAGGGCTCCAATTATTGCAATGGATCATCGTCTACGATCTGGATTCTCTCTACCCCGTAGTAGGTTTCCTAACATAAGTTCTGCTATACATGAGGTGCGACGAGAAGGAGCAACTCTAGAGGGCGTGGATATTTATGGGGTTGGGTTATATCTTATAACTGCAAACAATCTTATCCAGTGGTTCTCTTCCTCCCCAGATGAGCTAATGGAAGGGAGCGACGGAGAGGATCTTCTGCAATCTCTTGTTACAGGTCTTCATATACCAAGTACCCTTGTGCAGACCATAGAGAGCACCCTTCAAGAGAGTGGAGAGATTCGGGATGATTATCCACCACTTAAGGCGTTACGTCGTGAACTGGCTACTCTGTACCAAAGTCAGCAACAGACTGCCCAAGGATACTTGCAGGAGGATCCCAATCGATTTCAAACAAATCAACCCACCTTTCGAGATAACAGAGTGCTTCTGCCTGTAAAGGTTGGATTTCGTTCTCAAATCTCAGGGGTAGTTCAAGGTATGTCCGCATCAGGATCTACCGTTTTTATGGAGCCCCCTGGGCTTATGGAGATGAATAACAGGGTTACCGAAAAGCAGCATGAGCTTATGCGAGAGACCTATCGAGTGTTTCAGGATTTGAGTAAATCTATTCGAGAGAACCTTACCGATATAGAAAAAGTTCGCCAGTGGGTAGGCTCTGTTGATACACTTATGGCACGTGCTGTACTGGGGCATAAGTGGAGTGGGGTGCCTATAAAGCACTCTTCCCAAGTTGGGCTTAAACAGTGTAGGCATCCATTACTGGGAAGTGCTGTTGTTCCTGTGAATATAGATCTTCCTCCCCACATTCGAGGGTTAGTTATAAGTGGACCCAACGCAGGGGGAAAGAGTGTGACTATGAAAACACTGGGACTTTTTGCGCTTATGAATCAGTTTGGTATGCTTGTTCCCTGTGCTGAGGGGAGTGTATTGCCTCTGTTTCCTAAGGTGTTTGCCTCTATTGGAGATGAGCAGTCCATAGCACTTGCACTTTCTACCTTCTCAGGCCAGATGCGTACCATCTCTGAGATATGTAACCGTGTAGAGGAGGGGTCTCTTGTTATTCTTGATGAGATAGGTGCGGGAACCGATCCATTGGAAGGTGGAGCCTTAGCCCAGTCAGTTATTGAGTATTTTTTACAAAGAGACTGTCTTGTGGTGGCAACCAGTCACCACCACCGTGTAAAGCGATTTGGAGAACTTCGGGATGATATTATTTCTGGGGCTATGGAGTTTGATGAAGAACACCACACCCCAACATATCGTCTTATGGTAGGACAGATTGGAGAGAGTCACGGTATTGAAACAGCCCATCATTACGGTATCCCACAGGTTGTTATTGACCAAGCTAAAAGCTTTCTGTCTCAAGATGACCTTACCATAGATCAGCAGTTACGTGCCTTGGAACGTAGACGAGAGGAGCTTGCCCGAGGAGAAGAACAGTATGCTCAGAGGGAAGAGGAGTTACGTCAGCGTATTCAACAGGAGAACCTGAGAGAGGATCAAATTAATATTCGAGAGCAGGAACTCGCTTCACAGGAGGCACGACGAACATCTCAGTTTCTTGAGGAGTCAAGAAAGTCTTTTGAAAATCTTATTAGAGAAATTCGAGAGGGTGAGCTTACTAAAGAGCGAATAGAGAGAGGTCGCACTCATATTAAACAGGTGGAGGAGAACCTCAATGTTCTTCGACAAAAATCTCAAAAAACAAAACAAGGGTTTTCTCATAAGCAGAATTCGGAAGAATCTGTTTTACAACCAGGACTCAAAGTTCATGTTGGAGCTTCTCGTCAATTAGGAACTCTTATTGACGAGGATAAACGGGGACGTTGGAAAGTTCAGGTTGGATCAATGAAGTTTACCTTTGACCAGAAAGATATTATTCCTATCCAGCAACCTAAACAGGATACGGTAAAAAAGCAGGTTCTTTGGAGTAGTGAACAGTTATCATCGCCCAAGGGAACCTTAGACCTTCGTGGGTTTCGGGTAGAGGAGGCTCTGACAGAGCTTCAACAGCAGTTAGACCGAGCAATAAGCCATAAAACAGGGAGTTTTACCATACTCCATGGAACGGGCGAAGGTGTTCTGCAAAAGGTAGTTGCCGATTTCCTGAGTAATTCAAAGTACGTAAAAAGCTTTGGGTATGCACCTTTAGAGGAGGGTGGTTACGGAAAGACGGTAGTTCACCTTCAATAGTTCCATAACCACCTCTCTGTTAGTCTAGTTCAACAACAAGAGTTTGGAGTTTTTCTTCGTGCGAGGATGTTCCCACAAGAAATTGATACTCCCCAGGTTCAAATACCCACTCACCCTGCTCTGGGTCGTAGGAAGATATATCATCTAGGTGTACCACAATTGCAGCACTGGTACTCTCGCCTGGTTCTAGGGATATTCTTTGGAAACCCTTGAGTCGCTTATTCAGAGAGGGCTCTTCATCTCTCTGTTGTGATACGTATACCTGAACAACTTCGTCTCCCTTAAACTCTCCACTGTTTGTTATGGGCACTTCAATCATAATGGCATCACCCATAAATATGGAGGTAGCTTCTCCTAGCTCAAAGAGAGTGTAACTTTCGCCATGCCCAAATGGATAAAGAGCCTGCTGATTGTATGCATCAAGTAGTGTATAACCTCTTAATGATGGCAGGCTCTCTGCAAGGTGAGTTTTTATCTTTTTCTGGTTTGCCACTTCATGAGACATAATACAGAAGGGGAGTTTTCCACCAGGAGAGTAGCTACCCAGTAGAGCTCTTGCTATGGCAAGTCCCACTTGGGTTCCCTTTGAACCGCTCCAGAGAATTGATGGAACCTTATGGTGCCACTGCTCAAAAGAGTTTGGTAGTGTTCCTAGACAAACTACCGCCAAATATGGTTGTAGCTGAGATATTCTTCGTATGTAATGCCCCTCACTATGGGAGTCTTTATTAGCATCTCCCGAAACAAATATAATAGCAGCATCAGATTTTTCTGCAGCCCGTACAGCTCTGCTAGAGAGCTTCTTTATGTGCTGCACTTTGATATGTGATGCTATACTACTTGTAATTGCCTCAAGGGGAGATGGTCCTGGAATAAAATAGCTATCCTTAGGTTCCTGTTCTGTTGCGGGTGTTCCAATAATAGTAATATTGGTAATCTGTTTTGTATCAATAGGAAGAACCCCATCATTTTTCACTAAAACGAGAGATTTTTCCGCAGCCTCAAGGTTGAGTTGCTTATGATCCTCCGATCCAACCATCTCTTGATCGTAGGAGAATCGATCTTCCTTATCAATGTACTTAAGAATAGTTTTAATAATACGGAGAACAGTCTCATCCAAAGTCTCTTCTGATATTTTTCCAGACCGAACAGCTCTGAGAAGAGTTTTTCCAAAGGCCTTTGCCTTAGGGAATTCAAAGGCGATACCCTGATCTAAGTACTCTTCTGTCATTTTATCTGATCCCTCAATAAGAGTGATACCTGAAAAACCAAACTCCCCAAGAAGTACCTTCTTAATGAGTTTTTGGTCTAGTTGTTTTCTCACCATATGAGGTGAAATCATAAGGGCACCTATTTTTGCATCCACCAATTTTTTACATTGGGGGAGGTACACCTCTTGTAAGATTTTTTCATCATAGAGGATTTCAGCACCCTTTCTAGGATCTTGTTGGATCTGCACAAAGGATCCACCTACTGCTATTACATTGTGCTTTTGAACGCCTTGGGTAAGGGCTGCTCCCATCTCTCCCACGAGGAATCCATCTTCTCCGTAAGTATCTTGGCTACTGCTTTCGTAGGGGCATTCTAATAGATTAGCAGAAACTCCTATGAGGGTATTGATTCCTTGTGCCCGAGCTTCTTTTCCCAAAAGCTCTCCCAATTTACCCTCCATTTCTACATCCCAAGAAGCACCTCTTGCCAGAGTATTTGGAATGCCTGTGCATCCAGCTGCAGCCACTCCACGGTGTCCATATCCGATGGTTAGTGATGGAAGTTGTTCAGTTTTTCCTGTTTCAACTTTTGTAGTAATTTTGCCCTGTACGTAATTTTCTAAGAATAGTACAAAGGCTGTTTTATTTCCACTCATTAATGAGATTTTTTCTTTTAAACTAAGTTGTTGGAGGATTCCGTTGGCACGTTTTTGTGGATTGACCATGTAGTTCTCCTTATCTGCTCAATATTGTACGATTCTTGGCATATTGTCAAGGTTTTAACCGGTCAGGGATATAGACAAAACAGTTTCTTTTTGGTATCCTCATCACCAGCTCTTTAGGGGCAATTTTTTTGGAGGGTTAGTTATGGCAATACCATTAGGAAAATTAGTAGAGGAAGAGTCAAGTATTTATGAGCTTACCAGTGCAACTATTCATCGAGCTTCTCAACTAGCTGTAACTGGAGATGAGGATGTAGATAAACATAAGGGTAAGATCGTTTCTGCTGCGATTGACCAGATGCTACATAAGAAATTTGAGTACAAAATCGAAGAAAAATAAATATCCCAATCCCACGGGTCCGGTGGTACTACTCTTTGGTCCCACCGCCGTAGGAAAGACCGCCCTTGTAGAGTCCCTGTTTTCTGAGGGATTTGAAATCATTAACGCCGACGCAATTCAAATGTTCCGTCATTTCTCTATTGGTTCAGCAAAGCCAACCGGGGAGATGCAACGCAATATTCCACACCACTTGGTTGATTGGCTTGACCCAATGGAGGATCTTAATGTTGCTCAGTTTGTCTCTGCGGTAGATCAACTGATTCCCGAGGTGTATAGTCGAAATAGGGTGCCTCTTATTTCTGGAGGAACTGGATTTTACATAAAAAATTTTCTCTGTGGCCTACCGGAAACTCCCAATGTGAATCAGGAGACACGACTTGCTATGCAGGAGCTCTGTAATCAGCGAGGCATTGCCTCTATGCACCAGTGGTTAGAGGAGGTAGATCCTGTAACAGCTAAGCGACTGCCTGTTACCGACCAATATAGAATCCTTCGGGCCCTTGAGGTGTATACTGATACTGGACGGGCTCTCTCTTCTTACAAAGTTCCTCAAACGTTGCGCCAGGGACTCAATCCTCTGGCTATCTGTTTAACTCGTCCTAAAGAGGAGCTTCACCAACGTATTGTTCAAAGAGTAGATCAGATGTTTGAAGAGGGCTTAGAAGAGGAGGTTAGGGAACTTCTAGAAAAGTACCCTCCAGACTGTCAGCCCATGCGTGGTATTGGGTATCAAGAGTTTACAAAAGGGTATAACACTCTTTCGGAAATACGAGAAGCTATTATTATCAACTCAAGGCGGTACGCAAAGAGACAGATGACCTTTTTTAGAAAGATACCATCGGTTCAGTTTGTGGATTCATCGGAAATAGATTCGGTGACCCCTATGGTAGAATCCTACTTACAGAGTTTTCCTATTCCTCAATAGAATCTCTCACAAAATCCTCTGGGTATCGTAGGTTCAAGGGCTCTCTCTTAGTAATTGTATGATCCTTAATAACCCAGGTATTATGCTTTTCATAGGGTACTAGAGTTACAAGCTCCTCCTGGTAAAAAGCTATAGAACTTGGTCGTCGTATCTCTGTTATAGAGGTCTCTTCTTTTACATCAACCTGATCTAGTTCCCAACGAATATAGGTTGATTCAACAACAACCTCTTCTGATGTTTCGTGGATAATTTCTGTGGTAACGTCGGTCATTCCAAATACTCTTGTAACATCTGGGAGTTGTGGCTGCCCAGCCTCAATCCATCTGTTTACATCAATAATAGAGGGATTTTGCTCATACGCCTCGGTCTGCTTACTTGAAACATAGAGAAATATGGACTCATTTTCGTAGCCCGATTTAAAACCCTTTGCAAAAAGGTCACTCATTGCCATAGTGTCTAAGGAACTCACACTACTGTACAGTGTTTCTACAACCTGTTCAGGCGAAAAGTTTGCGGTAATTGGTGGTTCTAGTGCTTGCTTTACAGGACCCCAGAGTAGGGCTACAAGAAGGGTAACTCCTCCTATGATAAGTCCTACCTTGAGCCCATGGTGACGAAAAAATCGGTGCCTCTGTACCCGTTTCACTTGGGACTCTTCCCAGTGTTTCAGTTTTTTTATGGGTAGTGTTTGGTTCTCTGAGAAAAGCGTAGTTCTCCAGCTTTCCAGAAGAGTAATCCACTTATTATGAAATAGATACTCACTCTTTCCCTTGAGTATGGTCATAACTGTTTCTGACACCGCCAGAGTAATTTTCTCATTATAGAGGTTAAGGTGAACAGGGGTACAGTTATCCTCTCGGACAATCTCTGAGGCGAATGGAATCACTCCTGTTAAGACATAACTTAAAAAAGCTGCTTCCTCAATAATAAGACGCTCCTCATCAGTACCATTGGGCGATGACCAGTGTACAAGAGTTTTATCACGAGCTTCATTAGATTTCATGGTATATACTTGATTCCGTAAATCCCTAGGGAGAAGAAGTATATCCCATGTATCCATATCAATAAGGATCATGTCAACTTCCACGAAATCTGTGAGTTTCCCTTTTTTGAAGAGTACTTGAAAGGAGAGGGCTAGCTGGATAAAAAAGTCGATAATCTGAGCACTATCCTGCCAAGATCGCACCTGATCAAGTGCCTCAATTAAAGGGGTTCCAGAAAAAACTGGACCGTACCCATAGTAATTCTCTTCAAACTCTATGACTCCACCCCAATTCCAGTCTTCGTATGAGGTATCTTCTCCTCGTACAATAGAACCATACTCTTTCTCTCCTTGAAGAAGTTTTCGAGAAAGTTCTCCCTTTGCCTTGGCAATGGGAATAAGTAAACTTGGTACACCTTGTATCTCTTCAAATCGTAACATCTTAACTTTTTGTCCTTAGGAGTCGCTCTATTCGCTCACTCTCAACTACAATATACAAGTTTTTCTCCTGGGTGGGAAGGACTAAACCCTTTTTCCCACCCTTAACCTTTCTCAGATATTTTACTTGGGTGTAGTAGAGATCTGCTTTTCCGTTGGACTTTGACTTAGAGTAGTGCACTGCAAGGTTACCCGCATCAAGAAGCACCTCTAGGGGAATTGATTTTTTTCCAATTCGTTTAATAAATACATAAGCACCAGGAGTATCCCGTGTGTGGAGCCAGTAGTCGTTACCCCGTAGGTATGATCGGAGAAGCTCTTCGTTCTCTTCTGATTTTCTACCCACAATAATGGTATACTCCTTAGAGGTAAAACGGATTCCCGGTTGCTTTGAGTCAATCTTCTGTACCTGCTGCTGTGGGGTTATTACCCCTTTGAGGTACTTGAGGGATGACTCCTCCACTGGTAGGTTTTTGCACTGTTCAATCTGCTCTTCAAGAGCCTCAGCTTCGGTAGTTAATTCCTGCTTTTGAGCTTGGTAGTGTTCAACTCTACGGTTTTTTGTTCTTTGCTTTTTGTAGTACCACTCGGCATTCTCCTTGGGAGATAGCTCTTTTCGTAGGGGTATAGTTCTCTCCGTAGGTTGCTCCGGATTGGATAGATACTCCTCTAGGGTGATTGACTCCATGCCCCTCTGTATTTGATAGAGGTTTGAAAGGATAATATCACCAAACAGCTTATCCTCCTGAGCGGTCTCTTCTGGAAGCTCTAAACTTTGTAATCCCCGCTGTACCCGTCGGTACTCCCTCTCTAACTGCTCAAGAAGCTGTTTTTGAAGTCGAGTAAAGGTGTACTCTAACTGGGAATCACCGTACCATTTCTCAAGGAAGAGACTAAAACTTTCTCCCTCCCAATGTCTAATGGTTCTGTTATCCTCTTCATAGGTTTCTGGAACAAGCTCCTCAGGGCGAAAGAACTCCCACTCTCCCTTTTTGGTTGCCGAGGATTTTTCGAGCCGAAAGAGCTGGTCAATAATAGTACCATCCGGCTCTGTCACATAGAGGTTTCCTCTATTACTCCAGAGCCTTATGTAGAGGTGGGTAGGGTTATCTGGAGGGGAGAGTACCATCTTAATAATTCGTTCCTGCCCAACTTGGGATACCTCCATAATCCTACGGTTTACAAGGTGTCGTTTCGCAAACTGCACAAACCGTTGGGTACCAACTTCCTTTTCTGGAAGACTTGAGAGAGCGTGAAAACGGGTACTCCCTTGGGTGAAATCAAAATAGAGGTTTGTAGTACCCTGCCTTGGGGTGTGAATACGGAAAAGAAGGGTTCTGTAGGTAGGTTGGATCACCTTCTGAATCTGTCCACCCCTCAGAGGAAGCTCCTCAAGGAGAAGGTTTATCTCTTTCCAGTTTAGGGACACCGTTCTGCCTCCTTTTCCTCTTTCCGTAGAGCTTGTACTATTTCCGAAATCATATAGAACGAACCGGTTACCAATATAGGAGTCTTCCCGTTACTCAGCTCCCGTGCTTGTTGTAACGCTTTGGCTGGATGTAACTCCAGAGTAGGGTGAGCTTCAAGTTCTTTGAATAGCTCTACTAACCCTTGTGGATTACTCTGCTTAAAGGTTCCAGGGGTAGAGATAATAATATGTGTAAAATGGGGAATCAGTTGTTTCGCCATAGCACGATGATTCTTACCCTCTACCGCTCCAAAAATCAAAATGCCTCCAGTAGGGTAAAGTTGATTCCATGTTTCTAGTACCCCTTGGATAGACTTCTCTGTGTGAGCTCCATCAATCATAATATCTGGATTACGAGCTATTACCTGACATCGTCCAGCTAAGGTTGCCTTTTCAATACCCTTAATGATTTTTTTTCGGTATCGAGGGGAGGGCTGAAATAGATGAGTCAATGCTGCCAGAGCCAGAAGTGCATTCTCTCCCTGAAAGACACCTCCAATTGAGAGGTGTAGTGTTTCCTGCTTTCCTGTACTCCAAATAACCTTTGTTGTGGTACCCTCGGTGGAAACAAAGCTCTCCCTATGGAGAATTAAGCTTTGCAGATCAATCACCGGTGATCTCTGTGTCTCAGCGATAGATAGGATGGTCTCCCTTGCTTCAGGAAACGATTGCATACCACACACCACAGGAACTCCTGGCTTTATGATGCCACCCTTTTCTTGAGCGATAGACTCAATGGTGTCTCCCAAAACATCCGTATGCTCAAGCTCTAAGGCGGTAATAACAGACATATCAGGAGTTACCACATTTGTGGCATCAAGTCTGCCTCCTAAGCCCGTTTCAAGGATTACCCAATCACACTGTGCCTCCTGAAAAATCAGAAGAGCAAGAAGGGTAAGAACTTCAAAGGTTGTTGGAGCAGCGGTACCAAACTCATCACGGTATTCAAATTGTTCAAGCCTTGCGAACATCTTTTTCATCACCCTAAGGATAAGCTCGTCAGAGAAAAAATCACCATTCATAGTTATTCTCTCTCGGTAGTCAACTAAGTGAGGAGAAGCGTACACTCCTACGGTAAAGCCACATTCCCCAATTCCACCAGCAATAGATCGAGCCGTAGAACCCTTACCTTTGGACCCTGCCACATGAATAATCCTAAAAGATTTTTCAGGGTGGTTAAAAAAATCAAGAAGTCCATACATCCGCTCTAAACGGTAGGTTCTATTGGTGTAGGTGTGCTGTTTTGCTAAATTTACCAGGGACTCAATTTGCTGAAACCCCTGATCTACACTGGTAATATTCATGGCTGTATCATGCCATAATTTTACTTGTTGTACTAGATAGGAGGCTTTTCTTTTGAGTGAGGTTTTATATTGAGTTATGGGTAGAGAGGTTTTCTATCTGAGTCTTAGTGCTCTTTAATTTTTATCTTCCCAGGGGAATCGATCTTACCAGTTGCATTGAATACACACTTTTCAATACTCTTCTTGACAATTATATGCAGGGGAATACAATGAAGTATGTTAATTATTTGAGGTAGAGTAATGGAAAGCAGTTTTCAATGGAAAAAGTATGGACATATTTGAAAAAGAGATAGCTAAGAAAAAAAACAGTTTTATTATTGTAAATATGGCATTACTTATTTCTCGATTTGGAGATAGTGTATTTGATACTGCTATTTTTTTATATGCCGCACACCTAACCATTGATATTCTTGGAGCAAGTACAACTTTATTTTCATCTCTCGTGATAACTGCTCTGTTTTCAATTGTTTCAGGATATATTATTGACACTGCTTCAAGTAAAAAAGTAGTAATGTTGATTACTACAATGATCTCTTTTTTATTCTCTTTCTTATTTTTACTTTTGCTATGGGTTGAGAGCTTTGTTCCTGCTCTACTTTTTGCATCTATTCTTGGGATACTTATGGCGTTAAATAATTTTTTTAATGGTATGTTTCAGCGAACCATATATATGTATAACGCAGAGTTATTCCAACAAGAGAGGTTTATCCCATATCAAACTACGGTTAATATGATAGGGCGGATTGCTGTGATTTTTGGAGTTGCTCTGTCTGGTTATCTTTATACATATTTTGGGATACGGGTAGTAATTTTATTAAACAGTGTAACTTTCTTAGTTCCTTTTTGCATTATCCTATTTCACCAAAGAAAAGACAGCACAACACCTTCGAAGGTGAGTTCTGCACTTACTGAAAAATCTTCTTTTAGACAAAATATCATAGAGCTGATAAAAGAGTTACGAAACAATCGAGCTGTACGTTTTTTTACAATACTTCTCTGTGTTCTTAACCTTGCATACGGAGTAATCCCTCATATTGTTTCTGTTTCCCTTATGCAAGAGTTTCAATTTTCTGAGTTCTTTTTTAGTAATGTTAAATCGATTATTCTTATTGGAGAAATTGTTGCTCTTACTTTAGTACTAGTAATGCGAAATCGTTACAAGGTATCAATTATGATTGGACTTTTTGGTTCTTTATTTGTCTTTTTGATCCTTCCTCTTGTAAGTGATGTTCTTCTAATCTACGGACTTTTCTTTGTATACGCTCTATCTGATGGTCTTACACAGCCCCTATATAACTCTTTTACACACTCCATTTCTGAAGACAGGCGAGCCACTGTTTTTGGTGTTATTGACACACTTGGATGGATGAGTGCTGCGATTGGTATTTCTCTATTTACTGGAATTCAGCAACTTTTTGGTGTTCTTGGATTTTTTTATCTAGCTCTGATATTTTTCATTGGACTACTCATATACTGTAGGGGAGATAAGCATAAGTAGTGCTCAGGTGCTGTTTTATCATGGCTAAGTGATACTATTTTATTTAGGTTTCTCAAGATTGATTTTCTTCTAGCAATGAGCTATTCTTAGCTCAAGGGGTTGATATGAATATTATTTTTGAAAATATCGAATACTACCTAATTATTATTGTTTTTATATCATCTATCCTTTCGGTTTTGCAGGTTGCCAGTCTCCTAAGTTTTTATGGACTTCTTATTATGTTTATGGAACCACGATCAATTGTTCCAATTGCAACTATCTTCTTTCTATCTATGAATATCTTTAAGGTGCGAATGTTTTATAACTCAATTGATTTAAAGCTGGTTAAAAAGCTAGTACTTAGCTCCTTACCTGGACTACTTACTGGAGCACTGCTCATTTCTGTGATTCCCACAGATATTGCAAGGAAAGTATTAGCCCTGTTTGTTCTGTTATTTATTGTAAATGACATCTTCGGAATATTAAAATTTGAGATAAAAACAAACACCCTTTCAATAATAGCCTTGGGAGGAACCTACGGTTTTATGTCTGGATTTCTTGGGGCGGGAAGTATGGTTCGAACACCTTTTCTTATGAAAATGGGGTTAAAGAAAGAGACCTTTATAGGAACAGCTGCTGCGGCATCTCTCTTTTCTAATATTATTAAACTGACAACCTACGGTACCTCTGGACTGATAAATGATTATGTATTAGTGAATGGCGTTCTTGCCGTTCTAGTTGGCTTTGTTGGTGCTAATATCGGCAAAATTTTTCTTGGGAAGATTAATGGTAAATCCTTTAAAATTATTCTGCAGGTTGGGCTGTTAGTTGGTGCCATTAACGGGTTGATAAAATAAAACTTTATAGATGTGGTACGTAATTTCTTGCGCTCTGTTTATGTATAGCTTGCAAATAACTATTACTGGTAAGATACCTTGATTTGTGATATACTGTACAAAATATTATGGGCTTATTGAGAGTCTTGAGGTACAGATATGAAGAAAGAAGCTGATTTTACGTGGGTAGATTTTTATTCTGAATTTGCAACCAAATTACTGGAGTACAAAAGTAATAGAGCAGAGCTTATTGAGAAGATTCAGAACATTTATAAAAAAATAGGAATTGCAATTCCTACCTTAGAACGTGGAAAAACTTTAGTTGATATTGATCCCTTTACAGTATTTGCTCTGTTTAATCGAGGTATTAGCAGAAGTAGTAGAATTGAAATTATAAAAGGAATTGCTTTTGAGTTTGGCGTTTCTAGTGATGTCCCAAATCGGTTTGATGGGATTCCCGTAGCTAATAATTTAAAGACAGCTTTTTATTATTTTATAGGAGATCGTGGTGATAAGGATATTGATAATCTTTGGATGTTCTTTGAATCAGCCATCATATTAGCAAACGAAGATACTTTTGATAATCGAGTAGCTTTTTCTTCTTTATATGATATAGTTCTTCATCAAAAAGGTATAAAATGGAACTTAACAATGGGACTTTATTGGGCTCGTCCAAACTTTTTTGTTAATTTAGATGGTCGAAACAGGTGGTTTATCACAACTCCCGAATATGTTTCAGAAGCTTTTGCAAAAAAAATAGGATCTCTGATAAAAAATCCTCCTACAGCTAAGGAGTACCTTGAGGTGCGAGACTACTGTCAATCGTTCCTAGAATCTGGGTTGTATGAATTTAAAAATATAATGGAGCTTTCTTGGTATGCGTGGATTATTTCAGAGAAGGTAAATAAAGAGATACGAGAAGAGCAAAAAAAGAAAGAAGCGAACTCTCTTGATATTGATGATATAGAATCTGTACGTTATTGGTTATACGCACCAGGGAGAAATGCGTATAAGTGGGAAGAGTTTTATGATGCTGGTATTATGGCAATAGGGTGGGGTGAGCTAGGTGATCTTAGTTCCTTTTCTACTAAAAAAAGCATACAAGAAAAAATGCGAGAAATCTTTGGGGAGAGCTCGTCACACATGCACAGTGTTCATGCTACATGGCAGTTTGTACATGAGGTAAAGCCAGGAGATATTGTATTTGTACGACAGGGAAGTAAGCCCAGTAGTGTCTCCATTATTGGAAGAGGGGTTGTCTCTTCGGAGTACAAATACGATAAAATGTTAGAGGATGAGTTTAAACATATTCGTAATGTTGAGTGGACTCATAAGGGTGAGTGGATGTATCCTTCACGGGTTATGCCCAAAACACTTACCGAGATAACCTCTCAGACAGAGTGTGTCGAGACTCTTCAAAATCTTTTTATAGATGACACTGACGAATACTCTGATGAAATGGTATTGGATTATGAAGATTATACACCAGAAGATTTTCTTAATGATGTATATATGGATAGAGACTCCTATCATGAGGTGGTAGGAGTTTTAAAAAACAAGAAAAACATTATTCTGCAAGGAGCCCCTGGAGTTGGTAAAACCTATGCTGCTAAACGGTTGGCTTATTCTATAATTGGTCAAAAAAATAGTGCACAGGTTATGATGGTTCAGTTCCATCAAAGTTATTCCTATGAAGATTTTATTATGGGTTATCGACCAACGGAACATGGGTTTGAGATAAAGACAGGTCCCTTTTATAAGTTTTGTAAAGAAGCAGAGATTGATAATGAGAACGACTATTTTTTTATTATCGATGAGATTAATAGAGGGAACTTAAGCAAAATATTTGGAGAGCTTTTTATGCTTATTGAAAATGATAAGCGAGGCTATAAACTACAACTTCTTTACGCAAATGAAAAATTCTCTGTTCCCAAAAATGTTCATATTATTGGTATGATGAATACAGCGGATCGTAGTCTGGCTCTCTTGGACTACGCTCTCCGTAGACGATTTGCCTTTATTGAAATGAAACCAGCGTTTGATACTGCCGGGTTTTTTCAATATCGTTCAGATCTTAATAGTGAAATCTTCGATAAGCTTATAGCTAGTGTTGTGCAGTTGAATCATGCTATTGTGGCAGATGACTCTCTGGGTGAGGGTTTTTGTATTGGGCACAGTTATTTTTGTGATATAACTGAAAAACATCTTAATAATTCTGCACTATCCCACATTGTTGAGTATGAAATTATTCCTCTATTAAAGGAGTATTGGTTTGACGAACCTACTAAAGTAGATACGTGGATACAAACTTTAAGGAGTTCTATTAAGTGATTCCTGTAAAAAATATCTACCATATGCTTTCCTATGCATTTAAGATATTGCAAGAAGATAGATACAATCAGGTAGCAACCGAAGACTTTGAACATACGAAAGACCTCTGTACCGAAATATTGATCAAGGGAGTTACCCAGCAGATTAAGCGAGGGCTAGGTAAGGAGTATATCTCAAAGGATGAGGTTCTATCTTCACCTAAGGGTAGGATTCATGTTTCAGAGTCTATCAAAGACATGAGCCTATTCAAAAAACAGGTTGTTTGTACCTATGATGATTTCTCGGTGAATACTTACATGAATCAGATTATTAAAACCACATTTCTTCTATTGATTCGGTCAGATATAGATAAAGCTCGAAAGAAAAAGATTCGAAACCTGTTAATGTATTTTAGTGATGTAGATGAGCTCGACATCTATAGAGTTAACTGGAACCTGCAGTATAACCGAAATAATCACACCTACCAAATGCTTATAGGTATCTGCTATTTGGTGGTGAATGGGCTATTACAGAGTACCACTCATGGGAGTGCAAAGCTTATGAATTTTCTCGAAGGGCAGCAGATGCACCGACTCTATGAGAAGTTTCTGCTTGAGTACTACCGAAAAGAGTTTCCCGAAATTCTCGTAAGAGCATCACAGATTCCTTGGCAACTCGATAATGATATGAATTACATGCTACCCATTATGCAAACCGATATTATGCTAACATACCGTAAAAAAACACTTATTATCGATGCAAAATACTACGAAAATATGACCCAAGTAAACTACAGTAAACACAAGGTGCATTCTGGAAACTTATACCAAATTTTTACTTACGTAAAAAATAAGGAACTAGAAGTTTCCGATGCGAATCATGAGGTTTCTGGTATGCTCCTTTATGCAAGGTCTCAGGGCGAGGTTGTTCCAAACAGTGAGTACTCTATGAGTGGAAATCGGATTGCCGTAAAAACCTTGGACCTTGATACTGATTTTACTGAGATAACCAGCCAGCTTAATACAATAGTTACAGAATATTTACACACTCCTTCCTATCGGAGTGAAGGCTCTCTAGTACAGTAGTCAAGGTATCTGACTTTGAAGAACATCCCTCTTTTCCTAGTTTTTAGAAGCTTTGAAAATATACTCAAGACGGTATAAGAGAAATAGGCTTTATAAGCACTTGCCATCAATACTCTCTTTGACTATCATGCTTGTATGCATACTATAAGAACCATAACCACAGAGTCAGAAATACAGGCATACCATACACAACTTCTTGCCATGCCGCACCCAAAGGTTGCTATGGACCTAGAGGGAGAGTTTAATCTTCACTGCTATGGAGAACACCTCTGTCTTGTACAGGTGTATGATGGGATTGAAACTGTTATAATAGATCCTATGGCACTTTCTGATTGGAGTTCTCTGAAAGCTCTTTTTGAAGATCCTGCTATAGAGAAGGTGGTATATGATAGATCCAGTGACGCAGCACTTCTGTATAATAGGTACGGTATATCCTATGTAAACACCGTTGATCTCCGTATTGCGGTTGCTCTTTTAGAGGCGCCTAAGCAGGGGCTATCCTCTGTGTTAGAGCAGTTTCTCGGTGTGGTGGGGGAGAATAAGAAAAAATTCCAACAGTACAACTGGATGCGACGACCTATAGATAGTGGAGCTCTTCGTTATGCAGCGCAGGATGTGATACACCTGTTTCAGTTACAGGAGGTATTGGAATCTACGCTTACAGAAAAAAAACTCCTCAATGAGTTTTGCAAAGAGAATAGTCGGCTGCAAAAACTCCCTATAAAAAATAACACCATAAATAGGCATAAGAAAGCAAAGGGTTTTCGCTATTTAAATAAGAGGCAACAAGAACGATTTAAAACACTTTTTGATGCACGAGATAAGGTGGCAAAAGAGGTAAACCTTCCTCCCAATAGTGTCATACAAAACGCCAAGTTATTAGATTGGTGCAAGCGAGATGTGTACAGTAAAGAGGGCGCTAGCCGTCTGATTCACCTCCGTGTTTCCCCTCAGGATAGAGAGTTCCTTATAGCTGAATTTACACGAACATAGAACCTTGGCTCTAAAGCATTCACTGATCAGTCGCTACTTTTTAGGTTTTATATGTGGCGAGTTATCCTCACTTATTATACGAGGATAACTTCATTTAGTCAGAAAAAAGATCTAGAATAATCTCCTCTTCTTCAATAGATTCTGCGGGACTACTTTCTTTCTCGATTTTTTTATCAGTCATGTCCTCTTCGGTTGGTTGGGATATGAGTTGCTCCACCTTTCTTTCCGCCTTAGTTATCTCCTTATCAAGCTCTCGGGCTAAGGCTGTGCCTTCTTCGAATAGCTTCATAGCCTTATCAAGGGGGAGCGAATCTGTTCTCATCTGTTCACTAATCTCTTCTAGCTTTGCAAGCCGTTCCTCAAACTTTTTCATTCGTATCCTCCACGCGGGCTGTAATTTTGCCCTCTTCAAATTGTATATGTATCTGCTCATTCTGAGCAACTCGGTCTGGACTCATAATAATAGATCCATCCTTGTCTGTAACCATTGCGTACCCTCTGCGAAGTACCTCCAAGGGGGAGGTTGCTGCTAAGGTTTCTTTTCGAATATTAATTCGCTCTTTGAGGGTTCTTAATATGTGTTGCATCTCATTTCGCATAAGAAACTCCGCCTCATCTAAACGGATTTGTTTAATACGAACCACATTTTGCAGGCTCTCCGCAAAGTACCGCTCTTTGTACTGACCTAGGTGTAATCTCAACCGCTCAATCTTCTGAAAGATAGCCCGAGCAATTGTCTCGCTACACTGCTGGATGGTTCTTTCTAGATCCTCTCTGTTTGCAGCCACAAGCTCTGCCGCAGCCGATGGGGTGGGCGCTCGTAAGTCAGCAACGTAATCCGATAACATGGTGTCTACCTCGTGGCCAACCGCAGAGACTACGGGAATCTTTGAATGATATATTGCTCGTACCACCTCTTCCTCCGAAAAGGGGAGCAGGTCTTCCAGAGATCCTCCTCCACGACCAACAATAAGTACATCCGCAATGTTCAGTCTGTTTGCTTGGCGAATTCTTGCAGCAACAGAGGCACCCGCTCCGTCTCCTTGTACCAAGGTTGGAAGTACCACCACATCAAGACCAGAGTTGCGGCGTTGCAATACCTGTAAAATATCTCGAATTGCAGCTCCTGTCGGAGAGGTGATAACTCCAATCTTTTTTGGAAGTTTTGGAAGTGCTTGCTTGTGGGATTGGTCAAAAAGACCCTCCTTTGCAAGTCGTTGTTTCCTCTCTTCTAGCATTGCTAGTAGATCACCTTCGCCCTGTTTTTGCATGGTAGTACAAATTATCTGATAACTTCCACGAGGAGCGTATACCGAAACATTTCCCTCTACCGTAACAGCCATTCCATCTGTTGGGTTACAGAGTGTTTTACTGTTAGCTCCTCGGAACATAACACAAGATATTGCGGCGTTGGAATCCTTTAATGTAAAGTACCAGTGTCCCGATGAGGCTGGGGAGAAGTTAGAAATCTCTCCCGTAATACTTACGTGGGAGAATGAGGTTTCTAAGTTTCTCTTTATCTGGGTCGTTATTTCCGAAACAGTCATACCGTATAGTTTACTACATTCTGTGCACTCTGGGAAGTGGAGTACTATATTTTGTAAATCTTTGGTTTTGTTGCGTTATACCTAAAAAAATATACATCTTTTTCGTGTTTTCGTAAATTTTATAAACTTAAAATTGACAAAACCATAATTCCGTTGTATTATTTACATATCTTTACTGAGCAAAAGGAGAAAACAATGCTTATATTAATAGCCGATGCCTTTGACAGTTCTTTGGCACAGCGACTAGAGGTGTTTGGAGAGGTAACTACCGATGCCTCACGGGTGGCAGAGGCCACAGTTGTAATGATTCGAAGTAAAACTACCTGCGATAAAGCGTATATCGACGGTGCTCCGAACCTTAAGCTGATTATTCGAGGTGGGGTAGGAATCGACAATATCGATAAAGCCTACGCCGAGAGTAAAGGAATTGTTGTGAGAAACACTCCAAAAGCATCATCTATAGCGGTTGCAGAGTTAGCTTTTGCTCTTATGCTTACGGTTCCTAACCGAGTGGTAGAGGGTCACAACAGCATGGCAGAGGGTAAGTGGATTAAGAAAGAGCTTAAGAGAACAGAGCTTTATGGTAAAACTCTCTGTATGGTGGGCATTGGAAATATTGCTCAGCAGGTTGCAATTCGTGGAGCTGCCTTTGGTATGAAGGTTGTTGGATACGATAAATATGTAAGTAAAAGCCCTGTAGCCGATATGAAACCAACCCTTGCAGAGGCGGTACAAGATGCGGACTACATCTCGCTCCACCTTCCTTTAACAGATGAAACTCGAGGAATCTTTGGTGAGGAAATTATAAAAGGGTTAAATAAAAAGCCCGTAGTTGTTAACACCGGTAGAGGACCTACGGTAGATGCGGATGCTATGGTTTCTGCTCTTCAGTCTGGTGCAGTTGCGTACTACGCTACCGATGTATGGCCATCGGACCCACCTCCACAGGACTACCCAATTCTTAAAGCACCAAATGTACTTATGACTCCACACTTAGGAGCGAGTACTAAAGAGAACCTCCTCCGAATCGGAGACGAGGCTATTGCAATAATTCAAGAAGTAAAAGATCAAGGAGGTCTTTAGTATGAGAGCACATAACTTTTTTGCAGGACCATCTACACTTCCCGTAGAGGTACTAGAGGAGCTCAAGGCTCAGATTGCCGATTATAATGGAAAGGGATTCTCTCTGATAGAAGCGAGTCACCGAGGGGCAGATTTTGCTACGGTATACGAAGAGACCCAGTCACTTATGCGAGAGATTCTTGGAATCCCAGAAAATTACTCTGTATTTTTTCTCGGAGGAGGGGCAACTCTTCAATTTAGTATGATCCCTATGAACTTTCTCCCTGCTGGAGGCTTTGCGGAGTATACAAAAACAGGGTCTTGGGCAAATAAGGCTTGGGACGATGCTAATAAACTGGGTACCGCAAAGGTTGTTTTTGATGGAGCTGATAGTAACTACTCAACACTTCCAGATCCCGCTTCTATTAAAGTTGATCCAAGCGCAGCATACTACTATCTTTGTTCAAATGAGACCATTGGTGGTATTGAGTGGCAAAGTTTTCCAAAGACTGGAAACGTTCCTCTTATTGCAGACATGTCCAGTGACTTTTTAAGCCGACCTGTGAATGTACCAGATTTTGCTATGATCTATGGAGGTGTTCAGAAGAACCTTGCACCAGCAGGGGCAACCTTTGTTATTCTTCGAGATGATATGTTAGAGAGAGTTCCAGCAGACCTTACAGCGTACCTAAGTTACAAAACCCACGTAAAGGCAAATGGACTGTATAATACACCTCCTGTGTTCTCTATCTGGTGTGTAAATCTTATGCTTAAATGGATTAAGAAAAACGGTGGACTCCAAGGAATGGAAGCACGAGCTACAAAGAAGGCAAACCTTCTCTATAACCTTTTTGACTCCAGTGATTTCTACCGAAACCCCGTAGATCCTAAGTACCGATCAAAGATGAATGTTGTGTTCCGACTTCCTACTGAGGATCTTGAAAAACAACTTATTGCAGAGGGGACTGCTAAGCAGATGTTAGGGCTTAAGGGTCACAAATCTGTTGGTGGTTGTCGAGCTTCTATTTACAACTCTCTTCCAGTTGAATCTGTAGAGTTACTTGTAGAGTTTATGAAGGAGTTTGAAAGAACCCATGGTTAGTCAATTTTCTTTAGATGAGACTAATTTAGCAATCGTACGGGAGTTAAGGGACGGTAGAAAGTCCTTTAGCTCCATTGCGGAAACCCTTAATATCACAGAGAACACTGTTCGTACCCGAGTAAATAAGCTCATAGACGACGGTGTTCTTGATATTATTGGAACCGTAGATCCTCAGCGATTAGAAAATATTCAGCTCATTATTATTGGAGTGAATCTTACCACCCTGGACTTAAGTGCTAAGGCAGAGGAGTTTTGTCGGCTTAAGGGAGTTATCTCGGCGGTGGTGGTAACTGGTCGTTACGATTTGATTGTTCAAGTTATGCTCAACGATAAAAGTGGGTACTCTCTGTTAGATTTCTTTACCCATGAGCTTGACAAGATCTCAAACATTAGAGATGCTGAGACATTCGTAGTGTACGAATCTCACAAAGCGAAGGTGCCCTACGTACTTTAGATAAAAAAGGTGGTTTCTATGAAACAAACCCCACTTTATTCTGTATACGCAGATCTTGATGGTGTTAGGCTTGTTGATTTTGGTGGATGGGAACTTCCCATCCAGTTTTCTCAAGGTATTATAGCTGAGCACCACGCTGTGCGTACTTATGCAGGTCTTTTTGACGTCTCCCACATGGGAGAGTTTCTCTTTACCGGTCCCCATGCGGAGGCCTACTTACAATATCTTCTTACCAGTGATATATCTCAACTGAAAAATGGACAGGCTAAATATGGGCTACTCTGTTATCCCGATGGAGGGGTGGTTGATGATGTTCTTGTGTATCGATTTGCAGAGGACCGTTTCTGGCTTGTGGTAAATGCGGGAAATCGTGAGAAGGATTTTTGTTGGGTTACCAAAGAGAGCCCTTGGGTGGTAGAGGGAAAGCCTATGCCTCATATTGAAGACATATCTGATGATATTGTACAGATTGCATTCCAAGGTCCTATGGCGGTAAACCTGCTTACTTCATTAGGTGGAGACCTTACACAAATACAGGAGCTTAATAGTTTTGAGTTCCTACCAGATATTGAAATAGATGGGGTACAGGCGGTTGTTTCCCGTACCGGGTATACCGGCGAAGATGGGGTAGAGGTTTACTTCTCTCTCTCCCGCAATGCAGGAGTAATAAACCCCGCCGCTAGGGTGTGGAATTTTCTTCTCTCCCTAGGTGCAGATTCTGGTCAGTCTGTTATGCCCTGTGGCTTAGGGTGTCGTGATACCCTAAGACTTGAATCGAAGATGCCCCTTTACGGACACGAGCTCTCTGCGGATATATCTCCCCTTGAGGCAAACCTCTCTTGGGCTGTGGCTTTAGAGAAAGATGAATTCTGTGGTAGAGATTCGCTGGTGGCTCAGAAAGAGCAGGGCGTACCCCGATCTTTGAGGGGAGTTATTATGGTAGATAAGGCGGTTCCTCGCGAGGGGAATGCTGTATACCGTGGTGAAACTCCAATTGGAGTAGTTACCTCTGGAGCAAAATCACCAACAGGTGAATATTTTTGCGCTTTGGTCTTGATTCAACGGGGATTGAGCCTTAAAATAGGAGATGAGGTCACTATTGACATTCGAGGAAAAAAACGGGTTGCTACATTGGTAAAAACCCCATTTTATAAAAGAAACTCTTAAGGTAAAGGAGCGTGTCTATGGCAAAAGATATTCCAGAAGATCTGTTATATACAGAGGATCATGAGTGGTTAAAGGTTGAAGATGATATGGTGTATATTGGAATTACCGATTATGCCCAAGAGTCATTGGGAGATATTGTTTTTGTTGAGTTCCCTGAGATGAATGCTCATGTATCCGAGGGTGAAGAGCTTGCTAATATTGAATCAGTTAAGACAGCTGCATCTTTGTACACTCCTGTGAGTGGAGAGGTTGTGGAGATTAACGATGAGTTAGAGGACGCTCCTGAACTTCTTAACACCGATCCCTATGAGACATACATAGTTGCTCTAAAAGTAGATGAGGTTCCCGAGAGTCTTATGGATTCTGAGAGCTATAAAAACTTTATCGAATAGGGTTTACCTATGGCACATTACATACCCCATAACCCTGCGGATGTCAAAAAAATGCTCCAAGCGATTGGGGTATCCTCTTTAGATGAACTGTTTACAGATATTCCTGAGGACATTCGTCTCTCTGGAAATCTAAATATACCTTTAGGTATCTCTGAGTATGAAGCTCAGGAGAGACTTCGAAAACTTGCAGAGAAGAATATGCTAGGAACCTCCTTTTTAGGATGTGGATCTTACGACCACATCATTCCTGCGGCGGTTCCTACCATTGTAAATCATCCTGCATTTGTAACAGCCTATACACCGTATCAGGCAGAGATGTCTCAAGGGTTGCTCCAAGCAATTTTTGAATATCAAACCTACATTACCCAGCTTACGGGATTAGAGGTGTCCAACGCTTCATTGTACGATGGTCACACCGCAGCAGCCGAAGCTGCTTCTATCGCTTTTCAGTCAAAAAAGAAAGGGAAAACACTTCTTGTGTCTCAGGGAGTTCACCCCTATACCATTGATGTGCTCCAAACTTACTATGGTGAGGATTACTCAGTAAAGATAATACCCTTAAAGGGAACAGCCACCGACTGGAACTCTCTTAATGCTCTTTTAGATGATGATGTGGTAGGTGTTCTTGCACAAAGCCCTAACTTCTTAGGAACTATAGAGGATTTTACAGGTGTTGCAGATAAGGTCCATGATAAAAAGGGACTTTTTATGATTTCTGTAAACCCCATGACCCTAGGAGTACTTGCAACCCCAGCAGACTGGGGTGCGGATATTGCGGTGGGAGACACCCAGCCCTTTGGGTTAGCACCCTGTTTTGGAGGGCCCTCTGTTGGTTTTATTGCGTCGACACAGAAACTTCTACGGAAAATTCCAGGTCGTATTGTAGGGGAGACCGTAGATACGGAGAACCGGCGATCCTTTGTTCTTACTCTTCAAGCTAGGGAGCAGCACATTAAGCGAAGCCGAGCAACCTCCAACATCTGTTCTAATCAAGCGTTAGCAGCAATAGCAACAACTGCCTATTTAGGAATTGTTGGTTTTAAGGGACTTCAGGAAGTGGGGGATCAATCAATGAGTAAGGCTCGGTATCTACGAGATAATCTTATGAAGATTGACGGTATAGAAGCACCTCAAGGGAGTGAGTTTTTTCATGAGTTTATTATAGAGGTAGCACATCCTGAAAGATTTCTTAACTTTCTGCAGGAACGAGGAGTTTTTGGAGGAGTTCACCTAGGTGTCTTTTCCTCTGAGTGGGCTAACTATATTGCAGTTGCGGTAACTGAAAAAAGATCTAAGAGTGATCTTGACCAGTATGTCGCCCTAGCTAAGGAGGCTGTTCATGCATAGCACACCCCTAATTTTTGAATTATCCCGTGAGGGTAGTGGTGGATACACATTTCCTAAACTTGATGTACCCTCTAAAAAAGAAACACTTCCTGCAGGGCTATTGAGAAAAGAGCAACCCTCCATGCCAGAGGTGTCAGAAAATGAGGTGGTAAGACACTTTACCGGTCTTGCTCGAAAATCTTTTGGAGTAGATTACGGCTTTTACCCACTTGGTTCTTGTACTATGAAATACAACCCTAGGGTAAATGAGCAGACCGCATCTTTGGTGGGATTCACTGCACTTCATCCGTTACAGCCTACAAACTCTGTGCAGGGGGTATTAGAACTTCTTTACGATGCAACAGAGAAACTTGCAGAGGTTACTGGAATGGAGTGGGGGTCATTACAGCCCTTTGCTGGTGCCCACGGAGAGTACACTGCTCTTAAGCTTTTTCGTAAATATTTCTTAGAAAGAGGGGAGCATGAGCGTCGCGTTATTTTAGTGCCAACCTCTGCCCACGGAACTAATCCAGCCTCCGCCCATATTGCAGGGTTTGATGTACAGGATATTCCTGCGGATGATAGGGGACTTGTAGATATTAACGCCCTAGAGCCATTTTTAAATGAAAACTTAGCAGGGATTATGCTTACAAACCCAAATACGCTGGGACTTTTTGAAAAAGATATTAAGAAAATAGCCGCTAAGGTACACGAAGCAGGGGGGCTACTTTATTATGATGGAGCAAACCTTAACGCTATTATGGGAAAAAGTCGCCCAGGGGATATGGGTTTCGATGTCATTCACCTTAACCTCCATAAAACCTTTTCTACACCCCATGGAGGAGGAGGCCCTGGTTCTGGACCCATCTTTGTAAAGGAGAAGCTCCGTCCATATCTTCCTGTTCCGCTTGTGGTGAAAGACTCCCAAGGGGTATATGACTTTCTCTGGGATAAAGATAGCTCTATAGGACGAGTTTCTGGGTTCTGGGGGAATGTTGGGGTAGTTATTAGAGCTTACACCTATCTTCTTGTACTAGGAAGAGATGGACTCACTGAAGCCTCTGAATATGCGGTTCTCAACGCAAACTACCTGCGTGTTAAACTAGAAAAACTATTCCGACTTCCCTATGCTGGGCTGTGTAAGCATGAATTTGTTCTTTCCGCAGATACCCTTAAAGAAAAATATGGAGCAACTGCTTTAGATGTGGCTAAGGGACTACTTGATTTTGGAATACATCCACCTACGGTATACTTTCCTCTTAATGTTCCTGAAGCGCTTATGATAGAGCCCACAGAGACAGAGAGTTTAGATAGGTTAGATGACTTTATTGCAGCCATGGAAGCGATTGTTTTAGAGGCAAAAGAACATCCAGAGACACTTCATTCAAGACCTCAAAATACACCAATAACTCGGGTAGATGAGGTTCTTGCGGCGCGCTCTCCTGTAGTACGATGGGAATAGCTTGTTTTTCTCTGCGTGAGTTGGTATGATAGGGAAGAGGATTATTATATGAGCATACAAACATCGTATATGGGATTATCTTTACAGAGTCCACTTGTAGTGGCTAGCTGTGGATACTCCGCAAATGTTGACAATATTGTGGCTGCAGAGCAGGCTGGTGCCGGAGCGGTTGTATTAAAATCACTGTTTCAAGAACAGCTAGCAAGTGACGTCTCTGCCATGATGAAAGACGTGTTTCTTGGATCCCATGCAGACACAGGAAGTTTTGTGGCTGCTCACAGTGTTGATTACTTTTTGGATCAATACTTGGCACTCCTAGAGGAAGCAAAAAAACGAGTTTCTATCCCAATTATTGCAAGTGTAAACTGCCGGCAAGCGGGAGACTGGATTAAGTACCTACCTCAACTTGAGCGATATGGAGCGGATGGTATAGAGCTTAATATGTACAATATTGCGGTTGATACGAGACAGAAAAGTGTCTCTATTGAGAAAGAGTATGTACAGCTTATCAAAAAAGTAAGACAGACCGTATCTATTCCTGTTTCAATAAAAATTGCTCCATACTTTACCAACCTAGCATCCTTTGTAGAGCAACTTGACCAAGCTGGTGCTGATGGTGTGGTTCTTTTTAATAGACTCTTTGCTTCGGATGTTGATATTCACTCATTGAAGGTAGTATCAGGAAATCCAATATCCTCACCAGGGGAGAATGGAAATACCTTGAGATGGATTGCTCTTCTCTACTCAATTGTAGATCTTAACCTCTGTTCAAATACAGGTGTTCATAGTGGGGAAGACCTTATTAAGCAGATCCTTGTAGGTGCTCAAGCTGTAGAGGTATGTTCTGCGGTACTCAAGGGTGGGGTGAGTGTTATTACCGAGATGAACAGTGATTTAGAAAAGTGGATGAAAGAGAAGGGCTACCAAGATCTTCAGGATTTTCGAGGAGCCCTTTCACAAAAAGAGTGTGGTGACCCAAGCCTTTGGAAACGAAGTCAATATATTAAAACATTAACAGGAATGTGCTAAATGGAAGTACCAAAATATACAAATGAACAGGTTCCACAGCTTATACAGCTATTTACCCATGATAAAGAGGTTCTTTACCTGCTAGGACGGCTCTGTTATGGTGACTGGAAACAGCTATCTTCAGAACAGAGACAAGAGCGGTTACAGAAGGATTTAATACCAATTTTTCAAAGTGCTAAAAGTCTTCAGGATTTTCAAAGAGATATTGTGTTTGGGTTTTTCACAAGAAGCATTATTAATAACTCAGTAGATCATATAGATGTTGAGGGGTTTGATAAACTAGACCCTACAAAGAGTTACCTTTTTGTGAGTAACCATAGAGATATTATTTTAGACCCTCTACTTTTTAATGTGGCATTAGGTGATGCTACAAATATTCCGTATGCCCGATTAGTCTTTGGAGATAACTTACTCCTGAACCCCGCCATTGCTGCCATCTTTGGTCTCAGTCAAGGATTAGCTGTACAGCGAGGTGGGTCTTTGAGAGAAACCTTTGAAGCGTCAAAGCAGCTCTCAGCTGAGATTGTTCATACTATTAGAGAGGGACAGTCTGTTTGGATTGCTCAAAGAAACGGAAGAGCCAAGGATGGTCGTGATATCACGGAACCTGCGGTATTAAAAATGTTTCACATGGTGTACAAGGAAGAGGGCCTCTCATTTCAGCAGTTTCTTGCTGAGTGTCCCATTGTTCCACTCTCCTTGTCTTACCAAGTAGATCCCTGCGATACTATGAAAGCCTGGGAGATATACCGTGCTTTGGGAGATGAGACAAGAGGTAAGCGAAAATATGCGGATCTCGCAAGTGCCCTAGCCAGTATAAAAACTCCTAAGGGTGGGGTGTCTATTCGAGTGGGAGAGCCGCTCTCTCCTGAAATAGAAACGGTAAAAGAGGCTGCCCAAGTAATTGACAGGGAGATTCAAGGAAACTATAAGCTATGGGAAACAAACTATATTGCCTATGACCTGTGTCATACTCCACGGTATGAGGATAAGTATACCCAAAAAGAGCGAGAAGGTTTTCTGAATCGATTCACAGGGCTTCCTCAGGGGGTTCGAGATATTGCAATTCGCTCGTACTGTAACCCTGTTGAGCTGTATCAAAAGGCTCATGAGGAGTAGGTATGAAGAAGTTAAGGTACCTTGCTGGGCTAAGTATTCTCCTTATTACTTTTTTCTCTTGTACCCAAGGAGCCCCAGAGGTATCTTTTGTAGATTGGCGTATTGATATTGTTGCTCCTTTGTATGAGGAGTATCTTGAAATACTTATTCTTGTTAATGACAATGAGAAGGGCGACGGTGTTTCTGAGGTTGTTCTTCAACGACAGGGTGATACCTACGGTTGGTATTTTTTACCAAACCAGTTTGATGTTTTTGAAGATCCTAATTCCGATGGTGTGTGGATATCCTTAGTTGCAACAAACCCAAAGAGAGAGCCAATTGATGAAGGGGTATGGACGGTAACAGTTATTGACCGTGCTGCCAGAGAGATTAATAAAACTATTGTAATTCAGCGACCTCCTGCATTTAAAAACCCATATGTAATAGAGAAGCCTCATCAGTATTTTCCTAGACTTACTCCCTTAGATAAAGGGTTTCGTATCAGCTCCTCTGGAACTTCTGTACTTCGGGGAACCAATAGAATAACAGGAGAGGTACTTGTGCAGGTCTTTGAACCAGGGGTGTATCTATACGAGTCTATTAATTTTTACCCTATGATTGAGACAGGGTTTATCCAAGATTTGTCACTTTCCTATAATGACCAAGTCCAAGGGCTCACTTTTACAAGACGATACAACGGACTTTTTCAGCCTGTAGAGTAGGTATAAAAAAGTAGCTATCTCCTTTTTCGTTTGCTCCATATGTTGGTAAAGAACTTTTTTATACTTCTTTTTATGTTACTAGAAATCCTTTGTATCTTAGATCTTCCAAATCGACTCGTAAAATCGGCGGTAGCCTTCTCGATGGTAACATCATCACCGTAGTCCTTTTTTAGCTCATCCCAGTGTTTTAATACCCAAATATAGAGATCCGCTCGGTGTCGTTTTGAGAACTTCTGTAGGAAATTGTTCTCCTCTAAACAGGTAACAATAGGGAGATATAGGGTGTTGTACCATGAGATAATAGCATCTTCCAAGGATACCTCTCGGTTGTAGTACTCTCCTAAGTAGTATCGATGTACTGAAATATGCTCCCAAACCTCTTGGTATCTACCTAGGGTGGTAAACTGAAGGGCCTCATTGGGAATATGTTTTACTATGAGTGGGTGGGAGAAAAACTGGGTTCTCTCGTAGTCAAGTACAACCTCTCTAATCTCTTCAATCGTCATATTTGGGGTAAGGTTTATAGGAGTTTCTACTCGTATAATTTCTGCATCAACAAAATCAATACCCATCATTTTTGCTACCGATACACGGTGGTTTCCATCTCGTACAAAGTAGAGGCTACCTAACTCATATACTTGAATAGGAGGGAGTATAATATCTGTAAGTCTTGCTTCATTTACCCGTACCCAGCGGTGGCGACTAAACTCTTTCTTTGGAAGAAAAGCTTTATCAAAATCCTGATACCGTCCTTCACTTCCTGCAATGAGATCTATAGGAATTGTTTTAATACCAATATAGGATTGATTTTTTGTGTGGCTTATCTCTTTTATCTCTTCAAAGGGGAGGAGTTTATGTTCTCCTTTACCCGTAAGTACAGAGGTTATATTTTTTATAGATGCCTTCATTCTGGCTTTGTTGAAATCTTCGTTAGACAGATTTTTTACGTCCACGTTTCTGCTCCTCATAATCTAATACCACATGATTAAACACATTAATAATTTTTGTGTTACCGTAGGTTATCTCCCTCTCATCATTGAGTCCCCAGAGGTGAACATGCCCATGAAGCATATACTTAGGTTTGAACCACCTTAGGAATAGACGAAACACCTTAAAACCTTTATGACATGGATCCTCTCTATCACCTAGTTGATATGGGGGTGCATGGGTAAGGAGTATATCTAACCATCTCCCTCGAAAGATCCTATTAAAAAGTAACTTAGGCATCAGTTTTACTATTCGTAAAAACATTTGAAACTCGGAGTACTGATTTTTTCCATTGTTGTAGTTTCTACATCCTCCGAGTCCTGCAATCAAAATACCCTCAGCCTTAACGACTCGTCCCCCTATATGAATAGACCCAAAGCTATATCTGTGAATAGGCTCCTTCCCTTGATCAAAGTCTGGGTAAAGAGTTTTTCCATGGACCGCATCAAAATTTTCTAAATTATGATTACCAAATACGTGGAGCAGTGGTTTATTTAATGATGTCACTATAAATCCGTAGTATTTGAGGGGGAGATCACCAGCGCCTAATACGAGAGAGACATCCTTGAATCGCTCCTTGATAAGAGATGAGTACACAAGGGGGTCTTTTGCATCGGCTACACAGAGTATTTTCATATTAGTCTACCTACCTCTTTATACAGTGTATCCCTATCAATGGAAACCCAAAGAGGCCTTCCATGGGGGCATCGAGGAAAGGGGAGCTTTAGAGCCTTATCCGCAAGAGCCGAGGCTCTCTGGCTATCGAGGTAGTCTCCCTCCTTTATAGCTTCTGTGCAGGCTATTTTAGCAAATAGAGTTTTCTGTAACTCCTCTATGGTTCCTCGCTGTGTCGTAATAAAGTCAACAATCGTAGAGTCGCTCTTCTGCATAACCTGTGGGAGACTTGTAATGTCCCAGTGACCAGGAGCCTGTTTCTCTACCACAATTCCCAGCTCTTTATAGAGCTCTTTCTGTTTCTCTATAAGAAGCTCTTCATCATCATCTGGGAATATTGGTACAGGAAGTAAAAGAGGTTGACTCTCTGTATCATTACAGAGCTCTTCGTATATGATACGCTCATGGGCAGCATGTTGATCTACCAGTATGAGGTTATCATCTTGCTCAATAATAAGAAATACCCCAAACAGTTGACCTAGATATCGAAAATTATAAGATTCGACCTCTAGGGGTTCCTTATGTATCTCCTTTACTTGATCTAACCAGTCCTTAGGGTAATCCTCCTGTAGAGAAGGGGTAACAGGTGCTTTATATGTTGGTACTTGCTGATATACCTCTGAATGGAAACTCTCTTTGAATGCTCTATTTTTATTTGTAGGCGCTGTATATGAGAGATCCGAAGCTTCTTGGGTGAAGTGAGAGGTAAAGGGTAGGGGGGATGTTTCTGGAGCACTCTGTCTGTTCCTTAAAGATGAGGGAAAACCCTTGCCTGCCACCCCCAAGTGTTCTTTGATCATGTGGGAGAGTTCATGGTGAATCTCTGGAAGGTTTTTCATTCGGACTTCCCGTTTTGCAGGGTGAATATTTACGTCTACCAACTTGGGATCAACATCAATACAGATAGCAGCAACAGGAAAGAGACCACCAGGTAAAAAGGCATCATAGCCGTGCTGCACTGCCTGAACAAGTGCGTACTCCTGAATTGGTCTATTTCCTACGTAGAGTAATATTTTAGATCTATCATGTTTTGAAACGGTCGGATCCCCTAGGATAGCGGTAATAGAAAAGGTTGCCCCCTCTCTTGTAACCTTATGAAATAGTTTTGGGTCTCCCAAATTGTGAGCCATTACTACACGTTCCTTTAACTCTTGCTTAGGAAGAAAAAGTTGAAGCTTCCCATCTACAAAAAATTTAAACTCAATATGTGGAAATGGAATAAGCTTTGCAATACAGGTTTTTTTACAGGCTGTAGCCTCTGCACTTGGTCGTTTTAGGAACTTTTTCCGTGCGGGAATTGAGTAAAATAGATCGGATACAACTATTGATGTGCCTTGCCCTTGTCCCGATGGCTCTAATGATATGAACTCGCCGCTATGAACTTCTAGGGTGTTTCCTAGGGCATTCTCCTGCGATGAAGATATGGAGAGCTTTGTGCATGCAGCTATGCTATAAAGAGCCTCACCTCGGAACCCCATGGTATGGAGCTTTTCTAGGTCGTCAAACTCCTTTATTTTTGATGTGGCATGGGAGCTCCAGCAGATTGCAAGATCTTCCTTACTCATCCCTTCACCGTTATCTATTACCTGTATTTTATCAATACCTCCACCCTCTAGGTGAACCTCTATAGCGGTTGCTCCTGCATCAATCGCATTATCAAGGAGCTCTCTTACTACCGCTTGTGGTCTATCTATTACCTCTCCTGCAGCAATTTTCTGAGCTGTAGCAGGGGGAAGTAGAGTTATTTTTTGTGTTTTCATAACTTTTCCTAAAATCGAAGTGTAACACCCAGAGAAGCACTTACTGGATCTTTACCCACACTTAGAGCACCCTGAATAAAGAGGAAATCCGTAATTCCATATCGGATAGAACCGTAGAGGTAGGTATTTTTACTCTTTGTGAACTCTAAAAAGCTTTGATCTCCCTTGATAAGACCTCCTAGGTTTTCCATGGAGATACCAGCAGATCCGTGCCACCTTTTATATGCTAGCGGATCATTAAGTGTCCACAGAGCAGTGAATCTATCAAAATTGTAGTCCCAGTTTTTATCTATTGGACTCTGGCTGAAATTTAGAGCGTATACAATACGGAGCTGTTGCTCCTTTCCAAAGGTTATGCGGTTATCAGTTTCGTACTGTATCATATAGGGTCCATCTTCATAGACTCCCGAGCTTGTCTCATTTGCATAC
Organism: uncultured Spirochaetia bacterium; assembly: GCA_964492025.1. Taxonomy (GTDB): domain Bacteria; phylum Spirochaetota; class Spirochaetia; order CAZBHR01; family CAZBHR01; genus CAZBHR01. Next base: position 67,830 of record CAZBHR010000004.1, on the reverse strand, counting down.
ATACTGTGGATAGCACTTTGGTTATCTCTGTAGTACTGGTTAAAAAATCCTCGGTAGATTGATCTACTATAGCTTACATAGTGGTTTGAGCTAAACCTTTCAGAACGGATGGTTACTCCTCCAGAAAGGTAGAAACTATCAAGGCTTTTAAAAAATCCAGAACCTATTTGAGCAATCGCCTTCCAGTCAAGATTTCCCTCTTCTATAGGTGCTATTATTCCAGTTTCAAGAAGTAACCCTGTTTTCGTTTTTGCTGTGGTAAAAAGAGGGATATATTGATCAACTCCCATGGCCAATAGCCCAAGGGAGTTAGCTGCTTGGAGATCACTTCCGTACGCAACAGATACGCCTGTTTCTACGGGATGCCGAGAGCTACTATGTAGTCCTAAACGACCACCTACAACGTTCAGGTCCTCTATATTTGGGGTGTACGCTTCTGCAGAGAAAAAGGTTGTGTTTACATAAAGTGCTCCTTGAAGAGCCATTCTGTAGCGAGGGTCCTCAAGAGCAGGAGAAATAAGACCTCCCGAGGAGAGTCCTTTTCGTTCTCTTCTACTGAAATCGAAAGAGAAAATTTCCGCATTTTGAATACGTAGGGAGTAGGCTATAGTATCTACCTTGTGGAGAATACCTTGGTATATTGGCCAGAATGAAGGGTCTGTAAAAAACTGCCAACCCCTATCATCAAATCCAAATTGCCACTCATTGCTTTGTCGAAAATAAAGATTTGCAGGTATTTCAAACCTGAGTTTAAAATTGTCTTTGTAATATTGAAAAAATGGAGCTGCGTAAAGAGCAAAATTTTGATCCTCTATGTAGAGGTCTCCTGTTAATCCAAAAGAGATAGCCTTTGGCTGAAATGCTGATTGAGAATCGTTCTTGTCCCTCTGTACTTCTAGTACTCCTTCCTGTTGTGTATTGTCCTCTGCTTCCGGAGTATACATAACTAGGGTGTTTTGTGTGACTTTTGTGCCGAGAGGTTGAGCCTCCTTTTTTTCGGGAGTTTTCTTTTCCGCCTGTTTCTCTTTTGTAGGTGGCTCTCTCTCTTCACTGAACGAAGAGGCATAAAGAATCTCTCCAGTACTGTTTGCCAAGAGAGGGGTGCCAATAAATAGCATACAGAGTAGAGAGAGTATAACTATAAGGGCACAGCGTTTTTGTCTCATATATATATAATAAACCATCTTTTTTGCTCCGTCTACAAAGGGTTTGATAAAAAACCTTGAAATTGGTGTTTTTTGATGTTTTTTTATGAATTATCCTAATTTATGAGAGTTCTTGCACCACTTCTTGTACATACTTCAGAGGTAACCCATCACTTTTTTCAGGGTGTATGAAAATACGGATTCTACGAAGTGCTCCAGTGAGATCTTCACCAAGGCTACTCGAAAATGGTGTTATGTGAGTTGCTCCTTTAAGGGTCTCTGGGACTTCAAAGGATATTGCCTCAGGAATATCTATCAATATATCAGTATCTAATAGCCTTTTTGAAGACCTTGATTGGAGGGACTTTTTAAAGTCTCTCTTTCCTTGTGGGGTGGTTAAGAAGGGGGTATCCTTATAGGCAGTATGAAAAACCTCGTTGTACACCTGTCCACTCTGTAGGCACAGTAGCATCTCCTCAAGGAGGGGGCTTGTGGTTAAAAGTTCAAAGGAGTAGTCATCCAGTCCGTACATGTCTTCGGCATGGAGAGTTCCTTCGTTAAACCCATGAAGAACTCCCTCTTTTATCATTGCTGTAGCCCCACGAACAGTAGGGTGCCAGTATACATGTTTATACATGAGATACTTTGAGAGAAGTATACCATCAAGAAGTTCTCTCCTTTGAGCTGAGAGTTCCATGGGATCACTGCTGTTGGGGGTGAGGCTCTCTATAATAATATCGGTATCCTGTATTCCGTAAGGGACTCCACAGAAAAAAGCATCCCTGTTTAGGTAGTCAAGTTTATCTGGATCCATGGGTCCAGAGAGAACCTTCCTGTACATCTCTATTTCTGGATTTTGAATAGGTATAGAGTTGTCTATAATGAGACCAACCATTTCGGGGTCACCCTCAGGAATCAGAGATATTTTTTCAGCAAGTACGGTGTTGAGTATAATCTTTCTTCCTAAAGATTCATGAGATAGGGGGACAACCTCTTTCAGAGAGTGGGCGTAGGGGAAGTGTCCTAGGTCATGCAGGAGAGCTGCCAGAAGAAAGTTTGTAACACCCCTTAGGGTAAATAGCCCTGAGGAGTTATGCTTTACCATAGCTGTAATAATCTCTTTTGCTAAGTGGTATACTCCTAAACTATGGTTGAATCTGGTATGTACCGCACCTGGGTAGACCAGATGGGTTGGACCTAGCTGCTTTACCCGCTGCAGTTGTTGCAGTTGAGGAGTCTGTAGCAAAGCTTTCATCCCTTGGGATATATAAATATGTTTCCATAGGGGATCCCTTATGGATTCTGTATAGTCGCACTGGAGATGATGTAATATATCACGCTGAACACTCATAGAGTATATTTACAATTCTTTTTGAAAAAAGTACAGTGTAACAATGAGCAGATCAAAGATTTTTATGATTACAGTACTCCTTATATGGATTGGTTCTTCCATAGCCCTGTTTGGTAATGTATCTTCCTATGAAGAAATTTGGAATACAGGATACTCCTCAGCTAAGCTACCAGAGGATTCTGTTATTGGGCCATTACAGGATTTTACCATTGATGATGGTCGGTTTTTTGGAGAACTTACTATAACATTTTTTGATAACCTTTCCAAAGGGACTCTTAGTGATGAGATGTTTTTGCCTGGTAGTAGATTGATTCTTAGACGAAACTTGATGCCCCTTGAAAAAAATATATACCCTATTAAAACTATACTAATAGGAGAGATTATGAAGGTTCGGTCCCGTTGTACTGTTCCCTTTCGTCTGCTGCTTGAGAACGGTGATACTCTACGGGGAGAGATCTTTTTTGAAGAGGTTGATAATAGATGGTATGTATCGGGGCTGAGCTCTCTAAACAAGCTCATGTTACCCGAAGAGAACAACGAGGGTGAGCTATGATTGCGTTACATCGAGATACAATAACTCGGAAAGAGATGGACGCTCTTTTGAGTAATATTATAGATGGGTCTGTTTCTCCAGGAGAGCTTGGAGGAATGGCGATACAGGAACTTGGTAAATCTTTAGGGTGGAAGCAGGGTTATGGAGTGGCTGTTCGCAGTTGTGACCAGGCTTACGAAATAGCGCTAGGTGCATTGAGCCTCCCTCAGGGATCTCTTGTGGGTGTTTCTCCACTGGTAAGCTCTTTTCTTATGGATCAGATATCTGCGATTGGATTGACTCCCTATGTCCTTGAGTTGGATGAGAGAACTTTGCTCCCCTCAAATCAGGGAATTCAAGAAGCCCTACAAGCAGGTATAGCCGCTCTTCTGCTCTCTTCTCCCGCAGGGAATGTTCCTAAACCTGAGGATTATGAGAGCATTGGTATTCCTATTATAGAAGATATTACCTTAACTATTGGGTCAACTCTTAATAACACACCAGTAGGGTCAATCGGGAGTGCTGTCATTCTTTCTGGAGACCAGCCTGGGGTTGTTGCTATGGGGGGTGGTGCTCTTTTAGCAACAGACTCATTAGGTCTTTGGCGAAATATAAGAAAGGTTCAGAACTTTTCTCGGCCTAGTTATCAGATGCCCGATCTGAACGCTTCTCTTGTCATTTCTCAGCTTAAATATCTTGGAAAGAATATAGAAAAACGCTCTGGTATCTTTAAGGTGTATCAAGAGGCTCTCCGTAAAAGTGGTCGAAACAGACCTCTTCTGCACTCTCCCGAAGGTACCTCCTTAGTTCCTGCATTTTTTCCGGTCCTACTAGATGGAAGTGTGCAAGATGCCCGTGGTTATGCAAAGAAAAAGGGGATAACTATAGGTTCGTTGGTAGATGCCAGTGTTAATTTAGAGGAGCTATCTAGTGAATTAAAGCAGGTTGCTTTGCGAGGAATTACTCTTCCTCTTTATCCTCTTTTATCTCGGGAAGAGATTGACCTTGTGTCCCGTGTGCTTGCGACGTTGCCCTAAGACTTGAGGAGAGTTGTATGAAACGAAGAATTGAAGAGGTTGTGATTTTTGGAGATCGACACCGAGAGGATGTTGATCAATGGATGCTTATAATTCAAGAGGTTTTGGTTGGTCGGAATATTGCCGTTGAGCTGTGTGATTCTGAAGGGTCAATAGGAAAGGGGAGTCCTACTAATATGGGTAAGCCTGATCTCATTATTACCCTTGGAGGTGACGGCACGGTACTAGCTGCCTCTCGTGTTTTAGGTGATTTAGGTGCTCCTCTTCTTGCTGTGAACCTAGGGACCTTTGGGTTTCTTACGGAGATTACAAAGGAGGAGTGGGAGACCACCTTTGATGCGTACCTCCGTGGCGATGTTGGTGTATCAAGGAGACTCATGCTTCGGGTTACTGTTCAACGAGAGGGAAAGGTTGTAGTTAAAAAGCTAGCTCTGAATGATGCGGTTATTCGATCTGCGGGAATATCTCATGTGGTGAACTTGGAACCAAAAATTAATGGAACGTCATTAGGAATTCTTCGTGCCGATGGTGTGCTTGTGGCAACTCCTACGGGCTCAACTGCCTATAACTTAGCTGCGGGAGGACCTATTGTTGAAGCGGGGATGGATGCACTTGTACTAAATCCAATCTCCCCATTCTCCCTCTCTCCAAGGCCACTTGTGGTCTCTGGTAATGACAGTATTACTGTTACCATTTCAGAGAACCAGAGGGCTGATCTTATTCTCTCACTAGATGGGCAGGATACAGTTCCCCTCGAGCCCCGTGATGTTGTGTGTATCGAGCGATCTCTTAACAGAACCCTTATTGTAGAGTCCCTGAATCGATCTTACTACGATGTGGTGTGTCGAAAATTTCACTGGAGTGGCAAACGAGGGGAGTAGTATTGTTACATCTCCTTAATTTCTTCAAGTAACTCATCTACAATTTTATCTCCCGAAGCTCCATGGGGGAGATTACTTTTTGCTTCTGCTAAGTTACTCTTAAGTTCTGCTATGAGATCTATCTTTGTAAATGGCTGGTATAGATGTATTGCTCTCAGGGCGTGCCGAATATTTTGTACCGAAGTAATATCGGTAAGCTCTGCAAAGAACCACCCACAGGATGTGTATGCATACATTCTGTGAAGTTCCCCATCAAGTAGGGTACAAAGGGTAAACTGCTGCGATGGATCAGTCACCCCTAGGTGTATGCAGAAGTTTCTTGGTGAAAACTCTCCCGTAAGAACTCTGCCGTACTCCTTGATTATTTCGTGGATTGGGGTGTCTGTTATCTTTGGGATCTCCTGTTGTTGTATTTCAGCCATTTGGCTACTTAGGAGATCAAAGCTTTTTCTTAAGGGAGCTCGCCACTCTTGGTTCCATCCGTCCTGTCCTCCTGTTGAGCAACCACAATCTTTATACCATCGAGATACTCCATGGGCACAGCTCCAAGAGGTTCCTCTTTCATCCTCTCCAGGAAGAAGTATAGCTTTTTTAGTAGGCTTATTTTTAGCTAAGTACGCTCCGTAGTTGGTCATCTCAAGGATGTCGGAGTTTTCAACTTTTTCAATCAGTGCAGATAGGCACATATTTCCAAGCCTAAAGTGGTGGCCGTATATTTCTCCATCTGTCGCTGTATGAACAACTCCTTTCTGGTTTTTCCCAATCGAAAGTATTCTTTGGTACAGCACATCCGCACTGTGGAGAATCCCTCCAAAACTAATTTCTGATGCCAAGTCAGGGTGGTAGAACATTGCTGAAATAGAGCCCTTTGATCCTTCAATTTCGTAGGGCTCAAATGATGGAATTGATTTTCCTTCCAGAAGTATTGATGTGCCATCTTCCTTCGTGTAGCTTTTCGCCTGCCAAGGGGAGAGTATTACATAGGATATACCAGCCTCAAGGAGTAGATCAATGGTCTCTTCATTTACCGCTGTTTCTGGAAGCCACATACTTTCAGGTGCTCGACCAAAGGTGTTCGTAAAATGTTCAATTCCCCAGAGTATTTGACACTCCTTATCCTCTCTTGTTGCTAGAGGGAGAATTGTGTGGTTGTACGCTTGGGCTATAGCATTTCCATGGCCTGTTCGTTGTATACTATTTCTATCCCCCTGAATAATCGCTTCAAAATCCTTCGGGTGGTATATCTTCATCCAATTAAGAAGGGTTGGACCAAAATTAAAAGATATATATTCGTAGTTATTAAATCGCTTAAGAACGGTTCCATCTCCCCTTAGATATGGTGAGTTTGTGTTTGCTTCGTAGCACTCTTTATGAATTCTATCATTCCAGTTATGAAATGGTTTTGCCGTTGGCTGTTCTGGAATTTTCTCTGTCCAGGGGTGCTCTCTTGGTGGCTGATAAAAGTGTCCATGTATAATAAGTGATTTCTTCTCCATTCAATCTCTCTCCTTCCCGAAGGTTTAAAATATAGAAAAACCTTTGGATAGGCAACACTTATATTGACGAATATTAAATATTTGCCTATCATCATAGTTCCCTCTGGGGGAGTTGTAATTAAAGATTGAGGATTGTTCATGGTTTCTAGAGTTCTAACAGACCTATCTCTTCAGGAGTTGCGAGATCTGGCTATTCGTGCGGATATTCGTATTCCTCCAGCCGTAGAGAATGAACATGATTTTCTCATTGATCAACTTGAGGAGTGGTTTGATGAACTTGATATTGAAAACCGTCCTCCCCAGGCTCATATGCATGTGCTTCGTGCTAAATTTGATTTCTTTAGAGAGCAGGCAACCTACATGACATCACTTCAAGAGGAGCTTGGAGATCTGCATATGATGTCATATCAAAAAAGTACTATCCATATGCTTATGCGAGATCCTTCATGGGGTTATGTGTACTGGGATTTTTCCGATAAGGACCAGGAGAAAGTAGATAGTTGTAGTGAGTTGGTTTTACGACTCTTAGAACTCAAGGAGCCTCAGGTTTCAAAGCAGCATATTTTAAATCACTTTGATATTTCTGTGCATGTAGATGGACGTAGTCAGTATATTAACATTCCAAAGTCAAAGTACTGGTATGCAACAGCGCTTGTTGTCATATTTCCTGATGGGAAGGAAGAACTTATTGGATTCTCTAATGTAATAAAATCGATTAGTCGATTCCTTATTGACCGGGTTGATCAGCTTCTTACAACACCTCGTCAGCTAGATATTACCTTAGGTGGGTTTATTAATAGTTCAGAGTTCTTGGGAGATAATCTTTTGGTTGAAGAGCTTCTTGAAGAGATAAAAAATCGAGGAGGGAAGTGGCATGAGTAAAGGGTTCTTACACTTTGTATTACATGCTCATTTACCCTTTGTAAAACACCCCGAGTTTGACCGGTATCTTGAGGAGAACTGGTTTTTTGAATCTCTCACAGATACCTATATTCCTCTTGTTGCTATGCTTGAAAAGCTACAGGCCGATGGAATTCCTAGTAATATTACTCTCTCAATATCGCCAACCTTAGGAGCTATGCTAAAGGATGAACTCCTAAGTGATCGGTATCGTAATCATGTTCAACTTATGATTGAACTAGGGGAGAAGGAGCTAGCGTCTCTTCCTGAGGACTCTCCTCACCGTAATGAAGCGTCCCGAATTTGTAACCGATATAGAAAAACCTTGGAGCAGTATGACCTCTGGGATAAAAACCTTCTTGGTGTGCTTGGGATCCTTAATGAATCGGGTAGTGTTACCCTTATCACCACCTCAGCAACCCATGCGTACCTTCCTATGTATCAAGGGTACCCTCAGGCAGTTGCTGGACAAGTTGCAGGAGGCCTTCAGTCTTTTGAGTACTACCTGAAACAACGGTCTAAGGGATTTTGGCTGCCAGAGTGTGGTTTTTATCATGGGCTTGATGATATTCTTGCAAGAGAACAAATTGCCTATACCTATGTATCCTCCCATGGTCATCTATTTTCTGAGTCCTCCTTGCCCTATGGAGTGTATGCCCCTATGGTCTCACCAAGTACGGGAATTGCATTTTTTGGTCGAGATTTTTCTGCGTGTCAGGATATTTGGGACCCTCAAAAAGGGTACCCCGCAGATGGAGCGTATCGAGATTTTCATAGTGATATTGGGTTTTATAGAGACATTGATTACTTACGTGGATTTATCCATGAGCCAGGGGTCCGCTCTTTTACGGGGTATAAGTATTTTGCTGTTACCTCTATTCATGAAGATGCAAAGGTTCCCTATGATCACAGATTAGCATCTCGACGAGTGAAAGAACATGTGAGTAACTTTCTGCATAATAGGGAGTTTCGGGTTGATAAACTTTCTAAATCTTTAGATATTCCGCCTTGCTTTACCATAACCTTAGATGCAGAACTTTTTGGGCACTGGTGGCATGAGGGAGTAGAGTGGCTAGAGCAGCTAATTCGAGTTACCCATGAACACCCAACACTCTCTATGGTAACAGCAGAGCAGTATCTTGGTATGAAGCTTCCTGTGCAGCAGGGTATTCCTACATTTTCAAGCTGGGGAGATCGAGGATATGCGGAGACTTGGCTTGATGGATCCAATGATGAGATATACCGCTACCTTCACAAAGGAGTAGAGTCGGTAATAGAGATGGTAAATAGGTTCCCCCATGCTAAGGGACTTCAGAAGCGAACCATTCATCAGGCAATCAAAGAGCTTTTTCTTGCTATGTCATCAGATTGGGCTTTTCTTATTAAGTCTGGGGCTTTCTCTGAGTACGCCTCATCAAGAATTATTCAACACATAAAAAATTGTGATCGAATTTTGTCGGCTCTCTCTCAATGGAATGCCGATGCTGGCTGGATTTTACAGCTTGAAAAGGACCATAACATTCTTCCTGGACTAGACTCTTCGGTGTTTCTTGATCCTGAGAATGATCTTTTTACCTCAATATAACCTTTGTTATATTAATTCCCCCTTTTTCCCACCACATAATACCCAGAAATCTGACACCTTTTCCCACTTTGCCTATTTTTTTGCTATAAATATATAATTCCTTTATTCATAAGTATTTATATGTTGATCTCTGTCTTTTAACACAAAAATGCATATCATTTGTTAAGTGCTTTTTACGAGTAGTATTATTCTTTTGTCATACTTGTATATTTTTTTTATTGACTTTAGTGGGTAAAAGTGGGAATATGGGGTACATCACTGTCAAAAAGTGGCAGAAAACTTAGGAAAAGGGGGTAAGATAATATGTTGAATGGCGAATTTCACAACACAGCAGACGACAAAAGTCGAGTTCTTATCCCCAGTAAAATGCGTTCTGAAATTGCGGGAAATGTTCTCGTAATTACTCGCGGTATGGACAATTGTCTTTGGGTGTTTACCCCAGGAGAGTGGGAGAAGTTTTCCAAAAATATTATGGCTAACTCTACCATGCTCAATAAAGGAACCCGAGCATTCCAGCGAAGGATTATTGCTCCTGCGCAAGAGTGTGAGATTGATAAGTCTGGTCGTATTCAGATTCCAGCAGCTCTTCGTCAAGTTGTTGGTATTGCTCCTAAGAAGGAAGTACTTGTTCTTGGGCTATCTCACTATATTGAGATCTGGGATGCTGAAAATTATGATGCATACCTTGAGGAGAGTGAGGTTGACTTTGCAGATGCCGCTGAATCTATCGGTGACATGCTAATGGGGAGGTCTTAAATGACTCCTGTACATTACTCTGTCATGGCACGTGAAGTTTTGACCTACCTTGTCCCTCAGTCTTCTCAAGGTTTATTTGTTGATTGTACCCTCGGAGAGGGAGGGCACAGTAAGGGTTTTTTGGAGAAGTATCCAGAGATCCGTGGTATTGGAATTGATGCAGACTCAACCATAATGGCACGAGCAAAAAGTAGGTTAGAGCAGTATTCAGATAGAATGGAGTTTGTTAACACCTGGTACGATCACTTTTTTGATGGTACACGGAGTGGAACTGCGGACTGTATTCTTTTTGATTTGGGGATCTCTACCTATCATTACGAACTATCCCAAAGGGGATTCAGTTTTCGTAAGGATGAGCCACTTGATATGAGACTGTATGATCAGGGAGATTTAGAGCTATCCGCTGCTACCATTGTAAATACATGGGATCAAGAAGGGTTGGCTGAAATCTTTCATGTTTGTGGAGAGGAACGGTTTTCACGGCGCATTGCTGCTGCCATTGTTGCTTCACGAGAGGAGTATCCTATTTTCTCCTCTCTTCAACTGGCAGAACTTATAGCAAAGGCCGTTCCTTCTTCCTATAAGTATGGTCGAATTCACCCTGCAACCAGAAGCTTTCAGGCTTTGCGGATTGCGGTAAATAGTGAGTTAGGGCGTATCCAATCAGCCCTTGAGGGCGCGTATGAGATGCTTAAGGTGGGTGGTATTTTAGGAGTTATATCCTTTCACTCCCTAGAGGATAGGTTGGTAAAACATTTTATGGTAGATCGACGGGTTACTCGTAACAGTGAGCGTCGATCAGGCTTTGAGATTATTAGCAGAAAGCCATTTTTACCAAAGAGTGATGAAGTTGCGGAGAATTCCGCTTCGAGAAGTGCAAAGTTGCGAGTAGCTCGTAAGGTGATAGAAGGAGAGGGTGCATGAAAGGATTTTATGAATTTCTTTTAGTGGGAGCCTTCTGCATAACACTGTTTGCCGCAGTAATTCAGGCATCGGTGTATCAAGAAAAAAGGGATCTTATTACCCAGTTATCTGGGGAAGAGAAAAGCCTCTATGAAGAGAATAGAAAGCTTGTTGCAGAAATTGAACAGTTAGGACCTGCAACTGGTTGGAAAGAGCGTTTTGGGAATTAGTGGAGAAGTGGTATGGAAGCAGTAAAATTATTTAATACAGCAGAAGTTTTGAGGATTACAAGGGGAAGTCTCATTGCGGGATTTCGAGGGAATGCTATTGTTTCTCATGTTGAGGTAGATACTCGTAAATTAATAAAGAACTCTCTGTTTGTTGCTCTTAAAGGTACCCAAGCAGATGGACATGACTACCTAGAGGTAGCTGCAAAGCAAGGTGCTTCAATGGCTCTTGTTTCTACCTCCTACCGACCAACCCAGAATCTGATGCAGGGTTCTATGCAACTTATTGCAGTACAAAACCCACTTGTAGCTCTTCAACAGTTGGCAAAAGCTTGGGTTGATTCTTTTTCTAACCTTGTGAGAGTAGGTGTTACTGGAAGCTGTGGAAAAACTACCACAAAAGAGATACTTACCACCATTCTTGGTGCTGTAGGACCCTCTGTATGTAACCCCGGAAATTATAACTCTAATATTGGGCTCCCTCTCTCTCTTTTTCATGTACGAAAAGAGCACAAATTTGGTGTGTTTGAGATGGGAATTGACCATGTAGGTGAAATGGGAGAGCATGTTGATACCTTTAGTCCTGACTATGCACTCCTTACAACAATTGGAATGGCTCACTTAGAGAATTTCTCATCTCCCGAAGAGCTTGCCCGAGAGAAGGGTAGTATCTTTCATGATGGTGTACGAGGCTCTTTTGTGGGCGAGACAAACCCTTGGAATGATTTCCTTGCAAAGGAACTTGGTAAAGATTTTATCTCCTACGGTCTCCAAACTTCCACAGGATTCCGTGGAGCAGAAAATCTAGGATTAGATGGATGGAATATCAACTACGAGGGACAGATTATGCATCTTAACCTTATAGGTGAGCATAACCTAAGAAATACTCTTGGGGCAATCGCTGTAGCTAGGGAGTTTGGAGCTACTCCATCTCAGGTAGCAGAGGGTGTAGGAAAAGTTCAGCCTATTGCTGGACGAAGCCGAGTTGTAAAGAGTGCATTAGGTGAAACTATTATTGAGGACACCTACAATGCAAACTTAGAGTCCTCTGGTAAAATCTTAGACTATATTGAGACCCTTCGATGGGGTGGAAGACGAAACTTGGTTATGGGTTCTATGAAGGAACTTGGACAGGCGAGTCACCACGCTCACCAGGAGTTAGGAAAGAAAATTCTTCACCTTAATCCTGAGAGTGCTTACCTTTTTGGTTATGAGATGGAAGACGCTTATAATGCACTTAAAAAGGGTGGTTATAGGAAGAATCTCTACTTTACTACAGAGTATGAAGAGTTGGAAAATAAAGTTTTATCAGATAGAAAACTGGGAGATCTTGTGTTGTTAAAAGGGTCTCGGTCAATGCACCTAGAGCGACTTATGGGTCCTCTTTGTCAGATATCTTAAGTGGGGATTGTGCTCATGTCAACGATCTTAGCTGCGGTATTTTTTCAGAATGTTTTCTCTGCTCAGGTATTTGGACCTATTATTACAGCTCTTCTTTTAGTTCTGTTCCTTGGGAGACCTTTTATTAAAATACTTCAATCCTATTCGGTAGGTGAGATTATACGACATGATGGACCAGAAACACACCATGCCAAGGCGGGTACTCCCACCATGGGTGGAGTGTTTTTACTTCTAGGTATGGTGGTATCGCTTTTTATTTGGGCTGATCTGAGAAGTGTAGCCACCTGGGGAGTACTCTTGTGTATTCTACTTTTTGGGGTGATTGGCTGTTTTGATGATTTGCAGAAACTTCTTAAGAGGGGCAATCATGGGGTTTCGGTAAAGGGTAAACTTGTACTGCAAACTATTGCTTCTATAGTTGTTGTTGGTTTGCTTATGTTTGGATCAAAAGGTGCTGCCTTCGATACGGCAATCTATATTCCCTTTACGCAAAGGGTGCTTTTTGATCTTGGTATTGGTTATTTTCCCATTATGGTTTTGGCTATGGTATTTTTAAGTAATGCCGTAAACTTGACCGATGGGTTGGATGGGCTTGCAACGGGGTTAGCAATCCCTGTGGCTCTTGTGGCACTCTTGCTTGGTCTCTTTTCTACAGTATCTGGAGGAGAACAGGTGGTTGTTGTATCGGCTATTATGTTAGGTGGCCTTCTCGGATTTCTCTGGTACAATCGAAATCCCGCTCGTGTTTTTATGGGTGATACGGGAAGTCTAACCTTGGGTGCATTATTAGCTATGATGGGAATGATGACCAAGCAGGAGATTCTTATTTTTCTTGTAAGTGGAGTATTTGCTTTTGAAGCACTCTCTGTGATGCTTCAGGTAGGGTACTACAAAAGAACAAAACGGCGAATTTTCCTTATGGCGCCTATTCATCATCACTATGAGAAGAAAGGGTGGGCTGAAACAAAGGTTGTTCAGCGATTCTGGCTTGTCGGCTGGGTTGTTATGGGGATTATCTCTATTGGAATTGTAACATGGGGATCGGGAACCGTTTAAACCGAGTAATTCCTAGTACTTCGCTTTCTGCAAGAGGGAAACACTCATTTTTTTTAGTGACCCTCTTTCTCCTTGGGCTGGGGGTCATCTCAATGTATTCAGCCTCTTACCATTTTAGTTCTACCTATTACGGTTCTTCCTACTATTTCCTTATTCGGCAGAGCATGTTTATTATGGTAGGTCTCTTTGGTGCTGTACTTGCCTATATTATACCACTCTCATATATTCGTGCTATTATTCCTTTGATTATGATTGTCTCTTTAGGGCTTATGGCACTTACTTTTAGTCCATTGGGGATTGAAATCCTTGGAGCACGGCGCTGGATTAGCTTAGGGGGATACTCTTTTCAGCCATCGGAGGTTCTCAAGATTTCGATGAGTCTCTATTTAGCTAACTTTTTGGCTAAACGGAAGAGGCGGCACTTTACCCCCTCTACTGCTATTGTTCCACTGGGGGCTATTGCTCTTTTTGCTGCCATTATTCTTATGCAAAATGACCTCTCTTCAGCGGCAATGCTTTTTTCTCTAGGACTGGCAATGCTTTTTGTCTCGGAGATGCCAGGTAAATATCTTCTTGCCTTTATAGGCTTAGCAGTACTGGCTGGGGTTGTAGCTATACTCATAGCACCACATAGAATGGCCAGGATTATGGCGTATCTCAATCCAGATGCCTATGGAGATACCTATGGATATCAGGTGCGTATTTCTAAGGAGGCAATTGCGGCTGGTGGGCTTATCGGACGAGGAGTAGGTCAGAGCACTCGAAAGCTAGGAGCCCTTCCTGAAATGAGCTCGGATTTTATTTTTTCTATTATCTCAGAAGAGTACGGACTCTTGGGAGTTTTTTCCATTTTATTTGCCTTTGGTCTTTTTGGGTATTATGGGTACTCCATTGCTCGGTACCGATTTAAGCAGGGAGACCCCTTTGGGTTTTATCTCGCCTTTGGAATTACATCCTCTATTGTTATTCAGGTATTAGCACACTTAGGTGTTGTTTCTGGGCTTCTTCCTGCAACGGGGCTTCCTCTTCCTTTTTTCTCTCAGGGAGGATCTTGCATACTTATTACTGTTGTAAGCATAGGGTTGCTTTGTAATGTTGGATTTAGAGAGTCCCAGGGGGGAGGTGTATTTCAAGGGCCAAAGCCTGTGGATGGTATGATCTCCTCAGATAATATTAAAGAGCTTCAAGAGCAACGTCTTGCTATAAGAAGGGAACGCCTTCGCCGAATGGCAGAAGAGGGGAGATCTGGAGGCTCTGATCAGGATTTACGATCAACCGGTGGTACCAGACGGAGTGATGAAGGAGACCCTTATGGAGGATGATAATAAAAAATTCTTTCCTCCAAACTATGAGCACGCACCTAAGCGTGTTCGTCTTGTTGTTCCTACACAGGAGGAGGAAATCCCAGAGGTAGAGCTTGAGGTTGATGTTGAGAGTGGACAAAAAAAAGGACTTAGCAGGCGAGTTAGTATTGCTGCTATTGTTCTCAGTTTACTTGTTATTGGAGTTCTTTTATGGGTTTCTGTTGTGCAAAAAGGACAGATTATACTTATTGTAGAAGGTGAGCAGCGTTATACAGATAATGAGCTCTTTACTATGACAGGATTAGACCCTGTAGGGGTCTATACTTTTGATGATATTCCATATATTATATCAGGTATGCAGTCTGTTCCTGGAGTAGTTCAGGTTGATGCAAAACAGGTGATAGGTGGAGATATTATAGTATCCCTTCTTTTCGCTGATCCTGTTGCCATGGTTGTACAGGGTGAAAAGTATGTGTTTATTGATAAAAGTGGAAACCTATTCCCAGAATTTGTCCCTCAGGATAGAATTGAGGAGTACCCCCTCTTTTTTGGGTTAAACTCATGGAAAGGATCGGACTATGAGATTCGACGATTGCTTATAGATTTGGAGAGGCTTTATCAAGAGTTTCCTGAGTTGCAATCTGAAGTGTCAGAGGTTCTTTTTGATGGAGTCACTTCTAATGGAGATTATCGGGCTATTTTGTATCCCATAAGGTATCCTGCGGAAGTGGTAATAAGTGAGGGAGTTTCAGGAGAGGCTCTAAGAAAAGGGTGGGAGCTTATGGTTGCCCTTCAAGCTCAGGGAACCCTAGAAGATTATACAACCTTTGGTATAACCGAGAAAGGTGTTATGTACAGGAAGAAGGAGATTGCTCAAGATGAGTGAGAATAGAATTATAACAGGTTTAGATATTGGTACAACCAGAACTACCGCTGTTATTGCGGAGATCTCTCCTCAGGGAGATACCCAAATTCTGGGTATGAGTACAAAGCCCACCGAGGGAGTACGAAACGGAGTAGTTGTCAATATTGAATCTGCAATGAAGTCTGTGGTTGCCGCAATTGAGGCAGCAGAGATTATTGGAGGGTGTGAAGCTAAGCATGTGGTAACTTCTGTGGGTGGAAGCCATATTGATCATATGATATCTCCTGGATTGGGAGCAGTTACCGGTTTAGATGGTGAAATTACCCGAGAGGATATTCGTCAAGCTATAGAGAGTGCCAAGGCTATGGAGCTTCCCTCAGACCGTGAGATACTTCATGCTATTCCTCTTGATTTTATTGTTGACGGTCGTAGAGGAATTATGGATCCTCTTGATATGTTAGGTCACCGGCTTGAATCCCGTGTTATGGTCATTACTGCTTCTACCACTACTGCACGAAAAACCGTAAAAGTAGTAACACGAGGTGGCTTTGATGCGGATAAGGTGCTTTTGAAGCAGCTGGCTGCTGCAGAATCTGTACTTACCGATCAGGATAGAGAGGTAGGAACATTACTTATTGATATTGGAGCAGGCACCATAAATGTTATCGGTATCATTGATGATATACCACGGTACGTTCGAGGTTTTGACCTTGGAGGTGAGATGGTGACTGCTGATTTAGCATATATGTTAAACAAACCAAGAGAGCTTGCGGAGAACCTTAAAATACAGGATGGTTGCTGTCATGAAGGGATGATTCGTGATAACCGATCTGTGATTATTCCGCAGGTGAGTGGATGGCCCGCTGCATCTATTCCTAAACGAGAGGTGTGTAAAATTATTGAACCTCGTATGGAAGAGATTTTTGCTATCCTTCAGCAGGATTTTCTTAAGAACGATGTGTATAAACTGTTTAACCACGGTATTGTTCTTACAGGAGGAGGAGCCCTGCTTTCAGGAGCTCTACAGCTTGCATCTGAGATCTTTGAGTATCCCGTAAAATTGGGGGTTCCCTCAATGGTTCCTGGGTTAAAGCCGAATTTCCTCTCACCCGAGTTTGCCACCGCTATTGGTACGGTGCTTCATGAAGCAAGGGTGTATAAAGAGAGTCAAAAAGATCGTCCCCGTAGGGATGATCCTGTAAAAGCTCAGGTGGTAGCAGATAAAGAGCGGAAAAATTGGAAAGATTGGTTTAAGCGGTTGTTTTAGTAGATAAAACATGATATTTTACATAAAAGAACAAGCTTCGGAGGGAAGCAGATGAACATTGAAATTCTTGATGATTTACAACAGAAGGCCCCAAAGGTGTCAGAGTCTAGTGGCACAAACATAAAGGTTGTGGGAGTTGGTGGCGGTGGTGGAAACGCTATTAACCGAATGATTGAAACTGGCGTTCGTAAGGTGCATTATATCGCGATGAACACCGATATTCAGGCACTTAAGAAGTCCCATGCCAATGTGAAGTTGCCTATTGGTGCAAAACTTACTGGTGGTCTTGGTGCAGGAGGTATTCCTGACATCGGAGAGCAGGCAGCCCAAGAGTCTAAGGACGAAATACGAGAACTCCTTGAAGGT
The DNA here is from genome assembly GCA_964492025.1 of uncultured Spirochaetia bacterium. GTDB lineage: Bacteria > Spirochaetota > Spirochaetia > CAZBHR01 > CAZBHR01 > CAZBHR01. The sequence continues at coordinate 50,758 of CAZBHR010000004.1, read as the reverse complement.
GCGGATATGGTTTTTATTACCGCAGGAATGGGAGGAGGAACAGGAACAGGAGCTGCTGCTGTTGTTGCTGGTATTGCTCGAGATTTAGGAGCTCTTACAGTAGGGGTTGTTACAAAGCCCTTTGGCTTTGAGGGACAGAAGAAAATGGAGTTTGCCCAGAAGGGAATTCGAGCACTTCGTGAGAATGTAGATACTCTTATTCTTATTCCTAATCAGTATCTCCTTAAAATTGTTCATAAGACTACAACTATTAAGTCTGCATTCCATCTTGCCGACGATGTTCTTAGACAGGGTGTTCAGGGAATCAGTGAGCTTATTACTGAACCAGGAGAGATTAATATTGACTTTGCCGATGTTCGAACCATTATGCGAGGCAAGGGTGATGCTCTTATGGGTGTAGGTATTGGACATGGTGAGACTCGTGCTGTTGATGCCGCAACCCAAGCTATTAACAACCCACTTCTTGAGGATGCTCAAATTGAGGGAGCTAAGGGACTTCTTGTTAACGTTACAGGAGGAGATGACCTTACCTTACTTGAGGTTCAGGATGTTGTTCGTATTATTACCTCTAATGCTACATCGGACGCTCTCATTATTGCGGGTCAAGCGTATGATCCTGATATGACCGACCAAATTAAGGTTACCGTAATTGCTACAGGGTTTAAAGAGGATGATGGAATTCCTGTTCAGCCCGATAATCTCTATGGTGCAACTATGGCAACAAAAGAGAGTGGAACCATAGGTTCTTATAAGCGAGATGGAGAAACCGAGAAGGTTGTTCCTGTTGAGAGGTGGGAAGATTTACACGGATCTAGTGGAAAAAGTTCCGTAGAGATTCAGGACGATGATATCTCTATTCCTGCAATACTACGGAGACGAAAACGTAATCAGGGAGAGTAGGGGTATGCTCCCAAACTCTCGACGCTTGCTAGAAGACTTTGAGGATCACCTCACTATTGCTCTTCGGCTGGCACCGCTTTCTCGGGAAGTGTATCTCCGAGAGAGTGAAAGATTTATGAATTTTATTGAGAAGAGCCATACCTCCCTTGAGGAGGTAGAGGCTCTTACTCTTATTGAATACCTAACAGATAGACAGTCATCAGACCTAGAGTCCACTACGGTGGCAAAGATTATTTCAGCACTTAGGGCTTTCTTTGCATACTGCATTGAAGATAACATTATTGATGAGAATCCTATTCTTACCATAGAACTTCCAAAATCAAAAAAACGACTTCCTTCGGTTCTAAGCCTTGATGAGGTTGAACATTTTTTTTCCTGTATTAATGTAGATGAAAGTGCTGGGAACCTACGAGATCGGGCTCTTTTTGAACTTATCTACTCCTGTGGCCTTCGGGTAAGTGAGGCTTTGGGTATTACTTCGAGTTCTCTTTTTCTTGATCAACGTCTGGTACGGGTACTTGGAAAGCGGAGTAAAGAGCGATTGACCCCCTTAGGTGGTGTTGCTGTACACTGGCTAGAGCGATACCTCAGTGAGGGACGACCAAAATTGATGAGTCCTAAATTTACGACTGATTATATTTTTTTAAATCGTCTAGGACGGCCTCTTACTAGAAAGGGTGCGTGGAAAAGGTTTCATGAGTACGGCGTTCTTGCAGGGGTTGATGCTAAGATTCACACCCTGCGCCACTCATTTGCAACCCACCTTCTTCAAGGTGGTGCTGACCTTCGGGTAGTTCAAGAACTCCTTGGTCATGCGGATATTGGAACAACCCAGATTTACACCCATGTGGCAACCGATGACCTTCAGGACTACCATAAAAAGCACCACCCAGGGTAGGTAGTCCAGAGAAATCCCTATTTAGGGAGCCTTTTTATAGGTGAAAAGCTATCTCCCTTACCCTAAAATCTCCAATAACTCTCGGTACACAAGGTGGGTTGTTTTTCGTATAACCCATTTTCTTGAAGCTGGAATCAAAAAGTGCTTTTCCCATGAACCCTCTGGGGTGGTCACGCCCATCCAGAAGGTTCCTACTGGTTTTTCATCAGAACCACCATCTGGTCCAGCAATACCCGTAACCGATACAGTAATATCTGCACCACTGATTTTTCGTACTCCTTGAGCCATAGCACAAGCAGTTTCCTGAGAGACCGCTCCATGAGCAATAAGTGTTTTCTTAGGTACTCCTAAAAGCTTCTCCTTTATATCATTACTGTAGGCTACAACACTTCCAAGGAGTACCGATGAAGCTCCAGGATGTGCCACTATGGTAGATGCTAGTTCTCCTCCAGTGAGAGACTCCGCAAAGGCTAGGGTGTACCCTTTCTTTTGAAAACCTTCCATCACAAGTAGTCCTAAATCCTTATCATCTGTCTGAATAATATCTTTTTTTGCTAGAGCCTCTTTGAGCTCTGAAAGGATTTTCTTGAAGTTACTATCTGACTTAGAGCCCTGTAGAAGTTGCACCTCTATCCACCCATCCTTTGTGTAGCAGCCGTGGGGGATTTTAAATGACTCTACTACCTCTGCAATACTGCTTTCTCCAGCTCCATACAGTCGCCATGTAGTTATCTTTGGTGGTTCTACACCTAGTAGATTGGTTACCCGAGGGATTATCTCATTATGGAGCATTGGTACCATCTCTCTTGGTGGGCCAGGGAGTACTCCGATATACTTTCCTTGCTCCGTAGTTATCCACATGCCAGGGGCAGTTCCATGATCATTTTGTAAGGATTCAGCACCTTCTATTATATATGCCTGTCTCCTATTTATCTCAGGAATCTCTACCATTGGGTACCTATCTTGAATAGGTTGCCAAAGATCCTCTCTAAAGAGAAGTTTTCGACCTAGAGCTAGAGCTATACCATCTCTTGTACAGTCATCTAATGTTGGCCCTAAGCCTCCACTTATTATAATAACATTTGCAAGAGAGAGTGCGGTTGTTACGGTGTGTTGTATGACCTCCTGTGTATCTGGAATGGTAAAAACCTCAACCGTTGAAACTCCTAGCCCAAAGAGTTGTGATGATATATAGGTGCTGTTGGTATCTTGGACTTTTCCTTGGAGTAGCTCATCTCCTACGGAAATAATAGCAAGTTGTATCGACTGTTTCATAGGTATCAGTATAGGAAAGAAGTTGGCTCTTGAACAGTAGGAGTGGTAATTTTTTATACAAATAGAAGCAAAACAATGTGATTAAAGAGTAATACAGTAAAGAGGATAATTATATGGATTTACAAACATTGCTGGCAATAGATGGGATAGCTCCTGGGAGTAGTCGTAAAAAATATGCACTTTTGAAATATATAAGATCGAGTGGTTGCTCTTTTGATATGTTGAGTACCGAAGATATAGAGCGGTGTATAGGAATCTCAAAGTTTCCTCCACTGCCAAAAACTCTTATGCAGCGAGCAGAGCGCCTCGAGAGATTATTGAGACAGCAACATATCACCCCAGTTTGTTTTGCCGATTCTCAATACCCTAAACTTCTGAAAGAGATATATGATCCACCCTTTATGTTATATATCCAAGGGAGTATCCCTGAAAGGCAATCTCTAAGCATTGTAGGTTCTCGGAGAGTCCCTCTAGAGGGTGAGGGAGCAGCCTTTGCTATGGGGTTAGAAGCATCCTGTGCGGGAGTTCCAGTGGTTTCTGGTTTTGCACGAGGAGTTGATATTGCAGCTCACCGAGGAGCAGTGCAGGGGCAAGGGGTAACTATAGCTGTTTTAGGTGCGGGACACTTTTTTACTGGGCCAAAGGGGAATCTTAGATATGTGAAGCCTATTGTAGAGTGTGGTGGTGCTGTTGTCTCTGAGTATGCCCCTGATATCTCTTCTCAGAAGTGGTTTTTTCCAGAACGGAATAGAATTATTAGTGGACTCTCCTTGGCGGTACTTCTTGTGGGAGTACCCCTCCGGTCGGGTGCTTTAATTACCGCTGACTTTGCTCTAGAACAGGGGCGTGATGTTGGGGTGTATAATATTGGATTGTCCGATAGATGGGGAGCAGGAGGGGCTGCTCTGGTTCAGTCTGGAGCCCTGAAAGTTACCCATCTTAATGAGTTCTCTGTGTTTTCTGGGGGTGATAAATTTTTATTCCCTCGGGTTGCCGAAGTGAGGGAGGATGGTTATACTATAGGGAGAGGGGTTCATCAGGAGATTGAAGGATCGGTGTACCGTTACAAAACGAAAAGGTTTAAAGTGTTATTATGAAAAAACAGCCAGAATTTACCGATACGGTAGATAGCTTTATCTCTTACTCACAACAGTTACGGGGACTTGCCCCAAAGAGTGTGGAGAGCTATCGCCGAGACCTGAATCGTTTTGGAGAATTTTTACAGGAGCGATCCTATGATTTTACCCAGCTCACAAGAAAGGATGGGAGACGCTTTATTGGGTCCCTAGGAAGAGATGGACTTAAGGAGTCCACAATCAACAGGGTTCTTTCTACGTTAAAAGGATTTTATCGGTACTGTAACCGCTTTGAGGTTACTAAGGTGTCTCCCTTTGCCGACACCCGAGGACTTCAACGGAAAAGAAAACTTCCTTATGTATTAAGTGATCAGGAGATAGGGGAGTTTATTTATGGGGATGCTACGGACTTTAAGAGTCTACGGAATAGAGCTATTTTTCTGTTGCTGTACTCTACGGGATGTCGTGTATCTGAGGCAATCTCAATAAACCGATCTGATATAGAAATTGAGGTTGGAAGAGTAAAGGTACTTGGAAAAGGTTCAAAAGAGAGGTATCTTTTCTTAACCGACCATACAAAGCGAGAGTTGCAACTTTATCTTGGTGCTAGGGATACAAAGTTTCAAGGTGAGTTGGGAAATGAGGAAGGGTTATTAGTAAACCTTCGAGGTCGTAGACTTACCCAAAGGGGGGTTGCGTGGATTATCGATACTATGTTAAAAGAGATGGCAATAGATAAACATGTGTCACCACATACGTTTCGACACACCTTTGCTACACACCTTCTGGATAGGGGGGCAGATATACGGGTTGTTCAGGAGCTTTTAGGACATTCCAGTATATCGACAACACAAATTTATACCCATGTGGGAATTGAGAGGCTAAGAAAGGTGTACGCATCAGCCCACCCCCATGGAGGAGATGCCACAACTGGTTAACGGTTGTAGTGCTAAATTAAGAGTGTGCAAGGAGGCACAAGCGAGGAGATATGAGTAAGGATATAACATTTCATGGAACCACTATTCTAGCGGTAAACCATAAGGGTAATGTTGCCATGGCTGGAGATGGTCAGGTAAGTTTAGGAAATACTGTAATGAAGGGAAATGCCCGAAAAGTTCGAAGACTGTACGATGGAAAGATTGTTGCAGGCTTTGCGGGAGCCACTGCGGATGCCTTTACACTTTTTGAAAGATTTGAGAAGAAGGTTCGCTCATACGAAGGAGATATTACTCGCGGTGCTGTAGAGATGGCTAAGGAGTGGCGTACCGATAAGGTTTTACGTAACTTAGAAGCGATGCTTCTGGTTGCTGATAAGAGTAAAATTTTACTTATCTCTGGAAATGGAGATGTAATTGAGCCAGAGTGTGGAGCTATAGCGATTGGGTCTGGTGGCTCTTACGCGTACGCTGCGGCAAAGGCTTATTTGGATAGTTCCGATCTCTCCGCAAGGGAGATTGCTGAAAGATCCTTACGGATTGCTGGTTCAATTTGTATTTATACAAATGATCATATTACGGTGGAGGAAGTATAGTGAAACAGATTAAAGATTTAGATGCAATGGCTCCTAAGGACATTGTTGCGGAGCTTGATAAGTATATTGTAGGGCAGGGAAATGCAAAAAAAGCTATTGCCCTAGCCTTGAGAAACCGTGTTCGTCGGAAGAAGCTTCCAGAGGATCTTCGTGATGAGGTTACCCCAAAAAATATTATTATGATGGGTCCTACGGGAGTAGGAAAAACTGAGATTGCACGGAGAATATCTAAGCTTAGTGGAGCTCCTTTTATTAAGGTAGAGGCGACAAAATTTACCGAAGTAGGGTATGTAGGGCGTGATGTTGAGTCTATGATACGAGACCTTATGCATAAGGCTGTACAGATGGTAAAGGTTGAACTTTCTTCTGAGATTGAAGAGAAGGCACGAGAGCAGGTAGAAGAGCGTATTTTAGATGCCCTCTTTGGTGGTGTGTCTCAAGATGGTGATGATGATTCTCCCGCCATTTCACATGAGTCACGAGAGTCTTTTCGGCAGAAATTACGGGATGGTAAGTTTGATAATAAGCAGATAGAGGTAGCTGTTTCGCCAAAAAGTCAGGCACCTACAATTGAGATGCTCACAGGAAATCCCGCTGATATGGAATCCGCTCTCTCCTCAATAGGAAATATTTTTGGAGGGAATGGGAAGAAAAAAAGAAGGAAAATAACCGTTCTTGAAGCACAGGACCTTCTGTTAGAGGAGGAGATGGATCGGTTAGTTGATACAGAAAAAGCGGTAGATATTGCAAAAGATCGAGTTGAAAATATGGGAATTGTATTTGTCGATGAGATTGATAAAATAGCATCAGGTAGCCGAGGTGGAAGTAGTTCTGCTGATGTCTCAAGAGAGGGTGTTCAGCGAGACATTCTTCCTATTGTTGAGGGATCACAGGTAAATACAAAATATGGTATGATTAATACTACTCATATTCTGTTTATTGCTGCAGGTGCATTCCACATGAGCAAGCCATCGGATCTTATCCCAGAGCTTCAGGGACGTTTCCCTATACGAGTTGAGTTAGATGCTCTTCATGCCCATGATTTTGAGCGTATTCTTAAGGAGCCAGAGAACTCACTGCTTAAGCAGTACTCAGCACTTTTTGAGACAGAGGATGTTACTATTACCTTTGATGAACCTTCAATTAGTGAGATTAGCCGTATTGCAGCATCGGTAAATACAAAGACCGATAATATTGGAGCTAGACGTCTTCATACCGTTATGGAGCGACTCCTTGAGGATCTATCTTTTAACGCCACCGAGCTAGCGGGACAGACTATTCCTATTACGGAAGCCTATGTTCAAGAGCGGTTAGGTAAGGTTGAAGAAGACCAGGATCTCTCTCGATATATACTATAGACACCCTGTTTTTCCCTTTCTACCTGCCGGTAGAAGGGGAAAATAGGAAAATTGGCATAAATTTACTTCCTTCAATATCTCTGGGAGGTAGTAAGTACCCGCTCTATATGATAGTATACATTAGGAGTATGTTTGTATGGAGACATTTACGATTACGGGGAAAAACCTCGAAATTGTGCTGAAAAAAATAGAGAAGCAATACGGCCCTGCGGCCAAGGTTGTCTCAAAAAAACAGATTTTCTTAAAAAGCCCCTTTAAAAAAAGCCTTACAAAGGCTATAGAGATAACTGGTGTTATTGACCCCGATGGCTCCTATAGAGGAGACGGCGAAAGTGTTGATGACCTTAACCGTGATGTTGAGGCATCCAAGAGCATAGAGGGAGAAGATGATGAGGAAGAAGTTCCCATATCTCCTATCACTATACGACGAAAAAATGCTTCATCCCAGGGGAGTAGTGATCAGGATGGTTCTATGGTAGATAGTAAACAACTTATGCAGTTCCATTTAGGTTTATCTAAGGAGAACCCGAATGCTGGGCATAGAGTGTTGGACCCTGATGAGAATGTCACACCTCCCCAGTCTATCATGGTGGAAAATTTAGAAGAAGAGCAAGAAAAAGAGATATCCCCCGAGGTTCTTAGGAACGCGGAAATTCGAATGCGAGCTATTGAGTCAATGATTCAATCTCATAATACAGAAGAGGAGGAGACTCCTCAAAACGAACCAGATCTGGATCCTGAAGAGAAGCGACATATTCAGATGGGAGTTGCACTAGATCGTCCTTTACGGGAAGAGAATTTTAGAGGGCTTGAATCTCAAATTCCAGAGATTCTCCGTCCGAAGGGTGGGCTAGAGGCTCTTTCTCAACATTTCTCATATAGAGATGAGAAAGTAGCAGAAGTGGTTGAACCTAAGAAAAAGCCCTCCGATGATAATCCGTGGCATATTAAAAAGCTTCCCCCAGAAACACTACCTGAAGAGAGGAGTAGTTCTTTCTGGCCGGAGAATTTGGATGAAAATCCTATTCATGTGTCGCATACTTTTCATAAAACCGATGGTGTAGAAGAGTCGTGGCAAACTGATTCTCCCTCATCTCCTGCTGCTCACATGTCTGTTGAGGAGGATCGTGTTGATGATACACCTCTTAAGGGGAGTGATGATTCTCAAGATCCTATGCCTGAGGTATTGCAGGGATTAGTAAAGGAGATAGAGTCACTTCGCAGACAGTTGGAGCTTAAGACCTCTCCTCGTGGTGCAATACTTACCAATATCTCTTTGAAAAAAGTAAGAGAGCTTTTGGGAGATAATGGATTTTCTCTTGCTGCTATTGAGGACTTTGTTGAGAGAATTACCCATGAGTTAAGTCCTGTTGATATCAAAGATTACGAAACCCTGCAGGCTATTATCATTCAGTGGATGGGTGAGGCTCTCAAGTTTAACCCCGATGTGAGAAATACTATTGCTCCTGTTGTTATTGTTGTGGGAGACTCGGGTACAGGTAAAACATCTCTGGTTGCAAAAATTGCTGCGGAGTATGGTATCCGTGGACGTGGAGGAGAGCCACGGCTTACAAGGATTGCATCTCTTGATACTCGAAAGGTGGGTGCTAAAGAGCAGATTGAACGGTACGGTACCCTTATGGGATTACTTGTTGATGTTCTTGGTTCTATAGAGGAGTTTGACCGTCTTATTGATAACTCTCCAGACTACCGACTTATTCTCATTGATACGCCTAGCGGTATTACCCATACAAAGGGTTGGGTTCAAGATATTCTTAAGAGAATGGACTCCTTGAACATCCCAACAGAGGTTGTTCTTACTCTCTCTGCTACCATGAAAAGTGAGGATATTACAAATACCCTTAAGCGGTATCAAAGTGTAGATTTTACCTCAATTGCTATTACAAAATTGGATGAAACCTCTACGGTTGGTAACCTGTTTAGTGTACTTCGAGATGTAGATAAGCCTATATCTTTTATTACCGATGGCTCAAAGGTACCTGGGTTCCTGAAGGTTGGATCTGTTGCTGACATTATGGGGAAACTCCAGAATTTTACCGTTTCCTATGAGGAGTCTGAGGCTCTTGCAATGGCAGCCCAGTTCCGTAAACCCTTACGAGGGGTCTCCTTTGGAAGTAAAGAGGAGAATCGAAACCAAGCACACCAGCCAACCCTAGATTTTATGGAGCCCCAGGAATGAGTAACTCCCCAAAAGAGTCCTCTGAAATGACACCAAAAAGAGAAGAGAAATATGACCGTGAGTTTTGGAAACGACTTGCCATAAAAACAGTTATATTCTCTGTTGTAATGGTGATATTTTTTGTTCTTATTAAAGTCCTATTTGCGGATCAATTAGCCGCTTTAGGTGGACGTTTATATAATAGCTTAGGGTACTGGGGTGTAGTACTATACGTATTTTTTGTAGATATGCTTATTCTCCCCGCCTCAATGGATATCGTATTTGCCTTCCTTGAAAATATTACCCCTTGGAAAATGGCTTTTATTCTAGGAGGAGCCTCTATTGCAGGTGGTTGTACTGGGTATTGGTTGGCTAGAAGCTTTAACAGGTTTTCCTTTGTAGAACGGTTCTCCCGCTCTTTTCGTGAGCAGGGTGAGCAGATGTTACACCGTTATGGTGGATGGGCGGTCTGTATTGCGGGGATTACCCCATTACCATTCTCCTCAATTATGTGGGTGGCAGGTGTATTAAAAGTTCCTTTTTATGAGGTATTTCTCGGTTCCCTTATTCGGATTCCACGAGTACTGCTCTACTACTACCTTATCCAAGGGAGTCTTTCAATTTTTCAATGAGTTTCAGTTGTTCTGTCATTATACCGACCTTCAATAGATCTCAAATGCTCCTAGCTGCAGTGCAGTCGGTACTGCAGCAGACCGTTCTCCCTAAAGAGATAATTGTGGTAGATGATGGTTCTACTGAGCCTATAGAGTCTATTATTACTGAAATACAATCTCCCTTAGTTCGCTATATACATCAGGCCCATACCGGTATGCCTGGACAGGTACGCAATGTTGGTGTGGCTCAAGCAGAGGGGGAGTGGATTGCATTTCTTGATTCCGATGACCTTTGGTATCCTGAAAAGTTGCAGTGTACAGAGGCTATCATTACAACTGACGCTCCATCTCTTATTCACTGTAGAGAGCGATGGATGCGATGTGGTTCTGAAGTGAGCCAGAGAAAGCAGAGACACCAGCGTCGAGGGAATATCTTTCAGGACTGCCTGAAAAAATGTATTATAGGACCATCTACGGTGGTAATGAAGAGATCGGTGTATGATGATCTTGGAGGTTTTCGAGAGGATTTGGAAATTGCAGAGGATTATGAATTTTGGCTTCGATATTGCAATACTTATGCTGTAGAGTATATTGATGAAACCCTTGTAGAAAAACGTGCAGGTGACTGGGAGCAGCTCTCGGTGAAATACGATGAAATTGAAATCTTTCGTATGCGAGGACTTCAAGAGCTTATTGATCGGAAAATATTTACTGAGCCTCATCAGTTACTTGCAAAAGAGGAGTTTGCACGTAAGTGTGAAATCTATAGCAAGGGTGCTGAAAAACGAGGCCTTTTTGCAAAGGCTGAGGAGTTTGCCCACCTTGCTAAAACGTATAGATAGTGTTACTTTTTGTAAGTTCCGTTGTTTATAACATAAAAGGATATGATATGAAAAAAAAATTACTTCTTCTTACACTGCTTTTACTATTCTTTGGAGTTAGTTGCTCTCAGAGCCAGGATATTACCCTGAATAACGATGGCTCTGGGTCGTTAAAAGCGTCAATCACTATACATTCTGTATTAATTGATTACCTGAAGGACTTTTCTGAGGGGTTAGGGTACCAGGAACTTGAGGGTGATATCCTTGATCCTATGACTCTTAAGCTTTCCTTAGAACCCCATGGTTTTATTTTGTATGAGTATGATCACCCGTCGGAGACTCAGTGGAATATGGGTGTTCTTTTTGAGAGATTGAACCTTGAACCTTTTTTAACTCATACGGTAAACACCTCAGCTGTTCACACCGTAACCCTTAAATATAGCTATGAAATTTTCCAGCAGCTCAAAGGAAGTTTTGGTCCAGAGCTAGAGGAGTTCTTTGACCTCTTTGGACCAGGAGAGGAGTATGTGTCTGAGGAGGAGTATGCTGAGTTCTTAGCATTCGCCTTTGAGGAGTATATAGATAATGCAGAAGCCTTTGTAGCAGCCCTTCTTTTACAGGAATTTGCTATACGCATCAATGTTGATGGTGAGGTACTTTCTGTTAAGGGTGGATCTATACTCCCTAATGGGCAGATAGAATTTTCTTTTCCCATGATTAGCTTTGCGTCGGGTGATCTAGATAAGGAACTCTCTTTCTCCTGGAAGTAGGGGAGTCTTTTTCTAGGAGTATAAAAAAAGACCGAGATATTGAAACTCAATACTCTCGGTCTTGATAGCAGGGGTAGGACTCGAACCTACGGCCTTTGGGTTATGAGCCCAACGAGCTGCCAACTGCTCCACCCTGCGACGTGCTAACCATACTATCGAATTGCATGTATCCTGTCAACTAGTTTTCTATATTTATTCAAGAAAACATCACCGGTGAATCATTTTTTCCTGCTAGTATAGACTAGTAATTTTCATTATAATTCTCTTTATGAGTGATAAAAAAGAACGAGTTATGTACCATTTGGCAAATTGTAAAACATGTCAACGCATTATTGAGGATCTTCAACCGGAGTCTGTTGGTATCACCTTAGTTAATGTGAAGCCATCTATAGATCCCGCTGTGATTGATCGTCTTGCTGAAGTGGCAGGGAGTTACGAACTACTTTTTAGCCGACGTTCTTTACAATACCGAAAGTTAGGTCTCCATGAGCAGGAGTTAGGAGAGTCTGATTATCGTAAATATATGATTGAGCATTACTCTTTTTTGAAACGACCTGTAACATTACTTGATGGAAATATCTTTATAGGGAGTGCAAAGAAAGAGGTTGAAGCTTTACGATCTGCAATTGATTCACTGCACTAGAGAGGTTATGGTATGCAGTATACTTTGGGTGATTTTGTTACAACCATAGATTTTGTTTCTCCTGATAAAGCTATGCCCGTTGAGGCGGAGATAGCACTTTTTGATGAGCATACAAGAGCTCTGTTCCCAAAGTATCAAGGCCCATCTCTCGTAATTCCTCCAGGGGAGGAGCATAAAGATATAAGTAGAGTCTTAGATTTTGCCCAAAAAGGTTTAGACTCTGGACTTGCTCGAGATAGTGTATTTGTTGGAGCAGGAGGGGGTGTTGTGTGTGATATGGCAGCCTTTACTGCAGCTATATACATGAGAGGGGCACAACTTGTGTTAATCCCTACCTCTTTGCTTGCCATGGTAGATGCCTCTGTAGGAGGAAAGAGTGGAGTTGACTTTAGCGGTGGTAAGAACTTAATTGGCTCTTTTTATCCTGCTATGAATATCCGTATTGCTGTTGGTCTTCTTGATACACTTCCTGAGCATGAATTTTTAAACGGTATGGCAGAGGTTATTAAACATGCTCTTCTTCATGACGAAGAGCTCCTTGCCTTAGTGAGGGATAAGAAGGAGCTCATTCTGCAACGTGATCCTAATCTTTTAGAGGATATGATCCGCAGAGCAATTGCTGTTAAAGGGTGGTATATAGAGCAGGATTTTAAGGAGCAATCAATACGAGCTCATCTCAATTTTGGGCATACCTTTGGACACGCACTTGAATCCTGTGGAGGACTTTCACAGTGGTCGCATGGTGAGTCTGTTGCTTGGGGAATGATGAGATCTCTTGAGGCTGGTGCTTTATTAGGTATTACCGATAGGGAGTATGTAAAAATGGTGAGAAATCTTCTTCTCTCCTATGGGTATCCTATTGATTATTCAATCGGTGATATGGAACAATATCTTAGCTATATTATGAAAGATAAAAAGAAACAGAGAGGAGAGGTTCAGTTTGTTCTGCAGAGAGGCTTTGCGGATACGTTAAAAATGCCACTCTCCTCTGATCTTATTGCAAAGGTTGTCGGGGGTCACTATGAATAGAGCTGTTACTCCAGAGATCATGGGGCGCATAGAGAAGCAAACCTACGGTTTTTATGGTATTCCAGAGATGCTTCTTATGGAGCAGGCTGGTATTTTAGGCTGGGAACGAATCATCTCTCTCTATGGAAAGGAGCTTGTTCCCGGTGGAAAAATTCTTTTTGTTGCAGGAAGTGGTAATAACGGTGGTGATGCTATGGTTATGGCACGACGTGCTCGGCAACAAGGTTTTTCTCCTGAGGTTCTTCTTGCCACAGAGAGCCAGAATGAACTATCTACACTTCATAAAACTATTTGTGACACCTTAGATATTCCTCTTATTCAATGGGCCCCAGGAACTTTTATTCCTGATTCTTATCTTATGGTTGTTGATGGGCTTGTTGGTAGTGGGCTTTCTGGAGCATTACGAACACCTCTCGATGAGCTAGTGGATGAGCTTAATGGACTCCGTGGTGTGAAAATTGCTATAGATATGCCTTCGGGGATTGCTACCGATGGTTCTTGGTTTATTGCCGATACTACCTTAGCTATGGGATTCCTTAAGGAGGAGCTATTCCTTCCAAATAGTCGGGGAGGCTGTGGTGCTCTTGAGGTTATATCCTTGGATTTTCCAGAATCCCTTGTGACAGAGTACTGGAATGATGGAACCGAAGTTCTAGGGATAGATGATATTGGAGTTGCTCCATACCAACTGCCTGAGGTAGACAAAACTGCCTATAAGTCCATACGAGGGCATGTTGCTGTCTTTGGAGGTTCTCCAGGTCTTCTGGGTGCTCCACGACTGGCTGTACGAAGTATTACAAGATCCCATGCAGGGCGTGTTACACTCTTTGTTGATGATGAGTTATTTCCTCTTGTTCAGCGAGAACAGAAGGCTGAAATTATCCGTACTGTAGAGGATTATTTGAGTTACTCTCTGGAGCAGAGAAAATCTTTAGATGCTGTTATCTTAGGCCCAGGGTGGGGTCGTAATCATGATCGGGTGCCTTTACTTTCTCGTGTTATTCAGTCCCAATCTTGTGGGATTATTGATGCCGATGGTATTCCTGCACTGAAAGAGGCTTTTTATCAGGGCGAGCTAACCGTGGAGGATACTCAAGGGAAGTGGATTATTACGCCTCATATGGGAGAGTTTGTTGAGTTTTCCGGAATTCCTAAGGGCGACCTTTTTGTAGACCCAAGACCCCACTTGCGAGCTATGGCAGAAGAGTTTGGTGTTATTATTGTATTAAAGAGCCATGTTACTTGGATTGCCACCCCTCAGGGTAAGCTTCGTGTTATTGATGGCATGAATCCTGCTCTAGGAACCTCTGGAAGTGGAGATGTGTTAGCAGGTGTTATTGGGGCAATTTTAAGTCAGGGAGTTCAGCCCGATGTTGCAGCAGCACTTGGTGTTATGATGCATCAGAGTGCGGGACACGCACTATTTGATAGGGTCGGTTGGTTTGATGCGTATGACCTCTCTCAGGAAGTGTTTCCCAAAGAGTAGTCATTTTTACTTAGGGTTATGCTTATGATAGCTGAGGGAACTGCTCTTTAATAAGTTGTAAGTACTGTATTGCTACTGAGTCCTCTGGGTCTATATCATGCACCACAGAAAAGAACCCAAGAGCTTCCTGTGGGTCATCAGTTTTTAGTGCAATAACTCCAAGGTTAGAGAGTACTTTTATATTTTCTGAGTCTAAAGAGAGAGCCTCTACAAGGGTATCCTTTGCTCCAGTGTAGTCATGTAACTCCATAGAACAGATAGCAATTTCATTGTATATATCTATCTGTGTTGGGTTCTCTTTTTTTGCTTTGAGAAATGCAGACTTTGCTTTGGAGTAGTTCTGTTTTCTTCTATACGCCCATCCAAGAAGAAAATAGGCGTTCCAGTCACCCTTATGGTTCTCAAGTGATTCCTCAATAATGGCAATAGCCTCATCCTCTTTATTCATATGAATAAGATCCATAGCGGAGGCTAGGGGACCATCAAGTGGATTATGTCCTTCAATCTTATCAACAACCTCTTGTACCGTAGCTCGTCGTTGGTCCTCATCCTTGCTGTACTCAAGAAAGTGTTTATAATGAACAAGCGCCTTTGAAAAGCTCTCCTGTCCAACACAGAACTGTGCCATATAATAATGGAGATCTGGACTTTCAGGAAACTCCTCTAGGCCCTCCTTGTAAAAGGTAAAAGCCTTGTCTAGGGCCATATCAGTCATAGACTCTTCTCCTAGGAGCTTAAAGGTGTGAGCCTCTTCTCCATAACAAAAGGCTACATTTAAATAGTGTTCAGGCTCTTTTTGGAGGCGGAGCACCGATAAAAATATCTCCTGAGCAAGGTGATACTCTTTCTGTTGGGATTTTGCTATTCCCGAGGTTGTTAGCTCCTGAATTGCATTTGGTTGAACCGCAAGAATAAACTGTCCAAAATAATCACTATCCTTATGAGTAGGGTTGTATGCTAGAATTTTTAACATTCCCGATACGATCATTTCCCAAGATAGGTTTTCTGGATTCCATGTCTCTATATCTTGATCGTGTGGTACTTCTATTGGTATTCGAACAGAAGGATCAATACAGAAATCTCCAATCTGATTTGTGTAGGTTTCTGGGATAGATATAAATAGGATATGACCTAATTCTGGGTGATTCATTGATGTGGCTCCTTAAAGGTGCGATGGGCAGGTACATAAACTCCTGAATGAAAATTCAGGTGGGTTCTCTCACTTTTGTATCCTGTTCCACGGTCAGCTAAGCTGGCGGAGCAATTCAATCAAAAAAATATCGAAAACCCTTAACTTTGTTCTTGGTCCAGGAGGTTGCTGTCTTACTCCCATCGCAATAATAGTGTATCTATTCTTGAATAGCGTTGTCAATGAGTTCCATGAGCTCAATTAACTTCTTTTCTATTCCTGGATCTTCCTCTTCCTTCTTGCGTTGCTCGCTAAAAAGCTTATCAGCAAGTAGGATACAGGTGAGCCGAGAGATATCGGCTTCATCCTTTACTAATGCATTTCCTTTGATCTTATTCGCCATATTCTCTACAAACTTAATGAGGTTTGATAGATACTTAGGGTCCGCATCCGTATGAATTACTAAGGAACGTCCTAAAATATGAACTCGAAGGGCAGCTTTTTCTCGGTCTTGACTCATGTGTAACTCCTAGTCTGCAAGGGGAAACTCGCTAAAGCTTGTTTCTAAATCCTCATCATCAAGCAGAAGCTCTTCTTCAAAAATCTCTTCCTCAAAAAACGGATCAGAATCATCCTGTTTTTTTTGTTTCTCTTGAGCAGGAGCTTTAGGGGAGGGTTGTGGGGTAGTTTTTTCCTGGGGAGTCTCTTCCTCTTCTTCTTCATAAAGGATATCATCCTCTACTTCAGTAAGATCTTCCTCGGGATGAGCCACTTCTACTACTGGTTCTACAACATCCAATTCTTCTTCAAGAATATCTTCTAGTGAGGAAGATTCTTGGATAATCTCATCAATAGTAGTCTCTGTCTCTCTTATGGTTTCGGTTTTTCGTGTCACTGTCTCAACTACCGCTACAGGATCTTCCTCAAAAGAGTCTAGTTCCTCAATTGTTTTTTCAAGACTGCTCTCTATCGACGCAATACTCTCTTGGTACTGAGCAACAGATTGCTCCATCTCGTGGATTCGTTGATCTTTGTGCTTGATTTTTTTGTTGAGTTTTTCTACCTGCTTAGAGAGATGCGAGTTCTCCTGTTGGAGAACTCGATTTTGCTCTTTTGTTTTACTCAGTAGGTTTGCAGCACGCTGAATACGTTCTTCTAATAACTTTATATGATCCAGGGTAACCATTCGCAAGCCTCCTAGAGTTTTGCCTTAGCCTCGGTAATAAGGGCACTGAATGCAGCTTTGTCTTCAATAGCCATATTTGAAAGTGCCTTTCGATTAAGCTCAATATTAGCAAGTTTTAATCCGTGCATAAACTGAGAGTAGCTGATTCCTTCGTTTCTACATGCCGCAGAAATACGAGTAATCCAGAGTCTTCGAAAATCTCTTTTCTTGGTTCTTCTATCTCGGTATGCGTACTGTCCAGCCTTTGCAACCGCATCTTTTGCAGTTCGTAGGTTGGTGCTTCTTCTTCCATAATAACCCTTAGCTGATTTTAAGAGTTTCTTTCTTCTGTTTGTTCTGTTTGTTCCATTTGTTGATCTAGGCATCTTTAGGCTCCTTTACTAGAATTTG
Organism: uncultured Spirochaetia bacterium; assembly: GCA_964492025.1. GTDB lineage: Bacteria > Spirochaetota > Spirochaetia > CAZBHR01 > CAZBHR01 > CAZBHR01. Next base: position 33,473 of record CAZBHR010000004.1, on the reverse strand, counting down.
TAGGGTAGTAGTGTCTTAGCTTTAACTGTTTCTGGTTTGCTAAGAACAGCGGTGCTTCTTAGGCCTCGCTTTCTCTTTGCACTCATTTTTGTCATGATATGACGAGTACCCTGCTTCTTGTACTTTACCTTGCCTGTACCGGTAACTTTGTACCGTTTGGCTGCTGCCTTTCTTGTTTTCATCTTTGGCATATTTGCCTCCTTCTTATGTTTAAGACCACAGGGAAACAAGATCCCCCCTGTTGGTGCTTCTACTCGAATTACTTCGAGGTTATTTCTTTTTTGAAGGACTTAACATCATAGACATGAATCGTCCTTCCATTCGAGGTTGGCTATCAACATTAAAACCAATCTCTTGCTCCGTAAGAATATCTAAAATTCTTAACAGAATATCTCTTCCTATTTCAGTGTGAGCAAGCTCTCTTCCTCTAAATCGAATAGTAACCTTTACTTTGTTTCCCTCTTTGAGGAATGCCCCAACATGCTTCGACTTAAAGCTTAGGTCGTGGGCATCAATTTTTGGTTGCATTCGAACTTCTTTCAGTTTTACTACGGTTTGATTTTTCTTTGATTGCCGTAGTCGCTTCTCTTGCTCAAACTTATACTTCCCGTAATCAAGGATCTTACACACCGGTGGATTTGCGTTTGGCGCAACTTCAACTAAGTCTAAACTTGCCTCCTGTGCCATCGATAAAGCAGCCTCTGTTGAGACAACTTCCTGATCTCCAGACTCAGTGATAAGCCGGACTTCCGGAACTCGAATGAGTTCGTTGGTACGTAAATTTTTAACAGCCATGATCCTCCAACCTAAAATAGGAAATATAAAACTCTAAATATACTATCATGGCAGATAAAAAGTGTCAAAGGGGGATTCTCTCTTTTTTAGGATAAAAACAGGTAAAAGGGAAGGGCGTTCAAGAATGAACGCCCTTTATATAGATGTTTACGCTTTTCCCGCAGAACCAAGAACGTTTTTGTTCTTATCTGCATACATCTCTTTAAGTGCGTCTCTTGCAGGAGCAAGATATTGACGTGGGTCAAAGTGATCTGGGTGCTCAGCAAAGTACTTTCTGATAGATCCAGTCATTGCAAGTCGTCCATCGGAGTCGATGTTGATCTTACATACCGCAAGTTTTGCCGCTTTTCGAAGCTGGTCAGAAGGGATTCCTACTGAGTCTTTAAGTGCTCCACCATTTTCGTTAATCATGTGTACGTACTCCATTGGTACGGAGGAAGAACCGTGAAGAACGATAGGGAATCCAGGAAGCTTAGCCTCAATTTCTTCAAGGATATCGAATCGGAGTGGAGGTGGGATAAGTACACCATCAGCATTCATTGTACACTGGTCTGGGGTAAACTTATTTGCACCGTGGCTAGTTCCAATAGAGATAGCAAGAGAGTCAACTCCTGTTTTCTCAACGAACTCAATTACCTCTTCTGGTTTTGTGTAGGTAGAGGTTTCTGCAACTACGTCATCCTCAATACCAGCAAGCACACCAAGCTCACCTTCAACGGTAACACCGTGTTTGTGGGCGTACTCTACTACTTTAGCAGTAAGTTCCATATTTTTTTCAAAGGAGTGGTGAGATCCGTCAATCATAACAGAAGAGAATCCGTTATCAATACACTCTTTACAAATCTCAAAGTCCGCACCATGGTCAAGGTGAAGTGCTATTGGAATCTCATAGCCAAGCTCTTTTGCGTACTCCACAGCTCCTCGTGCCATGTTTCGTAGAAGAGTTGCGTTTGCATATTTTCGAGCACCCGCAGAAACTTGAAGAATTACAGGAGACTTAGTCTCCACACAAGCCTGAATAATAGCTTGCATCTGCTCCATGTTGTTAAAGTTGTATGCTGGCACCGCATATCCGCCGGTAATCGCCTTAGCAAACATCTCCTTTGTGTTTGATAATCCCAATTCTTTATAGGATGTCATATAATCGCCTCCCAAATTTTTCAGATATTGCAAACGTACTTTATCCCGTTGAAATCGTCAAGTACTTTAGTGTTAAGAATCACGGAGTAAGGAGTCTTAATTTGCATAAAATAACAAAAATAGAGCTCTTCTAGAGTTATGAGTTGTGGGTTACGGTAAGGGGGTGTTAAGTTTTTATATAACTGATCTCTTTTGAGAAAAAATATAGGGAGATACAAAGTGGTATATAGGGTAAAAAGCAGTTGACGAAATTAGGTATATCCGTATCATTATATGTATGAATAGATCTTATATTACCATGAATGAACATGGACTGCAGGTTCCAAATAATCCTACTATTCCCTTTATTGAGGGTGATGGAATTGGGGCCGAGGTAACAAAGGCCGCTCTTAGAGTGATTGATAGTGCTGTTCAAAAAGCCTACGGTGGAGAGCGTTCCATTCATTGGGTTGAGATCTATGCAGGAGGAAAGTCTGTCAACCTATTTGGTGATGGTGAATGGCTTCCCACTAAGAGCATTGATGCCATTAAAGAGTCTCTTGTAGCCATAAAAGGTCCTCTGATGACACCTGTAGGTGAGGGTATGCGAAGTATCAATGTTCAGCTACGCCAATTGTTAGACCTCTATGTGTGTCTTCGTCCTGTTCGATACTTCCCTGGGGTTCCATCTCCCGTAAAAAGGCCTGACCTTGTGGACATGGTTGTTTTTAGAGAGAATACTGAAGATATTTATGCGGGAATTGAGTGGAGTAGTGGAACTCCTGAGGTTCAGAAAGTAGTATCATTTCTCCAGAAAGAGATGGGTGTGAGTTCTATTCGTTTTCCCGAGACATCATCTATTGGGGTGAAACCGGTATCTGAAGAGGGATCAAAACGACTTATCCGTAGTGCCATAGAGTATGCCATAAGAGAAAAACGGAAAAGTGTTACCCTTGTGCATAAGGGTAACATTATGAAGTTTACCGAAGGTGGGTTTCGTCGATGGGGGTATGATCTTGCGGTGGAAGAGTTTGGTGGCAAGCGAGAAAGTAATGGTACTGTAACCGTTCCAGCCCCCCATGGAGATGTTGTAATACAGGATGTAATTGCCGATGCCTTTCTTCAAAATATTCTTATTAAACCAGAGGCTTACGATGTTGTAGCCACATTAAATCTTAATGGAGATTATATCTCAGATGCCCTTGCTGCTATGGTTGGTGGTATTGGGATATCCCCTGGGGCAAATATTAACTATAAAACGGGTGCTGCAATTTTTGAAGCTACCCATGGTACTGCTCCTGATATTGCGGGTACGGGAAAGGCTAATCCCGGTTCTCTTATTCTTTCTGGTGAAATGATGCTCCGCTATATGGGGTGGGAAGAAGCGGCGGATGCTATTGTTAGGGGCGTCTCTTTGTGTTATAATAATGGATATATGACATGCGATTTAGCAACCATATCTGGGGGAGATTCTTTATCTTGTGAAGATTTTGCAGACCGTTTAATAGAGCATTTATAGGAGTGTATGTTTATGAAAAAGTTTGGGCTTCTTTGTATTATTCTGTTTTTTATACCTTTTGGTTTGTTTGGAAAAGGGGCAGAGGGTAACTCTACATCTTCTCACGCTTTTGTAGATGAGTATAACAATACCTTCTATAGTGGACGCTTTATTGATTCAGATATGAGTGTTATGCTTATAGAAGATTTTTTAACAAAGTATCACAGTAACACAATCGCGGTGGCTGAACTTTGGAATATTGAATCTCTTAAAGAGGAACTTCAAGATGCTATATTAGATAATTTGGAGACCTACTTTGGAGATCCCTCACTTACGGGCATTATGTTTCTAGGTCTTATGGGTGGACTTGAAGAGGGTATACCAGTGTTAGAAGATTTTACCTACTCTGTTCCTGGGCAGGGTGGTCAAAAGCCATTTGATATTATTGATTTTGACATGGGCTTAAAAATGAAAGCAGCTTCTGATTATAGTAGCCTTGCCGCCACAATGAGTATGAGCTTCGATTATATTTTACGTGACTGGGAGCTTGATGATATATACATACTGTTCGATGGTGGTAGTGCTCTTATATCTGTAGAGATGATTATGGACTTTACAACTGAAAAGGTAAGTTTTCGTATAGATGGATCTTCTCAAAACTATCACGTCTTAGATACTCCTTATGGTGGGGTAAAGCTACATACGGTATCCGTTCTTTCTGAAAAGGGGATATTTCAGGAAGATATGAGTTTTGATTTTGCGGTACCGCTATTCTACTCAGCATATACAAACAGTGGGGAGAACGCTTTTTCTGGTAATTTAATGATCACTGGTGGAGACTCCTTCGATGCAAGTTTTTTTGATCTCCTATCGGATTAAGATTTTATAGGTGATATACCCCAGAGGGGGTGAGGTGTGTAAAACTTTTACAGTATTTTGTAGGGCACCTTTGGGGAGTTCTTTAAACTGTTGTTATACCCCATATATTGATGATTAAGAGGATGCATATGAAAAAGGTGTTTACAGTTTTCTCTTTTATTTTTCTGTTTCCCTTAGTTGTTATGGCTGGGGAAGGGGCTGATGATTTTACGATTCGTATGTCACAAGAGTTTTATGAAACACCTCTGAAGGGAGAGCTATTATCTGTAAATGATGCGGAGACCCTTATTTTAGACCTTCTGAAAAAAGAGGGTTCAGGCGTTTCTCTTTTGGAGGATATTCCTGAGGTGCGGCAGATTTTGGGTGACAGGTTGCTTGATTCTTTGAGTGCGTATTTTGATGATTCTGTAAGCTTGGATGGCTTTATCCTTTTGGGTCTATTGGGTGTTTTTCAAGAGAGACATGCTCTTATCGATAACCTCTCATTCTCTCTTCCTGAGAAATATGGTGTGGTGCCTGCCGAGGTATCTTCCTTGAATCTCTATGTTCATGCAGATCCGCCTCTTTCAATGGACTATTCCAGTATGCATGGTGAGCTATGGTTTGATTACAGTGTAAGGAATCAGAAAGTTCCCAGTTGTTTTGTATCTTTTTGTGCCGGTGTTTTTGATTTATCCTTACAATGTTCTTTTCATGTTGTAGATGGAAGTACTTATATTATTGTAGAAAGTTCTGCTACCGATTTAGTTGTACTTGATACAGCCCAGGGCAGTGTTAAGGTTATTTTAGAAACAGAGTATTCAGGGAGAACTCCCATAGGAAGTAATGAAGGGAGTAGTGACCTTAGGGTAAACTACGATATTTTAGACGCTTTGGGTAATATTGTGCACTCTGGTACTTACATTGCTCAGCAGGATCTTGGGTTTAATTACTTTGGTACACTTGGAACCTCCTTTTCTTCTTCCTCTTTAGGTGTGGCTCCTTAGGAGGGCAATATATGAGCACTATTCTTGTGTTAGGATTAAACCCTACGCTTCAAAAAACATTAACCCTTGCAGGACCCGCTGTAAAAGGGGGAGTTAATAGGCTCTCCGACTCTTTGGTATCTATTGGTGGCAAGGGGGCTAATAGTGCACGAATGATCTCCCAGCTTGGAGGTGATGTTAAGCATATTACCCTTAGTGGTGGGAGTACTGGAACTCTTTTTCAGGGCATCCTTGAAACGGAACCTTTTGAAACTTCGACTATTCCTGTTTCTGGGGCTGTCCGATTTTGCTACACCCATATTTTAGATGAACCATTCTCTGCAACTGAATTTGTTGAGTCAGGGGCTCCTGTTACGGCAGAGGAGGTTGAGCAAACTCGACAATTGATTTTAGAACAGCTGTCAAAAGTTCAGTGGCTTGTTATTGCGGGGTCAGCGGCTCCTGGTTTTGGGGACTCCTTTTACGGTGAGATTGCAAAGTATGCACGCTCCCTAGGGTGTGGTGTTATTCTTGATATTCAGGGGAACCCCCTTGTTAAGGCACTTCCATACAGCCAAGTAGTGAAAATTAATATGTATGAGTTTGTGCTCTCCTTTATGGATGAAACTCCCTATAATCAACGGATTAGTGGTGGATGGTATGACCGTGTTGAGGAAAAAGCATCTTCCATGGCAAAAGAGTATGGAACCTCCTTTGTTCTTACCAATGGGAGTGATGATACCCTAGTGGTAGACTCCTCTCTCTCCTTATGTATTACCCCAAAGGAGGCTAGCTCTCCTAAGAATCCAATAGGTTCTGGAGATGCGGTAACCGCTGGAGTTGCGTACACCCTTGCCCAAGGAGGAACTCTTTTTGACGGAGCCCAACTCGGCATGGAGTGTGCTAGAAAAAATCTTATGCATCGTACAACAGGAACTATTATTTAGGTTGGCTCTAAAACATATCTACTCTCTTTACAAGATATCTTACTTGTACCCTTTCTTGTTATAATAATAACATTTTGTTTTTATGTTGACAAAATGTAGTAAGTAGGTTAGTATAATGGAGAGAGGAGGTTTCTATGAATATAGCAATGGTTGGATACGGAAAGATGGGAAAGATTATTGTTCAACGAGGTATTGAAAGAGGTCACAGTTTTCCTGTTATAGTCGATGTCCAAGATAGCTCTCAAGAGGTAACCAGTAGAACCCTTTCTGCGGATATATTGAGAGGGGTAGATGTGGTTATAGACTTCTCGCACCCCTCGGTAGCAATAGATAACCTTGCTCTGTATGGATCCTGTGGGGCAAGAGTGGTTATGGGAACCACCGGATGGTATGAGTCTTTAGATACTGTGGCTCCTTTATTTAAAGAGGGGGCGTGTATCTGGTCTGGAAACTTTTCCTTGGGAGTAAACCTTCTGTTCTCTATGCTTAGAAAGGTAGCACCTATGGTAGATCGTATTGATGGATACGACACCTTTGTGCATGAGTACCATCACAGCCAAAAAGCTGATAGTCCATCGGGAACTGCCATGATGATAGGAGATATTCTTCTTGACTCGCTTCAAACAAAAAATACGATTGTTACTGATGCGTTACAGAGACCTATAGAGGAACATGAGCTACATATCTCATCAACCCGAGGAGGGTATGTTCCTGGTACTCACACTATTACCTTTGATAGTTTGGCAGATTCTATTGAGATAACCCACCGTGCAAGAAGTAGAGAGGGTTTTGCCCATGGTGCTCTTCTTGCGGCTGAGTGGATAAGCGGTAGAAGTGGATTTTTTACTATAGACCAGATGATGTCTGAAATTTTATATACATAGGAGTGTATTATGAGTAACCGTTTTCGTGGAGTGTTTACAGCTATTATTACCCCATTTGACAATGGGGGATGGGTAGATAAAGAGGCCTTAAGTAATATCATAGAAAACCAAATTAGTGCTGGAGTGAGTGGTCTTGTTCCCTGTGGAACAACAGGAGAGAGTCCAACGCTCTCCCATGATGAACACGATAGAGTAATAGCTCTCACTATTGAACTTGCAGCAGGACGAGTGCCAGTTATTGCGGGTACAGGAAGTAACTCAACCGATGAAGCTATTCGTCTTTCACAACACGCAGAGGAGGCTGGGGCAGATGCACTTTTGCTTGTGAACCCCTACTATAATAAGCCAACCCAGAAGGGTTTGTATCTTCACTTTAAGGCAGTTGCCAATGCGGTAAAAATTCCCTGTATTGTATATAATATAAAGGGGAGAACCGGTGTGAATGTTGAAACAGAAACTCTGGTGAAGTTAATGGCGGAGTGTCCTAATATCACTATGGTGAAAGAGGCCTCTGGAGATATGAATCAGATTAAAGATGTTATAGCTCAAAGGAAAGATGGGTTTTCTGTGCTTTCCGGTGATGACAACCTTACGGTTGATCTTATTGAAGCTGGGGGCGATGGGGTTATTTCGGTTGCCGCAAATATGTTTCCTCGAGAGATGAGTGAGATGGTAGCGTGTGCTCTCAATGGAGACTATGATAAAGCCCGAGCTATTGAACAGCGGATGCAGCCATTTTTTGAGGCGTGCTTTATTGAAACAAACCCAATCCCAATCAAAACTGCCATGGCAATGGAGGGGCTTTGTTCAGAGGTGTTTAGGCTTCCTATGTGTAGCTTAGAGAGTGAAGAGCATAGACAGGTTATTGTAGACGCTGTTGATGCGGTACGAGGAGTATAAAAATGGCAAAGATTAATAGCAACTACCGAAAATTGGCAGCTGGGTACCTTTTCCCAGAGATAGCACGAAGACAGCGAGAGTACTTGGCCAGTAATCCAGGAGTAGAGCTTCTTAAACTGGGAATTGGAAATACCACAGAGCCACTTACCCCTGCGGTACTTGAGGGGCTTCATAGAGGAGTTGATAAACTTTCAGCACGGGAGACCTACACAGGGTACGGTGATGAGCAGGGAAGTGGAGAACTTCGTAAAGCGTTGCAGCAGTTTTACGCAAACCGAGGAGTCAATCTTGAGGTTGATGAATTCTTTGTAAGTGATGGAGCAAAGTCTGATGTAGGAAATCTGCAATCAATTTTCTCTCAGGATAATGTGGTTGCCATACAGGATCCGGCGTATCCGGTATATGTTGATTCAAATGTGATCTTTGGAAGAACCAATGAGTATGTGAGTGATTTAGGACAGTATGGGGGAATCATCTACATGCCATCTACGGAGAAGGAGAATTTTATTCCAAAACCTCCACAGGATCATGCGGATCTTATCTACCTTTGTAGCCCTAATAACCCTACAGGTGCAGTTATGAACCACCAAGAGTTAGCACAGTTTGTAGCCTACGCAAAGGAGCATAAAAGTGTTATTATCTTTGATGCTGCATACAGTGAGTATATCTCAGACCCATCTTTGCCAAGATCTATTTATGAAGTTCCCGGAGCAAAGGATTGTGCTATAGAGATTAACAGTCTTTCTAAGTTCTCAGGGTTTACTGGAGTTCGACTTGGGTGGACTATTGTTCCTAAAAGTGTGACCGTAGAGAACTCTAATCCAGGGGAGATTAACAACCTTTGGAATAGACGTCAGTGCACGTTTTTTAATGGTGCTTCTAATGTGGTTCAAGAAGGAGCTTTAGCAGTTTTTTCTGAAAAAGGGTTACAGGAGTCCCGAGAGCTGGTTGCCTACTATATGGAGAATGCAAGAATTATTAGAGAAGGGCTTATCTCTAAGGGTTTTTCTGTTACAGGAGGAGATAATGCACCTTATCTCTGGTTACAGACTCCTGAGGGGGTGTCATCTTGGCAATTTTTTGATACACTCTTGAAGCGTGCTCATGTGATTGGAACTCCCGGATCTGGATTTGGTCCTGGGGGTGAGGGATATTTCCGATTGAGTGCCTTTGGGCATCGAGAGGATATTATCCGTGCGGTAGAGAGCATAGTAAAGAATATGTAACTGTGGGGTTATAGTATGGGAACAGAAAAAAGCCTTCCATTAGCAGGAGAGGCACTTAAAGAGATTGCAAGTCAGCATAAGGCTCCTTTTCATTTGTACGATGAGAAAGGAATCTTAAGACAGATTGAGAATATGCAGAAGCATTTTTCATGGGTAAAGGGATTCACTAACTATTTTGCAGTGAAGGCGTGTCCTAACCCAGCAATTTTGAAACTCATGTTAGATTCTGGTTTTGGTGTTGATTGTAGCTCTCTTACGGAGTTGGAGTTAGTTGAGCAAGTTGGATTTTCTGGGGAACAAATTATGTTTACCTCCAACGATACTCCTGTAGCGGAGTTTGCAAAGGCTAAGGAACTTGGAGCTATTATTAACCTTGATGATATTACCCATATTGAGACATTAGAGTCTTTGGGTGAACTTCCAGAGCTTGTCTGTTTTCGGTACAACCCTGGTGACTCAAGAACGGGTAACTTAATTATAGGAACTCCTACGGAGTCAAAATATGGGCTCACCCGTGAGCAGATTTTCCAAGCATACAGCACCATGAAAGAGAAGGGTGTTGAGCGTTTTGGACTGCACACCATGGTTGCATCAAATGAGTTAGACCCTACCTATATTATAGAGACAGCCAACATGTTGTTTGACCTTGCGGTGGAGCTTAAGAAACGGTTGGATATCTCTGTTGAGTTTGTAAACATGGGTGGTGGAGTAGGTATTCCGTACCGACCAGAGCAGGATGCTATGGATCTTAAGCTTGTGTCTATGGAGATTAAAAAATCCTTTAAAAAGATGATGCTACCAGCAAACCTTGATAATACTCGTGTAGTTTTTGAGTTAGGTCGAGCAATTACAGGACCCTACGGGTACCTTGTAACAGAGGTGCTCCACGTAACCGAAAAATATAAGCGATACGTTGGAGTTAACGCATCAATGGCTGACCTTATGAGACCAGCTATCTACGGAGCGTATCATCATATTACGGTTGTAGGAAAAAGCGTAAGTGAGGAAACTCCAGAGGTTATGTATGATGTGACTGGATCACTTTGTGAGAATAATGATAAGTTTGCGGTAGACCGAAAACTTCCCAAAATTGAGAAGGGAGATCTCCTGGTTATTCATGACACAGGAGCCCACGGGTATGCCATGGGATTTAACTATAACGGTAAGTTACGCTCTGCAGAGTATATGTTGCGATCCGATGGTACCATTGAAAAGATACGGCGTGCCGAAACGATAAATGACTATTTTGCAACCCTTCGATTTGAGGGAGCTACGGTCAAAGTCTAGTGTAGATAATCCCTAGGGTAACGGTATGTACCAAACCCTAGGGATTTTTTTATAAAACTCATCTTCTTATAAGAGAAGAGATAGACACAGAGGGGTAGTTTTATGAATTTCCCTCACATAATAGGTGTCAAGGAATAAACTGATTAGGAGTCATTCATGAAAAAAAATGGTTTACAGGAGTACCTAAAAAGAAATCAAGGAAAAGAGTTGAGCCCCGCAGCGGTTGCCTATGTTGCATCCTTAGAAAGTGTTGCAGATACCGCACCCATGGTGGCACGAACGGTTGTTCAGGAGCTACACGATCAACGGAGCAACCTAAAACTTATTGCCAGTGAGAACTACACATCTCTTGCTACTCAACTAGCAATGGGTAACCTGTTTACCGACAAGTATGCAGAGGGGTTTCCTTATCATAGATTTTATGCAGGCTGCGATAACGTAGACGAAGTAGAAAGCCATGCAGCGGAACTTGCGTGTAAGGTGTTTGGCGCAGAGCACGCCTATGTGCAGCCCCATAGTGGAGCAGATGCAAACCTTGTTGCGTATTGGGCTATTCTTAATCAGCGAGTACAGCTACCTGCTTTAGAGAAACTGGGAGAGATGAATCCAGCAAACCTTTCAGACTCCGACTGGAGTGATATTAGAGCACTTCTTGGAAACCAGAAGCTCCTAGGACTTGATTACTACTCAGGGGGTCACTTAACCCACGGATACCGACACAATCTTTCGGCACAGATGTTTGATGCCTACTCATACACCGTAGATAAGGAGACAGGACTTCTTGATTATGACGCTATAGAGAAGCAGGCTAAAGAGATTAAGCCACTTATTCTTCTTGCTGGGTATAGTGCATATCCAAGAAAGATAAACTTTAAGAGAATGCGTGAGATTGCTGATGCGGTAGGTGCCGTACTTATGGTTGATATGGCTCACTTCGCAGGGCTTGTTGCCGGAGGCGTGTTTACAGACGAGTATAGCCCAATTGCCTATGCCGATATGGTAACCTCTACTACTCACAAAACTTTAAGAGGACCAAGAGGTGGACTGGTGCTCTGTACAGCAGAGTTTGCCGATGCCGTAGATAAGGGGTGTCCCTTAGTATTAGGAGGACCACTTCCACACATGATAGCAGCAAAGGCTGTTGCCTTTACGGAACTTGCACAACCTCAGTTTTCGGAGTACGCAACAAAGGTTCAAGAGAATGCTAACTACCTTGCCACTGCTTGTAAGGAAGAGGGGATTGTTGTTGCAACCGATGGAACAGATAACCACCTGATGTTACTAGATGTTACTCCCTTTGGTTTAAATGGACGTCAAGCGGAGAGTGCTTTACGCGAGTGTGGAGTAACTCTTAATAGAAATGCTCTGCCCTTTGATAAGAATGGACCATGGTACACCAGTGGACTTAGAATAGGAACTCCCGCAGTAACCTCACTTGGAATGGGAGAAGATGAGATGAAAGAGATAGCCGGAATTATTAACTTTGTGCTGTCAAACACCCAGCCCAAGATTCTTACCAAAGGTGCTAATGCAGGAAAGCCAAGTAAAGCAAAATATGAAATAGCCGATGGGGTACAAGAGGCTGCCAGAGCTTTAGTAAAAGCGTTACTTGACTCCTTTGTGTTGTACCCTGAGCTAGATCTTGAGTTTCTTGAAGAGTTCTACGGAGCTTAGATTCTGGGTTCTGCTTTAAGCTAAACGATATTAAACCCTACGGTCTTTCGGTCGTAGGGTTTACATATTTAAGATGAGCTTGTATGAATACCTACAAAATATCTGGCTGATATGATTGGACAGTGAAAAGGATCATCCTCCATGGTAAGAAATAAAGCAGAAATCTTAGAGCATCTTTGTTATACAGAACTCGTGTATGGACGTATAAACAAAAAACTTAAAAGTATGTATACGAAAGGTGAGATAGAGAATCTGTTATACAGTATTATTCAGAAAACCTCAGAATCGAATTTTGAGAAAAGAGGCAAAAATTTTTACATAACAAATTCTGAGTATCACATACGTATAACGGTAAACTCTTATACCTGTAGAGTTATTACGGTGGATACTATTTAGGCGTGTTATATTCCTAGACTGTTCATTTGGTATGTGATAATATGCTCATGTGTGAAAGAGCCTATATAAATTTGCTTAGTATAAAGAGGGGATTATGAGAAAAACTAGAAATACATTTTATATACTGGTGATACTATCCTTACTTATAGGATGTGCAAGTACCGGTTTCCTTATGGCGAAGCCAAAAGTGACACTTCTTGGACCAACTTACCTTCCCAAGCATGAGAGTGCACAAATTGATGTGTATATGGCGAATCGTCCTACTGTAGAGTACCTAGAATTTGCTCTTATTAGCTGTGCTGATACTAATGACAAATGGAATTTAGAGCAAATTACCATAAAAGCTCGAGAAATCGGAGCTGATGGAATCATTATAACAGGGAAAGTTGGTTCCTCATTTACTAGTTATTCAACCTATTATGGACAATGGGAAGAGTATGGCATAACAGCCATTGCGATAAAATATAAATAAGACTTAAGACTAGGGAATCAAGCCTTTTTAACAATCTAGAAATGGGATATAAATAGTTATATGATATCACCTTCAGGAGGTAAGAGTTTATGAAAAATTCTGATATGGTAAAAAAAGGGTATAATAAGTTTATAAAGAATATCTGTAACACCGAAGTTGTGTACGGACTTACCGATACGGATGGTGGGTTTGCAACCTCCCACTCAATGAGTTATGAGTATGATGATGGTGAGCCTGTTGGCATTATCTGTTTCTGGTCGGAGAAGGCTCTTGCCACATACTGTATTTCTGAAGAGTGGAGTAATTACTCTATAACAGAGGTTCCTCTTGGGCCATTTCTTGAGAACTGGTGTATTGGTATGGATAATGATGAATTTTTGGTGGGAACCGATTTTGATCAGGAACTGTACGGCTTTGAGGCGGAACCACTAGATCTTATCCTTGATATAGCGGCTGAGTTAAAGCTACAAGGGAAGAATGTTGAGCTCAAAAAATTCAATGGAATTGATGATCTCGAATCACAGGTTCATGAGTTAGTAGAGTCTTTTGAAGAGTAAGAGATATTATGAAAATCGTTGTATACAGTGCAATGAACACAGAGGAGTCCTCCTTTGCAAGTCTTGAGAAAGATTTGGGTGTAGAGCTCTGCTTTTGCAGTGATCCTCCTACCTTGGAGAATATTCACCTTGCAGAGGGAGCTGACGCCATCTCTTGTATTACTACTCCTATATCAGGGAATCTTATTGAGCAAATACATAAGCTTGGAATCCGATATATTTCTACCAGAAGTGTTGGGTATGATCACATTGATATTCAAAGAGCTAAGGAGTTAGGTGTAGGAGTGGGAAACTCCTCCTACGCTCCTTCCAGTGTTGCGGAGTATACCGTAATGCTCATACTTATGGCGATACGTCGTGGAGGAGCTATTGTAGAGGCCTTTAGTCGTCAGGATTACAGCCTTTCTGGAAAAATAGGAACCCTCCTAGAGAAGAGTACCGTTGGGGTGGTAGGAACGGGACAGATAGGCTCTGCTGTTATCCAGATATTACGTGGCTTTGGATGTAAAATTCTTGCCTATGATCCATACCCAAATGATAGGGGTCGGGAACTTGCTGAATATGTGAGCCTTGATAGGTTATTTACAATGAGTGATATTATTACTCTCCACGCTCCTGCAACCACAGAGAATTACCACCTTATTAATAGAGATACCATAGCACAGATGAAGAGTGGGGTAGTTCTTGTAAATACCGCTAGAGGAACTCTTATCCATACGGAGGATCTTATTATGGCACTACAGAGTGGAAAAGTAGGTTTTGCTGCTCTGGATGTGGTAGAAGGAGAGACTCCCTATTATTATAAAAACTTTGAAGGGAAAACGGTGGATCATTCTGGAATTATTACACTCAATAGCCTGCCCAATACTCTTCTTACCCCGCATACTGCCTTTTTTACAAAGGATGCAGTAGAAGAGGTAGTAAAAAATGCCTTGCAAAGTTGTGTGCTTGAGCTGCAAGGAAACAATAATCCCTATAGAGTTGTATAGTACTGAAATGTACCAATGCCAAGGGGGTGTCATTTTCTATAGTTGAGAAACTGTTGTACCTAAACAAACTCATATGATGGAGCTTTAGTGGTGAGTAAGGACTGGAGTTTTGTGGGACATGCAATAAATTGGAAGACTTCCTACTAAGCTGTTGTATGAAATCTTATTATTCACTATAGTTACAGGCATGAAAAAGGCAAAAATACTATCAGCTATTATACTTATTGCCATTATTCTCGGCGGAGGGCTTATATCAGAGCAGTGTAGCTCCTCTGATAACAACATTCAGAACAGTGATGGAAGAAATGCTGCGAGATCAATTTTTCGCTCTATTTTTTAGGGTGGATATATCTCTTCTTCACCAATTGAGACGGCCGTTCTCCTACGGTTCTGGCTGTCTGTAGTTGTATAAAATTCCGTTATTCGCTATAGTCAAAGGCATGAAAAAAAAGCGTCTTGTAACATCGGCTTTGCCCTATGTAAATAATATTCCCCATTTAGGAAATCTTGTTCAGGTACTCTCGGCAGACGTGTTTTCGCGGTACTGTCGTTCTGCGGGTTACGAAACACTGTATGTGTGTGGAACCGACGAGTACGGTACTGCTACAGAAACTCGTGCTCTTCAGCAGGGAGTTACTCCTAGAGAGCTATGTGACCACTATCACGCAATCCATCGAGATATTTATGAGTGGTTCAATATTGGGTTCGATAAGTTTGGAAGAACCTCTGATCCTATTCAAACTGAGGTTACCCAATCTATCTTTCTTGATTTGGACAGAGAGGGGTATATTAATGATAGGGTTATTGAGCAGCTGTTTTGTAAGAGTTGTGATACCTTTTTAGCGGATCGTTTTGTCGAAGGAACATGTCCTCACTGCGGAAGTGATGACGCCCGAGGAGATCAGTGTAACAGCTGTGGAAAACTTCTTGACCCAACAGAGCTTATCAATCCACGTTGTGGATCCTGTGGAGAGACTCCCGAGGTTCGATCTACCCACCACTTGTTTATTGATCTGCCTAAAATTCTTCCTAAGCTTGAGTCTTGGATGGATGAGGCTTCGGATCGAGGTTTTTGGGCGAAAAATGCTATTCAAATGACCAAAAGTTGGATTCGAGATGGGTTGAAAGAGCGATGTATTACCCGAGATCTCAAGTGGGGGATTCCAGTACCTAAAGAGGGTTTTGAGGATAAGGTGTTTTATGTTTGGTTTGATGCTCCTATTGGATACATCTCTATTACCGCAGGTTTTACCGACCAGTGGGAGAGTTGGTGGAAGAACCCCGACCATGTAGAGCTATATCAGTTTATTGGAAAGGATAACATTCCATTCCACACGGTTATTTTCCCATCATCCCTTCTCGGTTCTGGCCGAAATTGGACTATGCTTCACCATATGTCCTCTTCGGAGTACCTGAATTACGAGGGTGGAAAATTCTCTAAGAGTAATAACCATGGGGTTTTTGGCGATCAAGTTCAGGAGACTGGTATTCCTGCTGACTACTGGAGATTCTACATTTTTTACAATCGACCAGAAAAGTCAGATGTAAATTTTACGTGGGATGACCTAAGAGAGAAGGTAAATGGGGAACTGATAGGAAATATTGGAAACCTTGTAAACAGGACACTCTCTTTTGCTCATCGATTTTTCGATGGAACTATTGCGGATGGTGCTATTGATCAGGAGATTTTAGATCAGGTAGCAACCTCGGTGAAAACTATTTCCAATCATTTTGAGCGAGCTGAGTTACGAGATGGGTTACGACAAATTTGTGCCTTATCATCCTACGGAAATAAAATCTTTCAGGCTGCGGAGCCTTGGAAACTTATTAAAGAGGATTCTGCTGGTGTAGAGCAGCTCCTGCGTGGTCTTATCCACATTATTAAGGCTTTAGCTACGCTGCTAGAACCCTACATTCCAGAGTCAGCTCAAAAGATAGGTTCCCTTGTGGGATACGACAGATTAACATGGAAAGATGCTTTAGAGGTTAATGCCCCTAAGGCGCTTCCCGCGGTGGAAAAACTTTTTACCCCAATTGAGGAGGTAGAGAGTTTTCGCATAAAATACTCTAAGCAGGAGGATACTGTGGCATTAGAAGAGACAGCTCAATCCTTTATGGATGAGATTGATTTACGAATTGGTACAATTACAGAGATAGACAAACATCCAGAGGCAGATAAACTGTATGTTGAAACTATTATGGTAGGAGAGGAAGAGAGACAGATTGTTTCTGGTCTTGTTGGTCATTACACCATGGAAGAGCTTCTTGGAAAGAATGTGGTTGTGGTATATAACTTGAAACCTGCAAAGCTCCGAGGGGTAAAAAGCCAAGGTATGTTACTTGCAGCATCCTCAGGAGAGGGTGATGATGAGATTGTTGAGGTACTCTTTGTTCCTCAGGCTCAATCGGGTGATAGGGTTACCCTTGAAGGTTGTACACCTCCAGAAGAGGGACCTAAACGAATTAAAATTGATCGATTTTTTGAAATACCCTTACGGGCAGAGGGAAAACTTGTGAAAGTATCCGACAGTACTCTTGTAGTAAATGGATCTCCCTTACAAACAGCAAAGGTTGCGGAGGGAACCGTAGGGTAAATGGATATTCAGCCAATTCGATTAGATCAGATGCCTCCTGGAGATGGTTTTTTACAAACCCCCCAGTGGGGAGCGTTTAAAGAGCACTTTGGATGGAAGGCTTCACCATTTCTTGTAGATGGAAAGCCCCTTCTTGTGCTGATCATAAATGTCTCATCCAGTTGTTCTCTCGCATATATTCCAAAGGGACCAGAGGGGGTACACCCATCAATCCTTCAGGAGTATTTTGAGGAGTTAGTTCCATATCTTCCACGAGAGGTGTTTGTAATTCGATTTGACTTGCCCCTTCCTAGACAGGTTGATTTTCCGAAACCCTTTATTCAGGCTCTACGATTTGTACAGCCCCAAGCAACGGTTACGGTAGACCTGAGAAAACCGGCTGAACAACTGCTAAAAGAGATGAAGCAGAGAACTCGATACTCCATAAAACAGGGGCGAAAAAATGGGGTAACCGTAGAGGAGGTTGGGGTTGAGAACCTTGAAACATGGTACAACCTAACCACCGTTACGGGGCAGCGGAATGGAATATCCTTTAACTCCTTAGACTACTACAAGAAAGTAATGGCACTAGGGGATAGTAATAAGGATATATCTACCCACCTTGTGTTTGCAAATGTCCATGGAAAGCCCTACGCAGGAAATATCCTTGTACGGTACAAGGGCACCGCCATATCGCTCTACGGAGCAGCCTCAAGTGAGTACCGTAATATTGGAATATCTGCACTGCTTAACTGGGAGTCTATTCTACTCTGCCAAAGCTTTGGAGATCACACCTATGACTTCTGGGGGATTTCTCGGGAGCTAGATAAAAAGGATCCTCTCCATGGCCTTTACGTATTTAAGACAGGTTTTGGGGGTAACATTATTCAGTACCCTGGTACATGGGATTACCCAGTACGACCATACACCTATCACACCTTAAAACGTTTAGAGATTTTTCGACGTCGGGTACGAAAGGTTGTAAGAAAAATTCCTCTTATTGGAAAGCCTAAATATAAGTAAAAACTCTTAGCGTACAGGTTTTGGGAGATACTCAGGAATAATATTCTCCATGGAGTGGAATATTCGCTCTTTTTTACGTGGATCTCCTCCTGTAATACTCTGGAGTGCTTCACGCATGTCTCGTCTATGAGATTTCTGATCGTAGTTACAGGTACACACCATAGAGCTGATTCCCAGTGCTTTTGTGTAATCAATAATCTCCTGTTCTGGCACTAATGCGAGAGGGCGTATTACCATTTGTGGATACTTATCGTACTGCATTTTTGGAGTCATTGTAGAGATCTCTGTTCTGTAGGTCATATTCATAAGAAGGGTTTCTAGAATGTCATCTAGATGGTGACCCAGTACAATGGTGTTGTAGTTATGCTCTTCCGCATAGCGAAGTAGCTCAACACGCCTCTGAGTAGAACACCAGTAGCAGTTCATTTTACGCCCCTCCTTGAGTCGAGAGACAACACCAATTTCCTTTGTGACGTAGGGTACTTCCCACTGGTCAAGAAGCTGATACATTCCAGACTTCTCTGCGTAATCCGTAAAATCCGCATGGATATGAATCCCCTGAAGGGTAAAGGGTATCTCATAGTGCTTTTGAAGGGTGTTAAGGATTTTTGCCAGTGTCATGGAGTCTTTTCCACCAGAAATTCCCAAAAGAATACGATCTTCAGGAGATATAAGGTTGTAGCGGTGAATCGCCTTAATGATTTTTTTTGTTATCAGTTTCTCTAGCTTTTTCATCGGTTCGAAGAGTACCAAAAATGGGGGAGTTATGCAATTACTCAACAATCCCTTTTGTGAGCTCTTTTTCCAACCTTCTGTATTCTATCATAGTAGTGTACTTGAAAGGGTTATAGAATTGGGGTAATCTCTTTCAGAGAGGAGCATTGCTATGAAATATCAGAATCCTATTCTTCCTGGTTTTTATCCAGATCCAACCATTTGTCGTGTGGGGAGTGACTACTTTCTTGCTACCAGCTCCTTTGAGTACTTTCCTGGGGTACCTCTGTTTCATAGTACCGATTTAATCCACTGGGAACAGATTGGTCACTGTCTTACACGGAAGAGTCAACTTGACCTTACGGGTATTCAAAGTTCCGAGGGAATTTTTGCTCCAACTTTACGGTACCACAATGGAACTTTTTATATGATAACTACGGTGGTTGGTGGGCGTGGGCACTTCTATGTTACTACTGATAACCCCTACGGTGAGTGGTCTGATCCCATATTTGTTGAGGGTGATGGATTTGATCCCGATCTCTTTTTTGATGACGATGGAAAGGTGTATGTTACTCGACAGAACCCTCATAGAGAGGGGATTATTCAGTTTGAGATTGATATTACTACGGGAAAGCTTCTTGATTCTGGTACTATTCTGTGGAGAGGGTTTCAGGATATTCAGTGTGAGGGTCCACATATCTACCGCAAAGATGGGTGGTATTATCTCCTGACCGCTGAGGGGGGAACCCATAAGGGGCATATGGTAACTATTGCGAGAAGTCGTAATGTTTCTGGTCCCTATGAAGGGTGTCCTGATAATCCGATACTCTCCCATAGGGGGTGTCCAGATCAGCCTATTCAGGCAACTGGTCATGGAGATCTTATTGAGCATACCGATGGCTCTTGGTGGATTGTTTTTCTCGGTATTCGTCAAGTTGGTGACTGGTTACGTGGAGTTGGCCATCATTTAGGGAGAGAGACCTACCTTGCCCCAGTTCAGTGGATTGATGGTTGGCCGGTGGTACATGGTGGTAATCCCATTACCGAGGTTATGGAGTGTGATAATAGACAGTCCGATAGTACGGTAGAGGTTGGATATAGGGATAACTTTGATCTCCCTGTATTGAGCCCTCGGTGGAATTTTCGGGGTAACCCTAAAGATAGTTTTTATACTCTTGAAAAGCACCCTCCTAGAGTTGTCTTACATTGCTCTGTTGACACGCTGAAGAACCCTCATTGTGGTGGTTTTATGGGAGTGAGACAGCAACATGTTTTCTGTATTGCAGCTACAGAAATAGAGCTTTCCTCAGATTCTTTTTCTGGAGAGGCTGGTATTGTAGCATGTATGAATGAGAGACACTACTACGCTCTAGGTGTCCGTGAGTCTACTGGGGGATATGAACTCTTTCTCCGTAAGCAGGTTGGCTCTTTGGAGACCGAAACAACTATCCCCCTAGAGGGTTCCCGTGTTGAGCTACGTATAGGGGCAACAGAAGAGGAGTACCGATTTTCTTATGTTGATACCTCAGGAAATGAGTGCACTATTGGAACGGGGGAGACCCACTATCTTACTAGTGAGGTGGCAGGAGGGTTTACGGGGGTGTACTTTGGACTGTTTGCAACGGGAGCTCACGTAACCGATACCTCTCATTCAGGTGATAGTTCATCGGTTACTGTCCACTGGTTCTCTTACAATATTGATGAGAAAAGAGAGCAGGGTAACTCTTAGGAGTTACCCCGTTGTGGTGCTGGTTCTTCTCGAGTTTTAAGGGACTCGAGAATATCGAGAGGGTCATAAAATCGAGTGTTAAGCCATACAAAGGATGTTCCTTTTTCTCTAGGGGTGTACCCATACCCAAGATCACCTAGAGTTATATCATCCCATGGATCATCGTGGTATGCCCGAGCAAAGATCATAAAGTGAAGATGTTTTCCCGTAGTATTCCCTGTGTCTCCCATGAGTCCTATTGAGTCACCCTCCGCAATGATATCTCCTTTTTTTACGTTGAGAGACCCATGTACCATGTGACTGTACGAAGAAAACAGGTAGTTTCCTGGACCCAGTGTGTGGCGTAGAATAACCGTGGTTCCCCATCCTTGATTGTACCCATCCTGTGCAAATAACACCTCACCTGATGAGACTGCACGGATGTTGTCTGCAATTGGGTCAAACCATACGGTTCCAAGGTCTACACCAATATGGTAACCATTCATGGTGGGAAAGTAGTTCATATACGGTTGTGTTACCCGAATACTCTGCCCACTTCCTGTTGGGTAGCTCCAAGCTCCAACTGCTGGAGTAATAAAGAGCATGATAAGTAATACTGCTAAGATATGTTTCATTTTGTTCATGATAATCCTCTTACTAATGTTTTAAAAGCACGCCCACGTTCAAATTCATGGGTGAAGTGTTCAAAGGAGCTTCCTCCTGGCGAGAAGAGTACTCTTGATCCATCCTCTGCTACTGCTTGGGCAGATCTCAATGTATCTTCTAAAGATGAGAAAGGTCCCTTGTATGGTATATTTGCTTGTTGTAGTACCTCAATGAGCTTATCGGTACCACTTCCAGAAAGGAGGTGGATAGATGTTGCCCCTGCGTATTGATCTGCGAGTCCTGTAAAATCAAGCTCCTTATCGGTCCCTCCTGTTATCAGGTGGAGGGGTTTATCGGAGAGAGCCTCAATTCCTGCAACCGTTGCTTGGGGAATAGTTGCGGTGGTATCATTAATATACTCAACTCCCTGATGAACTCCTACCGGTTCAAGACGATCAGGAACTCCAGTAAATTGAGACATACTCTCTATAACATCCTGTTCTTTCAGGTTAAAGTATGCCCCTACAATAAGAGCCATAGTTGCATAGAGTTGATTATGCTTTCCTGGAATACCTATAGGGAGTAGTGTTGTAGGAAAGGAAACCTGTTGCATGGTCGCCTCTGTTTGAATCTCTTGAAGCCAAGGGTCATTCTGTGGAACAAGGAGTAAAGACCCTTTTTCCATGTAACGAGCTATCGACACCTTATCGTCTCGGTACCGTTCCATAGAGTGGTAACTATTTTGGTGATCCCGAAGTATATTGGTAATAATTGCAATCTGAGGTTTTAATATTCCCATATCCGCAATGTCTCCCAACTGCCATGATGAGAGTTCCAATATAACAGGGTCCTCTGTAGGCTCAAGGCATTGGTCAACAAACTCCAGCGGAGACTTGCCAATGTTTCCTCCTACCAATGTGTTAGGGTACTGTGTTGAGAGTACCTTACCTAAAAGAGCTGTGGTAGTTGATTTTCCCTTAGAACCGGTGATCCCAATAATAGGACGTCTGTTGAGTCGTAAAAAGAGAGATATATCAGTTTCCACCCGTTTTGCCAGTGGTAAGTAGGGTGAGCTCTTTGGTACCCCTGGATTTTTTATCACAATATCAGCAGAGGTAAAGTCCTCATCTCTGTGTTCTCCTAAAATGTAGGTAATGGGGTAGTCCTTAAGTTTCTCTAAAGTTGATGCCAGCTGATCTGATGTTCTTAGATCGGTGGCGGTAACCTTAGCTCCTTGGTTACAAAGAAATTTTGTGGTGCTTATACCTCCACCATGGAGTCCTAATCCCATGATAGTTACTTTTTTACCCTGTAGATTCATAGGTTACCCCTTGCCCCAGATTGAGTTTTTCTCATGGCACGCCTCTTCCATAATAGGCTCTACAAGAAATGGAGAAAAAGTATCAAGCAGTCGCTTTGGAACCTGAGCAGTGATGGTTGTAGAACCGTCACTCTCTGTCAGCTCATGAATAATGAGTCCATCCCGTTTGAGATGAGCCACAAACCGGTAGTCCTGAGGAGGAATATGACAGGTTATAGTAGGGTGTTCCTTATGAATAATCTGCTGTATGGCATCAATTAACCCATCTAAGCCCTCACCAGAGTGGTTAGATATACAGAGAGCTTCGGGGTAGGTGATCTGAATAGTTCTTATTCTTTGATCATCCACCATATCAATTTTATTAAATACTAAAAGTTGTGGAGTCTCATCAGCTCCAAGGGAGGAGAGAACCTCGTGTGTTGTTTCAAGGTGAACCATCACATCGGGGTCAGAGGCATCCGCAAGAATAATAAGGAAGTCTGCGTACAGAGACTCCTCTAGGGTTGAAGCAAAAGCCTCAACAAGGTGGTGGGGAAGGTTTTGAATAAACCCAACCGTATCTGTTAACAGTACATCTCCACCACCAGGCAAAGGAACCTTACGGGTGGTAGGATCTAGGGTTGCAAAGAGTTTATCCTCAATAAACACATCTGCCCCTGAGAGCTTTGCCATAAGCGATGATTTACCAGCATTGGTGTATCCCACAATAGATCCCGTAGGAAAGGGGAGTGTACGACGCTGTTTTCTTTGGGTCTTTCTGGTTGCCTCAAGCTTTTGAAGCTCCTTTTTGAGCTTTGCAACTCGGTTTGAAACAATACGTCTATCAACCTCAATCTGAGTCTCTCCCTCACCACGGGTACCCTTAGTTCCTCCCTTCTGACGAGAAAGGTGGGTCCACGCACCACGAAGACGGGGTTGCATATACTGAAGCTGGGCAAGCTCAATCTGAAGCAGAGCCTCCTTAGAGGTAGCTCTACTGGCAAAAATATCGAGAATAATCTCCTCTCGGGATATAACCGTACGTTCCGCTGCGGTCTCCCAGTTTCTCTGTTGTGTAGGAGTAATAGGGGTGTCAAGAATAATGCAGTCCGCATCTAGGGCGTGGGCAAGCTCAATAACCTCCTGAACCTTACCCTGACCAGCAACAAAGCGAGCATTAGGAGAGGGAACTCTAATAATTTGAGAATCAAGTACCTCTATATCAAGGGTTTCAATAAGCTGACAGAGCTCATGTAAACTCATCTCGGCACGTTCTATTGAGTCGTTATCTATTTGCAATGAAACTGCTAGAGCGTTTTCTACCTTTTCTCCCAATGAAGACTCCTTTGTATATGTATCTCTTTATACAGGAAAAGAGGTGATTAGGGAAGGAGGAGAGCAAAAAAAAAGCCATCCAAAAGGAGGGCTCTAAGTTCCACACAGTGTGGGTCCCGAAGGACGATTTCGCTGGTGAGTCTGCGAAAAGGTGCACTATATTTACCTAGTTGTAATTTATTAGTTGAAAAATTGTAGTTTTTGTTTATTTTTTTGAGTTGTACTATCTAAATTTATAGAGTATAATCAAATCAGTATAAATTTCACGTAAGGATAATTTGGTGTATTTGAGAAAGAAATCGCCTCGAACGAATGAGAATTGTCTACCTCTTCCTTTGTCTGAGTGCTATGCTAAAACACAAAAGACTAGTAAAGGTGACTTCATCCTAGGTGTGGATATATACACCCATAGTGTTGTGGTGGGGGTTGTTGCAAGAGAGCTTGTAGGGCTATATCCAGAATATTTACAAAATCGGCTTTTCCCTAAGGGGACTGAACTGATTGCTGCTGCACATGATGTTGGTAAAATCAATCCACATTTTCAAGAGAAATTACGTCGTGCTACATCTGATTACAAAACAAACTCCAATAGTTACCTTCAAGAATCTAATCCTGAGTTGGAACGATCTTTTGGGTTTCATGCTGGAGTGAGTTATGCAAGTTTACAAGGAAAAGGTAATTATTTGTCAATTATTGTGGGAAGTCATCACGGTTCTGTCCCTGTAGGGGTTCCTCTTGAGGGAGATCACGTAATTGGTGACAAGAGTTGGGCTGATTTACGAGCACTTTTCATTACTTATATGCAAAAATATTTTAAGGTAGATTGGCCTATCATTGAAAATAATATACAAGCCACGGCAATTGCTGGACTTGTCTCCGTTGCTGATTGGATTGGTTCAGGTATATTGTCTAACATGGTAGATGTTACGGGTAATAATATTGTTTCTATAATTAGGTCAAAGATTCAAGAGGCAGGTTTTGTTGTTCCTTCTATAAAGTCCTGTTTACAGTTCAATGACCTTTTTCCTCCCTATCATCCTCGTGGTATGCAATCAGAGTTTATTCGTATGATTGACCAACCAGGTGTGTATATTCTTGAAGCGTTAATGGGTGAGGGAAAGACAGAAGCTGCTTTAAATGTTGCTTATAATATGGTTTCTCAGAAAAAGGCTACGGGCATCTATTTTGCTTTACCTACGAGACTTACTTCAGAAAAGCTATATGATCGATTTAATCTATTTTTAGAGAATATTCTCTCAGATGAGGAGAAACATAAAACCTTGCTTCTCCATGGGCAATCTTGGTTGTATGAAACAAGTTTAGGTGAAGAAGGACGTCCTGGGTATTCTTGGTTTGATAGCAATAAACGGGGCTTGTTGGCGCCTTTTGCAGTAGGCACTATTGATCAATCCCTTATGGCGGTTCTCAATGTAAAACACAGCTTTGTACGAGCTTTCGGCCTAGCTGGTAAAGTTGTAATTTTAGACGAAGTTCATACCTATGATGCTTTTACGGGTACCATAATGGATAACCTCATAAAAACCTTAGTTTCATTAGGGTGTACTATTATTTTATTAAGTGCAACTCTTACAGCTAAGAGGAAACTGGAGCTTATTCATGTACTCAATGAAACGGCAGAACTTACAAACATGCCTCAAAGTTATCCATTAATTACAAAACTAATTCCCAATAAGAACCCTGAATACTCGAACTCAATAGAATCAACACAACGTACTGTTTCGGTTATCAATTGTCATGATGATGCAGAAGCTCTAGATGTTGTTCGAGAGAAAGCACTACAAGGTGAATGTATATTATGGATTGAAAATACCGTGCAAGAGGCACAAGATGTATTCTGCCAATTAGGTGCTTGGTCTCAAGAGAACAATGTAGATATTGGATTACTGCATTCTCGTTTCCCTCAAATAAGACGATCTGAATTGGAAGATACTTGGGTTACTTCATTTGGTAAATCTGGGATTGAACATCGCCGTACTGGAGGACGAATTCTTATAGGAACCCAGATTTTAGAGCAGTCATTAGATATTGATGCCGACTTTCTTGTTACTCGGTTAGCTCCTACTGATATGGTGCTTCAGAGAGTTGGCCGGTTGTGGCGCCATCGTGATATTGATTTGGTTCGTCCAAATCAAGCAAAAGCCACTGTATTGATCCTCTCTCCTGCTGATTCTCAGTCAAGTAGTAATCTGGAGCGAGCTTTTGGTAAATCAGGTTTTGTGTATGACCCCTATGTGCTCCTTCGCAGTCAAGAGGTTTGGCTTTCTCAAAAGTCTGTAACTATTCCAAGAGATTTACGAACTTTGATTGAGTCTACATATGCAAACCGCCCCATTAACTCTGAGTCTTCAGCTGCAAAAAATGCTCTTGCGAATTTACAAAAAGAAAAAGATAAACTCTATAGGATGGCTCTTAATGGCATTTCTCAGGTAGGTGTTGTTCAGCAAGAGACTATAAGTACCCGTTATGGAGATATGCCCTCTTGTGGAGTTCTTATGTTGCAGAGTGATATTGATGGAGATACTATTTGCCTTTGGGATGGTACAAGTCTCCATATTCCTGAAAAAAAAGTTCTGTCAGAAAAAGAGAAAAAGCATATAGCTAAAACTATTTTAGCAAGAATAGTAACAGTCCCCAGTTATATGGCTCCTGAACATAACCAAGAAAGTGATATCGCGTGGTTACGACCATTTCTATATTGTGGAAAATTGGGAGAAGATACAACAATTCGAGTGTGCCGCCTTTTGCCTTCTGGGCGAATTGAGGGATTAGCTGGGAAAGTTGCACATAACAAATATGATATAACATACACAACAGTTGTAGGATATAAAGCAAAGGAAAGGAATTAGATATGGAAAATAAGTTTAACTTGGTGGATGAACCGTGGATTCCCATAAAGGGGAATGGAAGGGTTTCGTTATTTCAGCTTTTTTCTGATGTAAGTTATGAAGAGTTTGGAGGTACTCCATTACAGAAGATAGCTATCTTAAAGTTTTTGCTTGCAATTGCACAAACTGCTTATACTCCTAAAGATGATGAGGATTGGAAAGATCTTGGATATAGAGGAATGGCTAAAAAATGCCTAACCTATGTCGAGCAAAAAAGAGAGCTGTTTTTTTTGTATGGTGAAAAACCCTTTTTGCAGAAATCTGATCTTTTACATACAAAAACAATAAATGGTTCAGATTTGAAAATTCATAAACAGAGCAAGTCTTATCTTCCAGATATGTCTTCCGAAAATGACACCATTCTTTTTCAAACTCAGATGGATCATCCTTTAAGTGACGCAGAGCGGGCGGTACTACTTATTTCTCTTATGAACTATGCCCCTGGCGGTAAGCGGGTAGACCAGGTGCCTGATGGGGCTAAAAGTGCAAAGGCTGGCCCTAGTCTTGGTGGTTATGTGGGGTATATAAATAGTTGTTTGTGGTCTGATTTAGTGATAAAAACGATTTGGCTTAATTTGATGACACAAAATTTTTTACAACAGTTTTATCCTGCTTGGGATGGCAGTTCTATGCTTCCTCCTTGGGAACATATGCCTGCTACAGAAAGTGATGCAGTAGCAGAAAATATCAAACATAGTATTATGGGGGCGTTGTGTGGAGTGAGCCGATTTGTTCTTTTTACAGAAGAGGGAATGATTTACACAGAAGGTTTGCGTTACCCCAGCCATAAGGAAGGTTGGAGAGAGCCTTTTTTCTCTTGGAATGGGAAAGACCAGTTTCTCTGGTTAGATACTAATAAAAAGCCTTGGAGGAGTTTAACAGCGTTGCTTAATACTCCCATGGGAGGGGGCGAAAGTACTTATAATTGCCCTCAGATTAGTAATCACTGGTTGAGAGCTCGGCAAAATCTTTCTGTTATTGGTATTTGGTCAGGAGGATTACAAGTACGAGGGAATGCTGGTGATCAGTCGGTTAAACAGAGTGATGATTTCATAGAATCTAACATACTTATTGCCTCTAGCTTAGTAGGAGACACTTGGTTCCATTCATTACAGCATAATATGAATATCTTAGAGCAGCTATCTAAAATTTTATGGTCATCTATAGCTGCATACCAGAAAAGTCAGATTGTAAAGAATGAAAACTTTGTACGAAAAGCTCAATCTCAGTATTGGGATATGTGTGAAAGGCATGTGCAGGCAATAGTTGTGAATTGCAAAGATGAAGAGGCTCTGTCTCGTATCATGTATATCATAGGTAATTATGTGATAGATATATATAATCAGTATTGCCCAAATAAAACGGCAAGACAGCTAACAGGATGGGCAAAAAATAGACCATCTATACAAAAAGTTCTAGAAAAGAAGGATGTGTAAATTGAGTAGCAATAAAACTAAAAAGTTTGTAGAATATGTTATAAGACGAGCCAATATTGAGCAAGATAAAGGATTCTCTGCAAAATTAAAAAAGGCAGATAATGAGGCTACAGAGTATCAAAGTTGGGAAATTTTGGCCAACTGGACGAATTTGGAGTACGCAGAAAGAAAAGCCTATGCACTTATTGGTGCGACTGCGGCTCGTTCTAAAAGGAAGATAGATGGAAATATGAGTTTAGGACGAGCCTTAAGAGGTTCTGTTCAGGCTGATTCAAACCCAGAAGATTCATCTGCTGCGTCACGGCTCAGGAGGATTCTTGCGATACAAGATTCTGACGAATTAATAAGAGTACTGAGATCAACATTGAGATTTCTTGATTCCAAAGAGCAGCCACTTGACTATGCTCGGTTACTGGATGAAATTTTATGGTTTAATCACGAAGAAGTGAGAGACAAAATTCGTTCACGTTGGGCCCAAGATTTTTATAAACCATGGGAGAAAGCAGAATGATAGCAACTACTCTTACTCTTATGCCAAGTGATATTTTGCGAATAAAAAAAGAGAATGGTAATCTTTTTGATGAATATACCTTGCACAAACTTATATATTCACTCTTTCCTGGAACACAACGAGAGTTTTTGTATGTAGACCATGGCGGAGATTACCAAAGTAAGTCAATATTAATTATCTCAAAAAATTTTCCTGAGGAAACTGATATTGGTAACCTTGAAAGTAAAGTAATTTCTGAGAAACTTTTTAGCTTTGAACAGTATAGGTTTGAGGTAAAGCTTAACCCTGTGAAAAGAGAATCAGGGAAGAAAACTTTTATACCCATACGGGGAGAAGAGCAGTTATGTAATTGGTTTCTTACTCGACAGAGAGAGTGGGGTTTTGAAGTTGACCCACTATCATTAGAAGTTTCTGATATGGGATTGCAGAAAATAAAAAAAGGAGATAACACTATTTTACACAACAAAGCAACATTTAAAGGAGTATTACAAGTTGTGGATAGAGAAAAATTTATACATTCCTTTACCAAAGGTATTGGTAGAGGAAAATCTTTTGGATTTGGATTATTTCAAATTAGACCGATAAAAAATTAAAGTAGGAGTATTAATATGCATAATATTTACAAGGGTAAAAAAATTGAATTTCACATTTTGCAATCTTTTCCAGTTACTTGTTTGAATAGAGATGATGTAGGTTCACCCAAAACAGCAATTGTAGGTGGTGTAACAAGGGCTCGGGTAAGTAGCCAATCTTGGAAACGACAGGTGCGATTATCAATGCAAGATTTTGGTATAAAACTTGGAGTCCGAACAAAACATGTAAAAGAGTTAATTAAATCATATTGTCTTGAATTGGGAGCTGAGGAGAATCAAGCGGAAAAGGCTAGTGATACTATGTCAAAGCTACTTACCAAAGATACGTTACATTTCTTTTCTGATAATGAAGCAAAAGCTCTGGCACTATATGCACAAGAGCAAGAATTTGAAGTGGGAGAGAAAGATAAAAATGTTATTAAGGTGCATAAAAAATCGTTTAATCCAGTAGTTGATGGGTTAGATATAGCTCTTTTTGGACGTATGGTTGCTCAGGCTGCAGAGCTTAATGTAGAAGCGGCATCTTCATTTGCTCATGCAATATCAACTCATAAGGCAACTAATGAGATAGAATTTTTTACTGCTTTGGATGACCTTAAAGAGGACGATGCTGAAGATGCTGGATCTTCACATATGGGAACTTTAGAGTATAATAGTGCAACATATTATCGCTATATTAGTTTAAACTTGGGACAACTGGTGCAAACTTTAGGTGGAGATGAGGAATTGCCTCAGGCTATAGAAGCGTTTGTAAAAGCTCTTTATGTTGCAGTTCCTTCAGCCCGACAAACAACCCAATCCGGTAGTAATTTATGGGATTATGCACGAGTTTTTGTAAGGGATGGCCAGAGAATACAAGCATCTTTTGATGAACCAGTAAAGTCTAAGGGAGTTGGTTATTTAAAACCAAGTATTGAGGCTTTGAATGATTTCTTGAATAAAAAAGAGAAAGTTTCTGGCTCACTATTTGGTAAGATTGCAGATTTTACTTGGGGTATTGATGAAAATTTTAGTATTGATGATTTGATTTCTGGTATTGTAGAATCAATAAGGGTTTAGGTATGAATAATACGTATATGCTACTCTGGCTTGAGGCTCCCCTGCAATCATGGGGGAGTGATTCAAAATTTTTTAGAAGAGAAACTTTACTATTTCCCTCGAAATCTGCTTTATATGGGATGTATCTTTCTGCAATGGGTCTGCAAGGTGATCAGCAAAAACTACTTGAGCAGTTGGCACCGTATAAACAGACCGTTGTTGCTTTTAATAAGTCGATAAAACCTCGATCCGAAGGTGGTGTTTCTGAGAAAACGGTCAGAGAGCCAGTTCTTGTTGATTTTCATATGGTGGGAAGTGGTTATCGAGACGATAAAGATCATCAGTGGGAGCAATTACTTATACCAAAAAAGAGTGATGGGAAAAAAGCGGTAGGAGGTGGCTCTAAGATAACGTATCGTTATTATTTGCAGGATGCACGCTTTGCGGTGATTCAACAAGCTGAAGCTAGCTTTTCAGAACAGCTTTCGAAGGCTCTTATACATCCAATATATGATATGTTTTTGGGGAGAAAGAATTGTATCCCTACGGACTTTGTTTACCAAGGTACATTTGATACTGAAGACGAAGCCTTAGAGGGAGCGATGAAAATAGGTGAAGAAAAAGGATTGGTTGAGGGCTTTCGAGTTCTTGATGGTGAGTATGACGAGTATGACGGAGATGTTCGTGTTTTGAACGATGTTCCGATTCAGTTCGGTTCTTGGAAAAAATACACAGACAGATCAGTAACCGTAATAAAAAGATAATGGAAAAAGCTAAGCGTCTATTTATTAAAGTAAAGAAAGCTAATCTTCCTCAAGTAAAGGACAAGTATCCATTTATATATTTGGAGCGAGGGAGGTTAGAGATTGATGACAGTAGTATTAAGTGGATTGATTGCGATGCCAATATTGTAAGAATACCTATCGCAACAATAAATACGTTACTATTAGGTCCAGGTACTTCGGTAACACATGAGGCGATAAAGATTATGGCCTCGGCAAACTGTACCGTTTGTTGGGTTGGCGAAGATAGTCTTCTTTTTTATGCTACTGGTCAATCTCCTACCTCCGATACTCGAAATATGCGGACGCAAATGGAATTGGCTGCCAATCCAACTAAGCGACTTTTAGTTGCAAGAAAATTTTTCCAGTATCGATTCCCAGAAACAGATGTTAGTTCTAAAAGCTTGAAAGAATTAATGGGGATGGAGGGAATTCGTGTGCGTACACTGTATGAAGAAAAGGCAAAACAGTATGGTGTGGGGTGGAAAGGTCGGTCTTATGTACCTGGAAAATTTGAAATGGGAGACCTGACTAACCAAATACTTACATCAAGTAATGCAGCTTTATATGGGATCTTAACATCATCTGTATATGCAATGGGGTTTTCGCCACATATTGGATTTATTCACTCAGGTAGTCCTCTTCCGTTTATTTATGATTTGGCAGATTTATATAAAGAATATCTTTGTGTTGATCTAGCTTTTTCTTTATCTCAAGAGTTAGGAGGGCTATATAATAAATATAGAGTATCTGATGAATTTAGAGCACGAGTAATAGAATCAAAGCTTTTAGAAAATTTAGGTAGAGACATTAAACATGTGCTTGGGATAAAGTGATGGTTGTTGTAGTTGCCAATAATTTACCACCTGCTGTTCGGGGTCGAATGAAGCTTTGGTTTATTGAACCAAGAGCTAATATTTTTGTTTCTGGTATAAAGGACTCTGTGGCAGATGGCGTTATAAAGTATTTATTTGATAATTGTCCTAGAAATTCTGGCTTGCTAGTCTTTCAACGAATTTCGCAACCACCTTACTATAAAGTTTGGGGAGTAGGTGATACCAATAAGAAAATTGCCACCCTTGATGGTTTGCAGCTGATTTTTGAAAAATTAGAGAAGGAATAAATACGCTACATATTGAGTATATAGTAATACTACGCTACTATATGTTGCTGTCTTCCCCGCACACACGGGGGTGTTTCTTTCCCAGTTACCTTGTTTGTTATAGTTCTGTAGTCTTCCCCGCACACACGGGGGTGTTTCCATATTCAGAATTTTCAAGAAGAACACATGAAGGTCTTCCCCGCACACACGGGGGTGTTTCTCCAATTGATACTGCTGTAGTGCTAACCCTGTCGTCTTCCCCGCACACACGGGGGTGTTTCCACGGATTTCACAGATGTGAGATTTATAAAAGAGTCTTCCCCGCACACACGGGGGTGTTTCCATGGTAAAAAAGCTAACATACATTTAGGAGAAGTCTTCCCCGCACACACGGGGGTGTTTCTGTGCGTTGCTAATGCTTCAATTATTCTCATCAGTCTTCCCCGCACACACGGGGGTGTTTCTATTATAAGGCAAGTAAGAGTAACATATAAGTGGTCTTCCCCGCACACACGGGGGTGTTTCTAAGGGAAATGCGATTGCAAGTGCAGTGAGATTGTCTTCCCCGCACACACGGGGGTGTTTCCTAATAAAATTTATTAATTGTTTGGCAGGGTATGTCTTCCCCGCACACACGGGGGTGTTTCCTCATAAGCTTTGTATTTCACTGTTTCTGCTGTGTCTTCCCCGCACACACGGGGGTGTTTCCAGCCTTCCCCTTCTCGTTCTTATTAAGGAGGCGTCTTCCCCGCACACACGGGGGTGTTTCCAGGTTTATTTGTGGAAAGTGTTCACTTTTGGGGTCTTCCCCGCACACACGGGGGTGTTTCCAATCATCATTAAATTCAACAATCATTTTGGTTGTCTTCCCCGCACACACGGGGGTGTTTCTCTATTATCTACGCTTCCACCACATAGCCTACTGTCTTCCCCGCACACACGGGGGTGTTTCCTTTGATTTAGAAGAGTATAAAAAAGAGAAAAGGTCTTCCCCGCACACACGGGGGTGTTTCTGCTTTTAATCTCATCTTCAACATAATCTTCTGGTCTTCCCCGCACACACGGGGGTGTTTCTACTAATATTACTAATAGAGCAGAAGCTAGCCCGTCTTCCCCGCACACACGGGGGTGTTTCTCTTTTTCATAGCGTTGCTGCCTAAGCTCTCCAGTCTTCCCCGCACACACGGGGGTGTTTCTATCTTATCGGATTCCCAAGGTATACTATCACGGTCTTCCCCGCACACACGGGGGTGTTTCT
>CAZBHR010000003.1:13492-130738 GCA_964492025.1 uncultured Spirochaetia bacterium | reverse complement strand
GTTCTGGTTCTACAATTGGCTCAGGTTCTACAACTGGTTCTGGTTCTACAACTGGTTCAGGTTCTACAATTGGTTCTGGTTCTACAATTGGCTCAGGTTCTACAACTGGTTCTGGTTCTACAATTGGTTCTGGTTCTACAATTGGTTCTGGCTCAACAACTGGTTCTGGCTCAACAACTGGTTCTGGTTCTACAATTGGTTCTGGCTCAACAACTGGTTCTGGTTCTACAACTGGTTCTGGTTCTACAACTGGTTCTGGTTCAACAACTGGTTCTGGTTCTACAATTGGTTCTGGCTCAACAACTGGCTCTGGTTCTACAATTGGTTCTAGTTCAATAACTGGCTCAGGTTCTACAACTGGTTCAGGCTCAACAACTGGTTCAGGCTCAACAACTGGCTCAGGTTCTACAACTGGCTCAGGTTCAATAACTGGTTCTGGTTCTACAATTGGTTCAGACTCAACAACTGGCTCAGGTTCTACAACTGGCTCAGGTTCAATAACTGGCTCAGGTTCAATAACTGGTTCAGGTTCAACAACTGGCTCAGGTTCTACAATTGGTTCTGGAGTAGATTCCTTAACATCCTGATCATCATCCTTTCCTGTGAATAACTTTTTTAATTTCTTTCCAATAAAACTAAACATCTAATCTACTCCCTTGAATAAATAATATCTTCTGCGTTAACAAAACGAGATACGTCTATAAAAAATCTAATCCCCCCAAAAACATTGGCGGTAATTGATGTATAAAAAACTGCGTTCCAAAAGGATCCTAACATAGAATTAGGATTGGCCTGTTGGTACTCTTTCTTAACCTGATACGTAAGAATCGAAGTAGGAATTGAAAGCATAAAGAACGCAAACGATCGATAAAATTGTTTTTCTCTCTGGTTTACAATAGTTTGGTAAGATATTGTATCATCTAGTACCATAGCATTTAAGTATGGGTCACTCTCTTCTCTTAGAATAAAAGTATAATTATTAACTCCATTTGTTACTCGAAGTGTTCCTGGTATTGATAAATTTTGTAGTTCCTGAGTCCCATGACCAATGTATAACTCATTTCCGTATACCTTAAAATCTTTATGTGCATCTAGGTAAAAGGTTGGACTCTCCTTCTTTTCTAGGTATCCAGATATAATAAGTCTTTTATAGGGGTCTAGTACTATAGGAATTTCCTCATCAATATAATCATATCCACTTAAGAGCACATTAATATTTCCAGGAGTGAGATACCTCAAAGATACATCTCCAGGATAATATATCTGAGAATCACCGTTATCATCGGTAATTTTGATCTCTAAGGATGGTATAGCATCCTCAATTATTAAGTGAGCCCAGGGTCTTCCAAGAATTTCTCCTCGCAAAGAGGTAATAAAGGCATCAGAGTTAATTAAACCATCCTTAGATGTTATTAGCTCTGAATTTATTCGTCGCATTGAGTGTGTTAATCTATTGTAATACTGAAGAGATACCCATAGGTCATTTTCAATCTCCTCAATGAAAAATAAAATGATACCGTCTAGCCCAAGAGATAGAGCATACTCACGTAACACATCAATATCTGTAGATAAGGGCATATGTAAAGGATCTCCTAGCACATCATTTTTCCACACATACTGAATATCCCAAAGTTTACTCTCTTTATCACTAGCATTCAGTCTTGGTATTTCTAAATTATCAAGAGCAGTCTGAATATTATTTATAGTATTTTCAATCTTAATCAACTCGTCGGTAGATGTAGTATGAATAAGTAGGTCTCTCTGGTATTGAGCTTCTCTTAGTGCTCCAGATAGAAGAACCCTATCTTTTTCATACTCCTCTCCTAGTTTTTCAAGGTGCTCTGCTGTTGTTGCCGTTCTGTTAGGAATATTTTCAAGCTCTTTAAAAATTGCATCAAAGAGGATACTTATAAGGTTTTGATTTTTTTCTAAAAATGTCCCTGTATGAGGAGCAGCAACTCCAATAGAGAGACTCTTACCCATAAGAGAAAGAGGAATTGTTAGAAATAGTAGAATGAAAAAAATGCGTCTCATGACTCCTCCTGCTTCCAGTGAAGATAGCTTTCAATAAAAGGATTAATATTACCATCAATTACAGATTGTCCATTACCAATAGTTGTTGATGTTCTATGATCTTTAACCATGGTGTATGGATGAAATACGTAAGATCGAATTTGATGCCCCCAGGCAATATCTTTTTTCTCAACTTGATCTTTTGCCTGCTCCTTTTCCTGCTCCTCTTTGTAGTGTTCGTAAAGTCGGGATCGGAGCATTTTCATTGCGGTTGCCCTATTTTTTATCTGACTTCGCTCATTTTGACACTGTACAACAATATTTGTTTTTAGGTGAGTCATTCGTACCGCAGAATCAGTCTTATTTACATGCTGACCACCTGCACCTGAAGCTCTGTACGTATCAACACGAATATCCTCTGGTGATATATCAACTTCTATAGAGTCGTCCACCATAGGAGATACATAGACCGACGCAAATGTTGTGTGCCGTCTATTACCCGAGTCAAAGGGAGATATTCTTACCAGTCTATGAATACCAGTCTCACCTGAAAGAAATCCAAAGATATGATCTCCCGTAATTTCTAGGGTAACTGATTTTATTCCACCCTCTGCCTCTAAAATATCAATAATCTCAGCTTTATTGCCTTGCTGTTCTACCCAACGCAAATACATACGCATCAGAATCTGAACCCAGTCACAAGCTTCGGTGCCTCCTGCTCCTGAGTGAATTTCTAAGTATGCACCAAGGGTATCATTTGGTCCTGATAGAAGTGTTTTTGTTTCTAGAAGATGAAAATCCTGTTCAAAGGTTTCAAGCTGTTTTCCAAGTCCATCTAAATATTCACTATCACCCTCATCCTCTGCAAGGGTTGCATATTCAAGACTTTCTGTAACCTCTTGACGAATAGTTTTCCAAGGAATATAGTCCGATTTTATCTTCTGAAGCTCTTGCATAGTACGCTCAGCAGATTCGCGATCGTTCCAAAAGTTAGGGTCATAACTCTGTGTTTCTAAGTTGGAAATTTGAGACTCTATTTGAGCAGAGTCAAAGTCGCCTCCAGGCTTGTTCAATTTCTTTGTGTAACTCTTGTAATCTCTCTATATGTTCGTGCATGGAAGTACCTCGCTACTTTTCTGTGATTTTAACAGATTCTCTACCATAAAGCCAAGAGGGTTTATCCAAACTTCTCCAGAATCTAGAACAATATGCCACCGAAGATAGATAGTTGTATACTGATAATATCCATTTTCATCTATCGCATCTCGAAACCAGAGAGTTCCCTGCTCTCTTGATGTAACAGAAAGACAGGCACTATTGTTATAATCATTACAGAGAAATCCATTAATATAGCAGTCTATTGGATTTTCTGGTGATATAGGTATAATCTCAAAACTATGATCTCCTGGCGCGGAAAAAGCAAAGTTAAACTCAACTGCAAGGTAGATATCCTTTGTTTGGAGGCTATTGTTTTTTATATGATACGTTACAACTCCACCTTGTTCAAGAAATCGAAACTCCTTCTCCAGTTCAATATGACTCGTAGTATCTCGTGGCAGAGTTATCTCTGTAGCAAGCCGAACTTTCCCACCATCTCGATCAAAGTCCTTTTCCTCAAAGGGTAAACCACCGGTGCAAGCAACACCAGATATTTTCCCTGCAAACAGATGCTCTGGAGTTACCATTCCTGACTTAGGTAGAAAAAAATCGACAAAAGATCTTCGTAACATTCCCTTGATATGGCTATGGCCACTATCTAAGGTACCTTTTCCATAGGTAGCTCCGTAGTTCCATGGTCGTGGAAGATACTCCAAGCTACACACCGCAGCACCACATTCATCAATATGACTATTCAGGGTAACCCCACGATAATAGTATTCTGATACTCCATCATGATTCATATCTACCCGAGACAGTTTTGCGATTGGAGTTGCTCCTCGTAACATTGTGTCTGCCTCAATAAGCAAGGAGTGTCCCATATGACGAATCTCTCGACTCTCTAAGCCTTCCTCATTATCGGCTGCCGCATAAAAGCTGTAATTTTGTGCTTTATACAGCAGATTGGTGGCACTTTTTTTCCGAGACTTGTCCTGCTTAGGCATTCCAATAAGGTTATGAATAAACTGCATTTTCCCATAAAACGCACTAGCCTCGGGGATTTGAATAATAGCATCCTGAGGGAACTTCCAGTCAGTACTATTATCGTACCAGCCCTCGGGCAGATAGGCCCTAGGAATTTTAGGGTTATTTCGCATGTACTCTCTTGGAATAGTAGGTTTTAGGTTTTGTTCATTACTCACTCGTTCAAAGAGATCACGAATAACCTGATGTAAATTATCTAAGGCCTCAAGCTTTTTACTATCTAAGAAAAGTGTAACCGGCTGTTGCGGATAGGTTCTCTTAATAGAGCTAAAAAGAGAATCAACATCTCCTCGATAAAGATCGTTACAGAGCGACCTGTGTATAGGAAATATAGTAATAAACTTCCCCTGGTTCTCAACACGAAAAGGCATTAATGCTCCTCGTTTTGAGTGATGCACAAACTTTTGAATGGGACTGTCATCAATGAAGGTATACCCAACCCCACAGCTATCAAGGCTTTGAATAAGGGAGTTAGACCAAAGCTGTCCAGCTAAATAGATACCCCGGGTTCTTGTTTTGTAGTGCCTACGCACCATGGTGGTAAGAAGCTCTACTTGACCCACTCGATCTTTTGGTGCCAATAGGGCTAAGTAAGGGTCATGTCGTCCTCCAGTAAGAAACTCTAGCTGTCTTCTCTTTGAGAGTTCAACAAGCAACATAGAAACCTCTGGACGAAACTTTTCAAACCAGAGAATAAGATCTCCTGGAATATAGAGAGTTGTTCGTATCTTGGGGAAATCATAT
The DNA here is from genome assembly GCA_964492025.1 of uncultured Spirochaetia bacterium. GTDB lineage: Bacteria > Spirochaetota > Spirochaetia > CAZBHR01 > CAZBHR01 > CAZBHR01. Next base: position 125,839 of record CAZBHR010000003.1, on the reverse strand, counting down.
AGAAGTGTAAGGATTGGTCTATATACTCTTTGATAGAGTTTCTCAAAATCCTGATTATCCCTGTACAGCGTTGCTACATGATAAACACCAAAAATCAACTCTCTTTGAATCATATCTTCTACTCTCTCGGTTTAATACACTTAGTAGGACAGCTTTCAGCAGCTACTGTTCTATCCCCTGTACAAGTATAATCAATGGTAGAGAGAAAGTTGTCAACCTTATATCCCCCTTCTGGAGATTTTTTTACACAAATATTACAACCGATACAGCCGGATGAGCAGTATGATTTTACCACACCACCTTTATCAGTAGAGTTACATGCAACAATATAATCAAAACTTTCTGGAACCATCTTCAAAACTCCCGTAGGACAGGTTGTAATACATTTTTGACAACCAATACAGATATCCCTATGAACTTTTACCAACCCATTAGAAAGTTTCTCTATTGCATCAACTGGACACACCTTTACACAACTGCCTAACCCTAGGCACCCATACTTACACCCCTTATCTCCGCGATACAGAAGATGGGCAGCATTACACTCTGGGATACCTCTGTACTGATGAGATTTTGTAGCAACAGAAGAGTCTCCACAGCAGTGAACCATTGCCACCATCCGTTCTCCCGCTTGAGTTACTATTCCAAGTAGTTTACCAATTCGTTCTACAAGCTCAGGACCTCCTGGAGAACAGAGTGTAGGCTCTGCACCATTTACAAGAGCTTCTGCGTAACTACTACACCCCGCATACCCACAGGCACCACAGTTAATCCCAGGAAGTGTATCAGTCACAGCAACCAGTTTTGGATCCTTCTTTACGTGTAATTTTTTAGAGGCAACAGTTAAGCCAAATCCTAACAGTAACCCTAATCCTGTAATTATTAATACCGCATATACTATTGTTATCATAAACTATCCTAATAAATTTGAAAGAAGCGCCTTGTCAAAGGCCATAAATGCAAGAGCCATAAGCCCTCCAGATATAAATGCTATAGGAGCACCCTGAAACACCTTAGGGATATTTTCAAGGTCGAGCTTAGTTCTAATTCCAGACATAAGTACAATGGCCAACAGGAAACCAATTCCCGCAGCAATACCTGCAACAAAGCTCTCTATTAAACTGTAGCTATTATCAATATTAAGAAGAGCAATTCCTAGCACCGCACAGTTGGTTGTAATAAGTGGAAGATAGATTCCTAACGCTTTATAGAGGGATGGTGATATTTTTTGAATAATCATCTCTACTAGCTGTACAAGGGATGCAATAACAAGGATAAAACTAATGGTTCTTAGATACTCAAGATCAAGAGGAATAAGAAGATAGTTGTAAATTAACCAAGTTACCACCGAAGCAATAGCCATAACAAAGGTAACAGCAAACCCCATTCCCGTAGCAGACTCAATGTTTTTTGAAACACCAATAAAAGGACAGAGTCCTAAAAACTGGGTAAGAATAAAGTTACTAATAAAAATATATGTAATTAATATACCTACATAGTTCATACTATTTCTCCTCCCTATTAAGTATTCCCACTAAGGCTGTGAGATAACCCATAACTAAAAGAGCTCCCGCCGCAAAGGAGAAGATCTTTATAGGTGCTTTTGATATACCAGGAATAGTAACTACACCATTCCAATCCCCAAGGGGAAACAGAGTAATCTGTCCTGCACCAAGGACCTCTCGAATAGTAGCAATTAATATTAAACTAAGGGTAAACCCTAACCCCATACCAAGGGCATCGATAATAGATAGCTTTACACTGTTCTTACTTGCAAAAGCTTCTGCCCGACCAAGGATAACACAGTTTACTACGATAAGAGGCACGAATACACCTAAGCTCTCATACAACGGTGGAATAAAAGCTTTCATTACCAACTCTACAATTGTTACAAAGGAAGCAATGATTACTATATAAGCTGGAATTCTCACCTTAGGAGGAATGAAATTTTTAAGAAGTGATACAAAAATATTGGAACAGAGTAAAACAAAAATCACTCCACCGCCCATTCCTATAGCATTGACCACCTGCGAGGAAACTCCCAGTGCAGGACAGAGACCTAGTAGGATGATAAAAATTGGATTCTCCTTAAAAAACCCCTTCGTAAATTCACTCTTTGAAGACATTTACATATCCCCCTTTTTCACAAAATCGGAACCGTGAGCCAATATTTTTCCAATACCTAAAAAGGTAATGGTTGCTCCACTAATCGCATCTGCATCATCTTGGCTCAATCTTCCCTTAGTTACTGGAACAGGTTTTTCTCCACCAGTTCCAATAAACTTATCCATATACCCATCTTTCTCTGCGAGTTTACCAATACCCGGTGTTTCATTATTGGTTAGCAGTTCTGCTGCTAACACAGTTCCACTCATGTCATAGGTGGCAAGTACGGTCATTGCACCTCCATACCCCATGGCTTTAAGTTCTAAAATAACTCCAACCTGTTCACTCCCACTGTAGAGAGGGTAAAGTTTTTTGATTTTTGGATCATCAACAATAACCTCTTTACCTGCATCATATTGAAGTGCCACCATATTAAGAGCCTCTTGAAGAGCTACCCGCTCATTCTCTGCTATTCTGGGTGCGGTTATTGAGTTAACAAAACCTAAGGCAAAGGCTGCTACCGCACAGATAAGGGCAAGCTTGAGTGCTGGTTTTACTAAATCTTTCATACACCACTCCCCATCTTTTTTCGAGATTGGCCAAACCTACGTGGCCTTACATACATATCTAAAAGTGGTACCGTAGTGTTCATAAGTAGAATGGCGAGAGAACTTCCCTCGGGAAGTGACCCATAGATACGTATAGCAAAGGTAAATATACCAATCCCCATACCAAAAAGAATCATTCCTATGGGAGTACATGGTGAGGTAACCATATCGGTTGCCATAAACCAAGCTCCTAACATAACACCACCACTAAAGAGGTGAAAAAGAACATCTCCTGAAAAAAGAGGCAGTCCGTATCGAGTACCTCCAAATATCCAAATAAGGAGTGCAAATGTACCTAAGTAAGCAACGGGAATCTCCCACGATATAATTTTCTTTCCAAGAAGAAATAACCCACCTGCAAGAAGTAACATGGCAGATATCTCTCCAATTGATCCAGATACATTTCCAATAAAAAGGTCTAATGTGTAAGGATCAATAGATAATCCTATAGATGTGAAAAACTCAGAAATACTGTGAGCAATATCTGTAGCAGGAACACCAAGCTCTGCTAAAATTTCACCACTTGTTGCACCGGTTGGTCCTGCCTCTACCAAAAGTGTTTTAGTTTCGCCAAGAGGAGATGCCTGTGAAATAGCATCTAACTTAACAAGTGACCTAGGAGACTTCCATACACTCATAGCACCGGGCCAAGAAAAGGCCACAAAAGCACGTCCCGCAAGAGCTGGGTTCATCCAGTTTTTTCCAAGTCCCCCAAAGGTCCATTTAATTACACATATTGCAAAAAATGATGCCGCAACAGGTATATACAGGGGTAACTGTGGTGGTAAATTCATGCCCACCAAGAGCCCCGTAAGAAATGCACTTCCATCAAGAAGAGTTCGCTTGATCTCTCTGTGGAATACTCGTGCCATAATAGCTTCAAACATAACCGCTGACCCTATTGAAAGGAGAAGCACAATAAGTGCGGAGAATCCAAACATGAAAACTCCCCAAAGTGCTGCGGGGGTAAGTGCTGCCACAACAGTCCACATAATACTCCGAGTACTTTCCTTTGCCCTAATATGAGGTGATGTTTCTACGATAAGATGCTGACTCATTGTACACCCCTTCTAATAAGAGATTTTCCCACTTTAAAACTGTGGACTAATGGTAGTTTTGCGGGGCAAACATACTGACAGCACCCACACTCTTTACAATCCATGATATACTCCTTCTCCGCATCTTTATATCGGCGATTAACGATTGTCTTTGCTAAGTACCTAGGACGTAGACCCATTGGGCAGACACGAACACATCTACCACACCCTATACAGGGGGTTTCAATATGACTTTTTGTCTGATCTTCGGTAAAACCGATAATTCCAGATGTTCCTTTTGTAACAGGGAGGTCTAGAGTGTTAATTGGATTGCCCATCATAGGTCCACCTGAAACAAACTTTGACACATTATCTTTATACCCACCAGCAAAAGCAAGTAACTCCGCTATGGTAGTGCCTATACGTACAAGAAAGTTACCTGGAGAATTTACTCCTTCACCAGTAACTGTAACCACACGCTCAATAAGAGGAATGTTCTCCGTAATACCGTGATAAATAGCTTTTACCGTACCAACATTAATAACAACAGCACCTACATCAAGAGGAAGTTTACCCGTAGGAATCTCCCTTCCTATAGTTGCCTTAAGAAGCTGTTTTTCATCACCCTGAGGGTACTTAACCTTAAGAGGAACAACAGTAATGGGAAGGTTTTTCTTCTTAATTTGATCTTGAAGATGACGAATAGCATCGGCCTTATTCACCTCTACTCCAATAATAACCTCTTTAGCTTGAACCGCATAAGCAGAAATCATAGCACCTTCAAGAATCTCATCTGCATGTTCAAGCATAAGGCGGTGATCGGCTGTTAGGTACGGCTCACACTCAACTCCGTTGATAACAAGATATTCAACGGTTTTACCTCGTGGAATTGAGAACTTTACATGAGATGGAAAGGTGGCTCCACCTAAGCCCACAATACCAAGATCCTCAATCTTTTTTGCAATCTCTTGGGAACTCATTGATTGGTAGTCATTCACTCTATTATGAACTATAGATTGATCTTTCTCAAAATCTGTATCAATTACAATCATAGGAGCACGTGAACCATTAGGAAGCGTTATTCTATCAATCTTGCTTACCTTACCAGCTACGGATGCGTGCAGTGAAGCAGAGATATACCCAGAACTTTCACCTATTTTATCACCTATCTCCACCTCATCGCCCACAGAGACAATAACATTAGAGTAAGCCCCAACATGTTGTGCAGTTGTAAGGTACGCTTTAGAAGGTACCGGCGCTGTTACAATTGGCACATGGGAGGATAAATTTTTCCTTCCAGGGGGATGAACTCCACCCTTTAAAAATGTAAATGCTTTCATTCTATTTATTTCCTTACAAGGGGTCATGTTATACCATAATATGACATAATTCAAGAGAAAATAGATTGAATCGTTTTGTGTATTTTTACACTAAATATTTGTGCATTTTAGCACAGTAAAAGTAATCTGTTTAGAGGCTATTTTACAGGGGAAAAACATAAAACAGAGTATTTTACGATAAAAATATTTTTCTATGAAATAATAAAATTTTATTATAAGGAGGCTACTGCATTAAAAAGATTAAGTCCAATTATGCAAAAAATAGAGATAATAAAGGCTAACCTCTTGCTTTCCTTACCAAGTTTTTTAGTAAAAAATCTTCCACACAGGGCACCACCAACCCCACCAATAATCACAAATGGAGCCATTGTAAGGTCTGCAGAACCAAACCCTCCTGAGAGAAGTGTAAGAAACAACATGGTTCCCTGAGAAAGGAGAATAAGAAATAGAGAGTACACAATAGCTTTATCCAATGAGAAGGAGAAAAGAAATGTAAATAGAGCTACATTTATTGGACCTCCTCCAATACCAAGAAAGGTTGAAATAACACCAAGTGTGAGCCCACAAAGAACTACAAATAGGGGATGTTGCAAATGGTGTGTTTTACCTTTTCGTAATGTTAGCCATAACACTCCAACCATGAGTAGTGCTAATAGAGAACTCTGTAGAAAGGTTGCCACACTGGGAGAGGTAGCAGCGATAAAATTATTCAGTAGAGCCTTTCCTAAAAACCCACCTGCCACTGAACCTACTCCAATCAATACCACCCGTTTATCCAAGGATACCCCTTCATGCACCTTTATTAGGGTGGTTAAAAGAGACATAGAGAAAACTGCCAATGAAGAGAGCATGCTTATGGAAAACAGATCGTATGGAGAGATAGCCACTAAAACAGGTTTTATGATTACTCCCCCACCAAGTCCAACTAATGCACCAAGAGATGTTGCGAAAAAGGCAATAAGCAGATATATCACTACGATTGCCTCCTCTGGTTTTTCATAATATCCGCTGCCAAACTCCTAAACTTGTCTGAACTATGAGCATGAAACGCCTTATACGCATCACAGTATCTATTTATATGGGTATCTGAATTTCGATGTCTCTGACAACCATTCCTGCACACTGGCACAAAATTACACTCCCTGCATGATTCAGGAAGATCTCTTGATGCCTGTAGAAACTTACGTGATCTTCGATTAGTGTGAAGCTTCTCTATAGAGTCGGTTAAAATATTTCCTATCACATCTTGATCTTGGGTGTAAAAGTCACAAGGAAAAACAGATCCATCGGACTCCACAACCTTTTGGATTGAACAAGACCCTACCATATCGCAACTTTCTGGAGGATACCCTAGATAGATGCCCAAAAGATTATCAAAAAATCTAATACTTACACCATCATTTTTCATGATATCTTCATACCATAAGTCAAATAGATCTATCAAAAACTCACCATACTCTTTAGATACAATTGAGTAATCCTTACCATGCTGAGATGTAGGATCTAAACATGGAATAAACTGAAGATAACGAAACTTCTTATGTTTATACTCTTTATAGATAGTATCAATACTCTTTGCTAAAAGAGGTGTTACTACAGTAAGAATATTATATTCAACCTTATGGGTGTCAAATATGTTAGCCGTAGTCATAACTCGCTCATAGGTACCCTGCTCTTTTCTATCTTTTCGTAGGGAGTCATGAATACTCTGAGTTCCGTCTACTGATAACCCAACAAGAAAGTTATTCTTATGAAAAAATTCTGCCCAATCGGAATCTATTACAAGTCCATTAGTTTGAAGAGCGTATGCAACCTTAGATTGGTACCGGTTCTGCTTAGCAACCTCTTTTACAAAATCACGAAAAAAACTTAAACCAGCTAAGGTTGGCTCTCCCCCTTGAAAAGCGAAGGTAATAGGTCCACCCTGTGCTGTATGAATAGCCTCTGCTATCAACCTATCTCTCACAGGTTCAGCCATAATACTTGCCTTTACAGAACTACGGGTATCCGCAATATCGTGATAAAAGCAGTAGTTACATCCCATATTACAGAGACTGGATGCTGGCTTTATAAGAAAGCTTACTGGTACCATAGGAATCCTCCGAAATAAAACAGTACCATATAAGTGCATTGGTTACAAGCCAGAGAAAGAAGTTAATCAACTATGTAAGTGCATGTAACTTACACAGTTACTACTGTGCTCAAATGATCTTTTTATAGTTATATGTACCTACACTTGACTAACATACCATTGGTATGTTAGGTTATTTTAGACTCTTCTTATGTGGAGGTGAGAATATGGCAAGAAATAAATACCCCGAGCAAACTGTGGAGCGAATACTTTCAGTATCTACCCGACTTTTTCTTGAAAAAGGATATGATAACACAAGCTTGCAAGATATTATAAATGAACTTGAAGGACTTACCAAAGGGGCTATCTATCATCATTTTAAATCAAAGGAAGATATTTTTGATGCCGTTGCAACTAAGCTAGGAGAAAAAAATGGACAGTATTTTTTAGATATGAGAAATAATACTACATTGACCGGTGCCGAAAAGTTAAAACAGGTTCTCGTACTGAATGTATTCAGCGAATCGTCTGCTACTTTACTTGATATTGTTCCTAACCTTTTGGATAATCCCAAGTTTTTAACCACACAGTTAAAAAGAACAATGTTTGAAGTTGTTCCTAGTTATGTATTCCCAATTATTGAACAAGGTGTTAATGATGGATCAATTCTATGTGATAAACCTTACGAACTAGCTGAACTTATCTCTTTACTTTTAAATACTTGGCTTAACCCTGTTATATTTGGATCTGATAAAAGCAGGATAGCAAACAAGTGTAAGATGCTTAATGAACTTATCTCACAATACAACTTTGTACTATTTGAAGATGAGATTATCAAACAATTAGAAAAGCTATAAAAAACCACTGCCCTAATAGGAGCATATTATTTTTAAAATTATACATACCAACCGAAGGTATGATAAGTTATACAGGAGACAAATTTATGGAAACCATAATCAAAACTAGAAATTTATGTAAAAGCTATGATGGCACACCGGTGCTGAATCACATTAGCCTTGAAGTGAAAAAAGGTGAACTAATAGGACTACTTGGTAGTAATGGAGCTGGTAAGACTACCCTTCTAAAACTACTCTGTGGATTGCTTGAACCTACGGAAGGAGAAAGTCTTGTTTTTGACTATTCTCCCTGGAGTGACCGTGACAAGGTACTCCAAAATCTTGGTGTCATGATAGAAACACCTCTATTCTATGACCATTTAACAGCCTATGATAATTTGAAAATTCATTTAGATTATTTAGGTATAGAAGCAGACCTCCCTGAACTTTTTACATCTGTCGGTTTGGTGAATGTAGAAAACAAGCCCGTTTCAAATTTCTCAATGGGGATGAAGCAAAAACTTGCCATCGCAAGAGCAATCAGCCATAACCCCCATATATTGTTGCTTGATGAACCAATAAATGGACTTGACCCAGTGGCGATTAAGGATATGAGAGACCTTTTTATAAGCTTAAAAAGAAAAGGTACTACGATTATTTTATCCAGTCATATTTTGAGTGAGATACTTCAAACTGCTGAGACTATCCTTGTTATTTCAAACGGCGAATTAGAACACCTTGGAAAAATCGAAGATTTACAAAACCAATATGGTAGTGAAACAGAAAACTATTTAATCGAAAGGATGCGTGGATAATATGATAAAACTTATTAAACTAGAACTTAGAAAAAACAATCTCAAACCTTATTTACTTGGTGTTTTAGGAATACTCTTTGCCCTTATATCAATGGGGGTTCTCTTTTCGGCTATCCCTACTTTAGATCCCTCTTCACAGGAATTTTCAAATCCCAGTATGATTATTTCGCTAGTTTCCATCATTTCTATGAGTGCTTTTGCAATATTAGCTTCAATTATGCACTCAAAATTTGTTGTAGAAGAGTACACAGGGAAAAAGAACTTATTGCTTTTTACGTATCCACAAAAAAGAAGTACCATCCTTTTTGCAAAATGTGTCTTTATTTTTGTTTTCACATGTGTGTCGATGCTCACCATGAATATGCTTGCGCTACTCAGTGTGGGGATTTTAAGTTATGTAACAGGACTTATATCACAACCTTTTACGGATATTGGATTAATGCTAAAGTACAGTTTAATCTTTCCCCTTGTAGCAAATGTTATTGGACTCATTGCACTTAGAATTGGGTTTTATAAAAAATCAATTATTGTACCCATCGTGGTCTCTACTGTATTAACCGCTCTGTTTGGCAATGCTGTCATGCTTATGGGAGCTAATAGCGTTATTGCTTTTTTGATAGTAGGAGCCATCTTACTACTCATATCCATGTTTTTATTTCTCGGACTGCTTAAAAAAGTAAATAGCATGGAGTGCCTATAGTGAAACAAACAGAATTATGGAAAAAAGATTTTACTTTAGTGGTTATAGGTCAAGTTATTTCACTTTTTGGAAATGGTATACTTCGTTTTGCTTTGCCTCTTCATTTGTTAAACATAACCGGATCATCAGCACTGTTTGGTATAGTAAGTGCCGTTTCATTCCTCCCTTTGGTCTTACTCATGCCTATTGGCGGTATCCTTGCAGATAGGACAAATAAGCGAAACATTATGGTAATCCTTGATCTTGTAACAGGATCTCTTATGCTGTTTTTCTATCTCACCATGGATACCATTTCACTCATACCTCTGATGATTGCAACTTTAATGATTTTATATAGCATTGGTGGTTTATATCATCCAGCTGTACAAGCAAGTATCCCTGTACTAGTTGATGAAAAAGTACTGGTAAACGGTAATGGTATTATCAGTAGTATCGGAGCTCTTGCAAACTTGATAGCCCCTGTGATTGGTGGTTTGCTCCTTGCTCACTTTGGTATCACACAAATTATTATAGTATCCATCATCTGCTTTTTTGTATCAGCTATTTTAGAACTCTTTATTCGAATACCCTATCAAAAACAAACCTCTACATCATCAATATTCCAAGTAGTTAAAGAAGATACAATAGTTGCCATGAATTTTATTTTTAAAGAAAAACCTATACTTAGAAAATTGATGTTTGTCGTGTGTATACTCAACGCTCTTATATCTGCCTTGATTATGATTTCACTTCCTGTTTTGATCACTGAAAGACTTTCCCTGAGTGAAGAGATGTATGGATTTTCACAAGGAATCCTTGCCTTTGGAGGATTATTCGGTGGTATCCTGACTGGTGTATTTGGAGAGAAACTTCATATCAAAAAGCTTTACAAATACATTGGATTAGTAGCTTTGAGCCTTATTCCCATGTCTGTATCCATGGTGTTTAGTAGCACTCCCTTGATCTCTTATGTGCTAATTTTAGTCAGTGCCTTTTTAGCTATGTGTGCATCTACCTTAGCCTCCGTTATGATTCTCACCTATACCCAAAGAAATACCCCTGAGAAGATGGTTGGAAAAATCATGGCCTTTGTAATAGCAGTAGGCATGTTTGCATCTCCTTTGGGTCAAGCAATTTACGGAATTGCCTTTGAGTATTTGATTGGCTATGAAAGTTTTATCATGTTAGGTGCAGTTGTTATATCCTTATTCGTTAGTTTATATACAAAGAAGATTTTACATGGCAAAGATGCGTAATGAATAACCGTGTGCCTAGTTACACCTAAGGCGTAGGCTACCTAGTAGATTTTGCATGATACTTTGTTGTCGTACTATAGAAATCCCCCAAAACAAAACAGTACCATATAAATGCATTGGTTACAGATCCGAGCTCTTATTATTATTTTTAATAGTAAAAAAATGGCTCCCCTCAGATGAAGGGAGCCTAGCATATTTATTTAAGGATGTGCCCTATTAATACTTAATATCCATACGGTAACTACTAGTTATTATATTTAACTGCGGTTCCCTGTAAAACGTAAGATTTTCTTGTATAGACTCCAGGCACATTAAACTGATTCTCCTCATAGGAGATGTTAATAATATCATCAGTTCCAGGAGGAGCCTTTTCGAGTAGCAACTTTTTTGCCTGAACAGTTGGAGCACCCCAACTAATAACAGGTAAGAAAAGCAGTTTTATACTACTACGTACATTAACAGAAGCTGTCACATTGCCAAGTGTTGTAAAATCGTCAGATGCAGGAACAGATGTTCCAGGATCAAAGGCAGTTACAGACATACAACCCACAAGAGTTACAGATACCAATAATACCAATACCATAAGTTTTGTTTTCATTTTCTTTTCCTTTCTATGAGTGAATATAATTAATTGATTCTAAATAGGATGCACAGCTCACTATAAGAGAGAGTATTCCCACGAAGACCAATATTCCTAATTTTTTCATACTATTCTTTTCAAACAGATGAGTTCCTTTATCACTTAAGATCCAAGTAGCTCTGTGAGTTTACTACCAGAAATACGCACAGTATCACCAGCTAAGGTGGTATACCATATCTCACCAGTAACTGTAGGTAGATCATCTCCATCTTTTAACCTAAAAGTAAGACCATCATTTAAGTTCACTTTCCCTGTTTTTCCCTCATAGGTCACTGTTGCATCACCTGTTATTTTCAGAGATGGTATATCGGCACCATTCATAAAGTCTTTAAAACTGAGTCCATCAAACTTATAATTTGCATCAATCGAAATACCATCTACTAGTGCAGAAATCTCATAAGTAAAACTTGTATCATCCATTGAAACAGTCACTTCAATACCATCCTCAACAAACTCAACACTAGAGCCATCTAGGTTGGATTCTGTAAAAAGAGTTATTCCTTCAATAGACAATGCGAAAACCTCTTCCATTTCAGCAATCTCATCTGCCGTAGCATCTCTGGTAGGTTTTACGTCTCCACAGGCAACCGTGAACAGCACAATTCCTAACAATACCAATATTCCAAACTTTCTCATAATTTCCTCCATGAAATTTATATGAGAAATCTTATCAAAAAAAAAAAAAAAAAAAAAAAAAAAAATCCCCTAAGATTCGGTTTCTCTGCTTTTTTTGTATTTTCTTGCACGAATTATGAAAAACTCAAGAAAAAAGCAGATTTCATCTATATTTTTTTATACTTTTCACTACAATGTAGTGACTATTTGGAGGCAGAATATATATGCAGTTTACCGTAAAGAACCCTAACTATACATTAAGTCCATACACAGGAATGGATAGGTCCCACTGGCTAGAGGTTTGCGAATTTCTTTTAGACGGTGTTTTTACCCATGTAAAAACCTTTGACTCACCCATTGTTTTTCCAAAATATGAAACAGAGATTAGTTACCCAAGAGAGAGTGACGCTACACTTTACCACTATCAAGCTGAAAAGTTTGAGGGTCTTGCAAGAACCCTTCTGGTAGCTGCTCCTCTTATAAAGAATAAACCTGATGTGCAGATAGGCTCATACCCCCTTGCATCATACTATAAAAATCAGATATTACGATCCCTTGATCCTTCAACCGAGAGTTATCTGGGAACCTTAGAAGAGTTAGAGAGTACCATGGGGAAACGCCCTCTTCAGCACACCTGCGAGGCTGCATCATTAGCCTACGCACTTTGGGTAACTAAACCGTATATCTGGGATACGTATACAAAGGGTGAGCAGGATAAGATTGCTTCCTATATCTCAGACTTTGGACACTCCCTCACTAATCACCACAACTGGCGACTCTTTAATATGCTTATTTTAGCATTTCTCAAAGATGTGGGGTATGAGATTGATGAGGAGGTTATGCTGGACCATGCAATGAATATCCTCTCTTACTCTGTTGGTGATGGGTGGTACCGTGATGGTAATATGTTTGACTACTACTCTCCTTGGGCTTTTCAGTTTTACGGGCCTCTTTGGAACTGTATGTACGGATACGAACACGCTCCAGAAATTGCAAAAGCAATTGAGAATAGCTCTAACAATCTTATGAAACATTACAACCACCTATTTGACAGGGATAGTCATGTTATTATGTGGGGTCGTAGTAGTATATACCGTTCAGCTGCATCTGTTCCGTTCCCCGCAAACTTTCTATTACAAAACCCTACAGCCTCTCCGGGAGTAGCAAGAAAAATTCTCTCTGGAAGTATTCTTCAGTTTATCACAAATCCAGATACCTTTGTTGAAGGAGTTCCTACCCTCGGTTTTTATAGAACCTTTAAACCTTTAGTCCAAGGATACAGCTGTGCAGCAAGCCCTTTCTGGTTTGCAAACGCCCTCACCTGTTTACTTCTTGAGGAGGATCACCCTATATGGACTACCGTAGAGGAGAATGGTTCATGGGAGTCCATTGGAAAAAACCATACAACTGTTGAGCTTAAGGGACCAGGAATCCATATTACAAACTTTGGGGCAACTGGAACTGCAGAACTTCGTACAGGTAAGTATATGATAAAACCAAATCATCCATGGATGGGTGAATACTCTCGGCTCTCCTTCAACTCAAAATTTCCATGGGAATCCATTGACTATAGTGGAGCAAACTCTATGCAGTACTCCCTAATACATGGAAATAGTGATCAATTTGTTATTCCTAATATGATTAGCTATATTGGTGAGAGTAAAAATGTTCTCTACCGTAGGTTCTACTTTAACTTTGGAGCAGATCTTCAGCACCCCGGATCTATAGATACGGCGGATATTATTATTCCCAATGGGGTTATTCGTGTAGATAGAGTGAGAATACCGCAAAAACCGTACACACTTCTCTTAGGGCACTACGGCTTACCACATGGCAGTGCTGACTGTTCTGTTACTACTATACCTGCTGGAGAGAATCAGGCAACTATAGGCTCATCTGAGTATGGACAGCTCGCATTTATTCCCTACAAGGGGTGGGATTCCGTATCATACGTTACGCAAGAAGGAAGAAGTGCTGTAACGGATAACAGTACTCTTATTTATGGAAGTTGTTCAAGGGAGAAGCTGTACAGTGGTATGTACCTTCTTGTAACGGTAATGCTCCATAGTACATCGGATACTCCCTTTACTCAGGAGGAGCTTACTCCTATTACATCTATTGACTTTCAAGAAGTTATGCCATCTGGCAGTTGCCACGGAGCAACCCTCCACCTAAGAGATAAGAGAGTTATAACCGTAGACTTTGCTCATATTGAGGGTAAGCTTACTATGTAAGCTACTCTCTTATTTCTATTTTATGCTATGAGATCTTATGAATGGCAAACTCCCAACACCCCTGTGACTGTGGTGCAATTGGAGAAAATACTACTCGATAAAGTGTATCACCCCAAGCGTTAATAAGCCGGCTATCACTCAGGGTTATTGTTTCAACCTTTACAGATAAATCCTTTACATTGTAATCTATTCCGTAGGATGATGAGAGTATAACTCTACCCTTATCACTCTCCACCACTGGTTTACTTTTTACCATAAAGGGGCACTGTATGTTTGCTGTTTCAAGGGAGAGGTTAAACTGTTCGGTAAGAGTAATTTTATGGGTATCGCTCTTATCCATTCTAAGAGTTCTATTCCAGCTTATTACCCCTGCATCATCAGGGTATGCCTTGGCTATATCTAGAGAAACAGAGGATATTTCTGAACCAAGAGAACAGGAAAAATCTGTTGCCCTGTATTCTGAACCATGAGCCTGCATAACTCCATTAACTTCTGGTACATTGTGGAAACGAGACTGCATTGTCCATATACTATACCTATTTGGACCAAAGGTCTCCTTTGTATACGCCTCACATCCAACATCAATAATAAGGGGTGTACTATCTACATACATAATGTACTGCCCTACGTCATTGTGATTATGGCTCTCATTATTATGTCCACCCTTGGCAGCAAGAAACAGGCTTCCTTCAGGGGTGGAATGCTTGAGAACAGCAACTTGAATATCAGATAAAAGATACTCTTCACTATTCTGTGTAACATGGAGTTTCTTAGATAGGAGCTGATGTAGCTCTGTTGACCTGAGGAGAAATGGAACCGTTCTTAAAAGTGACCTTTCAATTCTGAGTATGTCCGGTTTTTTAGCCCACAACTCAGAGGCTAAGTTCATCATAGCATCACTCTGAGTACGCTCTCCGTATCGGTACAGAAGAGGCCAATCCTCTTCTACTCGGCTCTGCCCATCAGCAAAGTTTACAAACTGATCACTACCAATATGCATTTTTGCAATAAACTCTCCAATATTTTTAACAAGCGGTTTATGGTACTCATTTATATACCCATCACTCGCCCAAAATAACACTTCCAAGCAGTCAAAAAGAGAACCACCTGCTCGAAACCAGTAGGTACTGCCTTCATCACAACCACCATCAGACCCATAGGTACTCATAAACTTCCCTATAATATCAAATGACTTTTCCACAGCTCTCTCTCTACGACCAGTATTACTCTCAATGAGAAGAGTTGCTATAAGGCAGTTTGACGTACACCAAGGAGACCAGTTATTTACAAAGTCTGATTGATATCCCATCCACCAAAAATCCTCTCGCTCTAGGTATGGGTTAATAACTCTCCTAAGAAGCTCCTCCTCTATCCGTTTACATATTTCTGGAGATACCTTATCTAATGAGTCTTTAAGAAGTGTATGGGTAATTGCAAGAGCTGCACCAATCTCTCCAGAAACCAAATCAACAACTTGCTGATTTTGATCTGGTAAAGTTGGAGCATCCTCATCCTCTGCACGTTTAGCTCCCTCTGCCATTAAGTAGTAATGAGCAGTTGCAACCCATGTGGTTTGCTCACAGAGAACCCAAATAATATTAATAATATCATCTAAGAATCGCCCTCTATTCTCTACACACTCTGCCTGAACAAGAAGAGATAACGCATAGAGACGATCACTCTGGGCTCTATCAAAAATACCCCTATCTCCACTGCGTGAAAATGCGAGAAGTGTTGTAGCGGGAATGTACAAATCAGTATACCCTAGGTGACTCTCTGCTTGAGATATAAGATTATCCTTTTCTCCCTTATCAATAGATTCCCATACATCTCTGCTGGTAATACTTGGAAATGGCTTAAAATTCTCCCTAGAAAGAATATGTCCTTTTACCTCATACGAAAAGTAACCCATAATACAACCCTCCTCAAATATAAATCGGCCCTTCCTGCTAGCATACAGGAAGGGCCGTATCATATCAATAAAACAATATTACTTAAGTTCTAAGTATTGTGCTTTTATCTCTTTTTCAACCTCAGAACCACCGTTCTTTCTGAAAATTTCTACAAACTCATCAAAGTAACTCATAGGCTTTGTTCCAGTAATCATCTGAATATACGCCTCTTTCCAGAAAGTATCTAAGGCTGTTGCGTATTTACTTCGAGCCTCTCCTAATGGCAGAGGAAAACTTACATAACCAGTAAATCCCGCAACATCTTCGGCATACTCAAGAACTGCTGCTGGTTTAGGTGTAGTAAGCTCTAAATGATTTGGTAAGAATACGAGAATTCCTGATTGTTCCGCAGACGCCATATCATGGGAACTTTTTCGTACACCATCTTGCATTACATAGTCAACACCCTCAATTCCATAAGATACCTTCTCCATGTGATCTTCATCTACATAAGGGTCATTAAGTATTTTCCAAATGGCTTCCATCTTTTTAGGATTACTCATGGCTTGTGTGGTAATTCCAAAAGCTTCTCCAGCAACACCCCATGCCATATTACCCTGATCTCCGTAAGGTCCAATTGGAGTTTGACTTGCAATAATTCGTCCATCAGGTTGAACCTTCATAAACTCCTGATAACATACTCCTCCAGCATCATTTTTGATTTCTGGTGGCATATAGTGGTAGTACATTACTTGACCGGTAACTCCGATTCTCTCATTCATAAATGCTTGAGAAAGTGCCCAGTACCCACCGGTATTCTCCTTGGTGATAAATTCAGGATCGATTACCCCATCTTTATACCATTTAGCAAGAAGTGCTAAGGCCTCTTTTGCTTTAGGGTGAATCTGAGCAATCTCAAGATCATCTTCAAATATAAGATAATTTAAGATTGAGTTTTGAGGGATTGGGTTTCCTCCAGCTATACCAAAGGCTCCAAAGATTGCGTTAAATGTAGTTTCTGACATTCCGTAGGTATCTTTTTTTCCATTTCCATCGGGATCATTATTTCTAAACTTGTACATAACATCCTCAAACTCCTCAAGAGTTTTTGGAGGCTCACTGTATCCAATAGCTTCTAACCATTTTTCATTCCAAACAAGAACAGTTGGATACTTACCACCTAGGTTAAGTTTAGGAAGACCGTAATTCTTACCCTCATACATTTTGTAGTTCCACACATTAAAGGAGTCAGCATAAGCGTTAATTGCAGCAAAGTAGTCTGGAGCATTTTCCTTAATCATCTCCAGGGGAATATCTGCCAAAATACCTTGGTCTACAAGAGTAGATAGGTCCGCATCTCCCTTCATTCTCATAATATCTGGCATATCTCCAGTTGCTAGCTTAATATTAAGAGAATCATTCCAGTTTTTATCATCAAGGAACCAGAAGTTAAAATCAACATCGTAACGATCTACCATGTACTTAACCACCTCGGCATCCTTTTTAGGTTGACCGTAGCTATCATAGGCTAACCACTCTAAAACTACTCTTCCATCTTTAGAAGTATTACTTGAGTTGCTTTTTCCTCCACACCCTACAAGGAGCAGAGAAACCCCAACAAGAAGTAACACCATAACAATAGATCTTTTTTTCATACATACCTCCAAAATTATATATTACGAAAACAGAAACCTGTTTTTTTATCCCTTAACAGATCCAATTAGCACACCCTTAACAAAATATTTTTGAATAAAGGGGTATATCAACATAATTGGAACAATAGAAACAATCAAAGTTGCCATCTTTACGGTTTGAGTACTTACAACAACCATTCCACCCAACATAGCCTCTGCATCTTGAGCCATAGACCCTTGAAGTACTATCTTCCGAAGAATCATCTGTAAAATTTGTTTATTCTCATCATTAATGTAGATCATAGAGTCAAACCAAGCGTTCCAGTGTCCAACCGCATACCAGAGAGATATGGTTGCAATAATTGGTTTGGACAGAGGAAGAATAATACTGGTAAGAATCTTTATATCATTTGCACCATCAAGTTTTGCAGACTCCTCGAGACTTTCAGGAATTGACATAAAAAAGTTACGTGTAATGATCAGGTTAAAAGCACTCACTAGACCAGGAAAGATCAGTGAGGACATACTGTTAATCATTCCTAAGTTTCGTACAAGCATGTATGTGGGAACAAGGCCTCCACTAAAATACATGGTAAAAATAACAAGTCCAGTCCACAATCTTCGGTTTGGAAAGTGCTTCTTAGATAATGGGTATGCAGCACACACTGTGAGTATTACATTCAGAGTGGTTCCTACAACGGTTCTCACTATAGTTAGATAGTAGGAGTTCCAGAGCAACTCATTTTCAAACACCGTAGCATACCCCTCCCATGTTATTTTTGTAGGAAATATATGCATACCATAGGTGTTAAGTACTTCACTGGGGCTTACGGATATTGTAATAATCTGCATAAAGGGAAGAACAATAGAGACACTTAAAAAAATAAGTATTGTGTAAACAAAAATGTCAAAAGCCCGATCCGATGCTTTACGTTTCTTCATGAATCCCTCCCTACCACAATGAGTAATCGCTAGTTCTACGAGCGATCTTATTTGCTAATACAACAAGGGTGAAGGCTATAATGTTTTTAAACAGACCTACTGCCGTTGAGTACCCATAATCCATACGTAACAATCCCTCTCTATAGGTGTAGGTTGAAATAACCTCTCCAACACTGAGTACCTTAGGGTTTAAAAAGTTATATATCTGCTCAAAGTTATCATTAATAATTGACCCACAGGCAAAAATAAACATAACAATAATAACAGGGGCTATTGATGGCAGTGTAATGTGCCAAATCTTCTTAAACCGTCCAGCACCATCAATCTCTGCAACCTCATAAAGTTGAGGGTCTATTCCTGATATTGCTGCAACATATACAATAGATCCCCACCCTATACTCTGCCATATTTGGGTAGATACTAGGAGTCCCCTAAAAATAGATTCATCCGCAAAGAAGAATATTGGCTCCAAACCCATATTGATTAAGAGAATATTAATAGGTCCACGGGAGGGAGAAAGAAACTCAAGAAATATACCCGCTAACACAACCCATGACAGGAAGTGTGGTAAGTAACTAATTGTTTGAACCGTTTTCTTAAACTTAAGATGTCGAACCTCATTCATAAGAAGTGCTAAGATAATAGGAGCAGGAAATCCAAAGATAAGTTTATATCCACTAATAATAAGGGTATTCTTAAATACTCGTCTAAAATAAGGACCCGTAAGAAGCCTTTCAAAGTTCTCCAATCCTATCCACTCACTTCCCATAATTCCCTTTAGGGGATAGTACTTTTGAAAAGCCATAACAATTCCACCCATAGGCCCATATTTAAATATAAGAAAATAAATAAAGGCAGGAAGGAAAAGTAATACTAAATATCGGTTTCGCCAATACTGTTGAAACAACCCCTCTTTACGAATTTCTACCATAGGCACTCCTTACAATTAATGATAATTATTTGGATCCTAACACGGTATTTACCATAAAACAATAATAAAAATTATGGAAAAATAATAACTTTTTGATAAAAACAAATAAATCAAAATAAGATTATTTTTCAAAAAATGATTGATATACACATATATTTGTGCTTTAATAGGTTTATGAGAATGCCCAATTTTATAAATCATGATCTGAAGGAAACTCCTTTTTATCGTATACTCTTCTTCTTTCTTTTACTTCTGGTCTTAATACTTTCAACTGTAATAATATCATTTCATCTAGGGTTTTCTAAAATATACTCAAATAAGATAAAACAGGAGAATCTTCTTAACCTTAAAGAGGTCCAAGCAACTATCGATACAGAGATAAAACAGGTTCTATCAATACCCATGTTGTACTTTAATAATAATAATCTCTATACCTATCCAGCAAAAGCTTTGGAGAAAGAGTTTGATAAGTATCCACTAGAGCTCTATTTTACTGGTGGAGCCATTAATGCAATTGCAGATTTTTACCCTGCGGTAGATGAAATTGACCTTTACTCAACTCATAGTAATATTTTTTTCATCAACGGACATATCCTTTTTCCCGAGGATGTACGAAACCCATCCAGAGTTCCTAACTGGTATCGTAATTTCATAACTTCTAATAAAAAGCCTATGTGGTATATTGAAGATAGCTCCGTTTACTACATATCCCCACTGCCACTTTATGGTGATGCTCTCGATGGTATTGTGGCAGTAAAGCTTCACAAGTCTTATATTAGCCAGAACTTTCTGAGACAGAGTACCTCAAGTGAGTACTACGGTATATTTGATAGTAATACAAATACACCTTTCTTTGTAACCAATTCACTCCTTGAGGAGAGTGAGTATTTAGAAATGCTTATAGAGGAGACAAGAAAACGAGAGTATACCGATGCATTTAGCTTTACCTATAATGATTCACTTATCAGCACTGTGAAATCAGAATATAACAGCTGGTACTATGTATCTATCGAGCCACTATCCTCTGTAAGAAGCTCTCTCAATACGGTAACTCTATTTACAATAATTATTACAATAATTTTTACTATTGTAGGTGTTCTAGTTACTATACTCCTAGCAAAAATATCTTACAAACCACTCCAAAAGGTTGTAGAAAACAACTACACTCTTATTAAACATAATCTCATAACCAAAATACTTGAGCAGGATATAAGTGTTAATACACTTCATGAAGATGAGTATCAGCTATCAGGTATCACACAGGGGGCATCCTATGGGTTTTGCTTTAGTATTACTCTTCATCTAGAGGAAAGTTTTACTCCTAGAGAGATACTAGAACTTCACTTTGGTCTTATTAGTGCGTTAGAACATGATCCTACTATAGATTGTCATGCTATTTTTGACGATAAAAAAACAGTTATTCAAGGGTTTATGTTGTACAAGGAGAAAACAGACTTCCATACCCTTCTAACTGTTATAAAAAATCAACTGTACTCTCTTGTCGAGAGTAACTTCTCTCTCTGCTTAGGTACTGAAGTTGACCTTTCTGTAGAAAATATTCATGAGTCCTACAAAAAAGAGTTGATCTGTAGAGAATACTTCTATCTTTTCCCAGGAAAACAGGTAATTACATACAGTGGTTTACAAATTGCTGAAAGAACAAATGTAGGAGAGTTTAAGCACCACATGATTAAATTAGAACATCAAATCAAATCACTTGATAAAAAAGGTGCTGAAGCACTCATTCATGAAACAGTAGAAGTATTTATGACTAATCTATACTCCATAGATTTTTGCAAAAACACCCTCCGTGATATAGTAGCAAGAACGGTAAACACCGTACAAAGTTTAGAGTTGCATGCTCAAGAGATCTTCCATGGAGATATACGAAGTCAGTTCAAAGAGCAGAAAAGTATTCAACAGTTCTCCCTGTGGATAGTTGAAATTCTCCGAGAAGTAATGGATCACATAAGACAACAACGAAGTGCATACAAACCAGAACTAAAGCTCAAAATCAGTAAATACATTCAGAGCAATATTAGTAATCAAATTTCTCAAGAAGTTGTGGCAGCTGAGTTCAATATGAGAGTTGACACCTTTAGTAAAACATTCAAAATGATATTTGGTGAAAACTATACAACCTATATTCGTAAAGCAAAAATACAGGAAGCTCAACTACATCTAAAAACAAATGAGCTCTCAGTATCACAGCTAGCAGAACACCTAGGATACGGTAATGCTCAATACTTTATTCGAGTATTTAAGAGTGAGGTAGGTATTACTCCACACCAGTACCGATTAAGGTCAAGAACTAAGTAAAAATAGGAGTATATTACCGACTCCCATCTTTATGCTTTAAATAAGATATGTATCGATAGACCTCTTCTCTATGCTCTACTGAAAGATCTGACAGATCCACCTTAAACCCAACCTGCTCTTCTTGTGAAATAGGATGTAGTGAATCAACCCTTTTTTCAAGCTTTCTAACCCCTCGCCTTCTAGAAAAGAATGCTGTAATAGAACCAGTAAGCACACCAAGAAATCCAACTCCAATAATCATAAGTAAAATAGAAAGTAGTCTACCGGCGCTGGTAAGAGGAACAAAATCTCCATACCCAACAGTGGTCATGGTAACAAAGGCGAGCCATACCCCATCGGCAACTGAAGGAATAGATTCGGATCCCTCTACACGATAAAGAAGTCCTCCTGTAATAATTGCTAGGAGTATTACAACAAGGATAACATAGTATAGGGAGTTTGTTTTAAGTAGGTTGTGTACAAAAAGAAAGAAGTTGCGTAGTCGTGATTTTCTAATGATCCTCATCATTCTAAAAACCCTAAAAATGGCTATATTAGGAATAAGAGAGAGAAGTTCCAACCAAGACTCTTTGAGAAAAAACTTTTTCGAAGGAGATACACAGAGTCGGTACAAAAAGTCTACCGCCAAAAGCACAATAAGTATAATATCTACAATATTGATGATAGGTGCTGGAATTGGTGATATTCCCAGCAAACGAAGTAGCCACTCTACCACAATAAATATTGCAGTACCATCAATGAGATAAGTCCATACTCGTAACACACCCTTCTTGCCCATGATTCCTCCTGAGTTTCCCTAAGTATACCATATATTCTCTATCGACAAAAGCCATAGAATAGCGTATATTTCTATATGGACCTTAGAGTTATACCACTGGGATTAGTTCCCTACCAAGAAGCACTGCTCATACAAGACAAACTGGTTGAGCAACGAATCAATGATGAAATACCCGATACTCTACTACTATTAGAGCACCCTCCTGTTATTACAACAGGAAGAAGGGAGCAAGAACACAATATTCTTATTAACCCTGAAGCCATGGGAGTTGAGCTGTACAAAACAAGCCGTGGGGGTGAAGTAACCTATCACGGCCCTGGACAGCTTGTGGGCTATCCTATTCAAAAACTTGATACGAAAAAACACCGGTTTTTAGTAAACCATGTAGCAAGCCTAGAAGAGGTTTTTATACGCCACCTTGCAAAGAGCCATGGTATTACGGCGGGACGAATAGATAAACATACGGGTGTTTGGGTAGGAAACAGTAAAATAACCGCCATTGGGATATCCCTACACCGACGGGTTACAAAACATGGATTCGCCTATAATATAGATCCTAATTTAGAACACTTCTCTTGGATTGTTCCCTGTGGAATTACGGATAAAGGGGTAACCTCCTTATCTAAAGAGTTAAGTCGCACTGTGGAAGTATCAGATGAGATCCCCCATGTGGCTTCAGTGTTTCAAGAGGTTTTTGGGTACGATACAGTTACATTTCAAGGAAAAGATGATCTATGAGTTTTCAGAAAAAACCTGAATGGTTAAGAATAGACCTAGGGCATAACCCTGCGGTAAAAGAGGTAGAGGGACTTCTAAAGGACCTTAACCTACACACTGTTTGTAAGGAAGCGTTCTGCCCAAACAGAATGGAGTGTTACAGAAACAGAAGTGCAACATTTATGATTCTGGGGAACCAGTGTTCAAGGAATTGTAGATTTTGTAATGTGACTCACCAAGAAAAACTTTCTGAATTAGATAAGGATGAGCCAAAACGTGTTGCGGAAGCTGCTAAACGGTTGAACCTTGCTTATGTGGTAATTACTTCTGTTACCAGAGATGACCTTGCACTTGGTGGCTCAGAACAGTTTGTGTCAGTAATTCAGGAGTTACAATCTCTGGACAAACCACCGGTTATTGAGGTTCTTATTCCTGATTTTCAGGGTGATAAACAGGCTATACTTTCTGTGGTAGATGCTAAACCAAGGGTATTAAATCATAATATAGAAACGGTAGCACGTTTATATAAAGACCTACGACCAGAGGCTGAGTACCAACGAAGCCTTGATGTTCTTCAATGTGTAAAAAACCATGATACAAAGATGCTTACAAAAAGTGGGTTTATGGTTGGTGTGGGAGAAAAAGAGGAAGAGATATTTGCTCTACTGGATGATCTTAGATCGGTATCCTGTGATCTTGTAACAATTGGACAGTACCTACCTCCTTCAAAGGATCATTTCCCTCTAGTTGAGTATGTAACTCCAGAGCAGTTTGACAAGTATAAAAGGTATGCAAAGAGTATTGGGTTTAGAGGTGTTGCCTCTGGTCCTCTTGTACGAAGCTCCTACCATGCGGTAGAGCTGATAGAATCAACAACAGGTATTGTCCATGAGTAAAGAGCCTATCTACTTAGATTGGGCAGCTACAACACCAATTCTTCCAGAGGTTGCTCAACTCATTCAGGAAACTGCCATTGCCTACCCAGGAAACCCCTCATCTATCCACACCTTAGGAAAAGAAGCCAAGGAGAAACTCGAACTTGAGCGTAGTAAACTAGCCACTCTTCTGGAGGTAGATAGTTCTGAGATACTCTTTACCAGTGGAGGCAGTGAGGCAAACAGTATTATATTTCAACACTTTCTTCAAAAGAGGTCTTCCATAGAGATTGTGAGAACATCTATAGAGCATCCAATTATTTCTGGTTTTGATAGAGTGGCAAAAGACTTTGGACACCGGCTGTGTACAGTTCCTGTAGATAAGTATGGTGTCATTGATTTAAACAAACTTAATGAACTCTTAAGTACAAAAACTGCACTGGTCTCTATTATTGGAGTACACAATATTACTGGAGCCATTGAACCTATTGAGGAAATTGTAAAAATAGTGAGAGGCTTTGAGGCTTCAAGGGGTGGACGAAAGATTCATATTCACTGTGATATGGTACAGGCATTCGGAAAAACTCCCTTAAAGTTAGGAGCTCTTGGGATTGACTCCGCAGCCTTTGGAGCCCACAAGTTTCAAGGTCCTAGGGGTGTTGGCTTTCTCTGGCATAGAGGTTCAGTTACTCCCCTGTCTACAGGTGGAGGACAGGAACAGGGGGTACGCCCAGGAACGGAGGATGTAGCCTCTATTACCGCTATGGTACTAGCTGCAGAGATTGCTATAAAGAACCATGAGGATCTCAATAGTAGATTATGGCAGTATCGAAAGATATTAATAGATGGACTACAAGCTTTAAATACAACAATTATATCTCACCCTACCGAAGGAGTTCCGGGGATTCTTTATGTGTCATGCCCTCCTGTTCCATCGGAGGTTTGGGTACGTTCACTTTCAGACTGTGGCATATACATTTCAGCAGGGTCAGCTTGCTCATCGTCAAAACGTAAAAAGGCAGGATCATCCCCATTAGGACTTTCAGATACAGTGGGATTCTCAACCTTAAGAATTTCGATGGGTACAGCCACTCAAGATAGTGATATTACACAGTTTTTACATACAATGAAGGAGTTGCAATCAACGCTTACTCCTAGGGAGAATAGATAATGGATATAACCTACTTATTAAAGGTTGGAGAGTTAAACCTAAAGGGATCGAATCTCAAGTTTTTTGAAAAGAAACTACGGGCAAATATTAAGAAAAGTTTAAAGGGTATTCCCTCTGAGCTACGTCAGTCACAAAAGCGACTGATTCTTCGTATTAATGAATCCCATCGAGATCAGGTTGAGAAGATACTCTCACAAACATTTGGACTTGTGAGTTTTACTCCTATGGTGATGGTAAAAAAAGATCCACAATCTATAGAGACTGCAGTGTGTGACCTTGTATCAAAACTATCGCCCCAAGAGTTGGAGGGAACCTTTAAGGTAGCCGCACGACGTGTAGATAAGAGCTATCCCCAAACTTCATACGAGATTGCATGTGATCTTGGTGGTGTTATCTTGGATACATTTCCTAAAACTACGGTGAATGTAAGAAAACCAGACTGGGTACTCTCAATTGAAATACGAAATGAGGTGTATATCTACATACAGGAAACTAAGGCTCCAGGGGGGTTACCTGTTGGTACTGCTGGACGTGGTCTTCTACTGCTCTCAGGAGGCATAGACTCTCCTGTTGCTGGGTATCTTATGGGGAAACGAGGGCTTAAACTTGAGTCCATATACTTTCACACCTATCCATACACATCGGATGAGGCAAAGGAAAAGGTTGTAACCCTAGGAAAACGATTAAGCCCATGGCTTGGTGGTATGAAGCTTCATATTATTCCATTTACCGATATACAGCATAAGCTAGCCGCAGGTGAACACCCACGGTTTAGTACTATTCTTATGAGAATGGCAATGATGAAAATAGCTGAAAAACTGGGAGAGCAGAGAGACCTTTCTGCTCTTATCACAGGAGAAGCTTTAAGTCAGGTTGCGAGCCAAACTGTTGAGAGTATAAACTGTACAAACCGATCCGTAGATATTCCTGTTCTACGACCTCTTATTGGGATGGATAAAATAGAGATTATTACAATAGCCCGAGCTATAGATACCTATGATGTATCAATACTGCCATATGATGATTGTTGTTCTCTCTTTGCTCCAAAGCATCCTGTGATTCACCCCAAATATGATGAGCTCGCAGAGGCCTATGAGGATCTAAACCTTGGGGATCTTTTAGATAAAGCCCTTGAGGCACGAGAAACTTTGGATCTATAAAGGAGTACACTATGAACAAACAGGCATGTGCATACACATTTTTGTATGAAAACTCTTCACTCTGTGATTATGAGGTGGCAACGGATGAGTTTGCCTCTCTTTTAGGTTTAGCAGATCATTATGTAAAACATTTTGATCTACACCCTTTGGTAGAACTGGTGTACCATGCCAATGGCTCTATGCGAGGAAAAATTGCTATTACCCAAGATGAGGTTGATACACTCTTAGAGATGCAAGAAAACTTACGTAATCAACTGGGTCCATGGAAACAGTTTGTGCTTCCAGAGGGATCTTTAGGAGCTACCCACCTTCATGTATTAAGAAGTAGAGCAAAATCAGTTGTACGAATTATGCATAAAATTGATACAGAGCCAGAGCGAGAAAAGATTATAATACTCCATGACTTCTGGAATCTTCTCTCGAACATACTCTTTCTTATGGCTCTCATTGAGAATAAGTTAGAGGGTATACCAGAACAGGTTTTTACCTCTAAATCATATTAAACAGTAGTACTGTGGCATAAAAAAAGGGTCACTCAGTGACCCTTTTTTCTTACAGAATCCCCTACTGGGACATCCTAAAATCGATATGTTTTGGTGGCTTCACAGACCGTCGAAACTCAAGAGTATTCTCCTTGCCCTGCCTATGAGCCTCCATAGCAAACCATAATTCTGATACTCGATTATCCCCTTCACGAATACGCTCTAAGGAGTGTGTAAAAAGGTCATCTACCACCTGATACTCACCAACTTGAAAGGCTGTAAGTGCTCGTAATACTCGGAGCTCTTCGGGGTACCAATCAGCATCATCAGAAACTATATTCCACAACTCTTTATATAATCCTTGAGAAAAGAGAAAATCAGCATACTCCATATACAGATCATCTCGATAAAATGGCAGGTTAGTTTTATCCAACCGTTCTAAGGCTTTTCGAAATGCAACAGCTGTCTCTTTTTTATATTTTTCTACACACACACTGGCATGAGCATCTTCAAGAGCAGCACGATATAGAACGCCCAAGATTGTGTAAAAAAGCGAAGAGCAGTTCTCATGTTTAAATCCCTCTAAAAGAGAGAGTGCGTCAGACCTACGGTCACTCTCTGCGTACAAGAGTGCTAACTGCACAGTGTGAACCTCTTCATCCTTTAAGAGACCACTCCTAAAGGCTTGCTCCTTTGCCGCTTGAATGAGAGGCTCCCAGCTTATGTCCACAACATACCCAAGTGGCTCTGTATTGAGATCTAAAGAGAGTTTCTCCTTTGCCAAAAGCTTTTTACCATAGGTTGATCTATCCTGTGGACCCTCAAAGGTAAAGGTACATTGAGGGAGGTTAACCGATGCTCCACTCATACCAATATGTTGAAGTTCTAAAGCACCCCAGGGAGTACCATGATGGAGAATATTATCAACTGGAGCTAACTCAAAAGAGTCCATAAACTGCTCATACTCACTCATATACGTAACTTCAGGCTTCATTAACTCTGTTACATAACTATCGGCAGAGGAGAAATCACCCATAAGAATATCTTTACTCTCTGAATATAACCCACCAAACACTTGGGTCCAACAGATATGACTATTTGGTTCCATAGGTTTCGTATGACACTGTGTTGGGTGAATTCCAGCCTGAACTTCAACATATGCATCCTCACCGGGACGTGTTAAAAACTCTTGCCAACGGTTCCCTC
The DNA here is from genome assembly GCA_964492025.1 of uncultured Spirochaetia bacterium. Taxonomy (GTDB): domain Bacteria; phylum Spirochaetota; class Spirochaetia; order CAZBHR01; family CAZBHR01; genus CAZBHR01. The sequence continues at coordinate 97,495 of CAZBHR010000003.1, read as the reverse complement.
CACTATGAGTTCCCCAGCAGAACATTTTTCGAACACGAAGAGGCTGCGTAGAGTACTCAAAAAATAGGTGTCCATCATCGTATGCAACAGCCTCCCATGGGTTTGGCTCACTCTCTGGAATTTGGTAGAAAAACTCTGAAGAGTATGTGAATCTTTCAGGAAAAGATGGATCAAAATCTACATTACCAAGAGACGGAAGCGAGTCAAAACCAAATGCCGATACGGGCTCACCCTTATCATTAGAGGCTCCTTTGGGATCAAGATATAACACATCTCTTGTTGAGGCAAAGACACGAGAGTTTGTTTGCGGAACCGCCGTATTTGACCAATAGTACAGCGGTGCAGGTTTATCATACACATTGTACACATGGGCAGTCGAAATAAGCACAGGTCTATCCTCTGGAAGATAAAAATCGATGTGATAAAATAGCTTAGTCATTCTTTCAAAAGCGTATAGCCTTAAACACTCATTACCCTTTTTATTCTTTACCACCCCAAAATACACATCCTCACAGGTGAGAAATGTATGGCCATACCGCCCCAAGTTCCACTCAACGCCTCCTGAAAACCAAGCGTTTCGATTAGCCAAGTTTGCTGGCTGAAATACGGGGTTAACCGTCAGTAACTCCCTATTAAGAGGCTTATGAAACAGTGAGTACAGCCTACCACCGTATTCAGGTAAAAAGACTGCTTTCATTTGACTATTTTCATAAATAATAGTTTTTATCTTTTTGGATGAACGATTTCTACCATAGTGATTCTGCATAGTATATGGAAGTAACCGAAATCCAGTATAATCTCCAAAACCCTCTAACATACTCTTAGGAATTCCATCTTTTAAGGCTGGACAGTTATGCTCTGGACTCTTATGTAATTTAGGAATTACCGAAGACTCCTCTATATCAGATCCATCTATTCTTATGTGACTATACGAGATCATACATACACTCCTTCTTTATACATGATTCTATGAATTGTACTCTAGAAATATAGGTAAAACAACTCAAAAAAATATACATACAGTGTAATTTTTCAACAAAGAGCTAAATAGTTATATATGGCTACTCTTTTACCGCTCCTCAGCATAAATACTAAATCAAACATGTAAAACTCAAAGAGTACACATATAAAAGGGTAGCACACCTACCCTTTTACTCCTCCTCCTGTTACACCGGCAATAATCTTCTGGGAGAGAAAAATATAGAGCAGAAAGGTTGGTAAAAATACAATTACAACCGCCGCAAACATACCAGCCCAATCACCAATATACTTCATAGACTGAATCATATTGTACAATCCAACAGCCACAGGGCGTAACTCAGCTTTATTAGCAAAGATTAATGCCATAAAATACTCATTCCAGATAGTAATAAAGTTAAAAATTGTAACCGTAATAATACCAGGCTGGGCTAATGGAATAATAATTCTCCAGAAAGTTCCCATTGGGGAGCATCCGTCTATAGCAGCAGCCTCCTCAAATGTTGGTGATACGGTTTTAAAGAATGTTATTAAAAAGAATACGGTAAAAGGAATGTGTATTCCGATATAGAGAAATATTAATAATCCCCGTGAATTTGGTATACCCATTCGAGTAACAAGAGCAAAGAGCGGTAGTATAATCATAATTTGAGGAATACCAAGGGCTGCAACAAAAAGGCTCTGTATTGTTTTATTCCCTCGAAACTTAAATCGAGCTAACACATACGCCGCAGGAGCCCCTATTAAAATTACTGCAGTAGAAGAGATTAACGTATAAATAAGGGAGTTTACAAAATAGGTTGCTACACTATGCGCAAAAAGTGCATTTGTATAGTTTTCAGGGTGTACCCCATCAATAAAGAGATCTCCCTGAAAAATACCTCTAGTGGAACCAAAAGATGCTAACACAATCCATCCGATTAGTACAAAGGTAAAGAGCACCCAAGCACTTAATACAATATACCCAGGAAGTAACTGTCTTTGTTTTTTACTTGATACGCTCATTTACGCCTCCTCTGGATCTTTTCGGAATAGTACGGTAGTAAATACAAACATAAAGATAACGATAAGCGTAAGAAGAACACCAACAGCTGCTCCCATACCTACATTACGCTCTGTTACCACCGTATTACTTCCAAATACCATCTGGTACATATACACCATTGGGGTAACCGTTCCTAACTCCGGAGTAAGGGGAGAGAAGACCTGGGACCATACAAAAAATGCTACCGTACTAATTGTCCATAACACAATATTTGTTCTAAACACATCTTTGAGGAGAGGCATGGTAATTCGAAAAAACTTTTGTCCACCCCGTGCTCCTGCAATCGTTGCAGCCTCGTATAGATCCTCAGGGATTCCATCAATAGCAGCAACAAAAATAAGTAAGTAATATCCAACCATTCCAAAGGAGTATGCAATAAGAAGGCTAATAAAAATCATATCAGGACCAGTCCACTGAATTGCTGCAAGCTGATCCATCCGTAAGGCGGCAAACACTCTATGGAGTAACCCATACCGTGAACTGTACACATAGTGCAACCACATGGTTCCCATGGCAACTGCAGAAACTACGTTAGGAAGGTAGATAACCGCACGATAAAAGGATTTACCCTTTACTCCGGACGTAAGAATAACCGAGAATAGGGTTGCTAGGAAAAATACCAATAACCCACCCCACAACCAGATATTTACAAGGTTTTTCATAGATTGCACAAAAAGTGAACTATCCCAAAGATCAAAAAAGTTTTGGAATCCTACGAAAGACCACGTAGATACAGGATCAGTAACAGTACCTACTTCGAAAAAACTCATAAAAGTAGTTCTTATAGTTGGGTACATAAAAATTACTGCATAGAAAAAAAGTGCGGGAGCTAAAAAAACCACCATCATGGTTTTACTTTGCTTCATACATATCCTCCTAAAAAAGGGCTGTTACATGAAGTAACAGCCCATAGATTATACTATTTTACCATTTGAACAAACTGTTCTGCAGTAATATTTCCACTAATAAGTTTTGTAAATGCATCTGAAATAACAGGTGCTTTATCTGTATTAGTTTGAATTCCCGCAGCCCATGGATACCTTGTATCTAATTGATTAAAAAGACTCTTTGCATCCTCTAGCTGTTTTGGCCATACCGCTGTACCACTTACAGGAACACCGTATGATTTTTGAGCAATCTCTGTATCCCACTTACCTGTAGTTAGGTGTATAAGAAGTTGAAAAGCTTCATCTGGATACTTTGTATTTTTATTAACCTGGAATGCTTGAGTACCAAAGTTTGCCGCATTGTGTCCATCTACTCCACCCTCTACAGTAGGATAAGCAAATGTTCCCCAAGGAAAATCAGGACCAGTAGTTCCCATAACCTCATTTACTAACCATGTTCCATTGAGGTACATAGATACATCACCTACAGCAAGATCCTGCTGTCCAGCGGGCCATCGGTTGGCTCCCACGGTAGCACTAAAGTATCCCTTTTTCGCTAGATTTTCATAAGCCTTTGCAGTTTCTAATACTACAGGGTCATCCCAAAGATTTCCGGTAGAATCCATTACAAGATCCACAACCCAGTCTGATCCTTTATATCGAGCTAAGTGGTGACCAATAAGGGTGTCTACATAAGCATCGTCTGTTGTAAGAGGCACAAATCCTGCTGCTTTAAGTTTTTCACACACCTCAAGGAACTCATCCCAAGTGTCAGGTGTTTTAGTAATTCCTGCTGCTTTAAAGTGGTCTTTGTTGTACATAAAACCAAAAAGAAATGGTTGGTAAGGAATTGCATAAGCACTACCATCATCAGAAAAAGAAGCACCCATATCAATCATATTGCCCATAACTGTATCTTTATAAGTTTGACCACCAGTACTTTCATAGGTTGCATTTACGTAGGAGTCCAAATTGAGTGCATACTTGCCCCATGTTCTTACAACACGCTCAAGGTCCTCATCCCAGATATCGATACGTTGACCATTATCCAGTGCGGGTTGAAGAGTTTTTCGAATCTCTCGACCAGCCCAGTTGATCTGAACTTTTACCTCTGGGTTAAGCTTCATAAAATCGTCAATTGCCGCTTTTATAGTCGCCCCCTGTGGCTCAGTGGAGTTCCACATAGACCAATACACAAGCTCAACCTGAGGTGTTGTTTTTGAAGTGCTTTTTGACTCCGTAGTACTTCCTGTAGATTTAATCTCCGAAGACTCAGAGTCGCCTCCACAACTTACCAACAGTAACCCCAATACTAATACCAAACTCAGTAGTATTTTTTTCATACACCCTCCTAGATACCTTACAAATATTTTTTTACAATAGATTCCATCTCTTGTAAATGTTCTTCCATTTTTGCCACAAAGGCAAACTGATTCTTTGCTCGAATCAAGTTATGATCATCCTTGTGTATTTTAAAGTATACATCTCCCTCTAAATAGTCCGTAAGGAATCGCATACCACACTCAAGGGTCATAATAATAGCCCCATAAGGGAAAAGCTCTAGTTCTTTCTTGGTAAGGTAAGAACCTAGATCCTCTAAAAAACCTTTTGTAAAAGCTTCAAACCGCGGAATATCAAGCTCAAGGTTATCAAGATCCTCTGAGTCCTCAGCTATGGTACTACCACAAGAGCGGATAGCATCTCCAAAATCATACAGTGCACTTCCTGGCATAATAGTATCAAGATCAATAACAGTTCGACCTAAACCTGTTTTATCGTCAATCAGTACATTATTAAGTTTTGTATCATTATGTGTTACTCGAAGTGGTACAGATCCATCAGCAATGGCATCGGTGATTTTTGTCATAACTGCTTGATGAGCTAATACAAAATCAATCTCTTTTTGACAGGAGCTTGCTCGCCCCTTACTATCACTCTCAAGTACCTGTTTAAACCGTTCAAAACGCTTTGGGGTATTATGAAAGTTTGGAATTGTTTCATGTAGCTTATCTACAGGGTAATCACGAAGAAGCACCTGGAAGTATCCAAAGGCACGCCCCGCTTGATACAACTTAGAAACATCCTCAGTAAAGGTGTGTCCTGTTGCACCTTCAACAAAGTCATACACCCGCCAATAGGTTCCATCAGTATGGGTATAGTAGGACTTTCCACTATGGGTATAGAGGAGTTTTAGCACCTCGGAACCAGACTGTAATGGTTTAGTATTAAGAAATGCGGTAACTCCTTCAATATTTTCCATAAGTCCAGCAACGTCTGTAAAAATAGTGTGATTTACCTTCTGAAGTATTCCATGAACATTTCCCGATAAGGTCACCCTATAGGTACTGTTAATATGACCATCTCCGTAGGGTTCTATCTCAACAATAGAGGATGGTTCAAAAAATTTGCCTGAAATCTCTTTTATTTTATCTAATTCTTCCATGCCCATTATTGTATCACACTTTTAGTTAAATTAAAAACATTTTTTAATTTTTTTTACAACTATTTGTCACACAGTAGATCTACTAACATCATAATCTCTATATATCCAATGAAAAAACAAAAAGATTTGATATTTTTTTAAAATAAAGATTGCTTTATGGCACAAGCTACACTATGCTTGAGGTAATACAGAAAGGAAATGGTATATCATTTTTTATGAATAAGAGAAATATTATATTCATTTGTACAGACCAGCATAGAGTGGACTCTCTGTGGGCCTATAGTAAAGAGACGCTATGCAAAACGCCAAACTTAGACACTCTGGGTAAAGAGAGTGTTGTATTCTCCACAGCATACACATCTTGTCCTGTCTGCACCCCCGCAAGATCCTCTATGCAGTGTGGGCTATATCCATCTATATCGGGTTTTGAAACAAACTCTTTTCAGTCTGGATGCAGAGTTCATGAACTGCCAGATTCAGAGATACTCCTTCCCCGAAGATTAGAAAAACTTGGATACACCTCATATTTTACAGGAAAGTGGCACCTAGGTGTGGGTGCAAAAAAGGAAGAAACCGATGAAGGGCGTTCCCTCATAAGAGCTTATACAGAGCAGTATGAGATGGATGTGGCTGCTTATAAAAATCACGGTACCCTACCAACCGATATAGGATATAAGGGAGATGACTTTCCGGGGCACGGTAATGGAGGTTGGCACTACCCTCAGTTTAAGGAGTACTTACAGAATAGTAACTTAGATCCAAGAATTGAAGATAGAACCAGTCATAAGCGTCCCGGTGACCACTCAACTTGGGGTGAAGTAACCGGTGGTGTAGAGTCTACCATAGAGCATTTTTTGGTAAACCGATCTATTGATATGATACGACAGCATGAGGGGGGACCATTTTTTCTCAACATAAATTTCTGGGGTCCCCATGAGCCATTTTTTGCACCCACCGAATTTCTCAATATGTATAAGGATCTTCAAATTCCACAATGGCAAAGCTTCTCCGAAGATACCTCCTTACAACCTAAGATATATGAATTAGTTCGCAGGCCAGAAGTTTCGTGGGACTTCTTTGAGAACACCCTGCGATACTACTACGCATGTATATCTCATATTGATTATCAAATTGGAAGAGTTATCACATACCTTAAGGATAATAATTTGTATGACTCTACCATGATTATCTTTAGTGCTGACCACGGTGATTATCAAGGGGTTCATGGAGGACTGGAAAACAAGTCATACGGTATGTACGATGATACAACCCGAATCCCCCTATTTATCAAGCCCTCCTCACCTCACTACTCAGGGTATACCCAAGAGGCTCCAGTAGGAACATGTGATATCTATGCAACCATATTAAAAGAGGCTGGTTGGGATATAAGTCATGACTCCTTTGGTTTTGGGCAAGGTAGACCACTTCAACCGTTTATTCAAAATAAACATCACCCATGGAGTGATGAGATTGTTACTGAAGGTCTTGGTGCAAACTCTATACTGATTACCCAGAGGATGTTTCGAAAGGGAGATTATAAGTATGTATTTAATGGAGGAGATATGGATCAACTTTTTCATATGAAAGATGATCCTCTTGAACTGAATAACCTTATTAATGAGAATAGAGGCATAACCCAGATGATGCGAGAGGCTTTTGCCCTATGGTTGCAAAACAACACACCAGCTCTCTACCCCGCTTTTTGTCGTATACATAGATTAGGGGAATGGCGAGTTGAGTCAAATAACAAGGAGATACTCTCATGAAACCAAATGTACTTTTTATTCTTACCGACGACCAACGGTATAACACGATTAACGCTCTTGGCAATCCAGATATTATCACTCCAAACTTAGATCAACTGGTTCAAGAGGGAACCTCCTATAAAAATGCGTATATTGAGGGAGGATTTACCGGTGCCGTATGTATGCCCTCTCGAGGAATGATTCATACTGGTCGTCATCTCTGTGGACTCTATAACCTTGGAGAGGATGTCCCAACCAACCATATCACCCTAGGAGAAAAGTTACGCAATAGCGGATATCACTGTTTTGGTACAGGAAAGTGGCATAACGGAACACCCGCATTTGCTCGAAGTTTTGATAACGGTGAAAATATATTCTTTGGTGGTATGTGGGATCACTGGAATGTTCCAGTTTGTACATACGACCCACTAGGAAACTACGATAATGAGATTAATTTTGTGGCAAACTTCTTTGAAAGTAAAGACACTATATCTGTACTTTGTGATCATTTTAATCCGGGGGTTCATTCAACAGATCTCCTTACGGAGAGTACTATAAAATTTTTAGAGTCCTATGACGGAGAGAAGCCCTTTTTTAGCTACACCGCATACTTAGCCCCCCACGATCCAAGAACCATGCCACAAAAGTATTTAGATATGTACAGAGATAGGGATATATCTCTACCGGAAAACTGTACAGAAACTTACCCCGTAGCATATGAAGGTGCGGGTATGAGAGATGAGGATCTTACTCCATACCCAAGAGATCTAGAGCAAACAAAAAAGGAGCTCATTGATTACTACGCAATGATTACTCACCTTGATGATCAGATTGGAAATATTATTGAGACATTGAAAAAGAGAGGAATCTACGATAACACCATTATTGTTCTGTGTGGCGATAATGGACTCGGTATTGGGAGCCATGGATTTTTAGGAAAACAGAACCATTACGAACACTCATTAAAGGTTCCTCTGATTTTTAGAGGACCTGGTATTCCTCAGAACAGACAAGTTTCTGCACATGTTCTGCTCACAGATATCTACCCCACTCTTTGTGATATACTTCATATAGACACCCCCTCATCAGTTATGGGAGAGAGTTTTATTCACACCCTAAAAGACGAAGAACCTCACAGAGAATCTATGTACTACATGCTTATGGATAGGGTTAGATCTATCCGTGAGGGTGATTATAAGCTCAGTGTATATATCGCACCAAACAAAGATTACACTATTACTTTGTACAATGTAGTGAAAGACCCTGATGAATTACAGAACCTGAGAGAAGTTGAAATAGAGTTAACCCAAGAGCTTCTCGTAAAACTTGTACAGAGTCGAGATAAACATGAGGATTACTCAAGAAAACCGTCACAGGTGTATTGGGAAGCTTTTAGCTCCCTCCAGTTATTATAATACAATATAAGGAGATTTATCAGCATGAAAATATACGTTATCCACCACTCCCATACGGATCTTGGGTACACAGACCTACAAGAGCGAGTTCTGTTTAATCAGGTAAACTACATAAAAACGGCGATTGCTCAAGCAAATAGTAACTTTATATGGAACTGTGAAACATACTTCTGCGTAGAACGGTTTTTAGCAGAGGCAACAGAACAGGAAAAGAGTGATTTTTTTGAAGCTGTTAAGAGCAATCATATTGGAATATCCGCAACCTACCTCAACTTCTCTGATTTAGTGGATGTATCGGTACTTACCAAAAGAACTGCGGAGATGGTGAATCTTTTTGCAGAGAGAGGCATTACAATAACCACTGCGATGAATGCTGATGTGAATGGGATTTCCCTAGGATCCTTAGATGCCTATGTAGATAATGGTATAGAGTTTTTCTACACCAATATACACTGCCATCACGGAATGTACCCTCTCTATCAAAATATGAAACCCTACTATTGGGAGAACCATGCGGGTAAGAAGCTTCTTGTTTGGAATGGAGAACACTACAACCTAGGAAACGCCTTAGGTCTGCTAGAAAACAAGAATATCAACTATATGACGGAGAACTATTTTGGGGTAAAAAACCAAAAAGACCCTATTCTACTTCTAAAGAATAATATTGATGCGTATATAAAAACCCTAAAGGAGAGTGACTACCCTTACGACTTTGTTCCAATTTCAGTTTCTGGGGTATTCAGTGATAACGCACCACCAAACCCCAAAATATTTGAGAATATCACAAAGCTCAACGCTCTTTATCCCAATAAGGAGGTTGAGGTTTCAATGGTAACACTTAATCAGCTTTACAATGTTATGAAAAACTCCTTAGGAGATGAGGTACCTACCTACAAAGGAGATCTTAATGACTGGTGGGCTCATGGTGTTGCATCAACCCCATATTTAGTAAAACACTATAGAGAAGCTGAGCGAATACACCAAATGAATCAAAGACTTGATCCTAAAGGTTTGGTGCGGAAACCAAACTTAGATAGAGATTATGAGGACAACTCGCTTATCTACGCAGAACATACCTGGGGACACTCAGCAACAATCACCAACCCCTTTGACAGCATGGTACTGAATCTCGATGTCAGAAAAAATGCTTACGCATCAAAGGCTCATGAGGCGGTAAACCTCAACCATCTCCATATTCTGCACAATGAGGGGGATATATTCCGTTACTACGGACGATCAGGAAGAATTAAGGCTATCAATACGGGAAAAGCAGATAGACTTCCTGTATCTTTTTACATTGAGGTTCTGGGATTTGATGACATTGAAATTATTGAGGAGAGTTCAAACACCTCTATTCAAGCGCAAATCTCCTCCCACCCTAGGGGTGTTTTAATCTCTTTTACCGATACCTTTAAAGATGGTGAGTCTAAGTATTATAGATTCAAAGAGGTTCCTAAGAAAAAAGAGGTTATTAACAGCAGAGTCAGTTACATTGGTTCTGAACGGGTCAAGGATATTGTCAATGAGTATGACCCAATCTCTTACAAACTTCCCTACGGTATAGAGAATGATTTTTACGCTATTTCATACACTGTTGGAAAAGGAGTCACATCGTTCTACGATAAAAAACTGAACAAAGAACTTCTTATTCCAGATACGGTACCACTCTTTACTCCTATCTATGAGGTAACGGAGATACGAACCGACGAGTATGAAGAGAGAAGACTACTTGGAAGGAATATCCGTGGAATCCATGGGGTACAACACACAGGAGTTCTTTCAGAGGTAAAGGTGCTGGATATTGGCGAAATCTTTTCATCTATTGAAATGGTGTTTGCCCTAGAGGGTACAAAACACTGCTCTGTTCTACTTAAGCTTTACAATCATATCCCAAGAATTGACTTCTCCTTAAAGCTTGCAAAAACTCTTTCATCCAGTATTGAAAGTGTATATCTTCCATTAGGGATTAACCATGGGGGCGAGTGTTTTCTTGATAAGGGAGGAATACCATTCCGTCCCGGAATTGATCAGATACCGGGAACCTGTATGGAGTACTATTTACTCAGCCAAGGGGTTTCCTATGTAGAGAAGGAACGAACTCTATCAATTGCCTGCCTTGATGCTCCAATGGTGTATATGGGAGATATGAAGCACCACCCTATTACCCTTTGTGATGGTAAGCCAGTAAATAACAGGCGTCCTGTATACTCATGGGTTATGAATAACTGCTGGGAGACAAATTTCAAGATGGACCTCTCTGGAATAACAGAGTATAACTACACACTCTTTGATCATGGGGCATGCAATGAAATTGAAAGCTTTGAAAAGACCAGAGATAAAACACTAGGAGTTGTTCCTGTAATTCTTGAAAGTGAATAACTCTTGTAAAGTAATAAAGAGAAGCACCGAGGTTTTACCCTTCGGTGCTTTTTTATGCTGTCAATTGTGGGAATGAGAGGAATATGAATTACCCCTCATTGATACACCAACTACTCCACTCTAATAGTAATAATCTCAAAGGGTTTTGCGGTAAACTGAATGGTGTGCCCACTACAGGGTAACGCTTCAATCTCTCGCTCCCTAAGGTTACATAGTGAAGCTTTTGTAAATTCTTTATGAAAAGTAACAGTTCCCTTGGTTAGGGATTTATCATTTTCAAAGATTCGTAATATATACCCCTTTCCATCTTCCGATTGCTTTATGGTTTCCAGAATGAGATTGTCCTTATCTACTTCTGCAAGACAGAAGGATGAGGTATCTGCCTTTCGAGGAAAGCTCTGTACTGGTTGGTTAAGAAAGTAAGACTCCCTTGTAGTATTACCCTGCTTCCAACCTTCAGCATGTGGATACAGTGCGTAGGTAAATATATGTTCTTCCTGATCTGTTGTGGGGTGCGGCTGGATTCCACTCTTAATAAGAGTTAAGGCCATCTCTCCACCATGTACAGAGTGTCCATACTTACAATCATTGAGCAAACTTACTCCATAGTGACCTTCACTTACATCAATCCACTTATGACCACAGGACTCAAAACGTGCCTCGTCCCAACTGGTATTTTTGTGTGTTTTTCTGGTAACATTTCCAAACTGAATATCAAAGGCCGCCTCATCAGAGTGAATATTTGTGGGGAAGAACACCTTAAGAAGGTGCTGCTCCTCTTTCCAATCTACATAGGTAGAGAAATCAATCCGTTTTGTATCGGTATAAAAGTGAACATCCTGAATAATTCTACTGTTTCCCATAGATCGTTCTACACGTAAGGTTGCCCTAAGAGGCCCCTCTTCTACCCACTCCATAGTTACAAGATCCAAAAGGTCCCAAGATTTTTCGGTATAGTAGATATCAATATCCCAGTTATCGTAGTACATAGGTTTATCTTCAAAAACCCTGAGTAGGTTTGCCTTAGCTCCACTCTCAATAATATTTCGCTCTTCCTGTATATCGTAAATTTGTTCAATAGTTCCATCTTGGCAAAACTGAACCTTAAGAAGAGGTGTTTCTATTGATGAATCGGTAATAATAAATGGACTTTCAGGTTCTTGAGATTCCTTACCATAGGAGAATGTTTTAAACCCCTTAGGTGGTAACTGTTCAACCTGTATAAGAGAGGTAACATCCGTATGCTGGAGATGATACACCTTTCCTGTATCATCTACCAGTGAGTCTACGGGCTGTTTAGAAATCTCTACAGTCTGATCTCGGTAGAAGGAGGTTGTATTCATAATAGTTACCCCATTTTCCCGAGTACAAAGTTGCCCTAGTCGATCTTCTCGTAATGACTCAAGTTGCTCTTCAATCTCCTCATACTCTCGTTTAGTGTCATCATACACCTCTTTAATAGAGGATCCCGGAAGAATATCATGAAACTGATTTTGTAGTACTACCTTCCAAATACTGTCTAGCTCACCCTTGGGGTAAGGTACTTTATCATCACAGAGAACTGAGAGAAGCTCCATATCCATAAGTCCAAATTCTGACTTTCGGTTACTCCTCTTATTTCGTCCCATAGAGGTGTATGTACCCCGGTGGTACTCAAAGTAGAGTTCACCCTCCCATGTAGCTAAACGGGGATGGTCTTCTACCTTCTCTTTCAGTTTATCAAAGTACTCTCTTGCAAAAACCTGCTTAGCCTGTGGTATACCTTGTATCCCTTTTTCAAGACGCTTAGAGTGTTCCAACATCTCTCTGGTAGGTCCACCACCACCATCTCCATAACCGTAAGCAATAAGAATATCGTTATTTATTACCTTATCCTGGTATCTTCTCCATGATGAAAGAAACACACCGGGATGTAACATTCCATTATAGGTAGTAAAGAAGCTACTCTCATCTTGATTAACACCTAGTGTGGTAATCATATGGGTAAGAACTTCTGTTCCATCAATACCCTTCCACTGAAAGGTATCGTGAGGAATCTTATTAAACTGGTTCCAATTTATTTTTGTGGTCATAAAGTACTCAATACCACACTTCTGTAAAATCTGAGGCAGTGCTGCGGAGTAGCCAAACACATCGGGAAGCCAGAGAATCTTATTCTCTACTCCAAACTCTTTTTCAAAAAAGTCCATACCGTAGAGAAACTGACGTACCAAAGACTCTCCACTTGTTAAGTTACAGTCCGCTTCAACCCACATTCCACCTTCTGGCTCCCAGCGACCTTCGGCTACCCGCTCCTTAATTTTTTCGTACATCTCTGGGTAACGCTCTTTTACAAACTCATAGAGAAGTGGCTGACTCGACATAAAACGGTACTCAGGATACTCTTCCATAAACTTAAGCACCGTGGAAAAACTTCGGCACACCTTCTCTCGTGTTTGTGCAACGGTCCACCACCAAGCTATATCAATATGGGTATGCCCAATACAGGATGCGATAATTTCATTATTTCCTACAAGATCGGTGTAGATAGCTTTGTCAATATACTCTTGGGCATTCTGAATAGATTGGTAAAAGCTCTTACTATAGGGGTCTCTAAAGTCAATAAAGTTTATCGTACTGTTCAGCGCCTCGGTTAAGGCAAGAAGATCCAAGGTGTCTTCCTTCATACGAGGAAAAGCAGCCAAAGGAACCTGAAGGTCCCAATAAAGGTTATTAATATTTTCATCGAGTTCAAACACATGGGCGATAAAATTAAACTCACTATGAATAATCCCTGAATATGCTTGGATATCTAAAGAGATAACATCTCCAGCCTTTGCGGATGTTGTAAGAAGAACTTCCCTATGGTTCATATCAAGCCCTTGGGTAACTTCACCATTTACAAAAAGTAAAAACTGTGGATTTTTGGCATCATCCCATTCGTCTATCTGTGTTTTAACTTGAAGCCATAGATTCTTTCCATCAAAGCTTTCTGGAACCGTATATGTTGTCTGAAACCAGTAGTGTCTATCCTTTCCATACCAGTGCATTGTTGCGGTATCAAAGATCTCCCATGGGCGACTATCACTGTCTGCTTCAGATCTAGTTAGGTAAGTTCCCTCTTTGTATTTCCACTCTGAAAGGCTGGTACGTTGCTTCAGAGATAATCTTTTTAGGTTATCACATATCACTTGAACTCGTTTATCTAAATAATGCATATATTCCTCACTAGAGCGGTCGCTCTTTTATATAGGTAAGAAGATCAGATACTGTGGTAAATGCAATACCTGTAACAGTATCAGCACATCCATAGTAAATAGTAATTTTCCCAGTTGATTCATCATACAAAGTAGCACAGGGAAATACCACATTGGGTACATCTCCAACACACTCATACAACTCCTCTGGTCCCAAAATATAATCTCTACTTCGGTACAGAACTTTCCAAGGCTGGTCCAAATCTAAAAGAGCTGCCCCCATTCTATACACGAATCCATTACAGGTGTTAATTACACCGTGATAAATAAGTAGCCACCCCTCATCAGTCTCTATAGGTACTGGGCCAGGTCCAATTTTTGTGGACTGCCATGCAGAGGTATCCCCAGAAATGGCTCCCATCATAAATCTATGTTTTCCCCAGTGTTCAAGATCAGGGCTTTGGCTAATAAAAATATCACCAAATGGAGTGTGCCCCGTATCGGATGGTCTACTCATAAGCATATACTTTCCTTGGATTTTTCGAGGAAACAGTACTCCATTTCGGTTGTACGGAAGAAAACAGTTCTCTAACTGAGTAAAAGTCTTAAAATCAAAGGTGTAAGCTAACCCAATAGTTGGTCCATGATATCCGTTACACCAGGTAATATAGTACCTATCTTCAATAAAACAGACACGAGGATCATACCGATACTCTCTTTGAAGAATCTCCTGATCTTCACCCTCAAAGCATATCGGATCATCCGTAATATCCCAGTTGAGTCCATCTTTACTAAAACCCACAAATATATCCATACTTACAGATCGACTATCACATCGAAATACACCGGCAAATCCATCCTCAAATGGTACAACCGCACTGTTAAAAATACTATTAGCATTTTTCTGATCATGTCGATTGATTATTGGATTCTCGCTGTATCTCCAAACGGGCATAGTGTACCCCTCTGGCTTATCTACCCAGGGAATATTAGGCAGGATCTGTTCTCTCTTTGTACTCATTGTATTTTACTCCTCTTTATAAAAATAGAGGGTCTGCAAAACAAACCCTCCAATTTGAACATACGGTATTTAGAAGTAAGCGTCAATCTGTCGTTGAGCTTCTGCTAAGATTTCATCAAAACCAGCTAAACGCATCTCTTTCATCATAGCCTCAATGGTAGACCTAGGTTCTCCCGCACCTGTAACTAGTTGTAGTCTGTATTTATTCCAGATTGTATTACAGTTAGCAATTTCATCCTCAACTGGATCAAGATCCATGGAGAACCCAAGCATTACAGAAGGAAGAGCAGACTCGTTAAGCTGCTTTACCTCTGCCCACTGGTCTACCTCGGTACCCTCTTGTTGAGTGATATTAAAAAAGGTTCCTTGAGAGTACCCAGCCATGGCCCAATCCTTATTTATCTTTCGAACCTTTCCACTTGGAGTATATTCAAAATCATCACCCTCAAGGCCGTAATAAAAGGCGTCTCGAAGATAGGTATCCGTATTGAGAAGCTCTAATAGTTGAAGAGCCTTATCAATATTAGGACTACTTGCATTGATACTGTTTACCGAACCTTGAACAGTTTCATTGGAAAGCAACGTAGGATTTCTTTGTACCGCATACGCCTCTACACCCATCTGAGGACCCCATGTTGTTTTAGCGGCTGTTTTCCATCCCTGAGCAATTTTAAGAACTCTGTATCGTGGAGCTTCAGCTAGTGTTGCAGCATCTGAATTAATAATTCCCTTATTGTACCAATCATGAAGTACCTCCAACTCTGCTAATACCTCAGATTGCTCAAACACAGATACAACAGTTCTGCTCTCATCATCATAGGCTACACCCATGGTGGGCAGACCAGTTCCAAAAGAGTCGTACAGCTCAGATGCTGGGTTTGGTGCATCGGAACCAAGAATGTATGGAGTTATAGATTCGGTTTCCTTAATTTCTAGAAGGATATCTGTAAGTGATGCAAAGCTATTGTGAGCATCTGGATCAAAGTTATAACGATCAATATAATCCTGAACCCAAACAAAATAATTTGTAAAGGAGCTATCTTTATATGTTGGCACTCCGTAAATAGCACCATTTACACTTACCGCCTTCCAATAATCCGTTGGAATCATATTATATAGATCTGGTGTTACGGTTTTCACCTTCTCCGTAATATCTGCGTAGGCTCCAATTGCAACATCCTGAGGAAAGGTACCATGATCAGAAAAGATTATATCATAGTTTTCATTGGTATTTACAATTACTGATCGTCGAGTTTTAAAGTCTCCCCAGGAGATAACCTCCATTTTTATACGAGCTCCTATTTTCTCCTCTATATACTCATTCACATGTGCTTCCCATGCATCATAATTCCTTGGCATCCCATTTCCAATCTGCACCCATCGAATGGTAGGCACACCGTCACTGGATGTAGTTGTATCCTTGGAACAACCAACCGCGACAACTACTAATACTATCAATATTCCGAATAAAAACTTTTTCATATTTTAATTCCTTTTATAATTGTTCTCTATTTTATTTAAAATACGCATCAATCTGCCGTTGGGCCTCTTCTACAATTTTATCAAAGCCAGCGGCTCGCATCTCTTTCATCATGGCAGCAGATGTTGACCTAGGCTCTCCTGCTCCCGTAAGAATTTGCAATTTATATTTCTGGAAGATGGTATAGCTATTAGCAATCTCATCTTCAACAGGTTCAGTATCCATAGTAAATCCAAGCATTACAGAGGGGATTGCATTCTGGTTAAGCTCCTTAACCTCCGCCCACTGGTCTACCTCTGCGGTATCTAACAAGCTTACATTAAAAAATGTTGCCTGTGCATATCCCGCCATACTCCAATTGTTATTAAACTTATGTACTCGTCCATCTTCCGTATACTCAAAGTTATCTCCCTCAAGTCCATAGAAAAATGCATCACGCACATAGGTGTCTGTATTAACAAGCTCTAGAAGTTGTAAGGACTTATCAATATTAGGGCTACCTGCATTAATACAGCTTATAGAGCCCCGTACGGTATCATTAGAAAGTATAGTTTTACTACGCTGAATAGCTACAGCCTCAGCTCCCATCTGAGGACCCCAAACAGTCTTTGCCGCAGATTTCCACCCTTGACCAATTCTCATAACTCGATACTCTGGAGCATATGGCAATGTTGGAGCATCTGGGTTAATAATACCTTTGTTGTACCAATCATGAAGTACGTCTAACTGAGACAACATATCCTCTTGCTCATACACTGGTACCACTGTTCGACTCTCATCGGTAAAAGCTACTCCCATAGCAAAAAGACCTGACCCAAAGGAGTCATACAGCTCATTGGCTGGCGTTGGAGCCAGTGATGCAAGTGGATAAGGGTGAATACCCTCGGCTGCTCGAATCTCTTCAAAAATTGGGGTAATATCATCAAAGGTACGGAGATTATCTATATCAATATTGTACTTATCAACATAATCTTGGGCCCAAACGTAGTAATTTGTAAGAGAACTATCCTTATAGGTTGGCACTCCATATATTTTACCATTAATACTTACCGCTTTCCAATAATCCTCGGGTATCATATTGTACAAATCTGGAGTTACGGTTTTTACCTTCTCCGTAATATCAGCAAAGGCTCCCACCATAATATCGTTTACAAAAACATCCTGTGCGGTAAACATAATATCATAGTTGTCACTGGTATTTACCATAACAGACCTACGGGTCTTAAAGTCACCCCATGGAATAACTTCAACTTCTACACGGGCTCCAATCTTCTCAACAATATACTCATTAATATGAGTTTCCCAAGCGTTATAATTCTCTGGCATTCCCGTACCAATCTGAACCCATCGAATGGTAGGAATACCATCAGAGGATGTTTTATCGGAACACCCTACAGTAAAAGTTACCAAAAGAATTAATAGTCCTAGTAAAATTTTTTTCATACACTCTCCTAACTATAAGTAATATATGTACTAACCTTTAACCGCTCCAACGGTTAAACCGCTAATAAAGTATTTTTGAAAAAATGGATATACCAGCGCTATAGGAATAACTGTTACAAGGGCTATGGCCATTCGTGCAGACTCTGCTGGCATCATAGCTCGATACTGTTGTAAAGTTACTCCTAAGGTTGGGTTGCTCGCAAGATATTGAATATTCTTAAGTATGTTGTTTAGTAACGCCTGAAGTGTTACTAAGCTACTATCACTGATATATAAAGATGATAAGAACCAATCATTCCAGTACCCGAAGGCTAAAAAAATTCCTATTGTTGCAAACAGTGGCTTTGAAATTGGCACAACCACACGTAGGAATATCATAAGCTGGGAAGCTCCATCTATCTTTGATGACTCTATAATAGATTCTGGTACGGACATTCTGAAAAATGTTTTACAAATTATTACATTAAAAGAAGATACCGCAATGGGAAGAATCAACGCCCAAATAGTATTTCTTAAACCAAGTATATTTGCGTTTACCACATACGCCGATACCATACCACCATTAAAGATCATAGGGATAAAAATAAGCCACGTAAGAAATCCCTTTAACCGATAGGTTTTTCGTGACAGAGCATACCCTATGGTAGTTGTTAGGGCTGTTCCAATAACTACACCAAGAGAGGTAACTACTATAGACATCCAAAATGCTCGGAGAATTGTAGATCTCTCATTCCAAAGAAATCTATATGCAGAGAGGGAGAACTCTTGGGGAATAAACCGGTAGCCAAACTGCTGTATTGAGTCATTTGATGATAGGGAAATCATTGCGATAAAAAAAACAGGAACAATACTGAGAAATGCACACATGAATAGGATTACATTAAATAGTACATTGGACTGTTTTGTTATCTTATTTAAACTTTTTGATTGTTTTTTATTCATAACTACACTCCTAAATTATTGCACTATCTGGATCAATTTTTGAAACTATCTTATTAGCGGCTAAAATAGTTACTAAACATGCAATTGACTGAAACAGGGCTACCGCAGCATTTTTCCCAATAGGTAAATTGGTTAAGAGTGCATTATAGATGTAGGTATCAAAGGTTGATACAGTATTGTATAAGGGCTGTGGAATTCTCTGGGTCACCTGATAAAATAGCCCAAAGTCTGAATAAAATATCCTTCCAACACTAAGAATAAACATCATAATAATAATGGGAGTTATGGTTGGTAATGTTATCTTCTTAACCTGCTGCCATGTGGAAGCTCCATCAATGACTGCGGCTTCATAGAAAGAACTGCTAATTCCTGATATTGCAGCAAGATAAATTACCATGCTGTAACCAGTAGTTTTCCAGGAGTTCATAAAAACTAAAATTAAAGGCCATGGCCCAGGCTCTCCGTACCAGTTAACAGGGTTTACCCCAATAGCAGCTAAAAACTGATTAATGAGTCCCTTATCTGGACTTAAAAAGGCATACACAAAATAACTAATTACAACCCAACTTAAAAAGTGAGGGAAAAACATCAGTGTTTGATACACCTTACTCTTTGCCTTTGAATAAATAAGACTGGTAATAATAGCTAATGTTACGGGTATTAAAATTCCAAGTATGATAAAAACAATATTATAACTTAGAGTGTTTCTTAGTAACATTATAAAATCGTTAGATTTGAAAAAAAACTTAAAATTATCAAAACCAACGGTTTCACTATTTAATAGGCTGTAAACAAAACCTTTTCCTGGAACAATTCGAAACTTCTTAAAAGCAATAATTACCCCAAACATAGGCAGGTAACTAAACAGCGAATACCAGATAATAGCAGGTGTACTTAAAAGCGTTAACTCCGTATCATCCCTAGACCACTTTCTTCTACTCTTTAGAGCCTTTTTCACATAAACCTCCATTCATATTTACACATATTGTAACATAGAATATGTCTATTCACAAGAAAAATATTATATTATTTAAATTTTAATAAATAAATGATATATCAATACAGAAAGGTAAAAATAGTCCACGGATAGCATACTATTCTGAATATTTTTATATGGAAGTTAAAAGTTTATCTTCTACATGTTCCCAATATAGAAGATAAGATCAATAGCCTCTTGACGAGTAAGTTCCTCATGGTTAATACGTACATGTGTACCATCAAGAAAAACCCCCTCACTAAGACGTTTTGAAAAATCCTTTGCAAGCTTCAAGCGAAGTGATGTTACTGAAGATCTTGCTGCAGCAACAGTTTCAAACTCCGCAAAACCCTCAACTTGATATCTCTTGCGTCCCACTCTGGTTACATGATAAGAAATAGATTGACTCTTCTCTATGGGATCAGCCAAACTACCAGTAAGGCCACTCTCAAGGTTAACATAACGGTCATGGGTATAGGCCCTACTGGGCTCTGTATAGGAGTATAGTGGATGCAAAAAATCTCTCAATGGAAGCATAACAATACCCGCAGGTTTTACCATAATTACAGATCCACTGAACTCATAAAACGGTACTCCCCCAGTGGTAACTTGCTTTGGAAGTAGAGATCCAAAGAGAAGATCTAGAAACCATTGAGAAAGAGTTATATCCGCTGAAATCTCCATATTCCCTGAAGGTAATAATCTCATGTAGAGATGAGAAATATTTTTACTAATAATCCGTGGGAATACATACCCTCCCTGATTTTGGATAAAAGCATCAAGCACCTCTTGTATAAAAACGGGATCATTACGAACTCCCAATGAGAATACAGTAAACTCCGGGGCAACAGTAATATCTTGTTGCTGCCCAGAGGTTGTAGCTGTAGCACAACCTCCGAGTATTGGAATCAATATAAGGAGAAAAAGTATAAGGGTTCTGCCTATTCGGCTTACACCTACTCTCCCTGTTTCTTTACACTGATTATACATGTAGTATCCTCTCCACAAACAACAGTTTTTCCATCTACACAGGAAGCAAAGATTATCTCTGTAGCAAGGGTCTCTGTTGAGATCTGATCTTCATACTGTTTCATAGCCTCTCTGATTGATTCTGAAATATCTAAGGTTAAACTAATCCGATCGGTAATCTCTAAATCCAACTCTTTTCGATACATCTGAATCTCTCGAATTACATCTCGTACAATTCCCTCGGTAATAAGATCTTCCGTGAGTTCTGTTTCTAAGGCTACTGTAATATCACCCTCATTAAGTACCGATATATGCTCTCGCTCCTCTCTCTGAATTGCGATACTCTCCTCGGTTAGCTGTATTGTTCCCCCTGAATAACTTAAAGAGAACTCTTCTCCTCGAAGAATTTGTAAGATATTATCCATAGAAAGTTCCATAATAAGAGCATTTACCTCTTTCATATGGGGACCTAACTGTTTACCTAACACCTTAAAGTTCGCCTTAGCTTTCATGGTAACAAGTTGCTCTTCATTATCACTATACACAACAGAACGAACATTCAACTCCTCTTTTATCATCTGCTCTAGACGAACAAGAACTTCCATTTTATGACTATCTCTCGTTACAAGGTGGATTGCCTGTAGTGGCTGTCGTATTTTTAAGCTGTACTGACTTCTTAAAGCTCGCCCCATAGTTACAGTCTGCTTTGCAAGTTCCATCTCTTCTTCTAGCTCGGGGCACTGTCTTGTTACATCTGCCTTTGGATAATCTGCTAAGTGGATAGAATCTGCCATTCCTGGTTGTTTAAGATTTTGGTAGATCTCCTCAGTAATAAAAGGAATCACCGGAGCAATTACGTGAATGGCCCGCATCAATACATAGTATAGAGTTTCGTAGGCTTCTAGTTTATCACCATCATTCTCAGATCTCCAGAATCTACGCCGTGAACGACGGATATACCAGTTGTTAAGTAGATCAATAAATCGAATAAATGGCTGCAATGCTCGCTGAATATCATACCCATCAAAATGCTTAGTCATTTCAGCAACCATAGCCTCAGCCTCAGAAACAATCCATCTATCCAAGGAGTTTGCTAAGTTACTTGGTAATCCCTTAGGAGTAAAGTTATCAATATTTGCGTAGGTAACAAAAAAGCTGTATCCATTCCAAAGAGGAATAATTACCCCCTTCAATACGTCCTTAACACCATCATCAGAATACTTCACCTCCTCTCCTCGAACTCCTGCGGAGTTCATAAGAAAGAACCTGAGCGCATCTGAGCCAAAGGTGTTAATTACCTCCATAGGATCGGAGTAATTTCGCAAGGACTTAGACATTTTCTTTCCATCCTCTGCTAATACAAGACCATTGGTTACTACATGACTAAACGCGGGTTTATCGAATAGAGCTGCCCCCAGTACAACTAGCGTATAGAACCATCCTCGTGTTTGATCAAGTCCCTCACAAATAAAATCAGCAGGAAGGTGTCTCTCTACCTCTTGTTGATTTTCAAAGGGGTAATGGTTTTGTGCATAGGGCATTGATCCAGACTCAAACCAACAGTCTAAAACTTCTGGAATTCTCTGCATAACACCGTTACACTCAGTAGATTGACAGGGAATCTCAATATGATCAACAAAGTGTTTGTGAAGATCCTCAACACGCTCACCCGATAGGTTCTCCAACTCATCTAACGACCCAACACAGTGAACCTCGCCACAGGAGTCACACCTCCATAGAGGAATTGGGTTACCCCAGTATCTATTTCTAGAAATAGCCCAGTCTCTTGCGTTCTCTAACCATTTACCAAACCGACCATGCTTTAGGTGGTCTGGAACCCAGGTAATTTGATCATTAGCCTTAAGCATCTTGTCTTTTACTTTACCAATATCAACAAACCAAGATGACACTGCTCGGTAAATTAGTGGACTATCACATCGCCAGCAGTGAGGATAACTGTGTAGGTAGTTAACACGTTTTACAAGCTTCCCTTCATCCTTAAGGCGAGTAATAATATCCTTATCACAATCTTTTACAAATCGCCCTTGGTAATCTGGAACCTCCGCAGTAAACTGACACTCATCATCAATGGGGCAAACTACGGTAACACCGGAGCCTCGAAACACTTCGTAGTCATCCTCTCCAAAACCAGGAGCAATATGAACAATACCTGTTCCATCCTCGGTGGTAACAAAATCCGCAAGTCGAGTTACAAAAGCTCCCTCTTCTGCAAGATGTGCAAAATATGGAAACAGTGGTTCATAGGCAATCCCTGCATATTCAGTTCCTAGCTTCTTTTCAAGAACCGTATAATCAGAGGGGTCTTTATAGAAACTCCCTAGAAGAGCTTCAGCAAGAATAAATGTATCCTCTCCATCTTTAATTTTCACATAGGTAACCTCTGGACCAACTGCAAGCCCAAGGTTTGATGGGAGGGTCCATGGTGTGGTTGTCCATGCGAGAAAGTATGTATTTTCTTGACCTTTTACTTTGAACCTAACGGTAATAGATGGGTCGTGAACATCCTTATATCCACCAAGGTTTAGCTCATTATTAGAGAGTACCGTGGAGCATCGAGGACAGTACGGTAATATGTAGTGTCCCTCATATACCAATCCTTGATCCCATAAGGTTTTAAATACCCACCAGATACTCTCCATAAATGAGGTATCCATAGTTTTATAGTCGTTTTCAAAATCAACCCAACGACCAAGTCGAGTAATGGTTTTCTCCCACTCCTTTGTGTAACGGAGTACAATAGATCGACACTTTTCGTTAAACTCAGCAACCCCAAATTTCTCTACCTCACTTTTTCCAGAGATACCAAGTTCCTTCTCCATCTCATACTCTACTGGAAGCCCATGGCAATCCCAACCAAAGCGACGTTCAACTCGATGCCCTTTCATGGTCTGATATCGTGGAATAACATCTTTTATAGTATTAGGTACAAAGTGCCCAAAGTGTGGAAGCCCTGTGGCAAATGGAGGACCATCAAACATAACAAAATCATTGGCCTCGTCTCGCTGCGCTATAGATTCTTTGAAAGTGTTCTCTCTCTTCCAAAGTTCGAGGATCTCCTCTTCCATTTTTGAAAAATTCACCTTAGGGTCAACAGGTTTAAACATGGATACATCCTTTTCTGCAAAGTAATTTCCCAATTATAGAAAAAATATAGGTTCCCTGCAATACCTTTTATAGATGGTTTCTTTGGAGAAGTGCTTTTATCTAATAGAAAGAGGTTCTAAGGAGTATTCACTCCACTCAACCCCAAGACAGTAAAGACCTAGCTTACTGAAATTCTCTACAGAACCGGCTGTGCCATACAGAGTGTCTCCTACTATTGGTGACTCAAGGAAAGCGAGATGGGCGCGTATCTGATGACGAAATCCACGAGTAATAGTTATATGATTGTACCATAATCCATCTTGGCACTCCGTAGAAATACAGTTGGTTGAATATGGCTCACTTGTAAGTTGTTTTTGCGTTGAGCTTGGGTCAAGTACTACACGAACCTCTCGCCCCTTAGGACCAAAAGATCTAAAATAACTCGTAATGGCTCTCTCTTTTTGGAACAGAGGATCTCTTAAGGTAACAGCTACATAATGTTTACACAGGGATCCATATTGCTGAGCTTCCTTATAGTGGTTGATAATGGTATCATTACACCCATAAAGAACAACCCCTGCTGTATCATAGTCTAATCTATATAATAACCCTAAGTCATTTGAGCGATACGCAGTAACACCCTGCATATCTGGATACTGTTCTTTCACCCATTGATGTAAAGTGCTATCCTGTGATTTCCCTTGATCACTATGCATTCCATGGGGTTTCCAAACAGCAAGAAAATTATTACTTCGCCATAACAGTTCTGGTGTGTTGAGATTCTTATATGTATCTAACGGTAAAAGCTTGTCCATGGCCCCTTCTATTTGTAGTTCAGCACATAAAAAAAGTCCCTACTAGGAGGGACTTAAAGAGCATCTGATCGGAATCGAACCGACATCATCAGCTTGGAAGGCTGAGGTAATAGCCATTATACGACAGATGCGTTAACAACTTTGATAGTTATAATGAAATTCCCTAAAAAGGTCAATACCCTTTAGAAAAAAATATGGTCACCAAAAATCAAAAGCTTATCCATAAAGTTTTGCATGTGTTTACTCTTTTTTTATAAGGCGATCAATTTTTATAGTAGCAAACATAATTCCCACAACAACCGAAGCGAGTCCAGCAAAAAGGGATAGACTAAAACTCTCTGAAGCAAGGAAAACAGCTGAAAGAATTGAACCAGAAACAGGAATCACTAACCTAAACACAGCCATATCACCAGCCTTTTGATACTGTAGTAGAGAGAACCAGAGTGTAAACCCTATTGCTGATATAAGAATACTATAAAAAAGTAATATATATGAACTTGGGGTGAACATAGAAAAGAGATCAATAATCCCATTCCTTCCAATAAGCAGAAGAAGTACTCCTCCAAAGGTCATTTGCGTTGCCGTAATGTATAAGGGCGAATATGTTTTGCCGAGCTCTTTTGCAATAATCGTAGAGACAGCACCTGAAATAGCTGTCAGAAGTAGGAGCCCCTCTCCCAACCACTGAAAGGTCCAAGAGAAACCACTCCCCATATTGATCCAGATAATTGAGGAAAACCCTATGGCAATACCTATAATTTTCTGTGCAGTCAGTTTATCATTCTTATAATAAAAGTGAGAAAGTACCGCAAGAATAAGAGTTCCAAGACCACTAATAATAGAGGATTTCATTCCAGAGGTTCGAGAAAGACCAACATAAAACAAGCTATATTGAAAGGTTGTCTGAAGAACTCCTAGCCCAAAGATCTTCCATGGAATGTTTCCGAGGTCTTCTTTTTTCTTATGACTCTTTCTTCGAACAAATCCCCAGTACAGAAAAAGCAAAAGTCCAGCAAGTGTAAAACGAACACCGGCAAATGCTATTTTATAGGAGATATCACCAGATCCAAGACCAATTTCAGCAAAACTTAACTTAATAACAGGGAAAGCACTGCCCCAAAGCACACAAGAAATAGTTGCAACTACAGCTCCTCCAACAGGAGAGGATAGAAAGGTTTCTCTTTTTGTCATTTTGCTACTATAATCATAGAAAAAATTTGTTACAAGCCCCTTTAAATTCATTCTATAATGTGATACAAGTACAATTATGAAAAGACTTATATATACAATTATAATTAGTTTATTGGTTCCTTTGTCCCTCTTTGGAGAGATAACTCCTATTGGAACAGTAAATATCTATCAGATGGGTGATGCTTCATGGTATGGAGAGGAGGACCATGGAAACTTAACAGCAAATGGAGAAGTATACGACTCCTTTGATTTCTCAGCAGCCCATAAAACTCTTACATTTGGTACCATTGTTAAGGTTACTCATGTATACAATGGTAAACAGGTTACCGTACGTATTAATGACAGAGGTCCATTTGTAGGTGATAGAATTATAGATCTCTCTTATGGTGCAGCCGAAGAGATTGATATGATTCAAGAGGGAGTTGCTCCAGTACTTCTCGAAATTATGTATGCTCCAGATAAACCAGAGAGTCTATACAACAGAGTGGAAGATGCTAACTTTGTGCATATGCAACTTGGAGCTTTCTCAACAGAGGAACGTGCAAAGAACTTTATTCATCCCCTTGAAACAAAGAACACATATCCCTATACTCCTGTTATAGAAGAGGATACAGATGGATTGTTCCACGTATCTCTATATAATATTGCACAAAAGGATTTAGAACCTTTCACCCTGTTTGTTACATCAATCGGATATAAGGATATTTTTGTGTACGTCCCTTCGGAGACAGTGAATGAGTAATAACACCCGACATAAGAATCATGATCTCGCAGAACTTTTCCTAGAGTTAGATGGGCTACAAGCTCAGCTAGGATACGCTCGTGCTCTTCTTGAGAAAGAGCAAGATACGAGATTAGATCCTTATGGCAAGGTAATAAAAATGATACAAAGTGATCTATTGCAGGTTCGCCGTGTAATTGATGGAGACTACCAAGAGGATGAGCTACACAATATAGAGGAAGCCACAGGACAGATGGAGACTTATACAAAAAGATTCTCCCAGTCAATCCAACTGCAGGAATCCTTTATACCTGGTAGCTCTCTTTTAGAGGCGTCCTGTAATTTAGCCCAGGTTGCGGTACAGCGAGTTGAACACCAAATTGCATTCAAAATGAATCAAGGTGGGACACGAAATCTTATATCAGCGCACCTCTATATAAATAGACTGGGAGAGTTTTTATCCTATTTCATACACTTAGTATAAGGAGTTTTTTATGGGAGTTACAGTAAAGTCAGTATATCAAGGAGATTATCAGGTTACCTCAGAGCACCAGCCAAGCGGTGCAAAGATAACTACCGATCTACCAGTTGATAACGGCGGAAAAGGACGCGGTTTCTCTCCCACAGATCTGGTAGGAACAGCCCTATCCTCCTGCATCCTTACTATTATGGCTAAGGCTGCAGAAAAAAAGGGACTCGATATGACAGGATCGTCTATCGAAATCACAAAGGAGATGATTGGTCCACCTAGACAAATTGGATCACTTATAGGATATGTAGAGTTCCCTGAATCTTTTTCTCCGGATGATAAGAACTCCCTACTCCGATATATTCGGAGTTGTCCCGTTCATCAAACTCTCTTAGGAGAGGAAGTTGAAATTTCAATAAAAGAAAAATAAAATTATTCTTGACCTCTATTATAATGAGAGATATAATCAAGAACAACAAATAAAAGGTAGGTATAAAATGGCAATTGAAGCAAGATGCATGAAATGTAAAGAGACAAAGACTATGGTTGAAGCCCAAATGACAAAGACTGCTCGAGGTGGTTTTATGGCAAAGGGAAAATGTGAAGTCTGTGGTTCTGGTATGTGTAAAATCATGTCTAAAGACAATGCTGCAAAAGCAGTTGAAGCTGGAGAGGCTTCACAAGCATATTAAGAGAAAACTCTATAAAGAAACAAAAAAGACCATTCTTTATGAATGGTCTTTTTTTATGCCTACACCTTCATTATAGTGTTCTATTATCTAATCCTTAATAAGAACTGCCTTAATCCTTCTTACACCTGCTGATGAGGACTGCTCTTTTTTAATCTTAAATCTGCCCATTCCCTGTAAACTTTCTACATGTGGACCACCACACACCTCTTTGGAGAACTCTCCAATAGAGTACACCTTAACTTTCTCTTCATACTTGTTGGTAAACAGAGCTAAGGCTCCTGCATCTTTTGCTTGGGCCACAGTCATTGTATCTAATGAGACCTTTGATCCTCCCTGTATCTCCTGGTTAATAATATCCTCTACCTTCTGTTTCTCCTCTGGTGTCATTGGCTGAGGATGGGAAAAGTCAAATCGTAATCGCTCGGTAGTAATATTACTCCCTTTCTGCTCAACATGATCTCCTAACACACGTCGTAGCGCTTCATGGAGTAAATGGGTAGCCGTATGGAGTGCTGTGGTAACCTCAGTATGATCAGCAAGTCCTCCTTTAAATGTCTTCTCAGAACCACTCCTAGAGGCCTCCTGATGCTTCTCAAAGGCTTTTTTGAACCCATCTACATCCACATCAAATCCATGCTCATTTCCGAGCTCCTGAGTTAACTCTAAAGGAAACCCATGGGTATCATATAGCTTAAACGCCAGTCTACCTGGAATAATACGCTGGTTCCCTTTTTCTAATCGAGGAATCATCTTTTCAAACTCATGCTCTCCTTGAGCAAGGGTTCTAGAGAATTTCTGCTCCTCCGCTGCTAACTCTTGGAGAATTTTATCTTTTCTCTCAAAAAATTCAGGGTGTACATCCTTGTACATATCAACAACCACCAGAGCAAGATCTCCAAGCCATGGGGTTTGCATTCCCAATTTTCGACCAAATCGAATGGCACGTCGGATAAGCCTTCGTAAAATATACCCTTGTCCAAGATTAGATGGAGATACTGCCTTATCATCACCAAGGATTACTACTGCAGTTCGTATATGGTCAGCAATGATTCTCATCTGAGTATCATGCTCTTCGTCAACCCCATACTGTTTCCCTGAAATACCTTGAAGCTTTTCAAAAATAGGCTGAAACAACTCGGTTTCGTAAACAGAGCTTTTTCCTTGGAGTATGGTTGCTGTACGCTCCAATCCCATACCAGTATCAACACACTTCCGTGCTAAAGGAGTAAAGGTTCCATTATCCTGTTTCTCATACTGCATAAAAACATCATTCCAAATCTCCATATACTTTCCACAGTCACAGGCGGGAGAACAATCTGGAGAGCATGCAGGAGCTCCTGTATCAATAAACATCTCGGAGTCAGGACCACAGGGACCAGTCTCACCAGCAGGACCCCACCAGTTATGCTTACGACCTAAAAAATAAATTCTCTCAACAGGCATTCCTAGGGACGCCCAAATATCCGCAGCCTCCTGATCTCGAGGCACCTGATCATCACCTTCAAAAACAGAAACAGAAAGCTTATCTAGTGGAATACCAAGCCACTCTGGTGATGTGAGAAACTCAAAGCTCATGGTGATAGCCTCTTTTTTGAAGTAATCTCCTAAAGACCAGTTCCCAAGCATCTCAAAGAATGTAAGGTGACTTGCATCTCCAACCTCATCAATATCACCTGTTCGAATACACTTTTGATAGTCCACAAGTCTAGTTCCTCCAGGATGTTCCTCTCCTAGAATATAAGGAACCAGAGGGTGCATACCTGCGGTGGTAAAAAGAACGGTTGGGTCATTCTCTGGAATAACCGATGCCCCAGAAATCTCCGTATGGTTACGGGATGTGAAAAACTCAATATATTTTTTTCTTAGCTCTTGTACTGTCATGGAGAGCATTTTGACGAATTTTCATAAAAAAAACAAGTTTTAAAACTCACTGCGGAGCAGAATAACAGTAAAGGAAAATGATAAGCTCCGAGGCGAGTGAAAAGTTTGTGAATTGTGCAGATAGCAAGACAAAGCCAATAGGATAAGGGCATAAAAAAAACTCCCTGCTAATGCAAGGAGTTAAGGTGCCACCGAACAGAATTGAACTGTTGACACGAGGATTTTCAGTCCTCTGCTCTACCGACTGAGCTACAGTGGCGTAGGAACTATAAAAGCATAGTTCAAAATTTTTGTCAAGTAGGTAAAACTACATTAAGTCTCGAGGCTTTCGAGCAGTGTTACCAGATTTCTCACAATACGCAACGTGCTTAAGTTTTCCGTTTTCAAATACAGACTTCATCTTAATCTCACCACCCCATTTACTGGTAAGTGTTTGAGCTCCAGATCGTCGCGCGTTCTTTGATATATTTTTTGGTGCCATGGTTTTCTCCTTAGCGTTAATGTCTTCGAAGATATTATAGAATATCTAAAAAAAAGTCAAACCTTTTTATACGATTGTGTGCAATTATATTGCGATTTTTCTCTATTGTCTATATGCTTTGGTCATGAAGCATAGCCCACTCTGGTACATTACAGCTCCATTTCGGTATCTTTTTCTTGTACCAATCTATCTGTACAGCTATGTAATTTCTCCTCTAATCCCCTCTCACTGCATATACCACCCAACCTGCTCTCGTTATACGATTGAGGCAATTAAGATTCACGGAGCTATTCGAGGATCAATTTTAGGTTTCTTTCGTATTTTTCGATGCCATGGTATGTTTACCGGTGGAGAGGATCAAGTACCAGAAACATGTTCTTGGGATCAGATCAAAGCTGGGTACAGGGAGTTCAGAAACAGGAAAGAGTAACCTTTCACATTGATTAACTAAGAATTCGTTCTACTACGGTGCAGCTACACAGTTATACTCATGGCTAGGTACCCCACCCTTTAAATAATGAGAATAACTATTCAAATCCACCTAGCCCGATTTATAGTATATATCTCTTGCGAACTCTTCCATAATTCACTACACTTGGGCTTATGAAAAAATCGACTATGCGACTTACAAAAGGAATTATTACGGTTATCTCTATTATCATTCTCTATTTTATAGGAATGAATAACTCCAATGAAGAACCGACCCAAAGTAGTAATTCAAAACCACAAGAAGTTACGATTGTTCAAGAGGCAGAAACAAATACTACCACCGAAGAGGCACAACAAGAGCATACAGAGCTTTCGGTTCCACTCGGAGATATTGAGGCCCCATTGGAGCTACCCTCCTTCAATATTGATGATCCTGTATATTATTACAATGGATTTACCCTACTGTATGATGAGCAACATGAACAGGCTCGCTGGGTTGCCTATGAACTAACGGATGAAGAGGTTTTTACCAATGTAGCAAAGCGAAGCGATAACTTTCGTCCAGATCCTCAAGTTGCTACGGGATCTGCTACAAAAGATGACTATTATAAATCCGGTTACGACAGAGGACACCTTGCACCAGCTGGTGATCTTGGCTGGTCTATAGAGAGTATGAGTGATTCATTCTACTTTACCAACATGAGCCCCCAGGATCCCAGCTTCAACAGAGGGGTTTGGAAAAAATTAGAAGAGCTGATGAGAGATTGGGCAGTTGAATCTGGGTCTATCCTTATTGCAACTGGACCAATATTAAAAGATGGACTCCCAACTATTGGAGAAAACGGTGTTTCTATTCCAGAACAGTATTATAAGGTTGTTATTGACTACCAAGAACCTCTTCTCCGTGGTGTTGGGTTTATTTTGGATAACGAGAAATCAAGTGCTCCACTCTCTAGTTTTGCAGTTACCATTGATGAGGTTGAGGCGGCTACGGGGATTGATTTCTTTGCAGCCCTACCAGATATACTGGAGGAGCAGCTAGAAAGCAGCTATAATAGAAATGATTGGTTGTATTAGTATAAATTATATTATAAAGAGGAGATATATATGAATATGATAGAACAGTATGCAGAGTTGGTAATAAAAAAAGGTGTAAACCTAAGAAAGGGCCAACCCTTGGCTATTGGCACAACCGCGGGAACATACTACTTCGCAAGAGAGCTAGGAAAAATGGCTTATAAGTTAGGAGCTCAATATGTTCGAATTGATGTAAACGATGCAAACCTAACTCGCGCACGACTTGAGAATCAAAATGAGGAAGAACTTACCTACGTTCCCGAATACAGCGTGGCTATTGCTCAACAAAGTATGGATGAGGACTGGGCAAAAATTGCTATAACAGCTTCAGATGAGTCTGATCTCTTAGAGGGAGTTGACCCCAAAAAGATCGGTATAACCATGAAATCAGCGCAACAGAAACTTCGGTTTTACCAAAAAGCAATGATGGCACATAAACACCCATGGACAGTCATTGCTGTTCCTACAGAAAAGTGGGCAAAAAAAGTACTGGGTCCAGAGGGAACTATTGATAAGATGTGGGAAGTACTAAAACCTATCATCAGACTAGACCAGCAAGACCCAATCAAAGCATGGGATCAGCAAACAGAGATACTCCATAGAAGGTGTAAGGTGCTGAATGATATGAAGATTGATACACTACACTTTGTAGATGAAGGTACTGATTTACGGGTAAAACTTAATAAAACATCCCAATGGATTGGTGGACCTAAGGATCTTCCTAATGGAGATCTTTTTATGCCAAACATTCCAACAGAAGAGGTGTTTACTACTCCAGACCCCATGGGAACTGAGGGATATGTCACCTTTAAAAAACCTGTAGATATTATGGGGAACCCCATTCTTGGTGGTAAAGTTACCTTTAAGAATGGAAAGGCTGTTGAATCCTCTGCAGATGAAGGTGCAGAGATATTTAAGGAGTACCTGAACACCGATGAGGGTGCAAGATATTTAGGAGAGGTAGCTCTGGTTGATCAAGCATCACCTATTGCACAGTCTAATCTCCTATTTCATACGATTCTTTACGATGAAAATGCTGCTTGTCATATTGCATTAGGTGCAGGATACCCTATTTGTCTGTCAGATAATGAAACAATTATCGATGATGAGAGCTCTAAGAAAGCGGGTTGTAATGTATCTATGGTACATACGGACTGTATGATTAGCTCATCCGGTACAACTATCACTGCTACAACCGTAGACGGAGAGAAAATTGTACTTATGGAAAATGGTCTTTTTACAGAGATCTTAAAATAAGCTTTTGGGTCATCCCAGAAATGGGGTGACCATAGTTATACATCACACAGTGGAGCGAGAGCGTTGCCAATAGCCTCTGTGTAGAGACTTGCTCCAACACTATTGAGGTGAACCCCATCTACCGTCAGATGAAGGGACCTTTTTTCACTCATTATATCAACCGCAGGCTGTATGTTATTAAAGCCTAACCCCTTATGATAGAGCCCAAAAAGGTAATCTGTTTGATCCTTATCTTCAAGGTGTTCATTAAAAAGTTTTGCCACATCAATAAGGGTACAGTGACACTCTTGAGCTACACCCTCTATAACAAGATTGTACAGTGAGCGCTTTCTATTTAACTCAGTATCAAGTCGTTCACCCAAACAGCTTAAGGTGGTAATATACACTGGCACATCGGTTATATCCCTAAGGTCACCCAGAATATCACGGTACAGAGCATGAAATGCAGAGGGGTCGGTTGTTGGGTGACTTCCTCGAAACTCTAGCCAGTAGGCGGTTCCTTGATACAGCTTATTCATCTGTTTCATCTCAGGAATCAAGAGATCATTATGACCAGCTTCAATAATAATAAGGTCGTAGGTTCTTTTCGCAACCTCTTTTACAAGACGACGTCCAATACCATATAGCGTATCTCCACCTATGCCAAAGTTACTAAAATCTAAAGAAGGAAAACGTTTTGAGAGTGCTGGAAAATAGCTTACACCTAGCTTCCCTTCGGTAATACTGTCTCCTACAATTAACACTCTCATGATTTCAAAAACCTCTATATATCTAAGGCACTATGTCCTTCGTAATGCTCATCTCGTAACTTTTGAACATCCTCATTGATAAGGTACTCATCAAATGGCATTCTTCTATCAATAACACCCTTTGGGGTAAATTCAATAACTCGGTTTGCAATAGAGCTTACAAACTGGTGGTCATGGCTGGCAAAAAGAATAACTCCATCGTAATCAATGAGTCCATCGTTCAATGCGGTAATAGCCTCAAGATCAAGGTGGTTGGTAGGTTCATCCATAATAAGAACGTTTCCCTCTTCCTGCATCATCTTGGAAAGCATACAACGAACCTTCTCTCCTCCAGAGAGAACACGTACAGGCTTAAGAGACTCCTCTCCGGTAAAAAGCATTCTTCCTAAAAAGCTTCGCACGTAGGTATCCTCTTCCTCTTTTGCGTACTGTCGTAACCAGTCTGTAATAGAGAGATCAGTATCAAAGTACGAAGAGGAGTCCTTAGGAAAATAACTCCATGTTACGGTGGCTCCCCAGGTAAAAGATCCATCCTGAGGTTCAGTCACACCCGCAAGAATATCAAAAAGAGAACTCTTTGCAACGTGGTTAAGACCAACAAAGGCAATCTTATCTCCTCCGTTTACCTCTAGGTTGTAAGATTCAAAACCCTCACCATCCTCATTTTTATACGAGAGGTTCATAACCTCAAGTACATTTTTACCAATACTTCGACCACACTTAAATCCAACATAGGGAAATTTCCTAGAGGATGGCTTAAGGTCATCTATGGTAAGCTTATCAATAAGTTTCTTTCGGCTGGTTGCCTGACGAGACTTTGAGGCGTTTGCACTAAATCGTTGGATAAACTGCTTAAGC
Organism: uncultured Spirochaetia bacterium; assembly: GCA_964492025.1. GTDB lineage: Bacteria > Spirochaetota > Spirochaetia > CAZBHR01 > CAZBHR01 > CAZBHR01. The sequence continues at coordinate 62,871 of CAZBHR010000003.1, read as the reverse complement.
TCTGCAATTTTATCTTCTCGCTTACGCTTATCATCTCGCATCTGTCGGTTCATAAGCTGACTTGTGTGGTACCAAAAATCGTAGTTACCAACGTAAAGCTGTATTTTACCGTAATCAATATCCGCAATATGAGTACACACCTGATTTAGAAAGTGCCTGTCGTGGGATACTACAATTACCGTATTCTCAAACTTTGAGAGAAAATCCTCTAACCAGTTAATAGTTTCAAGATCCAAGTGGTTGGTAGGCTCATCAAGCAGAAGTGTATCGGGATTACCAAAAAGTGCCTGAGCTAAAAGAACACGAACCTTCATATTTCCCTCAAGCTCTTCCATCTTATTTTGATGGAGCTCTTTTCCAATACCAAGACCCGCAAGAAGCTGTCCTGCTTCCGATTCAGCCTCCCAGCCTCCAAGGTCTGCAAACTCACCCTCAAGCTCCGCTGCACGAAGACCATCTTCCTCAGAAAAATCTTCCTTACAGTAGATAGCATCTCGCTCTTTCATTACCTTGTATAAGGTGGGATGTCCCATCATAACCGTTTCAAGAACCTCATACTGATCATAGGCAAAGTGATCCTGCTGAAGTACAGCAAGTCGCTCACCGGGAGGAATAATAATATCTCCCTTATCCTGCTCTATTTCACCAGAGAGAATTTTAAGAAAGGTTGATTTTCCAGCTCCATTTGCTCCAATAATACCGTAACAGTTACCTGGGGCAAATTTAATATTTACATCTTTAAAAAGAAGCTGTTTTCCAAATGAGAGTGATATATTACTTGCGGTTATCATGATCGTTCCTCAACTATATTGTGTTCTATATGTAAAAAAAGAGACTGTACCCAGAGGTCCAGTCTCAAGTTTAGTCCCTAGGGGAATCGAACCCCTATTTGAAGAATGAGAATCTCCTGTCCTAGCCGTTAGACGAAGGGACCATGGTGCAATCTGGCCGAGAAGGATTTGAACCCTCACAAGCAGAACCAGAATCTGCGGTGCTACCATTACACTATCGGCCACTGTTAGCAGTAAGAAATATATAGATTTATTCTCTCTCGGTCAACCCTATTTACAGTTTTTTGTCAATATTTAAGGTTATCCTATACTCACATCTCAGTGGGTAGTGATCAGAAATTTGATCGGTTAGGTTATTTACAACAATCTCACTAGAAACAATAGCTTTACTGAGAGATTCTGAGCAAAGTTGAAAATCAATTCGTTCTCCTACAGACTCAAGTTCTCCATCAAGATTGAGAGCTGGTGTAGGAAACGACCACTGATCTAAAGATTCTGGGTTACACTGATAAAAAGAGTCTACATAACCGCTGGTCAGAAATCCATGAAGAACCGAAAAATCAAAGAATCCGTTTTTTAGATTTCTTTCAGAGTACTCCTGCAGAAGTTGTGGCCTACTGAGTAAAACGGATCTGTCGCTGGGAGCATGGGCATTAAAATCGCCAAGTATAATAGCATCAGCAACCTTTCTCTCTTTGAGGTATCGAAGAATTTTTTCCATTTCTTGAAACCTATTGTCACACCCTTCTGGAGCGAGGTGAATTACAATAAAGTGTATGTGATTCACCTGACAGTGTAAAAACCCGTGCCAAAACTGGTCAATCTGCCGATGTATCACCTGGATAGGATATTTTGAAGAGAGCCCAACAGGGTACCCTTCCTCCTTTAGTATGACAGCATAGGGGTGCCCATAATCATTTGCAAGTTGAGCAAAATCCTTCTCCCTAAAATGGCAGAGTTCTTGAATAGCTGCAATATCGGGAGACTCTTGAATCATATATGAGACAAAGAGCTCTTTTTTAGATATATCTTTAAAGCCATCCCAAATATTGTAATTAATTACTTTCATATTACATCTCTTTTTGTAGTACATGACTCCAACATTGGTACTTGAAATCTAGGGCATCTGATTTATCTGGATCCGAAAAAAGATGCTGCAAAAATACGCCTGCCGCACTATAAGAGACAAGGTCTTCATCTTTTTCTAGGGTATGTATTTTTACATTTCTCTCAAAATCATAGGGCCATGCTTGAGATAACCTTGATCTCATTTTATGTAGAAATTCTGTTTGTCTAAAATCCAAATCTCCACCCACAAAGATAGTATTCATATTGAGTATATTAATGGGTATAGTAAGATTGTTAACCAGCTCATCAATAAATTTCTCTAAAATGGTACTATCCGAGGTAAGATTATCTACCTCGTCTTGGGTAAGTGAAAACTGAGAATCCTTATGAGAGAGATTACAGAGGCTACGAAACTCTCCAGCACACCCATCCTCTCCCAGATAAAGGTTCTGATTCATCACAATACCAACACCAACTCCCAACCGCATAGTACTTTTCTTATTTTTTACCTCCGGCTTATAGGTAATAAAAATACAGATAAAATTCTTATACTCATCCATTCTATACCGTGCAAGAATACTAGCGGCAAAGCAGTTTGCATCGTTTCCTAAGAGTATGGGTATATCTGTTTTTTTAGAAATATGCTCATGAAAGTTGTAACTATCCGAAACAATTCCCAGAGGAAGTGACCGTAAAATACTCTGGTTATGAATATCTACAATTCCTGTTATACCAACACCTATACCAAGAAGAAATTTATCTCTGATTGGTTCCTCATTTCTAAATTTTTGAAGTACCTCAAAAAACACTCTATCAAGATGCTCTTTCTGTGTATCAACTTGGTAGTGACGGCTCATAATTTTTCTACAGTAAATATCCACCGCAGTTAAACATATATGGGCAGGTTGAATATCGTAACCTATACTGTACCCAAGATCTTCATTTATGTAGAGTTGAGTTGGATTTCGTCCTACTTTTCCAGACTTTTTCTGACTATCAGGTATGTAAAGAACTCCCTCATCTAACATTGAAGAGGTTAACATACTCATGGAAGCTTTATTGTAGGACAATTTTTTTGTTAAATCAGACCTACTAATTCCAGGATTCAGCCATATAGCCCTAAGAATCCTAAAAAAATTATTTCGTGTCTTTTCTCCTTTATTTAGTAACACAACCTACACTCTCCTCTACAAAATACTTAACGTTCATATAAGGGTAACTTATTCTCACTATTATACATGAAAAACAAAATGCTTCCAAGAAATACTATTCGTAAATTAAATATTATACGATAAAACCATCAGTGATATAATTATAATACACATAGAGGGCTTGTAGGAGCCCTCTATGTTCTCTACCTATATCATAAGCCTACTTATTAGCAAGAAAATCGTCTAACTGTTTTTGAAACTCCGCCTCTACCTTATGAACCCCAGCAACCTCTAGGTCATTTATAATCTGATCTTTATATTTCGCAGGATCTAAAAGCCCTCGATAAAGCAACTCTACATAACTTGAGTCAATTCCTCCTACAGTTGCAATCTCTGTTTTTATAGGAGTTATATCAGCAAAAAAATCCAATGTATTATACACACCTGCAGTATCATTGTACTCTTTATACTTTGCCCATTTTTGAGGATCTTCTCCCTCTTGTAAGTAGTTTAAGAACTGATTCTGTAGGGCCCACTGCATATTGGGACGGTAGGTGGTGCCAGTAGGTTTTATTATGCCTTGCTCCTTATTTACAAACTCATAATGAACACCCTCTAATCCAAAGTTTACCATGTTATTAAACAGTGGATCCGTATTCATAAGTTCCAATACCTTAATTGCGGCCTCTGGATTTTTTGAGGTTCGAGAGATTGATAGCATAGAACCTCTTCGAATATCCCGAGTAACCATTTGGGGGTGTATATAAGCACCAGTTACTATGGGGTATCCAAACTGTGAAGAGGCTTCTCCCGCCTTTCCGGGGTGGGAAACATGGGGCCAAACAAACCAATTTCCTGCTTCCATATGCTGATCAACGTGCTTATCACTTATGTCATCAATATTATATTCAAGATACCCTTTTTTATACCAGTCATGTTGAATCTCTACCATATCCCAGAACCCATCATCAAGCCATTTATGGGTAACCACACCATCTATATTTAGGTAATTTTCACCAGAAAGTTTATCTCCGTTACCAAGATAGGTACTTGGAAGGTTATGACCTGACGCTAAAAACCCAATCACATCGGGTTCATTCTCTTTCATAAATGCAAGCCAAGGATCTAAATCTTCAGGAGTTTTAATGTCCATAATAGGAATATTGTATTTATCTACATACTTTTTATTGTAGTGCCAAGCATATCCATCGGCCCCCTCTTTAACTGTGGGGATTGCATAAATTTTACCATCCTTTTTAGCTGAGTCAAGCCAGTCCCCTACGGTAGTTCGTAATGCAGGTGCGTGTTGATCAATTAAATCATCAAGAGGCAGCCATGCATTTCGTGCAACCTCCTGATTATAGTAGTTCCATGATGAAGTAAAGGCGATATCAAAGGCTTCTCCCGAAGTCATCATAAGATTTTTTTTATCATTCCACTCTCCCCATCCAATAAAATAAATTTCTGGATAAGCACCAATACGTGGCCCAGCATACTCCTTAAGAGCTTCTGTAACTAGCTCCTGATCAGCCTGAGCAATTCCAGGAACATAGATTGACACCTTTATAGGTCCATCTACAGGATCACTCTTACTCGCATCATCCTTACTACAGCCAAATAGTACCAATACGGTAAGAACCATTACACCAAGTAGTATTCTTTTCATACAAAACTCCTTTCTAGCAACTCTTTTGCTACACTATATTGATATATCTATTAGCCCTTGATAGAGCCAACAGTAACACCCTTAACAAAATACTTTTGAAAGTATGGATACACCAAAATGATAGGCCCAATAGCAACAATAACCATAGCAAATCGGGTGGTCTCTTTTGGAATATTTCGTAAAATAGCAAGAATATCAGCATTAGCACCCACCTGAAGAAGTCTTCTCATGGCTTCCATTTGACGCATAGTTTGGAGCATAACAAACTGTAGGGTGTACATGGTATCCTTGGTAATATACAGTAAACTCAGGAACCAATCATTCCAGTGAGCAAGTGTTTGAAATAGTGCTATTGTGGCTAGCACCGGTTTTGACAAAGGGAGAACTACATGAAAAAAGTATCTCATATCTCCAGCACCATCAATTCTACAGGCGTCTTCCAGTGCTGAAGGAATAGAGGTTGTAAAGAATGTACGTAAAATCAGTATGTGCCACGCATTCATAATGAGAGGTACCACAAGGGCTGCATAGGTGTTTTTAAACCCAAGAAATTGAGTATTAATAATATAACTGGCTACCATTCCACCATTAAAAAGCATGGTAAAAAATAGGAAGAAAGTAAAAAACTTCTGCATGGGCATATCTTTCTTTGAGATACCAAAGGCGTACATAGAGGCAACCAAGAGGTGAAGAATTACACCTACTACGGTTGTTCCTATGGTAACCTTATACGCATCAAGTACCATACGGGAATTTGAGAAAAGAAATTTATACGCACTCAGGCTCCATTTAGATGGGATAAACTTAAATCCTTCCCGCATTACACTTTTATCATCAGAGAGAGAAACAGTAATAAGAAGAATAAAAGGAATAACAATCATAAGGGATACAAGTATAAAAAATAGATGTAAGCTCATATTTCCTAAGGGAGAAACATTTCGAAGTTTGGTTCTTTTTTGTGCCATACGAATCCTCCTAGAATAAAGAACGCTCGGGAGATACTTTTCGTAAGATCATATTCACCCCTAAAATAGTAACAAAACCAACGGTATTTTGAAAAAGTGCTGCAGCAGAGGACATTCCTATGTCTCCTAGCTGAATAAGAGATCTATACACAAAGGTGTCCAAAGTTTGGGTAGTAGAAATAAGAGCTCCTGAAGCCCTAGGCACTTGATAAAACAACCCAAAATCTGAGTTAAAAATACGACCAAGACTCAAGAGGAATAGCATACTGATAACAGGCATTAACTGTGGAATGGTAATAGCCTTAATCTGTCTCCACTTTGATGCGCCGTCTATCTTTGCAGCTTCATACAGGGCTGGATCAATACCTGCTATGGCAGCAAGGTAAATAACCGTTCCATACCCCCAAGTTTTCCACATATTTACAATAAATAGAATATATGGCCAGTACTGGGCTTCCATATACCAACCAATAGGCTCTATGCCGAGAAGTGGTAAAATTTCGGTATTCATAAAACCTGTTGCATGGCTTAAAAAGGCGTATACTAGGTAACTTACCACCACCATACTAATAAAGTGAGGCATAATTAGAATAACCTGATACACCTTAGCGGCTCTTTTATTAGCTATTTCGCTTAGGGCGATAGAGAGTCCTACTGACCCTGCAATTCCTGTAAAAATAAAAAGTACGTTGTAAAAAAGAGTGTTTCTGAGGGCTACCCAAGCTGCGGGTGTGGAAAAAAGAAAATCAAAGTTTTTAAGTCCTATCCACCTACTCCCAAGTATTCCCAAGGAGTAATCAATCTCCTTAAAGGCAATTATGTTTCCAAACATGGGAAGGTAGTTCATAAAAAATAGTAACAACACCCCAGGCAAAAGCATGAGGTATCGTGTACGATACTGCTTCATCCTTGTAAAATAGTTTCTTCTTGTATTATTCATCAATACCCTTCCTTTATATTAGTTTGTTTACATAATCAAACTAATATAATTAGTGTACCATTGATTCTCTATTTGTCAAGAAAAAAGTATAATTAAATATTGTCATCCAAGAAAAAGAGATAACATAATAGCAAGACAGATCCCTAGTATCGGGAATAGCCGAAAGGATAATTCAATCTAAAACCTATGAAATTTTAATATGTGAAAATACTAGACCTATAATGCAGTGCCCCTACTTTCCTACACAGAATTCCGAAAACATCGCATCAAATACATCTTCATTGGTAACCTCTCCACTGAGCTCACCTAGGAGGTTTACAATCTCTCGACTATCCATGGCTAACCCTTCAATAGATTCATTGGGGTTTGCAACAATACGCTTAGCAATATCGTAGGCTTGTGTTAAAATCTCTTTCTGCCTATGGGACTCAATAATTGGCTCTTGATACTCTCTTGAAGTTTCTTTAGGAAGTATTTCAAGAATTCTCTGCTCAATTTGGGTAAACCCATCTCCAGTTATGTTACTGAGAGGGATAAACTTATCAGGCATAACCCTGCTCTCACTTCGATCCACTTGACTCCAAATTGGAATAATCTTATCTGGATAAGCATCAAGCATTTTTTCATCATCCTCATGAATACCTTCAACACTATGAACAAGGTAGAGTATAACATCCGCACTCTCAAGAACTTCGGTAGTTCTTTTGATACCCTCCTGCTCAATAGGATCATCGGACTGTCGAATTCCAGCGGTGTCGTAGATACGAAAAGGAACTCCCCCAATTGATACCATATCCTCAATGTAATCTCGGGTAGTTCCGTGGATATCGGATACAATTGCCCGTTCCTGTGATAGGAGCATATTGAAAAGCGAGGACTTTCCTGCATTGGTTCTCCCTCCAAGGGCCAATATGGCACCCTCATGAAAGATCACCCCTGATCGGTACGTATCTAAAAGTCTCTTTATTCGTTTTGCCACCGTATCTACAAGATCAAATGGGAGGTGTATAGGACCATCCATCTCCTCTTCGGGGTAATCTAGCTGTAGAGAAACAGCCGCAAGAAATCCCAACAAGGAGTGCTTAAGCTCCTCAATAATTGTACCGAGGGAACCGGTAAGTCTATTAAGGGCCTGAGAAAGGGCTCCACTACTTTTTGCATGGATAACCTCATGGACAGCTTCAGCCTGGGTAAGTTCTATTTTGCCATGCATAAAGGCTCTAAAGGTAAACTCTCCCGGGAGAGCATCTACCGCACCAGCCTTTCGAAGTCGGTCTAGAATAGCCTCTATCCCAGGTATAGACCCATGGCAAGATATCTCTAAGCTATTTTCACCGGTATACCCTTTGGGTGCACGGTACACAGAGATAAGCACTTCATCTATCTTTGATCCATCCTCACCTAGCATAAAACCGTATACCTGAGTGTAGGATTTTGCTTCTTCTAGCCCCTTAGGGTTTGAAAAACAGCTTGCTCCTATGGATAAAGCCTCTGATCCAGATACCCGAATAATAGCTAAGGCACTGGTTCCTAGTGGAGTTGCAAGTGCGGCAATGGTATCCTCTGTGTGAAAGTAACTTCGTTTCATGAGTCATACTATACCTAAGGTTTGAACCTATGACAAGAAGAGTTGTACATAATCGAACCTGATCTACCCTAAATGTTCCAATTTCCTTAATGAACTTATCGTATATCTATTGTACAGAGATGGGGCACACTATAAGATGTAGCTTGAGGTAGAAACATGGGAAAGAAACATACGGCGTACTTGGATGGGTTTCCCTACAGTTGGGGTCATAGAGGATTTTCTTCAGAGGCTCCTGAAAATACTATAGAAGCGTTTACCCTCTGTGTGGAGCGTAATGTACTCGGTGTAGAGCTGGATGTTCAGCTGTGTAAAACTGGAGAGGTTATTGTATTTCATGATACAAATCTAAAACGTATTACCGGTTACAATGGAAATGTAAAAGATACTCCCTACAGTACTATAAAGAGTTTGAATGGAGCACAAAATTCCACTACATACACACACTGTACCATCCCAACGTTGGACCAAGTTTTTACCCAAGTTCCCTCACTTTTTATTGATATAGAGCTAAAAGGACCAACAAAGGATGGAGCAGAACTTGTAAAAAAAGTTTTAGACATGATTACAAAATATAATATGGAAAACCGTGTAGTGGTCAGCTCTTTTAACCCTTTTCTTATCAGTAAGTTTCAAAAACTTACCAAGGTTATACCAACCGCTGTAATTTGGAGTAAAAACACCTCTAATAAATTGATTAGCTGGGGTATCACAAAGCGACTAGTATCACATAACTTTACAAAACCACATATTGATATAGCCTACACCCAGGGTGGAATAAAAAAAGAGACACTCACTTGGACAGAAAATGATCCAGCAAAACAGAGGAGTCTTATACAAAGGGGCATCCGTGTAATTTCAGATGCCCCTATTGGTGAGATATAATTTGTAACTGTACCTATTAAAAGGGTACACCAAAGCCGAGTCCTATCATAAATCCTGAGTAGAATGGAGTTTCATACTCTTTTAAAGTAAGAGGTCCCCAAAACTCATAACCAACCCTTAGGGAGGTTAAAAACCGACTGCCTAACATTAACTCACCTCGTAAAGTAAACCTAGCACCAGAGTACCACTTCCAGTCACTATTCCATCGATACCCTAGTCCTGTCTCAATCGCAGTGATAAGGCGAAACTCTCCCAAATTCAAAGAAAAAACATCAGCCCCAATAATAGCTCTCAATGATGACCAAGGAGAGATGGATTCATCAGCACCAGAAAATATAAAAACTCCCTCAGCTCCAAAGTGAAAGGTTGAATTAAATAAAAATCTAGAACGTTTAGCAATAATACTTTCGGTAAGCGTGTAGTGAGTACCCGATTCAAATGGTATCGTAGCAAAGGTGTGCGAGAATATTGACCAGTTTGATTTTTTCACTAACTCAAAACCAATATTTGGGGAGTGATAAAAAGAGGCAACCTCTTGAGAGCTACCTCCTTCAACATCTCCCAACAGCTGTACTATACCGTAATTTTTAGGTTGACCAGCCTCTGTATATCCTCTTAAAAAGAACTCTGTACCTCGGGGATGAGAGCTTGAAAATAGAGCAATCCGTGAGCGGTCTTTGAGAATTTGTATAATTCGATTATCCCCATAGAGGTCAAAGGATATGAGTGTTTCCCGTATATAATCTGCCACATCATTACTAATATCATCCCAAGCTTTATTACGAGTATCCCCACTTCCAAAAGAAGTAAAAGGAAAGGTTATCTCGTTTTCCTCATACAAAAAGGTAATACTCCAAGATCCTTGTAAGAGAACACTTTCCACACGAAACTCTGGCTCTTCAGGAGGTCGAATAGCACCACCTTCCTCATAAATCTTCTTTCGTTTAGGGGGTATTTCAACAAGGGTTTCTTTTGTCTTTAATTCTGAAAGTTTTAGATGAACCCCTATGAAATAATCATCCAGAGGAATGGATTCACTACTAAGGTCTACTCCTTGAAGTGAAAGCTGTAAGAAATTTACTCCCTCTACAGGAAGAAGATCTCCTCGTCCAGAGGAGATAAGTTGATTTCTCATTGCATCTCTTAGCATCTCTGCTTCATCCTCTTGAATCTGAGGAGCCTCTACTGAGATAAACATACCCTTTTCAGCGGCAAGTGGTATAAGAGCTAGAAATAGAGTGAGTCCTATGATCAATTTTTTCATGATGAAAAAAGTCCTTTGAGGCCACCTTTTTTCACCTGTTCAGGAATTTCTCCTGTGAATGCTTCTATGGCGGACATCTCTCCAACAACCATAAGAAGCTGGTTTGGCAGGAGTCGGTAATCTGCCCCAAATAGCTGATTCAACTTACCTCCCTCTCGAATACCCACAATATTCACACCCCACTTATTTCTTAAGTCAGCCTCAGACAAGGTTTTATTTACTACCTTCTCAGGTACCTTAATCTCAACCATAACAAGACCATCTCCAATTGGGAAAAAGCTTTTAAAGTTATCACTAATAATAATAGGAGCCATCTGCTTGGCAGCAGATCTGTAAGGAATAATTACTTGATGAGCCCCAAGGGTACGTAAAATTTCCCCCTGCTCTTCGGTATTCGTTTTTACAATAATATTAAAAACTCCAATTTTCCTGAGGTAGTTGGTAACAAGACACGCAGCCTCTAGGGTGTTTCCAAGGTCTACAATAACCGCATCAATAGAGGTTGGTACAAGTTTCCGAATAACCTCCTCAGAGATAACATCCGCAATATAAGATGCTGAAACTTTCTGTTTAACCTCATCTACCATTTCAGGATCTTTATCAATCACAAGAATCTCACACTCCTGCTTCATAAGTTCATCCACAAGGTAGCATCCAAACTGACCTAATCCAATAATTGCAATCTGCTTTATCATCCTATCATTACCTCCTCATTGGGGTAGTATACACTCTGTTTTTTTGGTGTTGGTGGTAGTAGTGTAAGAGACACAATTCCCACTCTTCCCGCAAACATTGTAATCATAATTAATATTTTTCCTAAAGAGCTTAGTTGTGGAGTGACTCCTCGAGAGAGCCCCACAGTTCCCATTGCTGAAAAAACTTCAAACATAATATCCTTTAATGGAATTGTTCTTTCCACTGCGGATAGCAGAAGAATAATCACAAAAACAAAACCAAACGTCTTAAATATAACATTCATTACTCGCTGCATAGTAGACAGAGAGATAGATCTTCCAAAAACCTGTAACTGATGCTTCTGATCAAAACCCTTAAAAAGTGCTATAAAGCCAAGGAAGAAGGTAGTAACCTTTACTCCACCAGCAGTTGAACCTGGAGCCCCACCAATAAACATCAGAGGGTACGTAACCATTAATGCAAAGTTAGAAAGCTCACTTTGAGGAACACTATTAAAGCCAGCAGTTCTTGTAGTGACTGACTGAAAAAAAGCATCTGTTATAGAGAGACCCGCTAAGGTATAGGCAAAGGCTCCCAAAAGAATAAGTGCAACCGTAGCTGTTAATACAATTTTTGTATGCAAAGCTAGGTGTCGCCTTCTCACCTTTGAGAGTATTGCCCCGCGAATATCAATAAGTACAAGAAATCCAATTCCCCCTAATACAATAAGTACCATAAACACAGAAAGAATATAACGTTGCCCTTGAAATCGTTCTAGCCCTGTAGAAAATGTAGAAAATCCTGCATTAGAAAAAGCAGAAACTGAGTGAAAGATACTAGAAAATATTGGGTTAGCCACACCATTTCGTATAAAGGTTGGCAGAATAAAAATTACCCCAAAAAATTCAATCACAAAGGTAAAAATAGCAATATACCTAATAATATCTTTTGGATCATGTGCAACTGTTGCTATAGAAAATTTCTGAACAACCTGGGCGTTTCTGATAGAGATTCTTCTTAATGGTTGCAGTAGAAAAATAGTGGTAAAAGTGATAATTCCTAAACCACCTAGCTGTATTAAAAGGATAATCACGGTCTGCCCAAAGGTTGTGTATAGTGCAGTATCTACCGTAATAAGACCGGTTACACACACCGCGGAAACAGATGTAAAGAGAGCGTTCAAAAAACCCACACTTCCTGGCTCAGACCAAGAAAAGGGTAATACGAGAAAAAATGTTCCTAGGACAATAAGTCCTAGGAAGTATCCAAATAGCATGATTCGCTCAAAACGAACCGTAGAAACAATCATAACTAAATGTATGTAATTTTATTATTCTGTGTCAATTGAAATAAGTTCAACTTCGAAAATTAACACAGAGTTAGGAGGAATTGAACCACTACCTTGACCATACGCAAGGTCTGAAGGGATAAAAAGTTCTATAGATCCACCTTCACCCACATACTGAAGTCCTTCGGTCCATCCTGCAATTACTCCACTAAGAGGAAAGCTTGTAGGAACACCACGACTGTAGGAGCTATCAAATTCAGAACCATCAATAAATGTTCCCTTATAGTGAACAGTTACCGTATCAGCGGCTGTTGGTTTTCGCTCAGATCCTGGCTCTACAATTCGATAAAGAAGACCTGATTCAGAGGTGATAACACCCTCCTCACCCGCTTTTGCTTCAAGGAAAGCAACACCTTCAAGTCGGTTCTCCTCACCCTTTAGCATCATCATATCCTCTATGTAGTGATTGAAGTTTATGATAATCTCTTGTTGTGCGGTAACATCGTACTTAAGAGTGTTTCCATAAAAAGAGTCTTCAAATCCTTTTGCAAACTCATCCATATCTATGAGAATACCGGTTGCTGCAAAGGAGTCTGCCATAACGTTTCCGTATACGTAGCTAAACTCACGAATAATTTTCTCTTCATCATGATTGTGATCTAAAATAGAACTTGTAATATCACCTTCTGTTACAACCTCTCCAAGGTTTACAATTTCTGGATTTGTTTCCTCCGCAGTTGCATTGTCACAACTTACCAGAAGTAATGATCCAATCAGAATAAGTGTTAAAAATATTTTACCTTTCATAATACCCACCTTAATAAATTCTTGTTCACTATAGTACTAAATATCAACAAAACAGTAAAGATAGAAGAACATATTGTTTGCAACCTCTTGTGTAACAGTTCACGAATTGTTATGATAGGAACAGATGAAATTCTTAGGAGGAACTCTTTTGACAATACAGGATATATTACAAAAAATTGAAGGTACCCTTATCACTTCACCTACCAAGGAAACCTGTGATGTCTGTTTAGGATTCACCTCTGATCTCATGAGTGATGTACTCACCTTAACAGAAGAGAAGGTTCTCCTTATTACAGGTTTAGCAACCGTTCAAACTATTAGAACCGCCGCAATGGCAGATATCTCTTATGTTATCTTTGTCCGAAATAAGCAGGTAAGCGAAAAGATGATAACCCTTGCAGAGGAAGCAGATATTACACTCATATCCACAAAACACTCATCATTTACCACTAGTGTTCTTTTAGGGGAAATCGGTATTCAAGGGGTATATTAATACCCCTTACACCACTACTTTTCGCAACCCACTATTCTATAAAGAAAGTTGGTGTATTGTATTCTTTAACTCACTGTGATCTTCTACATACCGTTGATTAGTACATAGAGACACTTGCGCCAAGGGTAATTGGGTTTCGAGAAACTTCCCAGCCTCAATAACACTTTCAATGGTAACGTTTCGTATAGCAGTTATCTCTCGTTCACGCTGATCTCTAGTAATATCAAATACCCAACGTGTTGCCCCTGCACTATTCTGCTCACTGGGAACCTTAGGCTTTAACAGTGATCCTAGAATTCGTATTATGGTGGCATCAAGGGTTTCTTGATCTACCTGTTGTGCAATAGCACCGGATTGTAGAAAAGTTTCTACACTCTGAAGTGGGTTTGGGTCTCGGTATGAGTAGAAGGAGAAAATCCTATCACTATTCTGCTGCATAGCCCCTACTCCGTATGCGCCACCCTCAATTCGAACAGATTTCCATAAATGACCAAAGGAGAGGATATGGCCTAGCACCGTTAGAGATGCACCAAGATCACTATACCCACAGGATGGGATTACTAAGGAACTATAAGAGCTCTGACCTGGAATAGTGAGGGTTTCATAAGAAACAGGGTGTCCATCAATTTTAGAAAAGTGATCATGCAAGGGGTACTCTTCTGTGAAAGGTTCTACCTCAAAGGGGGTATCCTTTTCTGGCTTGCCCAGGGATTCAGAAAATCCTATAAGCTGAGAGACTACTCCTTCCTGATAGTCACTCCCTACAGATACAAAGTACTTACTCGGTACACTTATCTTTTTCAGTGTTTTCAAAAATATCTCTCCAAGCTTATCAATCTCTTGGTCATCATCTAAAGGAATAGCCTGTAGGGTCTCAAGCAGGGTAACTCCATCCCACCGTTCATCCCAACCAAGGCTCAATGAGAGTGATGAGGATGCTCGTTTGAGTCCAAAGGAGTGACCAGATGGAACAATGTCGGTTACCAATTCTTGAATAATCTCTTGAATAACCAGTCGAATACGGCTTCTATTGTTTACCTCACCCTTTGTGAGAAGGTCTCGGAAAAGAGCTAAGCTCTCCTCTAAATCTGCCTCAAGAAGTTTCGTTCGTAGGTACCAGTACCCTCGACAACTCTCTCCAGTTCCCACAGACCTTAGAATACAGGAGCTGTAACAGGATCCTGTGAGGTGTGCAAGTTGCTGACTTACCTCTTCATACCCTTTCCCAGGAAGTGGCACTGTAGTAAATAAACGAATAAATAGAGGAAGAAATTGCAGTTCCTCCATTGTAAGATGCGCAATATTTGAGTACATGGTTAGGTACACAATATCTTGAGAGGGAATCTCCTGATACGCAATCTGCACATCACCGGCGGTATAAGATGTTTGAGGAGGATCAATAAGGGGTTCATTAATATCCTCTTTGGTGAGCATGTCAATTGCCAAGGGTTCATCACTACGGGGGTTCTGAATTGCTTGATAAAAAGCGTCCTGTTCTTGTGTAAGATGCTCTCGCAACTCAGGAGTAAGGGACGACTCTATCTGCTGTAAATTCTCCTGAATCTGTTGCTCAATACGCTGAGAGTGTTCTTTACTTGGTGTTACTACTATGGTAGTTCTTTTCTGATTTTCTATAAGATGCTTCTGTATCCACTCTTCCATGTACCTTGGGGTGTTATGTATTGATTGAATAACTTTTTGAGAGTTCTCTTCAATTAACAGGGTGTGGGTTGGAGAAAGCCCTCGTAGCCATCCGCGAACAGCTCGAAACTGCATACGTAACCCTTGGGGGATACCACCTTTTCGCTCTTTTTGATGAAACTCACACTTTCGTATAGCCCCATCAAGAACAAGAGGATCTAACCCATTCTGAGCCATACTTTTGAGTTCATCAAACAGAAGTTTTTCAAACTCCTCAATATGGGTAGGATCACTCCCCTCAACTCCTACGGTGAAAACTAGTTCTCTACCATCTGGATCCATACCACTTACCCCAGAGAGATCACTCCCAAGGCCTGATTCACGAATTTTTTTATACAAAGGTGCACCGGGGTGTCCTAAAAGATACTCCGTAAGAATATTGAGTATCATGGTACTTTCACAGTCTGCTATGGTAGTTATTGCCCAGTTTACCACAATAGTACTTTTTGAACTACCACTACTTCCTTCATCAAGGGGTGCACTCTTATATATAGTCTTTGGTTCTGTTACCCTATCACCAGCCGAAAGTATCTCCTGAACTTCATGTCCTATCTGATCAGATTTTATGAAATGAGGCATTCGAGAAAGCAGATTGGTATCAACCGCCTCAAGTATCTCCTCAAGTGGGATATTTCCATAAACAAGGAGCTTACAGTTATCTGGACGGTACCACTTTGCATGAAACTCCTTTAGCTTCTCCCAAGTGAGCTGTGGAATCTCTAAGGGGTCACCCCCTGAGTCGTGGGAGTAACAGGAATTTGGAAAAAGTGAAAAGATGGACTCCTTTATAACAATTCTCTCTTGAGATGAGTTTGCTCCTAACATTTCGTTATATACTACACCATCAAACCGAAGTTCCCCACTCTCATCAAACTCCACTCTAATACCCTCTTGCATAAAGGTCTCTTTAGAGAGTAGAGGAAAGAAAATAGCGTCTGTGTACACCTTAAAGAGTGAGAAAAAATCCTTTTTCAGTGGAGATGCTGCGGGATAAGTGGTGTGATCTATAGAGGTAAAGGCGTTGAGGTATGAGGAAACACTGTTTTTGATAATCTCAATAAAGGGATCTCGCTGGGGAAATTGCTGGGAACCAGAAAAAACGGAGTGCTCTAAAATATGTGCCACCCCAGTGCTATCGGTTGATGGTGTAGCAAAGGTGTACGCAAACAGGGATTCCCTATCATGTTCAGTAAAAAGATGGTATATCTCTAATCCCGTTTTTTTGTGTCTAAGCAGTGTTCCATAGGTTACGTACTCCTTAAGAAACCCCTCTTCTACTACATCAAATCCTTCGTACCTCGTATTCATCAATCACACTCCCTACAAGCTCTTGGCTCCGTTAGGCAAAGCTAGCAGTTTTTTGATATGATTGCAAGATCTTTTTTTGCTTCTCTCCATTGAGGATACAGAAACTCTAATAGTCTATAAAAGTTTTTATCATGGTAGAAAAACCAGAGGTGGCAGAGTTCATGAATTACTACAGATTGAATCATTGCATCTGTACCTCGAGCTAGGTGTCGATTTAAAAATATAGCTCCACTTTTGTGATAACAACTCCCCCACCTATTTTTCATAGTCCGTACAGAGAAAGTAACGGTACTCAGGGTCTTTTGAATCTTTTTATGATGAGAGGTTCCTAGAAGTTGCTTCAGAAGAGTTGGCTCTTGAGTCAGGAGTATTTGAGAAATGTCGTTCATTGTCTTAGCAGCAACCTGTAAAATTGTATTGCCATACCACTCTTCAATAATCTTTTTTATCCCTAGATCACTCATTTTTCGTGTCACCGTGACAATACAGGTATCATTGAGAAGTTCAACAGATGTATCAGAACCTTGTTGAACTTCTAAAGTATAGGATTGAAGGTTCCTCTGAACCACAGATCCTTGAACTCCTGTGAGAGGTGGAACTGAGGGCAGTGATTGTACTCTCTTTAAGGTTTTTACTATCCAATTACTGTGTTCTGCTAGATACAATTGAATCTCCCTAGAGGAAACCACAAAGGGAACACGAACTTCAAACTGGGAGTCTCCTACAACCTTAATAGCAAGGGATCGTCTGGAGGATCTCACAATATGGTATGTTGCACCACTCGGTTCATGGAGTATTGGCTCTGATCTCTCTGACTTCATTACTGAATAATCCTCTGCAAAGTGTCTCGTATAAACTCCGCCTTCTCTCGAAGTCCAATAGTTCCAGTCTCCATACGAATCACATTTGGTTTTGCAGGATCTGGTTTAACCCGTCCATTGCTCTCCCTAATAAGCCTCATAACCGATTCCACAGGAACAAGTGAGACCTTTCCAAACTCAACAGAGACCAAACCTCGTCTCTCTCGAAGAGACAGAATTGAGAGTTTTTTACAGATAATACGAATTTCAGCAAGGGAGAAAAGTGAGGAAACCTCATCGGGTATGGGACCGAATCGATCGGTGATAACCTCTATCTCTCTTTGATAATCCTCGTAACTCTCTATAGATGCAATCTTTTTGTACACTTCCATCTTTGTAGAGGATTGATCAATATAGCTGTCTGGAATAAATCCAGAGTACTCTAAATCAAGGAGCGGTGGTATTTCTCGCTCTTCTCCTTGAATATCACCAACAGCCTCTTCAAGAAGTGCAAGAAAAAGATCAATACCAACGGCATAAATTTCACCAGACTGCTCTCTACCAAGGAGGTTCCCCGCTCCTCGTACTTCAAGATCCTTCATGGCAATAGAGAAACCTGAACCAAGTTCGGTATTATCTGAGATTATACTGAGTCGCTTCATTGCCAACTCTGATAGAGCTCTCTGGTCTGGGTACAGCAGGTACGCATATGCCAGTTTATCCGCACGACCAACCCTACCTCGGAGCTGATACAGCTGGCTTACCCCGTACATATCTGCCCTATCTATAATAATTGTATTAGCATTAGGTATATCTATTCCATTCTCAATAAGGGTTGTAGCAACAAGCACATGAAAGTCTTGGCGAATAAAACGGTGCATCTTATCTTCCAGCTCCTTAGGGTCCATCTGCCCATGAACTGATACTATTCGAAGCTCGGGGAGCATCTTTACAAGGCTCATTTCTACTTCACGGAGACTCTCTATTCTATTGTGGAGGTAGAACACCTGCCCCCCTCGATTTACCTCATTGCGAATAGCACGGGTAACAATCTCTCCATCGTATGGTTCTATGTGTGTCTCCACTGGTCGCCTTACCGATGGAGCTGTGGTGAGTAGAGATATATCCCGAATTTTCAATAAGGTCATGTGAAGGGTTCTTGGAATTGGTGTGGCAGACATACTTAAGCAGTCAACACCAACTTTAATCTCCTTAAGCCGCTCCTTATCCTTCACTCCAAAACGTTGCTCCTCATCAACCACAAGGAGCCCTAACTGTTTCCAAGCTACATCTTTTTGAATAAGCCTATGGGTTCCAACAAGAATATCAACATCTCCTTGAGCAACCGCCTGCAAGGTGATACGCAAATCTTTACGACTAACAAGACGTGACACCATGGCAAGGTTTATGGGATAATCCTTCATTCTCTCTTGGAGGGTTTCAAAGTGTTGCTCAGCCAAAATTGTGGTTGGTGCCAAAATAGCAACCTGCTTACCAGAGTTTACCGCTTTAAAAGCTGCACGTATGGCAACCTCTGTTTTTCCAAAACCCACATCACCACAGAGTAGCCTATCCATAGGACGGGGGGACTCCATATCACTTTTCACCTCATTAATACAGCGAATTTGATCCTCAGTCTCTTCATAAGGAAAGGCAGCCTCAAAGGCATCCTGCCACTGGGTATCAGGGGGAAAGGCAAAACCTCTAGCTGCTTGACGACGTGCATAGAGTTTAACCAACCTATCCGCTAGTTCTTCGGCCTTTTTCTTTACATAGGCTTTTCGCTTGCTCCAACTCTTGGAACCAATACGGTCTAACTGCACTCCAGAGTGCCTTCCTACGTATCGCTGTACAAGGTTTACCTGCTCCAAGGGAACAAAAATATACTCCTTATCTTGGTACTCAATTTTAATAAAGTCCCGCTCGTTTCCCAAGGATGTTATTCGCTCAATATCGTGAAATTTTCCAATACCATACTGAACATGCACCACATAATCACCGGGTTCTAAGTCTAAAAATGTTTCTAATGGCTTACTCTCTGCCTTTCGCCCATGCTTTCGCAGAGTCTTTTTACCAAAAATTTCATCTTCACAAATAAGCGCCAGTTGAAGACCGGGGAGAGAGAACCCTCCACTGAATCCAGTAGAAATATATGAGAGCTGTTCATGGTCTCCCAATATGTGCTGAATACGCTTCATCTGAGCATCCGATGCGGAGGCTATGGCAATTGAGTATCCCGCTTGATGAAGAGATGTTATCTCCTCTTGAACATAGGGAATATTTCCAAAAAAGGCCCGTCCATCGTTTCCCTTAATGGCTATTGCATCAGGAGTTTGTCCATGGATTTGTGGGATATCAATAACTGTACAACCCTGTGGAATAGCATCCTCATAGGGGGTCCAGTGAACAGCCTCTCTCACGTCGAGGAGGTCTTGAATTCGTTGGTAGCCTTCGCCTCCCTTTCTGCAAAGTAACAGATTTTTTGGAAAGTACTCACAGAGAGATCCCTTTTGGTCTCCATCAAATTGCAGTGCGTATAGGTCAACATGGGTAACCTCTCCACAGGAACTCTGATTTTCAAGGGAGAAATAGCGAATTGACTCTATCTGATCCCACTCAAAAATGATTCGTACTGGGTTCCCCTGGGGTACCGCAATGTCTAAGACCTCTCCTCTCAGGGCAAACTCACCTTCCATAGAAACACGGGGTACTCTCAGATACCCCATATCGGTTAGGCTTTGGGCAACCTCATCAATACGAATATCCTGACCAATCTGAAAGCTAAGGGATGACTCTTTCCACTGCTCAAAAGCGGGAACCGGAGTTACAAGCCCTTCATAGGTAATAACTACAGGGGGGTACTCCTCTCCTTGCACACTGTTGAGCAGTACACCAAGGTCTCCCGCATGCCCACTCAATAGAGGAATCGTACTATCTAAAAGAGATTCTAAATCTCTACATAAAGCTTTTCCATCTTCTATGGTGGGGGTTACATAAATTACTGGTCTTTTGGTATCATAACCTAATAGAGTTATTATCGTTGCTAACAGAGCTCCAGGTAGTTGCTCTAGGGAGAGAGAGTCCTCGCCCCGACGAATCGCACGCACCGCCTGTCGGTAGGGCTCATACTCCCGCAAACTGCTATTTAATGTTGTAAAGAATTCTGATACCATAGATGCAGAATAACAAAAAAATATAGTTTATTATAGAGGTATAAGGAATGGAAATAACAGTGGTTGCAAAAAAACGAGAACTCCCGGTTCAGCTTGCACAAATTTTAGAGAAGGTTGATGTCTCTATAGAGTGGCACTCATCGCCAACCCGAGCACTCTCTAGTTTTCGGAGAAAACTTCCTACCGTTCTCTGCTACAGTGCATTGGACTTTCCTGACCACTGGCTTCTTACCATGGGATACCTACTTACCCATAAAAGCCATATACATATAGCTCTTATGACCAATGAGCAACTCCATTACGACTCAGGAGCCGAATCAATACTCCTTGGGGTAAACCAAATTATTCCAACCTCCATTGATGAGGAGGATCAGAAGGAGCTATGGTACCAGTTCATTGAAAAGATACCTGAATTTCAAGGAGTACGAAAGGAGGTACGAGAGAGTATTCCTCTGCCTAAGGAGGGTCCACTCCTTCCATGGCTCAGTCATGTTGGTTCATCTATGGAGATAGAACACCCCGAGAGCAAGGAGAAGCTACTTGGAGAGATAGAACAGGTTACCGCCGATGCTATTCAGCTCTACCCAGAAACACCTATTAAAACAATTGATATTGAGGAGCGCATGATTGTATTAGGTAAACTAGTATCTGAGGTGGAGTACTCTCAGTTCACCGTAGTGGAGAACAACCTTATTCTCTCTCTTGTTCCAGTAGATACCGAATGTGAGGAGCCTGTATGATAGAAAATTTTGATGCACTCATTAAGGCAGTTGTTCAAGCTGGTGGAGTGGCAAAATCACTCCAAAAAGGCATTACACGAAACAGAAAACCCGATGGATCAATCATTACCGAAGCGGACTGCATAGTGAATGAGATGATTCAACAAAGTATTCATACCCTATTTCCTCAAGCTGTGTGCATATCGGAGGAGAGTCTGTTTGAGGGGAATACCGATGGTGAGCTTATTTTTGTACTAGACCCTATTGATGGAACCGATGTGTTTTCTCAAGGAATGCCCGGATGGTGCGTAGCCCTAGGAGTTCTTAACCGAGATAAACAACCTATCGGTTCCATTATTTACGCACCTAACCTTGGCACAGACTCCTCGGGGATTCTTCTCACCTCTCAGGAGGGAGATACTCCAACCATTCAAGGAGAACCACTCCTACCTCCAACGGTTGTTATTGAGGATGCCCAACTTATGGCTGGGTCTCGAGCTCATAGCCATTTTATTCTCTCTAAGTACCCACAGAAGATACGAAATATTGGAAGCAATATACTTCATATGGTAGCACCTCTAATTTACTCAAATAGCGGAGGGGCGCTTATTCATGGTTGTTTTGTGTGGGATATTCTACCAGCCCACCACATACTTTCATCCTTAGGGCTAGAGATACTCTCTTTGCTAGAGGGTAAACCTATGAACTATGAGCAAGATGAGTTTCTCTACCGAAAAGCACCTCTCATAGATGGGTACCTATCGGGAAGCATGGAGTACATTAAGTTTGCACGAAATCATATCTTTCTTGCTAACTGACTTGTATTTTTGTCAAATATTTGTGATATTATAGATATGAAAGTTTCTCTATTTGAACAGTACATCCAGCAGGGAAAGGATGCGTTACGTGAGGGTGAATCTCAGAAGGCTATGAACTTCTTTGGAAATGCCCTAGAAATTATTCCGCAAAAAAACCAGCTGGAACTTATAGAAACCCTATTTCTCCTCGGTGTCTCAATGAAACGGTTGGGACAAATAGACCATGCGCAACAGTGCTGGCGCACGGGGATGATGCTATTTTCCGATAAGGATCCTATGGAGGATAGTGAACTGTTTCTCTCCGAAGAAGATGAGCTCTTTCGAAAACTCCATATGAAACGGTACCTAGAAAGTCGTAAACACTTCAACTTCAAAAACAGAGCAGAAAAGGATTATGTTGTAGACCTTATTAACGATGCATGGATGAGGCTCACCGCTTCTGGTATACTTAACGATATAGATTTTGAGGAGAGACTTCTCTTGTATTTCGATACAAAAATAGTATTCCCTACCATTTCAAGATAACATGAAAGTTATTCTAGGTTCCCAGTCACCCGCAAGAAAAGAGCTACTTATTCAGAGTGGTATAGCCATAGAGGTGTACCCAACCTATGTAGATGAAACCTTGAATGAGAGCTCACCTCAAGCTATGGTGAGCTGCCTATCATTACGAAAACTAGAATATCTTATACAGGAGAAAAGTGAGTATCTTAAAGATATAATACTCTGTGCTGACACCGTAGTATCTCAGGGAGATAGAATTCTAGGAAAACCAAGGGATACTACTCACGCGCAGGAGATGATTTTATCCTTAAGCGGAACATCTCATCACGTGTGGACAGGGATCTCTCTTTGGGATCCACTTACAGAGGAGACCCTTACCTACACAGAATCAACAGAGGTCACCTTTGCACAGTTAACTCATGAGGAGATAAAGAGATATATCGAATCTATGGAGTGGCAGGGTGCCGCTGGTGGCTACAGAATGCAAGGGCTTGGAATAAGCCTAATAAAATCGATAAATGGCTGCCATTACAACGTTGCGGGGTTGCCTTTACTGGAATTTTTTGCCATATTACGAGAACGGGGTTTGTTACCACATATACAGCGTTGCTGAAAACACTCCCTGAATTTCCATTACCTCCTTGGTAATGAGACATAGAGAAGGTGTTGGGATACATGCCCAACAAGAGGAGAAACCATGGCAGTAGTAACCATGAAGAATCTATTGGAGTCCGGTGTACACTTTGGACACCAGACAAGAAGATGGAACCCAAAAATGGCAAAGTATATCTATACTTCCAGAAACGGTATCCATATCATCGACTTACAAGCTACTATTGGAGCTATTAAAAAAGCGTATGAAGTAGCACGAGAAGTTGCCCAGCAGGGTAAACCAATTCTTTTTGTAGGTACAAAAAAACAAGCACAACAGGCTATTCAGCGAGAAGCTGAGCGATGTGAAATGTTCTACGTGAACAACCGTTGGGCCGGTGGTATGCTTACAAACTTTGAAACAATCAAAAAATCAATCCACAAGCTTAAGCAAATTGAAAGAATGGAAAATGACGGAACCTTTGACAGCCTTACTAAGAAAGAGGTTTCTCTTCTTATGAAGGAAAAGGGCCGATTAGAGAAAGACTACGGTGGTATTAAAAACATGAAAGAGCTTCCAGGAGCTGTTTTTGTTGTTGACACCCGTAAAGAGGCTCTTGCTGTTGTAGAAGCAAACAAGATGAACATTCCTGTAATTGCGGTTGTAGATACAAACTGTGATCCTACCAACGTTGACTACCCTATTCCAGGTAACGACGATGCAATTAGAGCAATTACTCTTTTTATCTCTGTTATTTCTAACGCTGTACTTGATGCAGACACAGATGCTTCTTTTGAGGTAATTGAAACCATGGATGACGAAGATGGTATTGAAAACCCAATGACAGAGCCACGAAAAGCACCTAAGGCAAAAGAGGTTGTTACTCCTGTAGAGGATGATGAAGATACCTCTGATGAGAAGGTTGTAGCTGAGCCTGCTGCTGAATTTGACAGCGAAGCGGACTTCTCAAACTACGAACCACCAAAAGAAGAAAAAGAAGCTCTTACTGACGAAATTGTCGAAGAGGACAAGGAAGTTGTTAAGTTAGTAGACGAAGAGACCCTATATCAGGATAACTAAGGAGTATAAAATGGGAATTAGTGCATCAGATGTAAAGGCACTCCGAGACAGAACCGGAGCTGGTATGATGGATTGTAAGAAGGCTCTTCTTGAGTCTGATGGTGATATGAAAAAAGCGGAAAAGATCCTTAAGGAGCTTGGGTTAGCTGCTGCTGCAAAGCGAAGTGACCGAGCAACAAACGAGGGTTCTATTTTCGTACGTGTTGGTGAAAAACAAGCGGTAATTCTTGAGCTCTCTTGTGAGACCGACTTTGTTGCAAAAAACAAAGATTTTATTGCTATGGGAGAGAAGATGGTTGATGTAATCCTTGAGCAAGGTATTACTGATAAAGAGAACCCTACTCTTACCGGTATGGTAACTGACTGTATCAGCGTTATTAAAGAGAATATGGCTCTTAAAAGATTTACCCTTATGGAAATTGGTGAAAACGAGTATGTAAGTAGCTACATCCACGGTGGTGGTTCTTTAGGAGTTCTTGTAAAAGCATCTCTTGAGGATAAATCTAAACTCAACGATGAGGTTAAAAACTTTGTACACGACTGTGCACTTCATATTGCAGCTTTCGATCCTATGTACTTCTCTCAAGCGGATATCTCAAAAGAGTATATCGATGAGCAGATGGAGATTTTCGAAAAGCAAGTTGCTTCTATGGGTAAACCTGCTAACGTTGTTGAGGGAATTGTAAAAGGAAAAATGGCTAAGCACTTTTCTGAGATCTGTTTCCTAGATCAGGGATTTGTAAAAGAGGAAAAAACCAGCGTAGCTAAGTATGCTGAAAACCTCAGTAAATCTGCTGGAACCACTCTTACTCTGGTAACAAAAGAGAGTTACCGAGTTGGTGAGTAATTAGAACAATGAGATATGGGGGAAGGGCTTACCTTCCCCTTTCTTTATATACATTTAGGAGAAGTTTATGGATACCTTATTAAAAGATACTGAAGAGAGAATGAAAAAAAGTGTTGCTGCCCTTGAGACAGATTTTGCATCAATCAGAACAGGCCGAGCATCGGCATCACTTTTCGACAAGATAAAGGTTGATTATTATGGACAGCAAACTCCCCTAGCCCAGGCTGCTACTATTTCAATTCCAGAGTCTAGACTCGTGGTAATTCAGCCTTGGGATCGAGGACTTATTGGTCCTATTGAAAAAGCACTTCTCGCATCTGAGCTTTCCCTAAACCCTAGTAGTGATGGAAAGGTTATTCGAATTCAGATTCCACCATTAACCGAAGAACGACGAAAGGAACTTGTAAAGCTCTCTAAAAACCACGCAGAACAGAGCAAAGTTGCTATCCGAAACATTCGAAGAGATTGTAATGACTCTCTTAAAAAAATGTTAAAAGATAAGGAAATTGGTGAAGACGAAGAGAAACAAGGGGAAGATCTGGTACAAAAGCTTACTGACAATTACATTAAGGAGATTGGTAAACTTTTAGATCAGAAAGAAATAGAGATCATGGAGGAGTAATGCCCTCACATAAGATAGATCATGTTGCCATCACTATGGATGGCAACGGTCGCTGGGCAACACACCGAGGTTTAGAGCGAGTTGAAGGTCATAAAAAGGGTGCAGAAAAGGCAAAAGAGATTATTCGTGGTGCCATAGACTTAGGTATTTCTACCCTTACCCTTTACTGCTTTTCTACGGAAAACTGGAAGAGGCCTCAGGAAGAGGTTGACTTCATAATGGAGCTTATTCCAAAACATATTGAGGAAGAGCAGGAGTTTTACAACCGTAGAGGAATACGTATCTGTTGGATAGGGAGAAGAGATCAACTTGCCTCTCATGTAAAAGCGTCCATGCTACGGGTAGAAAATAGTACAAAAAACAACACAAACCTTACCCTTTTTCTTGCAATTAACTACGGTGGGCATGATGAGATTATTCGAGCATTCCAAAGAATACCTTGGTACAAGAGGTTGTGGAAACGAGCTATAACCGAAGATCTTATTGCCCAACATTTGGATACCAAAGATCGGGCTAATCCAGATATTCTTATTCGAACGGGTGGAGATATTCGGTTAAGTAACTTTCTCCTATGGCAGAGCGCCTATAGTGAGCTATTTTTTACCGAAACACTTTGGCCCGATTTTACCATTGAAGAGCTAACAACTATGGTTCAACAGATGAACCAACGTGATCGACGTTTTGGAGGATTATCACAATGACAAATCTCACAAAGAGGTTGCTCCTATTTATTATTGGAGTTCCAACCTTAGCACTTATTATATTTTTCCCCCTTGGGGAGTACAATATTGCGTTTAATATACTTCTTTTAGTAATTATATCACTCTCCCAACGGGAGATGAGAAACTTAGGAGAGAAGGCATTAGGAGAACCTGTATCTCGGGTTCCTATTATATTAACCCCAATATATATTACGCTCACTTATCTCTCTAAGGTTGGACTCTTTCCACCACTTTTTGCATCTCCTATGATGCTCTTTGCGGTTGCCTTAGGGTTCTTAACCTTAGAGGAGTGTTTTAGAAGAGACGGAAACTACGATCACTCACTACGAAGAATGATTACCGCATTGGGTATGCTGGTGTACCCCACAATTATATCAATATCTCTTATGGAGTTCTCCTTTGGTCCTTTCTCATTTGGTACATCATTTCACCTGCTTTACTTTTTCCTATTAGTATTTGCAAACGATAGCTTTGCCTATGTGTTTGGGTTAACCCTAGGAAAGGGAAATCGTGGTATATTTAAACCAAGCCCTAAAAAGAGCGTTGCAGGGCTTGTTGGTGGAGTCGTAGGAACTATAGTGGTTGCCTATGTGTTTGGACTGCTTATATTCCCTATAGAGAAGCTCTACGGAGAGGCACCTCCTATGTGGTTTCCTGCGGTACTTGGGTTTTGTATTGCTATATCTTCTGTGTTAGGAGACCTCTTTGCATCTCTACTTAAGCGTGCAGCTGGGGTAAAGGATTCTGGTGTATTTTTTCCTGGACGTGGAGGCATACTCGACACCATAGATTCGATTCTTTTTTCTGGGCCGCTGTACTATATTCTTATGGCGTCAATTATTGTTTGGGGTTAAAAGAGAGTATTTCCCATGGCTAAGAGAGTTATTATACTAGGTGCTACTGGTTCAATAGGAACTTCCGCACTCAATCTTATTTCACACTACCCCAAAGATTTTCAGGTGGTAGGACTCTCTGCCCACACCCAGGGTGACCTTTTATTAAACCTCGGACATACATTTGGAACAGATAATCTCGTACTCACGGGAGATCAAAAACATACAGAGATTCACCAATATGGATCTGAAGCTCTTACCCGCATGATTTGTGATACCGATGCGGATATGGTGATTCATGGTATATCGGGAAGCTCTGGACTGCTACCCTCTATTGCTGTATTAGAATCGGGAAAAGATTTAGCCCTTGCAAACAAGGAGACCCTAGTTATGGGAGGGCCTCTTATTACGGCTCTTGCAAAAAGAAGAGGTGCATCAATCATTCCCGTAGATTCAGAACATGCTGCTATATCCGCACTTATAGGGTCAATTCCACTTGATAGGATAAGATCTCTTATTATCACCTCATCCGGTGGACCATTCCGTGGTTGTACCAAGGATATGCTCCTTAATATAACTCCAGAAAAGGCTCTCAAGCACCCAACATGGAGTATGGGTCCAAAGATTTCTATTGACTCCGCAACCCTTGCAAATAAGGGACTTGAGGTTATTGAGGCACACCACTTTTTTCAGCTTCCTTACAGTGCCATTGAGGTTGTTGTTCACCCACAATCAATTGTACACAGCATGATTCGACTCACCGATGGTTCAATTCATAGCCATATGGGTCATTGTGATATGAGAGGGCCTATTCATCAAGCTCTCACCTATCCTGAAATTCCTATACAAAACTACAACAAACCGTTTCAGATGGGAGGTGTTCAGCTTGAATTCTACACCCCCGATACAGAGACATTCCCTCACCTTTCTATGGCGTATCAGGTGGGAGAAGCTGGTGGTGCATACCCTATTGCGTATAACAGGGCAAACGAAGAGGGTGTATGGGCGTTCCTCAAAGGAGCTATTGGATTTACCGAGATATATGAGCTAGTAGACCGCGCGGTACAACATGTACAACAGAGTGAAGTGACCTCAATAGATGAGGTGTTTGAAATAGACACACGGGTGAAAGAGTACACCCAATCCCTTATTCAAAGGAAACAGTAATGGAACCTATATTAATTATTATCACAGGACTTCTTGGTCTTGGTATACTGGTCTTTGTTCATGAACTTGGACACTTTCTTGTAGCTAAGGCTGTTGGCATAGAGGTTGAGGCCTTTGCCCTTGGATGGGGAAAACCAATATTGAAAAAGATGTATAAGGGTACTGAATACCGTATCTCAATGTTTCCTGTAGGTGGTTACTGCAAAATGAAGGGAGAGATTGGTGTAGAACCAGAGGATAGCGATTCTACACACATGCCTCTTACGGAGAGTGATAAAGTTCAAAAACCAGTTCAAGATGGATCAATGTACTCGGTCTCTGCGTGGAGAAGAATCCTTACCTACCTAGGGGGACCTCTTTTTAACCTTATCTTTGCAATACTCATATTTGCCATTATTGGTATGATAGGATACTCGTACCCTACCTATTCAAATAAGATTGTAGTTGATGCAACAACCCTATCTCCTGCGGTTATTGGTGGCCTTGAAACAGGTGACACCATAGTTGCAATTGAGGGAAATGAGGTATCCTACTTTGATGATATTCGAAATATGGTGATTGGAAGAGCCCTTATGGAAACAGAAATTACGGTGGATCGTAATGGAGAGATTCTTGAACTAATGGTGGTTCCTGAACTTAACAGCTCTGGAGCAGCTACTATTGGTTTGACCGCATGGGTTGACCCTTATGTGGGAGATGTGACAGACACAACCTATACCACTCTACAACCGGGTGACCGTATTGTGTCTGTAGAAAACACACCCATAACACATAGTACAGAGATGTTTTCAGTTATCCTTCAGGAGTTACAGGGGCAAGAGGAGTTTGCACCATACGTGATAGATGCAGAGGTGGAGCGTGATGGTATGCTTCAAGCTGAACAGATATATGCAGACTGGAATAATGGCTGGACCCTAGGATTCTCCTTACAGCCCATTATACGAAGCACCAAAGATATGAACTTTTTTCAAGCAGTTGGTTATGGAGTAAGAAAAACCTTTGAAACCCTTACCCTAACTGTTCGAGGCCTTGGGAATCTTTTTCGAGGAGCCGATGTTCGGGAAGCTCTAAGCGGACCCATTCAGATCACCTATATGCTTGGTGATGTGGCAGTATCAGGGTTACAACAGGGGTTTGGGCAGGGAGTACGAATGATCTCTGAATTTATAGCTCTTATTAGTATAGCCCTTGCCTTTGGAAACCTTCTTCCCATTCCTGCTCTTGATGGAGGTCAGATCTGTATTGGTATGTATGAGGGTATACGGAAACGGCGGGTATCTGCTAAGATTATGTATAGAATGCAACTTGCGGGATTTCTTATGCTCTTTGGTATTCTATTCTTTACCCTATGGAATGATTTAACCCGAATATTCTAAGGTTTGGAGGCTGATATGAATCAAGAGATATTAAAAAACTTTATTGTTATTGAGGGAATTGATGGAGCTGGAACAACCACACAGCTTAAACAGGTGTGTCAGGGGTTGGAAGAGCAAAAAAGAAGCTACTATAAAACCTTTGAACCAACCGACGAACCATCGGGTAAGGCGATACGTCAAATTCTCTCTGGAGCCCATGAGGTAGCTCCTGAAACTCTAGCTTGGCTTTTTGCGGCAGATAGGTATAACCACCTGTATATGCCCTCTCATGGGGTTATAGCACACCTAGCAGAGGGAGAGATAGTTGTATGTGACAGATACCTGTTCTCATCTCTTGCGTACCAGTCTATGGATTCACCCTTTGAGCGAGTGGCCGAATTAAATAGTACCTTTCCCCTGCCCCAAATTCTTTTCTTTTTAGATATACCTGCGGAGGTGGGAGAACAGCGCCTTGCGGGTCGTGGAGCGCTGGAGATTTTTGAAACTACCGATAAACAGAGAGTTATACGGGAGTCATATATGCGAGTACTTGAGATATATAAAGATAGCAACATGGAAATTGTGGTACTTGATGGAACAGCCCCTGCAAATGAGATTACCCAGAGTATTTTAGGGAGATTGCAGCACCTATAAGATATGCTTTATAAAGTATAAAAAAGCCTCCCTTTTGGGGAGACTTTTCTGTTTTAGGAGTCTGTCATCCCATCCCAAAAATCACTATCGAGCTTTTTTATCTCTATTGTTTGTTCTATTTGCATACCTAACCCATAGTCATATATATATTCAGCAAGTTGTTTCCCATTAATCAGAACAACAGTTGTTGATCCATTAAGACTCTCAACATACTCTTTTGCTCCCTTTGAGTAATCGGAGGTAGTAATAAATACTCCCTTATTTGATTGGGCAACAGCCAAAGCTCCCACAAACTTCTGCAAAGCCTCTCGTCCTACAGTAATATCAGGCTGATACCTCTTTGCTTGAAGATGTATTCGACCTAACCCTAATACATCTTCCTTAATGATGCCATCTATTCCACCATCATTAGAAACTTTCGTAACGAGTCCTGAATTTTCAACTTCTCCACCATAACCCATTTTTTGTAAGAGTAACACAACAAGTTTTTCAAAAGCTACTGGTGATTTAGTAAGAATAGTATTGATGATATCTTTATATACAGACTGCTGAATGCTATAAAATGAGGAGTATAATTCTTCCTTTGGAGTTAAATCAGAATTACCAGAAGAGATCAACTGTCCATTACCTTTTTTCTTCTTTACTTTAATAGACTCTCGTTGATTCAGTTTTTCTGATATATATACATTAATTTTTTCAGGATTTTTTAAGAGCTCAACTCCCTCTTTACTGATACAATACATACCTCTTGTTGGCTTCTCTAGTAGCTCACTCATATTTAAGTAACTAAGAGCCCAAGATATTCTATCATAAAAAATATATCCATTCCCCGAAGGATATACCTCATTTATTTCTTCATCAGTAAGATTAAACTCTTTTGCAAGGGGATCAACAAAGTCTCGTAACTTCATAGTTCCTCTAATCTGTAATAGTTTCATCGCAGGAATCATTATTTCATCATATTTTGGTATCGCCATAAGCACCTCTATCCTTTCTTACGTATGGTTCATCATATCACACCAGATAAGGAGCTACAAGAAAAATTTTATTCAGACATATAAGTATATAAAAAAGCCTCCCATAAGGGAGGCTTTTTCTGTTTTACTGATCAAAGACTATTACGCTAAGATATTAAATTTTAGTCGTGGGTGTGGGTCATATCCATCTATCGTAAAGTCTGTATAACTCCAATCAAAGATTGAGGTAAAGTTGGTAATTTCCACGGTTGGTAGGGTTCGAGGTTCCCTAGCGAGTTGTACCTTTGCGTTCTCTATGTGAGACTCATAGATGTGTACATCCGAAAGCATTCCGCAAATTTTTCCGGGCTTAAATCCTGACTCCTTAGCAAGAAGCATAAGTAGCATTGAGTATGATGCTAGGTTGTAAGGAATTCCTAAGAGCAGGTCACAGCTCCGTTGATACCAAGTCATATTAATGGTATCCCCTATAACAGTTACGTGAAATGCCACGTGACATGGAGGGAGTGCCATCTGATGCAGCATGGTTGGGTTCCATGCAGACACAAGCATTCTTCGGTCTGTAGGATTCGTTTTTAAGGTGTCTACTACCCGTTGCAACTGGTCAATACCAGGTTCATCACTCCCCATGGGAGCTCCAAACTTTCGCCACTGGTACCCGTAGATAGGTCCCAACTCCATAACCTCTTTCTGCTTAGCAAGCCTATCGGCATCATCGGTATAAGGAGGGAGCGCATCAGGACTACACCACTCATCCCAAATATGGCAGTTTCGCTCTTGTAGCCACTTTTTATCGTGGTACCCTTGAATAAAAAACTCCAACTCCGTACAGATATTTTTAAGTCCCATCTTTTTTGTTGTGAGCAGAGGAAACCCCTCTGAGAGATCGTGCTCTAAAAAGGCACCTGCTATGGTTAATGCGGACTCTCCTGTTCTATTCTCTTTCATTACTCCCTGATCGAGAACTTTTTCTATTATATCTAGATACGCTTTCATTACTTCCTCCGTCTGTATTGATAAATGGTAAATGGTGGGTCATTGGATTCGCTAGTATACACCGCTTTGACCCGCTCAAATAGTTCGGTATACTCCTTAGGAAAGAATGTATCACAATCGTAGGTTCTCTCCTGATGGGTTATGTACATACCTGTAATGGTAGGATCATTCATAGCTTGTTGATACACCGACCCTCCACCAATAATAAAGCACCGTTCCGCATGGGGAACAAGCTTGTACGCTTCCCCTAATGATGGTGCAACTAAGGCTCCATCTATTTCGGTCTCTCTTCGTGATAAAACTACGTTTATACGGTCAGAGAAGGGCCTAAATTTCTTAGGGATTGAGAGATAGGTAGTTCGACCCATAATAAGGGCGTTCTGCTTCCCCTCGGACGCCTGGGAGGTGCAATTCTTAAACCACCGTAAATCCTCAGGAATGTGCCATGGCATATCGCCATCTTTACCAATACCCAACTGGGTATCTACGTTTACCACAATAATTCGCTCTTGTTCTTTCATCTCGCTACTCCGTCATAAACATCGCATCTCCAAAGGAGTAAAAACGATACCGCTGCTCTATAGCCTCTTGGTAGATACGTTGAATCTCATCGTACCCAGCAAAGGCACTTACCATTACCAGTAGAGATGATTCGGGCGTGTGAAAGTTCGTTATCATCTGCTCCACCACCTGAAACTGGTACCCAGGAGTAATGTAGAGCGTGGTACTTCCTGTTCCTGCAGTCACCTTACCCTTTTCCTGTGCTGCGGATTCTAAGGTTCGTACGGTGGTAGTTCCCAGTGCTATTACAGGTCTACCTTCAGCTTTAGCCTTGGCTATAGCTTCACTTGTCTCTTGGGGAACCGTAAAAAACTCTCGGTGCATTGAGTGTTCCTCAATATTATCTACCCGAATAGGAAGAAATGTTCCCGCTCCCACGTGAAGTGTTACAGAGCAGATCTGAATTCCACGATCCTTAATCTTTTGTAACAACTCTGGGGTAAAATGAAGACCAGCTGTTGGAGCTGCCACAGACCCATACTCCTTGGCATAGACAGTCTGATACCGAGTCCAATCTTCGTCGGTGTCATCCCGTTTTACATAGGGAGGAAGTGGCACATGTCCGTGGGTCTCTAAATACCCATCATCTATTGCGGTATCTAAGGTGAGCTGTCGAAACTCCCCCTCCTGTCCTGTTATGGTACCGGTAACCCCGTTTGGAAGGATGATTTTCTTGCCAATACGCTGCTTTTTCGCCTTACTCATAAGAGCTTGCCACACCTGTGGTTGCTCCTCTCGTAGCAGAAGTATCTCAATAGATCCACCTGTCTCACTCTCACCGTAGATTCGAGCTTTTCTAACCTTTGAGTTATTTACCACAAGAAGGGCTCCCTGAGGAAGCTTCTCTACAATATCAGAGATTGTGCAGTGCTCAATGGCACCGGTTGTTTTATGGTACACCAAGAGTCTACTCTCACCCCGCTTATCAGATGGGTACTGAGCAATAAGCTCCTCGGGCAGATTAAAAGAGAAGTCCGTTCTTTTCATTCCTATCCTCACTCTGTTCTTTTTGCTGTAACCCTAAATGGTTGTATCCTAACTCCGTAACTATTCGTCCCCGAGGGGTTCTCTGTAAAAATCCTCTCTGAATAAGATAGGGTTCATGGAAGTCCTCTAAGGTTTCAATCGCCTCACCAATAGATATGGCGATAGTTTCAGCTCCTACAGGTCCTCCATCAAAGTGATTAATAATAACCTCTAGGATTTTTCTATCCTGCTTCTCTAGGCCAAAATGGTCTATTCCTAGCTGCTCAAGTCCGTAGGTAACCGTATCTTCTGTAATGGTTCCATCTCCCATCACCTGCCCATAGTCTCTCATTCGTCGTAAAAGACGGTTTGCCACACGGGGTGTTCCTCGAGAACACTGAGCAAGCAGAGCAACCGCACCGGTCTCAATGGAAACACCTAAAATTTTTGCGGATCGTTTAATAATATTCTCCAACTCCTCTGGGCTGTACAGCTCAATACGGAATGAGATTCCAAAACGGGTGTAAAGTGGAGATGATACGGATCCTGACTTTGTGGTGGCACCAATCAGAGTAAATGGTTGAATAGGCACTCGAATATTTCGAGCCGCAGGCCCCTGACCTATAACCCAGTCAATTTCGTAATCCTCCATAGCAATATAGAGCATCTCTTCAAGAGCTGGTTTGAGTCGGTGAATCTCATCAATAAAGAATATGGTATTCTCTTTCATAGAGGTTAAAATACCAGCAAGATCCTTTGCTTTATCTAGAGCCGGTGCGGAGGTAATCTTAAGCTCTCCACCCATCTCCTGGGCGGTTATTCCTGCAAGAGTTGTTTTCCCCAATCCAGGAGGGCCAGAAAGAAACACATGGTCCAGAGGCTCTTTTCGCCCTTTTGCGGCTTGAATAAACACGGAGAAGTTCTTTTTTAACTCCTGCTGTCCTTGAAAGTCATCTAACCGTTTTGGACGAAGAATATTCTCTCTCTCGTCCTCTGGTCCCAAAGCTTTTCCTGAAAGTAGTTGATCAGACATCTCTCTCTCCTAACTTAATCGTAACAGAGCCTCTCGGAAGAGTAAATCTTCATAGGCTGATTCACTCATACCAACAGGACTGTGTTCTGTGGCAAGTTCCTTAAGCGTAGTAAGTGCACTCTTGCGGTTAAATCCCATCTGAATTAACGCTTCTAGGGGAACCGTAAACTGACCACCACTTCCTGTAGCCTTTGTTGGGGAATCCTCTTTTAACCGGAGCTTTCCCCTAAGAGCAAGAATAATTTTCTGAGCTCCCTTTGCTCCTAAGCCCTTAACCGATGAAAGACGTGTAACATCTCCTGCATCAAGGGTCTCCATAAGATCTTTCAATGGAATACCCGATAGAATTTTTATACCTAGCTTTGGGCCCACACCCGATACGGAGATAAGCTGTAAAAAAGCTTCACGTTCCTCGGATGAGTAGAACCCAAAGAGTTGCATGGTGTCCTCTTTGTGGTGCAGATAGGTAAATACCCGAACCTCATCGGAGCTACTTCCTATCTTTTCAATAAGAAAGTTTGAGACCGTAAGATCCCACTCAATACTCCCAGATCGAAGGTAGAGCGAATTAAGCCCGTACCCCGTAACCTTTCCGTATACGCTTTGAATCATAGTGCCTCCATCTTAATTCTAGGAAGTGAGTAGTTACAAAAAGTTATTGCCGCAGCTAGAGCATCGGCGGAGTGATCACTTATTTTCATATGGGTTGCCCCAAGAAGCAGGTTCACCATCTCCTGCACCTGATGTTTCTCCGCTCGACCAACCCCAGTAATAGACTGTTTTATAACCAGAGGAGTAAGTACCTCTGTATGAATAGTGTGATCATTAAAACAGAGCAGTATTGCTCCCATAGCTTGGGCTACGGGGATTGCACTACTCCTATTTTTTGCAAAGAAGAGGTCTTCAACACCCGCCATAGTTGGCTTGTAGGTTGCAATCACCTCTTCAATTCCTCGATAAATAGTTCCCAGCCGTGTTCCAATATGTTCACTAGAGGGTGTTTTTATCTCACCCTCCGCAACTAAAGAGAATCGACTTTGGTTGAAATCAACAACCCCCCAGCCGACATGAGCCAAGCCGGGATCGACTCCCATAACTCGAATCATGCTAGTCCAGAGCCTCCGGATCAAAATCGTCTGGTATATCAAGATTGGTAGAAACGTTCTGAACGTCATCAAGATCGTCCAAACGCTCAATAAGCTTAATAGACTTTACCGTTTTATCGGGGTCTAATGTTACGGTGTTGTCAGGAATTTTGGTAATTTCCGCACTCTCTTCCTGAAAACCAGCAGCCTGCAACGCCTCTAGGGTGTCCGCAAAAGCCTCTGGAGGAGTAACTACCTCAATAACATCACCCTCGTTGGTTACATCTTCAGCTCCCGCCTCTAAGGCTGGCTCAAAAATATCATCCTCTGAGGTTGTTTCTGTTGAGTATGAGATAATACCCTTTCGCTGAAATAGGTATGCAACACTGTTGGTGGCTCCTAAAGTTCCACCACCCTTAGTAAGGGTACTTCGAACATCCGCAGCGGTTCGGTTTTTGTTATCCGTAAGTGTCTCAATAAGAATTGCAACACCACCGGGACCGTATCCCTCGTATACAAGCTCTACATAATCGACACCATCAAGATCACCCGTACCCTTTTTGATAGCTCGCTCAATATTATCCTTAGGCATATTGGCAGCCTTAGCCTTAAGAATAGCAGTACGGAGAGCTGGATTTGAATCCTCTTCTCCACCACCAAGCTTAGCAGCTACGGTAATCTCTTTTATGATTTTGGTAAAAATCTTTCCTCGTTTTGCGTCAGCAGCACCCTTTTTGTGCTTAATTGTTGACCATTTACTATGTCCAGACATATATTCTCCTTAGATTTCGCTAATTGAGTGGGTCTAGTATAAAGGGATATTGGATTTTATGCAACTGTAGGGGTTTGTGTGAGTTAGGATTGATCTAGACAATAGCCAATAGTTAATTTACTATCAGGTGAGGAGAACGCTATATGAAAAAATTTTTAATTGTTATGTCTCTTGGTTTGTACATTACTATGTCGGTGTTTCTGTATAAGGGGTACGATAAAATAACAAATTATAAGAACTCAAACTACAAACAAGAAAATGCATATGTAGGTGGAGATGCGTATAATTATATTATTAATGCGAACTACGCCAGTGGTTATTTTATTCTTGCAGTTGGTGCTGGAATTATTGGTACTATGTTTGCCTTGGAAGCGAGTCGTCGTGAACATAGACCTGTGGAAGAAAAAGAGCAGAGCCTTTGGGGATAGTTGTTATAAACACCCTTTAGGGATAATTCCTTCAAGGGTGTTTTTTTATTTAGCCGTTCCTGATCCCTAACTGCTTTAAAAATTCTAAGGCACTCTCTCTGTCTAGAATTTCATGTATTTTTTGGTTTTCATAATTCCGCAAACACCGATAGCAAGAGGGACTACATTCACATGTATCTAAAAGGTCTATTGCCCTTTTAATAACAGCTCTCAATATTTCGCCGTCTTTTGTTACCAGTCGTCTTGAGTGCCCCGCACCACCGGGAACTGAATCATATATAATTACTCCATGCGTCATCTTACCTTGGTTTCTTTTGAACGTTAAACAAGCTTTTACGTCTCGTCTTTCAATACTAAGTTCTTGTGTGAAAGAGTTAAGTAGAGCATACATTACAGAAAGCATTGTAGCATAGTTTGAAGTATCACAATCAAATAAAATTTTTGCCACATCTGTCTTAAATTCATGGTGCAGCATATATTTTCTTAATAGTGTATTGTCACACTTCCCTTTTCCAAAAGGATGGTCATGTCGATTCGTAGTTTTCTCTATTCGTTCAGCTCCGAATCTATAATCTTCATATTTACCTAACTTACTCTCTTCATCACTTGCAATGGAGTATCCACACATTGAACATACATAGAAACGATTAGTAGATTTGACAACAAGAGAGTCACTTGTAAGTGATTCAACTGCTAATTTCACACCTCCAAGCTCATGCTCATATGCACCTATAGTATGTGCGGCCTTACTACCAATATAGATAGCTTCAGTTTTATATTTCCGTTCTTGAGAACGAAGGGGAACACCTTTTACCTCTTCTTCGGCAACAAATCCTGATCTCGGTTCAATACTGGGTTTAAAATCTCTACGCTTTAACACGGTACCACAAACAGTACAGGGCCTACCATCTGACTCAACCGGCATTTTAGAATAATTCACATTTTGACAATCAGGGCACTCTGCAAGATGTGCTACATCAAACCCTTTATCTGATCCTTTTTTACCACCACTTTTTATAATAGGTTTTCTGATGTAACGACTTGTATACAAACCACCATCAGCAACTACCTCTGAAGAAGGTGCATATTCAGCAATAGCAACAGATAAATCACGACTCAGATTTAAAGACTTAAAGCTTGGTGCTGTAAGATTCTGTGTTAATTCCACAGAATCAATCGGGAACCCATACTTTGGAAGGATATTGCCACGAACTAGAAAATCAATAAAATCATTTTTTTGATATCTCTTGAGTTTTCGATTAAAGACCGCTGCAGCCTGCTCCTCTCTTGCCCTCATTGCCTTTTCGTACTCTTTCTTAAGGTAATCAACATTTTGCTCAAACTCACCTATTATTTTTGAGAGAATGCCTTGTTCTCCAATAAAATCTTCTAACCATGCAAAATCGTTGATATATCTATCTTCTAATTCTTTACCTATGTTTGCAATAGAAGCTTTTAATAAGTTAGTTAATTCGCTAGGCCTTCCCTGAAGCCAAGCAAAAAAACATTGATACCCTTTTTCATTGACAAACTTTTCAGCACTATTTTTTCCATACATATCAGGATTCATTTTCAAATATAAA
This sequence comes from uncultured Spirochaetia bacterium, assembly GCA_964492025.1. Lineage (GTDB taxonomy): Bacteria > Spirochaetota > Spirochaetia > CAZBHR01 > CAZBHR01 > CAZBHR01. Next base: position 23,997 of record CAZBHR010000003.1, on the reverse strand, counting down.
CTTAAAGCTATGGCATAGACGTGACGTTTTAATATTTTTTCATTGTTTAAATTAAAACATGGAGGAGAAATCACTCCAGCGATCATCTCCCTTGGCCTATCAAAAAATGTAAAATCATGAGAACTTAATCTAGCAAAAGTGAGTGCAAAAGCAGCTGCATCTATACTTCTACCTGCACGACCTACTCTTTGCGCATAATTTGAGGCAAGTGGAGGTATATTACGAAGGAAAACTGTTTCCAAATCTCCAACATCAACCCCCATTTCAAAGGTTGTCGAACAAGAAAGAGCATTAATTTCTTTTCTGATAAATTGCTGTTGGTAATCTAATGCCTCTTTTTTTGAAAGCTGGGCAGTATGCTCTTTCACAAACAAGGGTGTCATTTTTTTATTTTGATACAACATTGCATAATAATTTTTCCGACAAAATTCTTCAGAGTTGAATCTTTCCAGTTGCCCTTCGCACCCAAGCTGAATACAATTTTCCCCAATATTAAACTGTGTTACTTTGCCACATGTTTTACATTTCCAAAGAGTCGCATTTTTTCCAAGATTGATCCTAAAATGGTTTGCTGAAATAACATAAGATTCACCATTATTATCTGATTGTAGTTTGTATGTATTGTCGTCTGAAACTAAATAGCCCCAATAACTTTCTAAAAATCCAACAGCCTCTTCATCATTTAATTTTAAAACCTTTTTGGTCATCAACAATTTATTCGAACGATAATATGTCATTTCCCCACTTTTTAGTATTCTAGCGGTTGGCATAAATCCTTGTGAGTTAGATACAGAATTATCCTTATCTTTAGTAATAACTTTCTGATATGGAGAAAAGAATAAATACTCCCTATCACTTGAACTAATATCCGTTATTTTATCTGTAACAATTGCTGCCGAACGTACAATCTCAAAAGCAAGATAATTTAGAAAATTTTCAGCATCTTCTTTGGAAAGACCATAATCTGCTACAACAACCTCAATGATGTCGTCACTATTCCCTAGGTATGCAAAAGAAATTTTTCCTAATGAAACAAGTGATGTGTCTCGATTACAGTTATAAAGCTCATTCAAAACTGCAACCCAAGCATTACGTCGATTTTCAGTAACAGACAGCTCTCCAATGTTGGCATTATTTGAACGAAACAGCTTTAACCCAGAGTAGTAATTATCAAGTAAACTTACAAACTCACTAATAGTAATTCCACTCTTATAATCATTTTCTCTCTCTGTCACCACATTCCAAATGCCCCTTCGACGTAAAAACTCTTTATACGAATCATTTAAATAACAAGCAAATTTTGCAGCCCCTTGACGACTATCGGAAAAAATAAGAAATTGACTTCCCGTTTTAGATTTGTTCTTTTTCCTTCTAATTTTTTGTAAAAATCGATTACGAGATGGTTGCTTTTCTGTGACTTCTTCCATAGTAAATGTATATTCTGGAATTTGTTCATAGAGAGCGGTGGCCACAACTCCTGTAGCTGCATCATATCCTAAATTAAAACTTCTTAGGCTCCCATCACAATTCAAACAGTGATTTTTATTAAGTTTTTTAATTTTTATTTTCTGGGTGTCTCCACAAGTGCACCAACTATTATGAACCTCATCTTGTGATACGATTGCACCACAAGATTTACATAGATAATATTCTATATCTTCATGCTTGTTCCCTTTTTTTTGCTTTACTCTAGATCCTTTTTCACATTCAGTCTGCTCATCTTCATACAACTCACTAGATAAATACACTTGATAAAAACTCCGTTCATCAAATACATTAGCTCTTACCAACTTACCATGTTCTATCTTACCAATAATAGCAACTTCTCCGCAGTCTTGACAGATAGCAATCTCAAACATTTTTGCATTCTCTGTATGACGAGAATTAAAATAATCCTTTCGAATTAATGACAAGCTTTCATCATAATCCAATGCTAAATAGCACCCGTCTAGCGCCCTGAGGAAGTAATGATAACGAATATCTATTAATGGTTTCCCATTCTTCCTAGCCTTGGCACAGAGAGCAACAAAGCTAACTATCTCTTGATTAGATAGTTGCAGATATTTGGTAAAGTCATTGAGCTCAGACACACCATCCAAGGTTCTCATTTTGGCATATAAACTACAGGAAGAAATAATATCATATAATATTTCTGGCTCTTTATCTTGAGTATACGTATAATCGAGGCTGTATTTCTTTAATACGTCATGAAAAAAATTTTCCTTATTTGCTAAATCGATAAATAATTGAACTGGATATTGATACGTGGTAGAAGATTTCTGCCAATCATCTCGATCAGCCGTTATAATATCATCAACATTATACGTACAGCCAGTTAAGCACTCAGCAAATTCCACAACTTTCTTATTACTTCTATGGCTGCCATCTCCTAGTGTGGCAGAGGTTAAAATAAATTGGGGTTCCCGCTCTCCACTCAACCGACCCTTTAATCGACCCATTAAAAAGGCAGTTTCAATACCTGTCGCCCCTGTATAAACATGAGCCTCATCTAGCACTACGAATTTGAAATTTGAGCTACTGAATATTGTATCATCTCCAGGACGAAATAACATATGCTCCAACATTGCATAATTAGTGAATAAGATATGGGGTGGATGCTGCTTCATTCTGTCACGAGAAACTTCTTCATTGGGCAAAGTCTCTCTTAGTTCGGGATATTTCTCATTACTGTTCATTGCTTTATACAGTTTAGTTGCATCTTCCTCTCTGTTTTCTGTACCCCCATTATAAACTCCAAAACGAATATCAGGGTACGCCATTAAAATTTCACGCAGTCCTTTAATTTGATCATTTGCCAAAGCATTCATGGGGTAAATAAAGATTGCTCTCACACCATCATTCAATTGTCCCTGTTCTTTTTCTCGAAGCAATTCATTAATAATAGGTATTAAAAAGCAGTTTGTTTTGCCACTACCTGTTCCTGTTGATACAACCACATTTTTTCCTGATACAATTTTTTTAACTGCTTTTTCCTGATGTAAGTACAATGGGCGAGAAATGGGGATCTTAGGGGGATATTTTTTACTACTTTCTAGATCTCTAAAAAGATTTGATAATACCCCATCTTCAATCAATTGCTGTATAGATTTTCCTGACTTAAACGAATCTTTAATCTCAATATATGGACCCTTAGAAACAGTTTTATCTAACGTCTCAATCAATTTTCTTTGCAAATTTTGGTTGCGAAAATGAAAGGTCGTGTTTATATACCCAATATATGTCTTCTTAATTTCATCTGCTGTATGTGCTGGATTAAACATATTTTTTTTCTTCCTTAAATTTATATAAACTTATTCCATCAAAAAACTTATCTTGTTTTTGAATATTACATATCCCTTTTCGCTGTTTATCATAAAACAACTCCCCTAAAATATCCCCATCTTCGTCTAAGCCTGCAACCATCCAAAGAGTATTATTATCTCGTAACTCTATCCTAACTGGGTTGATTTTTACATGCTCATGTTCTTCATTTATCATAAAATCAAGCACCTTGGTTTTACCATTTTGATCAATTACACACAAATCTCCACTATAATATATATATTCATTTTCCTGTACAAATTTTAAATTATCAATAAAATACGATGGTATAAAATGGCGCCATTCATTAAAACGTCCACGATCCAGAAAACACTGTGCTTTCAATAAATTTATCCGTGTATGATTAAACCTTATCCGATCGAAGGAGCCAACAAGCAACCTACCTGTATAGATTTTTCTATAAGAATCTTTTTTTAGAAGTCTATTTTGATTTTTAATTTTTACTTCTATTTCATATATATCTTCATGAAGATTTATTATATTAGCGTTACTATAAGACATTTTACATCTATGATTATTATTCATTGAGGTAATAGTTAGCAAAAATTCACTGTTCATATCTCCAATAAATGTATTTTTCACATTCCAATATACGCTACCATCAACATATGACAAAGGGTTTGTAATAAAGTGCTCTTTGGTAGAGACTGAAAAAACCTTAAACTCTCTATTCTCATAGGCCATATATATGGAAATTTCCATTATACCTTCATTTGCATATATGGATCTTCCTATTTCAAACTTACCACTTTGATTTTTAAAAACTTCAAACCGCTTTCCATCAACCTCATAAAATACCGTAAGATTATCACTTTCTCTAGGGTTATCAATATCTAATATATCTCCTTTTTTCAATAGATCTTGGTACCACAATTTCCTATCATTTGGCTTGTTATGCCATTCATTACTGTTTATTCTCCACCTCAAGTATGCAACTTTTACTAAAAGCACTCCTGTATTGATAGGACATTTTATCTCATCGTCTTGATTATTCCACGTTAATTCTAAAGAGTCATCACCATTGGTGACTTTCAATTTCCGCTCTAAGTTATCGTAATAAAATGGATGATTAAACTCTATTTTGAGATTCGGTAATACAATAATTGTTTCGCTTAGGATTGTTGATTCCTCTTCGTAGGAATATAAATTAATTTCTGTAGGGTAATTTTCACCAATCAAGCCAATTGATTTTAACCCAAACTGATAGCATCCACTTTCAATTCTTTCAAAGTTTAAATCCTGAAGGTTGTGAACATTTTTATCAATTCGTAATTCTAATGCTTTTAAATTTACATTTTCAGGAACTAATAACTTCAAGCTATTTGAATAAACAATGCAAGAAATATCATTGTAGAACCATTCTAAATTTAGCTCTCTGCCAATCAGACAAGCTCTTTCACCAATACTCGAACTTTTTATATTATCTACAAAAAATACTTGTTTTACTGTCCCCAATAAGCTTTCTCCGGCATTAGGATATATGTTATATAAATTAGCTCTACAGGTTGTTAGTTCGTCTGGTATTCTTTTAAGTGCATCAATATCTCTTGAGTAAACAAAATAATTTGACGGTTTATTTATTTGACTCAAAACCTCTTTTTCTCCCTCAAATAAAATAAACTCTCTATTTAATGATGTAGCTTTACTCCTTTCCGAGTCAAAAATTATTGTCTGATTTTCTGTGATCTCAACTCTAAGATTTATTGTATTACAATCTTTCAATAATTCATTTAATTCTAATTCAACTTGTTTTGTTGTAACTATGAGTTCTCCTCGCTTTGTCCTCATTTCCTCTGAATGAACCTGCTCATTATTTTTAAAAATATAAAGTGATATAGTACTATTAATATCATTAATTCTGATAGAGGGAATATACAAAAAAACAGAATTTCCATCTCTAATAAATTTGGCCGTAATATTTTCTTTTAAAACAGCAGGAGTCCTACGCTTATTTTTCATATTACTACACACTTTTTCAGATTCTGCTTTATTTCCCCACCACTCTACAACATAGCGTTCTAATCTTGTATTCTTATTAATAGAATCTCTATTTAAAAGTTTATTAATTTGGTAAAATGTATCTTTTATAAACTGTACAAAATCGTCAGATAAATCTTTATGCAAGGAAAAAGACCTTAGTCCAATCTTAATTGAGTATGCACTCGACCCAATTGACACTTTCGTATCCTCACGGTAAAGCCCCCCCAAAACAGTTTTCATTTCTTGAGCAACAATTTCACATAACCATTCATCATCATTTGTAAATGAAAAATCTAAATCCTTTTTAAAGATATTGTAACAAAGGTCATAAAATGAAAAAATACTATTTTTGGGTGTAAATGAGTGCATCATGAGTGTCGAATAATATTTTTTACCAGTATCCGCAATGGGAAGTGATTGATCCTGCTCGAATACCGATATAATTTTTGTAAGAGCATGGTATAATTTTTGATTAAAAGTATCCTGATTGATCAAATGCTTACAAATATACACCCAAAAAGGACTACTTTTTTCATCCTCTTCGTAAGCAGCAGGATCTTTCCAGCGCTTTGCAACTTCAACCAAAGTAATAAATATTAACTTATAATCTGTCTCTTCAAATTTATCATCAAAATCAAGAAAATTTTTACACGATCTACCAACCTCATCAAGTAAGAAAGCATATTCATCTTCTGAAAAATCAATATTACCTAAAAGCTTATGCTCATTAAAAATCCTCTCTATTTTTTGAAGTAATTCGTCAGTATTGAATATACGCAAATCAAAACCTCTCTAATAATATTTCTTTATACAAGACCTAACTTAGTTAGATACTACAACAACTTAGAAAAAAAAGAAATAATTTGTATGCAAAAATATCATACATTTCGATAAATTTATCACTAATACTAAAAAAATGTTCCCCCAGAGACCTTAACCACTATTCAAATACTGTAATATGTCTTTCCAGAAATGCTTCTTTGTAGGGTGTTTTTATTTCCTCAACACCCTATACAAAGCCTGTCTAAGCTGTGCATGTTCTGAACTACCATCGGTGGAGAACCTTTTAAGCGGTATATCATAGCGTTCAAGTATAGAGTCTTTCAACTTATCCCTCTCCTGCTGTTCTGGGGAGGCATGAAAAGTTGTTCCATCAACCTCAATAGCTAAAACAGGTTTCTTACTCCACCTATTGTATAATAGAAAATCTACGTGTGTTTTAGAACTTCGAGCAAACTGACTCTCTCTTTCAGTTTCTAGAAGTGTTGTGTCCTTTATAAGGTTTCGTAGTTGGTAATGGGTTACCCAAGATATGTTTGAAAATTCAGGTTCCTTTAAAACATCTTGTATACAGAGCTTCATAGCATTTTCAGAGTCATACTCAGACACTTGCCCCGAAGTTTTTACTCTTTTCTTGAAGGTTTCTATATGTGGTGCATACTCCTTGTACAGTAAATCAAAGATAGAGGTAACTTTACTCTCTACCACTTTAAGGTTGTTATACTCCATGTAATCTATTAAATCTCTCATGTTAGGATTTTTTTCATGCCCAGCTGTTACTACAAAGAGTTGCTTTACTGCTCGAGAGACAGAAACATTGAGGAGTCTTGGATCATCCGCAAAGGCGCTCTCCTGACTAGCAACGGTAGTAAGGATCATAATATCCTGCTCTCGTCCTTGGTATTTATGAACTGTGTCAATCTTAAATCCTAAACCCGTATCAATCTGATTGTTTGCAGCTTTCACCTGAGCTCGAAATGGAGTTACAATACCTTTTGTATCGGTAGAGTCTTCTGGTATCATATTCAATATATCAGAATTAATTACATCAATCTCTCTCTGGTTTTTCCCTCCCCGCTGATGGTTTCCTTCGGAGGTGTTAAAGAGTACAAGTGGATCAACCTCGTCATTATCTTTTGTGAGAATAATCAGTTGGTTATCATAAAATTTTTTATTACAAAAATCGATAATTTTAGGATGACATCTATAGTGTTCTCGTAAAAGTGTCCGCGGTAATTCACTACTGTTGAAGGTTTCAACAATGGAGGTCAATAGACTTTTCTCATAATCAAAAGCCTCACAGGGTGGTCTCTGACTCATTTGTTGTATCTTATTAAAAGTCTCCTGTTTTATTACTGGTGGGAGCTGGTTATCATCACCTACGACAACTACATTTTTTGCACAGGACAGTGCTAAAGCACCTGTGAGAATGTCAACCTGGGATGATTCATCAATAATGAGGTAGTCAAATAGGTAGTTATTATCTTTACAAAATCGTAAAGAGTGTGTGGTACTCAACACCACGGGATACTCTTGGATAAAATTCTCATAATCCTTTTGTATAAACTTTTCCCCAAAATTTTTACGAGAAGTCTCAAAGTTATACCTGTGTGAGAGTACACTTTTGAAAAGCTGCATTGAGCTAGTCGCAAGAGATTCCATCCCATCAGTAAATCCATCAAGCTCTTTACCTATCTCCTGAATTCTCACTTGAAGTTCTTGCACTTTAGTATTATAGAAGCGATCATGGAGATATGAGATAATATCTGCAATATCATGTTTATACATTGAAAAAGAGTAGATTCCATAATTGAAGAAATATTTTATCTTTTTAAATAAGGAGAATGTATCTTTTTTCTCACACTCAAAACTCGCCGCAAGGGCTAAGAGGTCTTTTGATGTGTGTGTTTTATTACTTTTATAAGTGAGGTTGAGTAACTTCTTTTCCATAGCCTGCGTAAAGTGATCTTTCTCCGTAAGTAACTCTCTTAACGTTTGCTTACATGAGGCGAGTTCATTTTGTAAAGCTAGCTTTTTTCGATATATCTGAATCTCTTTAACTATCTTTTCTCGCTGCTCCCCTAGCATTCCCTTTTCAATAGGTTTATTCCAATCCTTAGGATACCCCTGTTGATTTTCTAGAAATTTCCCTCGATTATATTGGCTCCCCAAAAAGGCAGCAACCCACCCGAGGTCATGTGCAACAAGCTTATCATACACATTTCTTATGGCTTCATTGTTTCCAGAAACAACGGCAACTGTTTTATTCTCCATAAGAATATTTGCTATAATATTTAAGATAGATTGGGTTTTACCTGTTCCAGGAGGACCCTCAATAACACTCACCCTATTCTGCAAAGCTCTCTCTGTAGCAATTGACTGGGAGAGATTAAAACTAAAGGGAAAGATGAGATTCTGATTTGTTGTTGGTGATCCTAGCTTCTGCTCTACATAACAGGCAAGCGCACTGCCTACGGGAACATTACGCATATAGTTAAACTGAGACTGTAATAATTTAAAAGAGTCATCATCTTCACTCTGATGCTCAGTGGATGAATTTGCAAGATAATTTACCAAACCTATGAGATAATCAAAGTTTACATTTCGCTTTGACCGTTGAGGTACTTTAGCAGTTGGAACCTTATTGTGTGTAGGGAGTTCTCTTTTTTCTATAGGAGATTCTATTTTTTTCAACCTAACACGATTCTGTTTTCTAGGATAGGTATACTCTTGATTGGGTTTTGACCGAAACTCTATAAACCAACAGTTTTCAGTTCTTCTAAGCGCAGATATCTGTGATGTTTTATCGACATTATCAATAAAAATTTTATACTCTTTTACATCAAATACTTTATCCTTAGAACTTAGGTTAATAGAAATATGACTTAACATGCCCAGAATTTAGATTGCTACTCCTTGTATGAGATGGTGTTTCGTCGCGACCTTCTACACCGTCGTAGTATCCTTAGTATGAATACTTTTTTAACAACTTCATGGTCATCATGATCTTTCAGGTTTTCTAATACCTGTATCTGACTTAGTAGGTATTTCATTTCTTGAAAATATGCTGTTTTTCTATTACATATCAAATCTAATGTGCCATATAATATGAGAAACAATACAACAATTAACACAAGAAAAAATATAAATATGAATGTCCTCTCAGAAGACATTGGTTGAGCAAAAAAATCTGTTACAGATATTCCCCATAGAGGAGATGTGATAAAAGTGATAACCGCTATAACAGTAGGAATATTTTTATGATAATGCTCAATTCTCTCATTGCAAAACTCTATAAGTGCACCTATAAGTTGTTGATTCTCTTTACGTTTTAATAATCCTTGAGATCTCAATATGTTATACAGGCTTTCTACCCTCAGCCTATTAAGATTTCCCTTAAAATCTTTTGATTGGTTAAAACCCTTGCCTTTTAGTATACACCTTTGTTTATTCTTTATTTGTAATACCCTCATTCCAAGCAAACAAAGCATCACTATAAGTGATACTCCACTCTTTAAAGGATCATTATCATTCATAATAAAATATATGGCAAATGGTAAAATTAAAATGAATGAAAAAAACAATGGCAATCCTAGTAATACTATTTTGTTCTCACTATACAAAATATGCACTGGTGTCGTTTTTTTATAACATTTTAAAAGTGATTTCTCAATATTTATATGCGTTGTATCAAAGTTCATAAAAACTACCTTTATCCATCAAGATTAGCATTACATTGGCAAAAATATGCTGTTTCTGATCTTTTCGTACAACAAAACACCCTCAAAAGATAAAAAACTAAAAAAGCTATTTGATTTCCCAATATTAGGAAAGTAGCTATACCCACAATAAAAAGGAAAATAAGCGAAACAAAAAAGCTCTTTGCAGTACAACTATGGTGCTTCCAGATAAGTTTTTTACAACCAAGGGTTTTTGTGAATGCTAGTAATGCATCTAGTGAAATTATTTCTTCATACCTATTTTTTGTTTCTTCCATCAATCACTCCCCGTACTATTCTTCGGTAAGGTGCTCTGCCAACTGCTCTGCTTACTTAATCACCGTTTCGGTAGCTAACTTTTAAATGATCAGACCCCAGACCCTATACAGTATATTAATAATAGATATACTCTCTTTCTGTAATAGACATTGGTATCCCATAGAAAAATTCTACCTGTTGAATCCAATTACCTTTTGTATCAAATTCATATGTAAAAGTTATCGGACCGAGTATACTACCATCTTTATATCTGTTTATTTCAATCATATTCCCCTTCTCATCATATGCATTAGTATACTTGTCTAAGCTACCATCTGAGTTATATCTGTTTATTTCAATCATATTCCCCCTCTCATCATATGCATAAGTTGTCTTAACGTCTAAGCTGCCGTCTGATTTGTAGTT
>CAZBHR010000003.1:0-13392 GCA_964492025.1 uncultured Spirochaetia bacterium | reverse complement strand
TCTCATCATATGCATAAGTTGTCTTAACGTCTAAGCTGCCGTCTGATTTGTAGTTGTTCACTTCAACCCGATTTCCATTCTCGTCATATGCATAAGTTGTCTTACCATCTAAGCTACCATCTGAATCATATTGGTCAACTTCAATCTGATTTCCATTCTCATCATATGTATAAGTACACTTCTCGCTTAAACTACCGTCTAAATTGTGTCCATTCTCTTCAACCATGTGTCCATTCTCATCATATGCATAAGTATACTTCTTGCTTAAACCACCGTCTGAATCGTAGATATTCACTTCAACCGGGTTTCCATTCTCATCATATGCATAAGTTGCCTTAACGTCTAAGCTGCCGTCTGAATTATATCTATTCTCTTCAATCAGGTTTCCATTCTCGTCATATTTATTTTCAAAACCAAATTGAAATATTGCAGGCTCTCCTTTTTTAATCTTACCAAACCGGTATTCTACTTCATAAGGATACTCTGTATACGAGAGAACTTCACCCTGTAGATTATCTTTTGTCCAATCGTTTTCAACCTTTTCACTTCCGTAGATTTTTTCATTTCCGAAGCTTAGAGCAATTAATACCATAAATAGCAGTACGGCATATTTCATTTTTGTATGCATAATATATCCTTTTTAGTTGTTTTATCATCTATGTCTTTATTCCAAGCATAGGTGGTCTATCCTAATAGTTACTCCTGAGCAATCTGATTTGCAATTTGCTCTGCTTGTTTAATCACCATTTCGGTGGCTAACTTTCAAAGGTCAGACCCTATACAGTATATTAATTATAATATATGTACTCCCTTTCTGTAATATACATCGGTTTCTCATCTACAAATTCTATCCGTTGAGTCCAATTACCCTCTGTGTCAAATTCATATTCATAAATATACTTTCTTAAGCTACCGTCTGAATGGTAAAGGTTCGCTTCAATCTCATTTCCATTCTCGTCATATCCATAAGTTACCTTAACGTCTAAGCTACCGTCTGATTCGTATTCGATCCATTCAATCAGATTTCCATTCTCGTCATATGCATAACTTGTCTTACCATCTAAGCTACCATCTGAATTGTAGCTGATCCTTTCAACCTGATTTCCATTCTCGTCATATGCATAAGTATACTTCGCTCTTAAGCTACCATCTGAATTATATCTATTCTCTTCAATCAGGTTTCCATTCTCGTCATATGCATAAGTGTTCTTACCATATAAACTACCACCTGAAATGTATCTGTTCTCTTCAATCAGATTTCCATTCTCGTCATATGCATAACTTGTCTTACCATCTAAGCTACCATCTGAATTGTATCTGTTCTCTTCAACCTGATTTCTATTCTCGTCATATGTATAAGTTGTTTTAACGTCTAAGCTACCATCTGAATTGTATCTGTTCTCTTCAATCAGATTGCCACTCTCATCATATGCATAAGTTGTTTTAACGTCTAAGCTACCATCTGAATGGTAGAAGTTCTTTTCAATCTTATTTCCATTCTCGTCATATTTGTTTTCAAAAGTATTACTAAATCTTGCAGGCTCGCCTTTTTCAATCTTGCCAAACCGTTCTTCTGCTTCATAACGAGACTCTGTATATGAAAGAACTTCACCATGTAGATTATCTTTTGTCCAATCGTTTTCAACCTTTTCACTTCCGCAGCTTAGAGCAAGTAATACCATAAATAGCAGTACGGCATATTTCATTTTTGTATGCATAATATATCCTTTTTAGTTGTTTTATCAGGTCGCTTTTTTCACAGCCGATTTAGTTTAATTATTCTATTCGAAAAAAAATTGGTTGTCAAACCCTATGCAAAATTCACAACGTGATGAAATACATCTAGCGCAACATCACTCTCAATCATACTTCTTCCCCAATGTATCCAACATATGGATATCTCCAGTGCTAACATGAACACTAAAGACTACGTCCTAACATTTCTTTCGAAATCGTTTATATTTGATTCTTCTAACACTTTGAGTATGATCTAGGTGAATGTTCAACTGATCTAACATAGTAGTAATATGCATAAAAGTATATTTCTTTCTATTAAGAATAAGATGAAGAAAATTATCTACCGTTATTAAAGAACCTATACAAATAATGATTGCAAGTATAATCAAAATCTCCAATATTATAGATAACTCCAAGCTTAAAAAGCCTTTCATAATAAAATCCCATAATGGACTAATAGAAAACAGAAAAAAAGTAATAAGTAAGGCAATGTCTCTAGTATGATACTCTTTTCTCTCTTGAGTAAAATCTCTCAAGAGATCAAGACTTTTGGGGATATTAAATTTATTAATAAGATGCGCTTTTCTTAGTTCTTGAAAAAACATCTCCAACTATAAATGTAAAAGCTATTGAAAGCCCAAATATGAAGGGGTAATCTCGAGGTTCATCATTTCCTAGAACAAGATAGAAAAGTGATGGAGATATACTCAGTAATACCATTCCACAACAAATCAGGAAAAATAAAGCAGGCTTTTCATACAAAATATGCACTGGTGTCGTTTTTTTATAACATTTTAAAAGTGATTTCTCAATATTTATATGTGTTGTATTAGAGTTCATAAAAACTGCCTTTACCCCTCTAACCCTGAAATATAAGTTTCAATAAAATCCTGTATTTTCTGCATAATTCGTTTACATGTAGCTTTTCTCTCTGAAAGTTTGGGAGTCTTGGTCATAGCTCCTACAATTTCTGTACCTCGTGGTTCTTTTTGATGAAATAGATAGTTCTCTATCAGCTTTTGCAGAGGGATAAGATCCAACTGCTCTTCTATGCATAATGTCTTCAATGCAATTTCTCTCTCATCATTCCAGAACTTATAAAAGGCATCAGTAATATCATCAGAATCCTCAATATAGGGTAAGTGAGACTGTATAAATTTCTCAATAAGGACTCGTTTACTTCGAAGTTGTACATCCTTATTGAGCATATCAACAATTTTGTTCTGTTGTGTATCATGCTCTTTTTGAGGAGCATCTTTTAGACGACCTAGCAGATTAAGTATGTATGTTACGTTAATCTCATCTCGATGAATTAGCTCCAACTCAAAGTCAATATCATTAAGAATTGAAACTTTTTCCTTCTCCTGATGGTGCCTTGCTTTATCGTATAAATCCAAATACTTACTTTTATAGTCTTCAAAATCCTGCTCTGAAATGCCTAGGTCATCGTAGGAAAACTGAGAGAATGTAATAAGTGTATTCCTTAGCCGCATTAAGTCTCGGAACATCTGAACAAACTCAAGTTCTTGCTCTTCAGTTAGGAGATCATTAACAGCATCTACTCCTTTTATTAGAATAGGAAGGTCATCACATCTTTTATTAAATCGTTCAACATAGGTTTCGTAGGGTTCTATAAATATAGCTTCTTTTCCCTCTTCACTGGAGAAAAGTTCTACCGCTTCATCAGTAGCATCTTTTAAATTTCTAAAACAGACTATATTCCCTTGAGATTTTTTCTCATCTGTAATCCTATTAGTCCGGGAAAATGCTTGAATAAGTCCGTGGTACCTTAAGTTTTTATCTACATAGAGTGTATTCAAAAGCTTTGAATCAAACCCAGTTAAAAACATATTTACCACCAAAAGAATATCTATCTCCTTATTTTTTACCCGTTTTGAGATGTTATTATAATAGTTATAAAATGAGTTACCATCCTTTGTTGTATAATTAGTACCAAAGGTTTTATTATAGTCTCCAATAATCTCCTCAAGAATATCTCGGGAATGCTGTGTATCATAAAGCGGTGTTGGATCGGCAGCCATGGGAGCTCCCCATGCATCATCACTATCAAACTCCATGTCAGGCATAAACCCTACAGCACTTTTATCATCTTCGTTTGGTTGATATGAGAAGATTGTGGCTATTTTTAAGTTATGTTCACCCTGCTCTTTTTTCTTTTTAAACAGGTTGTAATACTCAATAAGAACAGGAACACTAGAAACACAGAACATAGCAGTAAACTGCTTATTATGTGTTTTTTTATCATGGTTTTGAATAATAAAATTCGTAATACTTTCTAACCGGACAGGAGACTCAAGCACCTCCTTTTCATTAATAGCTTCAACATCAGCATCTTTTATGTCAGCTTTTTGCTTACAGGAGCTCATGTAATCAATACTAAATTTAAGCACATTCTCGTCCCGTATGGCATCGGTTATTACATATGTATGTAAACACTCTCCAAAAAGCGTTTCTGTAGTTCGTGTTCCATACTCATTAGTTCCAGCATTTTGGGGGAAAATAGGAGTTCCGGTAAAACCAAACATTTGAGACTTATTAAAGAATTTTTTAATAGCATCATGAGTTTTTCCAAACTGGGTTCTATGACACTCATCAAAGATAATTACTACTCGTTTATCCTGCAAGTCTTGAAGCTTACCTGAGAACCTCTCTCGAGTTACTGCGTTGTTCAATTTTTGAATTGTAGTAACAATGAGCTTAGTATCTCCAGACAGCTGAGAGACTAGAGATTTTGTGTTGTTCGTACCATCAATGCTTCCTTTGCTAAAGCTATTAAACTCCTTAGTGGTTTGATAATCAAGATCTTTTCTATCAACCACAAACAACACCTTATGAATTTTAGGGAGACTTGTAAGAATTTGAGCAGCCTTATAAGATGTTAAAGTTTTCCCAGAACCTGTGGTGTGCCAAATGTACCCAGGCTTTCTTGTATTTTTAACCCGCTCAACAATAGCCTCAACCGCATAGAACTGATACGGTCGGAGCACCATGAGAGTTTTATGTGACTCATTGAGCACCACATATTTTGTAATCATTTTTGCAAGATGGCATGGCTCTAAAAATATATCAGCAAACTCAGAGAGTTGTGTGATAAGATGATTTCTATCATCACTCCAATAAAAAGTCTGTTTAAAGCTTTGTTCTTTTATATGAGAAGTATTAGCGTAGTATTTGGTGTTTACCCCATTTGAAATAATAAAGATTTGAATATATTGAAAAAGGCCAGCCCCTGCACTGTAAGAGTGTCTTGTATACCGATGGATCTGATTGAACGCCTCTTTAAGCTCTATACCACGCCTTTTCAACTCAATTTGAGCAAGGGGTAGTCCATTAATAAGTATAGTAACATCGTATCGGTTAAGATAGGAGCCCTCCATCTCTATCTGCTGAGCAACCTGAAACTGATTTTGACACCAATGAATTTGGTTGATTAACTCAACCGTAGAGTTATCACCACTATCGGTAATATAATCCACCCGATCACGCAAAATCTTTGCACGTTCAAACACATTACCCTTATTGATAGCGTTGAGAATCTGCTGAAATTCTCCTTGACTTATAGCTTTTTCGTTATGGATTTCCAGTTGTTTATGAAAATTCCCCAACAACTCCGCTTCGTTTGATATAGAAACTTTTTTATAACCCAATTGAACTAACTGCTGAACTAATTTTTCTTCTAATACACTCTCTGCTTCAATACTCATATAACTTCTCCTGCATTACAAACCTACTGGCTCTATACTAGCCTATTTTATCTGTTTCATCCAAGGGTATTATATGCCTATCGTGATAAAGTGTTATTATTCACAGGGTGTTCTCTTGAGGAAAAACCTTAAGGGACGGTTTTTCGGAATTCCGTACTAATGCCTATGCCCTCTCTCAAACCCACTAACAATTTTTATTTTTTAAACTTTCATATAAAAATATACAGTTTTTATATTTTTAAGGTTTTAATTAGAGGAACTACTCGCTCTCGCATTAAAGTGTTATCATCAAATATTCTGGAAATATTATAAAGGTTCTCAAAATACTTAGATTCATTTCCATAATATACAGACTCTATATGTGCTACATTCCTATGCTGAAAAATAGTTTTCAAGAGAGCCTTATCACATAAACCACAGGAGTGTCCAATAATTTGCACATATATTTTAGAGTCTTCTGTATCAACAGGTTCAAACACTCCAAGGATCTCTCTATATTTTATATCTCGTAAATACTGAAAAGTTTTAAAATTTTTCAAAAGCTCATTACTTCCAAGGTGTTCTAACTCTTTGTATTTATCTGAATTATCATCCCCATATCCAAATATCATGGGGTTATTTTGCTCTTTAAACCGTCCATGAATATGAAGTGGAATTATTGGAATATGTTTTACACCAATTTCTTCATCAGCCCATAACCATTTTTTATAAGTATCCAATATTTTACTCGTATAATTAAATGTAATAAAGTATGTTTTATGAAATAAATTTTCACAAGAACCCCCATCTCGTAAAATCTTATATAGCGTTGACTCTTGATCAAATACTTTACCATTACAAACAATAGTTTTCTCTTGATCATTTACAACTATTTTATCCTCTATTTCCTGTTGTAAATAATATGCTAATAACTTTTTCAAATGCTCAAACTCTTTGTTTATTAAAATTATATCTTCTGGAGAGTTCTTATATTGAAATAACAGATTAAAATAATGTTCCTCTAAATCTGACCAGTATCCAAGCTCATCATAGTGGTCAAAGAGCGATTGGAAGTAGATAGATGTATTATTGGGATTGACGGAGAGCTGAAGCTCTCCACTATCATTGATAGATAATACAATCCATGGATCATCTGCCTCTTGATCATTAAGAGATGCATAGTAGTAGGATGATGACTGTTCAACGCCTGCAGATCTGTGACAATATAAATTATAATGATTTTTCTCTTTAATAGTACTCTTCCAATAATCCATTAAGTCAGAATATTTAGTTTTTAATCCATGAACTAAATCAAAACCATTACCAATTAATACAATTCTAATCATATAAAACCTCTTGAGCGATAAAATATTACATGAAATTATAACATATATTTAAGAGGTGTACTAATTGTATGTAAAATTATACGAACATTTTTTGAAGCAAGGCTTTTTTGAGGGTTTGAGTAGTTTTTAATTGTTGTTGTGCGACTTCTATTTTTTTACCCAGAGCAGAGAGAAAATCTGCTATTTTAGTCTGCTCTGGGAGTGAAGGAATATTGATTTTCAAACCTACTAACTGGCTCGCATACAAGTGTATAACTGATGATCCTTGTGATAATCTTGCTATTAAGAATCTCTTTGCGTTATTAAGATAGTATGATAAATATATACCATTCTGTTTTGTTTTAAGAATGTTCAAATCTCCACCTATAGCAATATTTTTTTTGAGAATACATGAAGCTGTGGCTATATCTATTTGTGTCTCTCCAGAAGAGGGAATAATAATATCATTAATTTCACTGAGTACTAAACTTTCTTTAGGAATATTTGTTCTTGAAACAACTGAGCTAATTATCTCTCCGTATATTGTATATAATTCGCCATATCGAATACATTTAGTCTGACCGCTTGGTTCAATATCATTTTTTGAAATTCCTTTCCCTTTGGAAAAGATAACAACATCCCCCAAGCGTTTCTCTTCCCACATATCATAAAACTCAGGGAAACGTAATTCTTGTGAGAATATTTGCTGCATATATCCTTTTTTGAGTTGTTCAAGTTGTTCAATTAAGGATTGCTGCTTTCCTATCTTTTCATCTACCTTAGATAAAAATGCAGCAATTTTAGTCTGTTCTGGGAGTGAGGGATAAGGGAGCTTCTCATTTGTAATAATGTCAGAGTTTAGGTTAACTTGAGTGCCTGGCTGTCCATAACGATACCATTTCTTTTCGATTTTTTGTAAATAGTAAAACAGATACTCACTATATCCTTTTAGGTCCTCAAATACCACAAAGCCATCATGTATGCAAACTTCAAATTTAGTATAAATTGGTTTGCCTATTGTGGCACATATACTCATAATGAGGCTACCTGATCTTATATAACGGCTTTTTAAAACTCCTTTTTCTGATAAATATTGAGTTGTTCTTTCTAAATATTTATAGGATTTTGATACATCAGAAATTCTAACCCATCCAATAGTTGAACTATCCGAAAACCATTCAGGAGAACTTATTGGACGTGGAGAGGCTCCTCTTTTGATATTAGCTATATCCCCAATCTTTTTGATCACCCAGTCATCATCAAACTCTGGAAATCGCAACTCTGGGGTAGCATTACTTTCTTTAGAGGAATCCTTAAGGCTCATACCCGAGGGTTCCTTTTATAGAAATATTTCCTGAATTACGTAAGAATATAGGTTCCCTTTAGGAGGTTTATATGAGAATTATAAGAAAAAAGCGGATAACTTATGGTGAATGGTTAAATATCTGGATAGAAGATCAACGGTTATATATTAAGGAGTCTACATTTGCTACATACGTAAATATTATAGAGAATCATATAAAAAATGATCTAGGTGGCTATTTTTGTAATCAACTTACCGAAGAGATTTTACAAAACTTTATTATCCAAAAGCTTGAGCATGGGCGACTTGATAATAAGGGAGGTCTCTCGGTAAAAACAGTGCGGGATATTATTATTATCTGTAAAAGTAGTATAAAAGGGGCTGTAAAACAGGGATATGCGACACTAAAAAACTTTGACCTTAAGATTCCAAAGGCTGATAAATCTACTGTTGAGGTTTTTGAAAATCAAGACATCAATCAAATTATTGCGTATGCAAATAATCAGGATAGTAGGATACTAGGAATTCTTATAAGTATTTATACGGGGTTACGGATTGGAGAAGTCTGTGGACTTAAGTGGGAAGATATTGATATGAATAATCATACCATTACAGTACAGAGAACCATTCAGCGTATCTATATTAAACAACACAATACTCGATTTAGTAAAATTATTGAATCGACCCCTAAAACACGGTCGTCTCAACGAGTTCTGCCTATAAACTCAGCCCTTCAGAAGGTTTTACGTAAACATACACAAAATAATGATTGTTATGTAGTATCAGGAACTTCTTCTCCTACAGAGCCAAGAACCTATCGAAATTATTTTACCTCCATATTAAAGCAGCTAGGAATCGAACGGAGAAATTACCACTCACTACGCCATACTTTTGCCACAAAATGCATTGAAGTTGGAGTTGATTACAAAACCGTATCTGAATTACTAGGACATTCAAACGTTAGTTTGACACTAAACCTATATGTTCACCCAAGAATGGAGCAAAAGAGAGAGTGTGTGGAGTTGATTAATGTGTTTTAGTACTGTAGAATCTTTCAGTATGAGCCTTAAGGATTTCTCTAAAGAAAGTAATGCTACTCCAGAGTTACGATTTCCAGAGTTTGATGGAACTTGGAGGCAGCATAAACTTCAAGAAATTACAACTTTTTCAAAAGGTAAAGGAATTTCAAAAAACGATATAGCAAAACATGGAAAGACTAAGTGTATTCGATACGGAGAATTGTACACAACATATGGAGAGATAATTAATTGTGTTTTTTCAAAGACGAATCTCCCTATAACGAGTCTAGTTTTAAGTGATGTTAATGATATCATTATTCCCTCTTCAGGAGAGACTCAAATAGATATTGCTACTGCTTCATGTATCTTACAAAAAGGTGTGGCTATTGGAGGAGATTTAAATATCCTTAAAACAGAAGAAAATGGAGTGTTTTTATCATATTATCTTAATAATGAAAAGAGAATTGCAATAGCAAGATTATCACAGGGGATATCTGTTGTCCATCTTTATGCTAGTCAACTAGCAGAATTAAAAATCAACCTCCCATCACTCCAAGAACAAAACAAGATCGCTGCATTTTTATCTAAGGTAGATGAAAAAATAGAGAAACAACAATCCTTAATTGAACAACTTGAACAACTGAAAAAGGGATATCTGCAGCAAATATTCTCACAAGAATTACGTTTCCCTGAGTTTGATGATATGTGGGAAGAGAAACGCTTGGGAGAGATTGCAAGAAGGGTACTTCGTAAGAATATAGAGAACAATCAAAATGTCATGACTATTTCTGCACAAGAAGGATTAGTTGCTCAAGGCGATTATTTTACAAAATCTGTTTCTGCAAAAAACATCACAGGCTACTATCTATTGAAATATGGGGAGTTTGCATATAATAAAAGTTATTCAAATGGGTATCCTTTAGGGGCAATAAAACGACTTAAAAACTATCAAACAGGAGTGGTTTCAACATTATACATATGCTTTAAATTGGAGAATAATTATTCGGAGGAATATGTAGACCATTATTTTTCATCAGGAAAACACAACCATGAATTACATAAGATTGCACAAGAAGGAGCTCGTAATCATGGATTATTAAATATATCCATTGGTGATTTCTTTAACATATGTATATTTCACCCATCCCTCCCAGAACAGACTAAAATCGCAAACTTCTTATCTGCAGTTGACAAAAAAATAGAAACTGTAAAACAGCAATTAGAAGCTACTCAAACCCTAAAAAAAGGACTCCTACAAAACATGTTTGTGTAACGGGCTGTAATTACAAAAAGCTAATAAAATTACATTAAGGAAAAAGCAAAGCTCCGTATCTCAAAAAATTATTAATTCTCTTATTTCTTGACATCAGCCTCATCATATTGTGGTTTTGTTGCCGGGGGCTCTGGTGATGTAATGTCCTTTGCAGGATTATTTTGTTTAGTATCTGCCATATAATTCTCCCTATATTATAATAATTAAAACTATAATAAAAATAATAACACTAGCAATAGCTCCCCAAAGGAATCTCATAGATTGCCTTATTTGTTTTACTCGCCTATTATTAAGCGTTGACTCTGAGTCTTGCACATCTGCTATTGTATCTATCCAGTCTCGAAGTTGATATTCCCTACAGGTAAATTTCTTCCAGTTTTCACTATCAATAATTCTATTATTAATATCTTTTATATCTAATAAAACTTTTCGAGTATACCGATATTGTACCAATGAGGCAAAAATTAAGCTTATAAAAAGAAGTACAATAATAAGGACTACTGGTACAAAGAAGAGCTTTAGAGACAACCCTCCTCTATACTCCAATAAAATTGCTACGGCCATAAACACAGCTACTATAACAAAAGAAAATGATGCTTGCATTTGACTAGATTGTTGAATAAGGCTTTTTGTTCTCCTCTGCTCTTCTTCATACTTTAAAATACTAAGCTCTTTGATATATTCTAACTGAGAAATAATTTGTTGTTGTTCCTCTGCATCGCACTTTTCATTCTGAGAAACAATGCGTTCTTCTTTCTCTGTATTACATTTCTCAGTGACTACATCATTACTCATAAAACCTCCTTTATTAAAAAAACTCCTTGTATTGATAACAAAAACCCACAGCTGCCCCTCTACGCAAAGGTATCTAATCCTAACTCCTCTAAGTATATATTAATTTCCTTATCTATACCCTTAAGCTCTTCGGTGAGTCGGTTAATATTACCCATGGTCTCTTTAATATCAATGGGTTCCTCCTCTTCAAAGGTATCGACATATCGAGGAATATTAAGGTTATAGTCATTCTCTGCAACCTCATCTAATGTTGCAATATGGCTATATTTATCAATCTCCTTACGAGTTCTATAGGTGTCTACAATTTTATCAATATCCTCTGGCCGTAACATATTCTGATTCTTTACTTTCTCAAACTCCTGAGAAGCATCAATAAACAGAATGTTTTCTGGATTCTCTCGGCATTTTTTATATACCAAGATACAGGTGGGAATACCTGTGCCATAAAAGATATTTGCAGGAAGCCCTATAACTGCATCTAGGTAATTTTTCTCAGCAATGAGAAACTTTCGGATATGCCCCTCTGCTCCACCTCGAAATAACACTCCATGAGGTGCAACACACGCCATAATCCCATTTTCTGATAATTGATAAATCATATGTTGAATAAACGCATAGTCAGCTTTATTCTTTGGTGCAAGTTTCCCATACTCACTAAATCGTTCATCCGTGCTATTTAAAGGATTTGTGTCACTTTTCCAATGAGCTGAGAATGGAGGGTTTGCAACTACCGCCTCAAACCGTTCTTCTAGGTGTTGGGGGTTTTCTAGTGTATCCTCTTGTCGAATATTAAATCGCTGAAAATGCACATCATGAAGAATCATATTCATTCGTGCTAGGTTAAAGGTTGTTCTGTTAAGCTCTTGTCCGTAGAAATCACCAACGTCATTCACCTCCCGTGCAACTCGTAAGAGCAAAGATCCAGACCCACAGGTTGGATCATACACAGAACGGAGTCTCTCTTTTCCTGAGGTTACAATTTTTGCAAGAATTTTAGAAACTTCCTGAGGAGTGTAAAACTCTCCTGCCGATTTACCAGCACCCGCTGCAAACTGTGCAATAAGGTATTCATACGCATCACCAAGAACATCGGACTCAACATCTTCTAATTTAAAATCAATATCACCAAGGTAGTTAAGAATCTTTACAATAATTTCATTTCTTGCACTTACGGTACGACCAATCTTTGAAGAAGAGAGATCAAGATCTTCAAAAAGAGCGTTAAAATCTTCCTCTGAATCTGTTCCCATAGTACTTCGTTCAATGTGGTTAAGAATCTCTTTAAGATCTTCCAGAATGTAGTTATCCTCATTTTCGAGATTGGCATTACCCTTCTTTGCTACTTCCGAAAAAAGCTGTGTTGGGGCTAAATAGTACCCCAGCTCATTAAGAGAAGCCTCTTTGATAGCCTCCAATATCTCAGGGTCTGTTACTTCTGTGTACTCAGTAATAGTCTCAGTTTCCAAAAGCTCATTGGCAAAAAGGTGCTGTTTTTCAGAGAGGTACTTATAAAATATGAACCCTAGAATGTAATCTCGGTAATCATCGGCACTAATTTTTCCTCTAAGGAGATTTGCAATCCCCCACAACTGTTTTTCTAACTGCTGTTTTTGATCTTCTGACATGGTTAATCCTTATTAAAGTTGATTGTATCATATTTTATGCTTGTTGTCATTATATCAACCTACCAACCTTATTGGTCAAAAGCCTCATCCACCATGGTATTATATGCAGACTTATACCAAGAAGCCCCAATAAAATAACAGAGCAGAAGGATCAGTGAAAAAATTGTTAAGGATTCATTTAAAGAGCCCATCATCATGATACCAAGAATAACAGCACCCTTAAGAACCCTTCGAATACCATTAGGTTTTGGGTTCATAAAACGATAAAACCTCCAAACAACAAGGAGAAATGGGGATAAGGAATTTTCAAATTTTTCGATATGAGACATCATTCTATCTGATTTTGATGAAGAAAATTGATTATTCTCTCTTTGTTCGCCAAAACCATTCAATCTATTTTGCATTCTTTTTCTTTCCTTATCATCCATACTCAAACTCCAGTTTTGATATACCTTAGTATATCACACATAAGTTATTCGTACAATTGATCACAGAATTTTTTTACTAAAAGATGAGTGGAAACTCCTAAAACACCGAGGGCTTTATAACAAAGTCTAGTGGACTCTGCATGAATGCGTGGGCTACTCCTCCCAGTGCGGAGTGTTTTCTTC
>CAZBHR010000002.1:24061-194835 GCA_964492025.1 uncultured Spirochaetia bacterium | reverse complement strand
ATTGTATTCGACAAAATCTATTCCTCCTTACGGTCGTACAGAAGAAGAACGCCTTATACATATTGTATCACAGCCATTGGAAGTCGCAAGATTTTTTTTAACTTAAATTATTGTAAATTTTACATATTTGAGAGGGACCAATGGTCTTATGTAACCCCATATTACATAGTCAACACTTTCAAATAGATTTCTCATCTCTTCCCTTAGAGACAGAAACTTATATTACAATATTAGCACAAAATGATTGACATTTTATGAGGAATCTTGTAATGTTTTCAGTAATTTCAAAGGGGGATTTTAATGATTCTTAGTGGTATTTTACTTATTATTTTAAGTTTATTGGCAGTTCCTGGAATGTTGAAAAACGAAAAAGGCAAGGAACTTATCGGAAAAATAGCTCCATTCCAAGGATGGATTGGTCTAGTTTTTATGATTTGGGGTATCTGGGATGTATTTAATGTTATCCGAGCTATCGGAGTCATCTCTGACTGGCCTATAAGTTGGGCTATCTGGCTAGCAACAGGATTACTTGAACTTTTCCTAGGTTTTCTTCTTGCTTACAATCTTATTGTACAGTACGCACTCTCTAAAAATGAATCTTCAAAAGAGAAAGGCGACGCCCTTATGGCAAAGCTTTCACCTATTCAAGCTAAGCTTGGTTTAGCTGGTATTATTGTTGGTATTCTTTCTATTGTTTTTAACTTTATCAACCTATAATATATCATTTTATTTAGAGCGAAACCTCGGAGTACTCCGAGGTTTTTTTATGCTCTATTTATTCCACAGAACCTCAATGGTTTTCACAGGATCATTTTAGAACCATCAGCGCATTATTGAGCTACCTTTTTGACATATCAAGAATACTAGATCATCACATATCCTAAATAATAGGTATCCCATGTATAAAAAGCAGAAGCAAATCAACTACTTATAAGAGTATATAGGGTAAGAAGGCTCTGTTAGAAGATTCATTCATAGGCCTTTCACTACTATTTTAGGAGGTGTTCTATGAAACACTATGACTCACAATCCCCCACAACCAAGACTATCATCCCCTCTCGTAGTGCAGAATCTCCTCTCATAAGAACATACGTAAACCCTTTTTCTGACTTCGGGTTTAAAAAACTCTTTAAGGAGCCCCAAAACCAAGATATCCTTGTAGACTTTCTACAAACTATTCTTCAACCTCATAAAGAGCAGATCCTCTCAGTAGAACCTATGGATCCAGAACAGCTTGGGGTAACTGAAGAGGATAGAACCGCCATCTACGATCTTAAGTGCATGACACAAGGGGGAACCACTATTCTTATTGAAATGCAAAATAGTAAGCAGGACCACTTTATTGACCGTACAGAATTCTACAAATCAAAACTTATTGTTGCCCAGTCTCACAGAGGGAACTGGGACTACCGACTTGATAAGGTGTACCTTATTAACATCATGAATTTCCCTTGCGAACAGATGGCTTCGGATCCTTCAAAGTATCGTAGCACTGTAATGCCTATGGATATTGAAACTGGACAAGTGTGGAGTGATAAGGTTGTAGCTATCTACCTTGACCTGCATACGTTTAAAAAACTCAAAACCCATAAAGGAGAGCTTGCAAATAGGTATGAAGAGTGGTTATACTATATGAGCTACTTGGAGGAGTTTAAGCGTATGACTGAGAAAACAAACGACCCTATTTTTGATAAGTTTTTTTCATCCGCAGAACTTGCTAGGATGAGTAAAGAAGATCAGTACCTCTATGAGGCGAGCCAAAAGCGTCGATGGGATGAGTATGCTATTAAAAAAACAGCCCAGAGAGAAGGTCATGCTGAAGGTCATGCTGAAGGACATGCCACGGGTCATGCCGAAGGACGTTCCGAAGGTCGACAAGAGGCAACACGAGAAATGGCAAAGAACTTCTTAAAGCAGGGAGTCTCCCCTACTATCATAGCACAGGCTACAGGGCTGTCCCTAGAAGAGATAGAAAAACTTTAGCTCTCTGCAGAATTGGGAATATACCTACTCTCAACCTTAACAAAGGATCTTACACCCTGTCTCACTGTCTTGATTTCACCAATCCCCTTTTGAAGCATAATAAAATCACCTAAAAGCTCTGCTGAGTGAATATTGAGAGTCTCTATGGTTTTACCCGTAACATTGGCTTTTAGTTGAAGAAACGCAGGGTTTTTCACCCCACCAGTGACTCGTAATGTAGTAAAATCCTCAATCTCAGATATATCAACAATAAGCTTTTTAAGTTCTGCAAGCACCTGATCAATACCATTTTTCGCCATCTCCTGGTAAAACGAACGACCCTCGGGTATGTCATGCAGAGTCCAATTAAGGAAGTGAGTAAAACTTTTATTTCTCCCAAAGGATTTCCACAAAGAGGTTAAGGCTATACCGGAAGAAGCCATGGTCCCAGAGAGCAGGAACCTCTTAGGAATTATATGATTTGTACAGAACAACCCCTCTTTGAAACTTGTATACTGCCGAGAGATGCAGAGGTTTACTCCTTCAGAGGAGCCGGAACGATTACACGCCATTCCTTCAGAAATCACCCCGGACCCAACAATTGCCATCATAAAATCTGGGCCTCCCGCAACCACAGGAACACCATGAGGAATTCTATAGCGTGCTGCTTGCTTACAAGTAACCTGTCCTATTACGTCTCCTGGCATAATAAACTTAGGGAGTAAATCAGTATCTATATGTAACTTCCTCAACAATCTGCTATTCCAATAATGAGACTTCCATCCTCTACTAGGTAGTATGGTACACACCTCCCCTGTTAGGAGGTATGAAAGAAACTCAGAGGTTCCTAAAAATGATGAGATCTGATCAAACTTTTTGGGACTATTCGTCTGTATCTTAAGAATTTTTGGAAGCAAAAATTTAGGAGGAAGTGATACTCCTGTTTTATCTAAGATAGTACGGGAGCTCTCTGTGGCAGACTCATCCATCCACATAGTGGACTGAGGATCGTATAGACCATCTTTATAAAGAGGGATTACCGTAGGACCGTGTCCACTAATAGCTATACCTCGCAACTGGTACGTCTCTCGAGGGAGCAATCGGAGGAAAAGATCACCTAGGCCCTTCTCCCACTGAGCAGTTGGAGCAAAAACTTCACCTTGGTCATTTGCGGGAGTGTAGGTCATAGGAATTGCTAGATTCTGTAGCAACTCACCCTTCATAGAGAAGAGTCCACCCTTGAGGAATGTGGTGCCTACATCAATAGTAATACAGAGTTCCATGGGGTGAGTATATAGAAGGAAAGATTTATTGAAAAGCCCATAACCTAAACTCTACAAAAAATGAGAAGGGAGCCAATTAAAAATGAGTACCCTGTATCTGGATATTTCAGGATAGACCGATATGATAGAAAAACAGGTGTAGTTATTTAGCAAAAAAGATCAGATTTTTCCAATAAAAATCTTTTATAGAACACCCTTTTCTATTCCGTATATGTCACAAATAATACCTTGAAAAACTGGGATTTGTCCTTGTAAAAAAGATATTTTTTCTTCATGGGGAATTTTTTCCAGAGACGAGAAAATTCCGTGTACCAGTATAGAGGTAGCAGGAACAGGGTGGTCACAGTGAAATACTCCACTTTGATTTCCTTCTTCTACAATAGCAACTATGATAGGAACAAGTTGATCACCAATATAAGAAAAGGCTTTGTCATGAAACATACCGCGATCTGCAAGATGAATTAAACGAAAAAAGCTTTTCTCATCCTCCGCAAACTGAATAAAACATCCAAAGATACTCACCAATTTTTCTTGGGGCATTAAAGGTTGTTTCACCATATCACGTATGGCATCTAATATGGTATTAGCAGCTTCGTATGCAATCGCCTCAAATACGGACTCCTTAGAATCGAAGTAATAATAGAACAATCCTTGGGCAACCCCCATGGTTCCCACAATATCTTTTACTTGGGTTGAGGCATACCCTCTCTGCACAAATAGCTGCTTTGCGGTATCAATAATTTCTTGACGTCGTTCTTCTGGTTTCTTTAGTACTCTCATATTTACCTTTTTTAAATCTATATACTCCGTAGAAAACTTTCAACAATCTCTAACTATATAATCAAAAATTATGAATAACTTTTAAGTATCTTTAGTAAAGATACCCATCAGAAAAGTACTTTTCAACAAAACCATTGTTAGGTATAAGTTCTTTTCTTATCCCTACTGCCTTGGTTTTTCAACATAAAAACCGGTTGCACCAAGAACAAATCCTCAACACAACCGGCATATAAGTACAAGCTACCTACAGTAATTTACTGTAGCGTATATGTATAGACAGCTCCAGTGCCAGACCCAACTTTTTTATGAGGAGCACTAATTACCAAGGTATCTTCCGAAACTGCTACGGCATACCCGAACATATCGTTTGCAATTACATTGCTATTAGTAATTTTCTTAAGCTCTGTCCATATACCATTACTCCCTTTGGTATACATATACGCCGCTCCACCTTTCCCTCCATCAAGGGGAGCTCCAACAACGGCAGTATCCCCTGAAATAGCTACGGCATGCCCAAACTTACCCTTAGATCCTGCGGCTACAGTAAGTCTCTGAGTCTCTTTCCATGTACCATCACTCCCCTTGGTGTAGATATACGATGTTCCGTCAGTCCCCTTTGACTCTTTAGCTCCAACAATAGCAGTATCTCCTGAAATAGCTACGGAAAATCCAAAGATATCACCATCTGCTCCATCACTGGCAGTAAGCTTTTGTGTCACTTTCCATATACCATCACTTCCTTTGGTAAGGATATAGACTGCTCCTCTCTTGCTATCCTTACCAGGAGCTCCAACAATAGCGGTATTGCCAGATATTGCTACGGAAGATCCAAAGGTATCAGGATCCTTCGGATCGCTGGCAGTAATAAGATCCGAAGTTGCACCGGTAAGAGCACTCTGCATTGGAGCAGCTGCCCAGGTGCCATCATCTCCCTTAGTGAATAACCTAACCCTTCCACGAATCGAAACATGTGGAGATCCAACAATAGCAGTATCTCCTGAAATAGCTACGGAGTATCCAAACCGATCCCCTGGGTTAACACCTTCAATTATCTGAGACTCACTCCCCTTTGTATAGATGTGCAGGCGTCCAACATCCCTGATTCCTTTAAAAGCACCAACTAGAGAGGTGTCTCCTGAAACAGCTACAGATCTACCAAAGCCATAAGTTCTATCCCCTCCTCCATCAGCAGAACTCACCTGTTTAGATAATGTCCAATTATCACCTTTCGTGTAAATAAAACCGGCTCCAGAGTTAAGACCTGTATCAATCGAACCAACTATAACCGTGTTGTCAGATACACCCAGAGAGTACCCATAAAGCCCATTAGGGAAGCTATCATCCTTCAGCACTCCACTCTCTGTCCAAACTTTATCCGTAGTTGTACCACCCCCACCAGGCTTTGATGGATTCGTAGGATTTGGTGGCTCTGGGGGAGGACACCCTAAAATTAAAAAAACACTCAATACACCCAACACAATAATAGGTAATCGAACTTTACTCTTTTTCATATATTCACTCCTTACTCTACGTGGGTGTTTCACCACTTAGGAACATAACTGACTGATGTCAGTCTATAAGATAAAAAGAACTTTGTAAAGTCTTTTTATCACCTGGGGTGGGGGTAACAATTAACTTGACAACTGGGGTCTGGGGACTTACTCATAAGACACGTAGCCAAAGTAAATCTTTATACTGAATTTCTCAAAAAAAGCCCGAGGAAAAAACTGACAGACCTCTATGGGGGGGGATGGGAGAGAACTAGGTCTTCTCCTCAGGCAAAATTTCAACAAATCATACATACAAAATGTAGGGAGAGAATGATCTACGGAGTAGACAAAACCATTCGTCTCTTTTTCATATGCCCACATCTCATGTCGCAGCATATATCTACATAACTGACTTGAATCAGTCTATAAAAATATGGGAACTTTGTAAAGGCTAGTTTTTACTCTTTGAATGTGATACATATCACTTCAAGGTAGAAAAACCAGACAAGAAACCTCACTCTAAAACCATAACACCCCTTCAATAGGCCAGGAACAGCCAAACAAAAATCAAAACCCTATTGCACGAATCTACGAGTTGCGTTATTTTGACAGTAGCTTTATTTTTAGGAGACACCTATGAGAATGTCCAAACTCTTTTCCAAAACTCTTAGGGAGGCACCATCCTCTGCAGATACCTCTGGATACAGACTGTTATTACGAGCGGGATATATTCGTCAACTAGGAGCGGGAATTTTTTCTACCCTACCCCTAGGATACCGTGTTACAACCAAAATATCTAACATTATTCGAGATGAGATGGACCGTATTGACGGACAAGAGATTGAGATGCCCGTAATCAATCCTGCTGAACTCTGGAAAGAGACTGGTCGATACTACTCTGTAGATAAGGAGCTTACTCGATTTAAAGATAGAACAGACCGAGATATGGTACTTGCAATGACCCACGAAGAGGCGGTTACGGCAATTGCAAAAACAGAGATAGAGTCTTACAAAGATCTTCCTCAGATGGTGTATCAAATTCAAACAAAATGGAGAGACGATCCACGACCCCGAGCAGGTCTTATTCGAGTAAGAGAGTTTCTTATGAAGGATAGTTACTCCTTTGATGTGGATGAAAAAGGGTTAGAGAAACAGTATTACGCACACTACGATGCGTATTTCCGAATTTTTAAGCGATGTGGACTTCCTGTAATTGCGGTCTCCTCGGACTCTGGTATGATGGGGGGAAAACTTGCCCATGAGTATATGTACCTCTCACCTGTGGGAGAGGATACTATTGTAATCTGTGACAAGTGTGGATATACCGCGAATAGGCAGGTTGCAAAATTCAACAGAGGAACAAACAAACAGGATGAGCTCCCCTTAGAGGAAGTTGCTACCCCTGGAGCAAAGACTATTGAAGAGGTTTCTGAGTTTTTAGGAGTTACCCCTAAGGAGACAGCAAAGATTGTCTGCCTTATGGGGACCTTTACTCAGGAGTCAGGGGAAACCGAAGAGAAGCTTATTGTTGCTGTTATTCGTGGAGACCTAGATGTGGAGGATGCAAAACTGCAGTTTGCTACTCAGGCAAGTGCCATGAGACCTGCCCATGAGGATGAGATGATTGCTGCTGGAATTGTTCCTGGGTACGGTTCTCCTGTAGGAATTAAAGAGGCTATTATTGTAGTGGACTTTAGCATTAAGGGTTCAAACAACCTTATTGCAGGAGCAAATAAAGAGGGATACCATGTAAGGAACAGCAACTTTGGACGAGACTATACGGGAAAGGTTGCGGATATTGCAGGTGCCAAAGATGGGGCTCTCTGTAGCGAGTGTGGAACTCCTATGCACACCAGTAGAGGAGTTGAAGCGGGGAATATCTTCCAACTAGGAACTCGCTACTCCGAATCTATGGGATGCACCTTTCAAGATGAAGGGGGCAAGCAAAAACCAGTATACATGGGTTCATACGGTATTGGGGTTGGCCGACTTCTTGCATGTCTTGCTGAGGAGTATGTTACGGAAAAAGGAATAACCCTTCCCATTTCGGTAGCCCCATACCAAGTACATCTGGTTCCACTGGGTAAAGATATGGCTCCAGGAGAGGAGCTTTACAAAGAACTTACCCAGGCAGGGATTGAGGTGCTTTTTGACGATAGACCAGCTTCTGCGGGAGTTAAGTTTAACGATGCTGATCTTATGGGTATTCCACTACGAATCACCATGGGAAACCGAACCCTACAGGAGGGTAAGGTTGAAGCACAGGTTGGATTTGATGGGGAAAAGGAGATGATTCCTCTGGAAGACATAACCCAATGGGTTAAAAGTAAAATTGTAGAGTTGACTCCAAAAGGAGAGTAAGCGTAAAGCGAGGGCAACCCCCTCGCTTTTTTTATGGGAGTCCAGTTTTTTACAATTACCTTTCCCCTACTCTTTTCTACATTATAGAACCACTTACTACTTTAACCCTATGCTATTTTTGTAAAAGTAGATATACTTTTTTCTGGAGGATGTGATGGATAAGGATATAATTATTCGGAATGGAACAGTACTTACGGGTTACACAAAAATACCATTTTGTGACATAGCTATACGGGATGGAAAAATTCTTGATGTGTTTAATACCGATAGGTATGAGGGGAAAGAGTTTAAAGATAACGCTGAAACCTACCAGTTTGGAGGAAATGTGTATATTGCCCCAGGTTTTATTGATACCCACATTCATGGGTTTGGTGGATTTGGAGTAGAAGATGCTAAGGTGGAATCTATTTTAGGTATGTCAAAAGCTCTTGCCCCCTTTGGGGTAACTCGATTTTTTCCAACCATATACACCGAGACTCCTGAGACCATGTGCAAATCTATTGAAGCGGTAGTTCAAGCTACAGGAAAAGAGGAAGGAGCTAAGGTTGCTGGAATCCATGTGGAGGGTCCATTTATATCACCACAAAAAGCGGGAGCCCTAAACCCCAAGGCAATTCAATCGGTAAACCTTAAGCTGATGCAGCAGTTTATTGATGCTGGTAAGGGATGGATAAAAAGTATGACCGTAGCACCAGAACTCAAAGGGATGCGAGAACTTGCGCTCTTTGCTATGAAAAACAATATAACCCTACAGGCTGGGCATACCGATGCGAAGTATAAACATATGCTTGAGGGAATGCAGGCGGGTATTCTCCACTCCACCCACTTTTTTAACGCCATGAGTAAGCTCCACCATAGAGATCCAGGGGCGGTAGGATCTATCATGATTCACCCAGAGATGGCTTGTGAGGTGATTGCCGATGGGAAACATGTTCACCATGAACTCCTTAAGTTAGTGTTACGAGATAAACCTGTGAGTAAAATGGTGCTTGTTACCGATAGTCTTACCCCCACCCAACAAGAGAGTGGACCTCTTCTTGCAGATGGTGACCCTGTAGAACTACGAGACGGACTTTTCTATAAGTGCCAAGGGGAAGATTTGATTGCGGGGTCTAGCCTTACTATGATTAAGGGAGTACAAAACCTTGCATGGTGGGGTGTTC
The DNA here is from genome assembly GCA_964492025.1 of uncultured Spirochaetia bacterium. GTDB lineage: Bacteria > Spirochaetota > Spirochaetia > CAZBHR01 > CAZBHR01 > CAZBHR01. The sequence goes on along the minus strand of CAZBHR010000002.1, from coordinate 185,796 downwards.
CTGTGGAAAATGCGGTACAGATGGCTACAAGCTCCCCTGCGAGAATTCATCACCTTGATAAACTTGGGGCTCTTGTTCCCACTTATAAGGGTGATATTGTGGTTTTTAGTGAAGACTACCGTGTGCTTATGACTTTAGTAGATGGTAAAATTGTGTACAAAGCATAGGAGAGATGTATGAAAAGGATGTGGAAATATTTTAGAGAGATTGCTCATATTCCCCATGGATCTGAAAATGAAGAGGCAATGACTGAATACCTTGTACACTTTGCAAAAAAACAGGAACTTGAATATATTCAGGAGCCCTGTGGGAATGTAATTATCAAATCTCCAGGAACCAAAGGAAAAGAGCAGAATCCAGGAGTAATTCTCCAATGCCATATGGATATGGTGTGTGAGAAGAATGAGAACTCTACCCATGATTTTACAAAAGACCGACTTCAGCTCATTGTTCATGACAACTGGATTAGTGCTGATGGAACAACACTGGGTGCGGATAATGGGATTGGTCTTGTTATGGCTTTATCCATTCTTAGTGCAGAGGATATAGAACACCCTCCCCTAGAGGTACTTTTCACGGTAGCCGAAGAGACAGGAATGACAGGAGCAAGAGAACTTGATCCTTCACACATTAAGGGGTCACGTTTAATAAATCTTGACTCTGAAGACGAGGGAGTACTCTATACTGGATGTGCTGGAGGTATACGCCTCTACACAAAGGGTATGCTAGAGACTGAAAAATCTAGGGATGATCAACAATTTTGGGAACTGACAATAAAGGGATTTTCCGGTGGTCACTCGGGAATGAACATTATTGAAAACCGAGGAAACCCTATTCTCTTAGGGGCTACCCTTATAGAGACTCTCTGTAATGCAGTCCCAAGCCTGCAACTGAGCTCTGCAAAAGCTGGGGGCAAGGATAACGCAATTCCCCGAGAAAGCTTTATTCAGTTTGCAACAGACCAAGGTAGCTCCTTAGAGAGCCTTTGGGCAAATATATCAGATCAAGCTGATAGTATGCTCCGAGATTTTCAAAAAACTGATCCCCATGGAACTATAGAGATTCATCCGAAAGAGAAAACAGAGTATCTCTGTACAAGAGAGGATACGGAACTACTCTGCTCAACGGTGAAAGAGATTCCCCACGGAGTAGTTGCCATGAGTAGCACTCTAGAAGGTATTGTTGAAACATCCACGAACCTTGCATCCATAACTTTTGAACATGGATCATTTGAGATTCACACGAGTCAGAGATCTTTTATTTGGGAAGAGCGAGAGGCTATCACTGAAAAAGTAAGAAAAAGTCTCATGCCTCTAGGCGGAAAAATCGTAGAAGAATCTCCTTATCCTGGATGGGAACCAAATCCAAACTCAGAACTTACCTCAATTATTACAGACCTGTACAAAGAGGAGACAGGGAGAAACATGGAGATAACTGCGGTACATGCGGGGCTTGAGTGTGGATTATTAAAGGATAAACTTCCCCACTTAGACTGTGTATCCCTAGGGCCAGATATAGAGGATGTTCACACTCCAAGCGAACGGGCTTCTATTGTTAGTGCTAATCGGGTAGCCCATTTCTTGCTTACACTTTTAGCCAAATTATAAGAAGCCGGGAGCCTTAAAACTCCCCTATATACCTACAAAGTAGCAAGCTACGATAACCCAGCTTGCTACTTATTTGCTCGTAAGTACCGTTTAGCATCACGAACCGTAGGGAAAATGAGAAAAGAGGATTCTACCATCAAGGTTCTTAAGTGTTCCCGCAAAGAGGGATCTAACTCTACTAAAATAACAGAACAGTGCTTTTGTATTATCTCTACCATACCGAGCAAGAGACCAACCCCCGAAAGTGAGAGTTCCTGCAACCCCCCACACCGTACAATAGATCCCTTTGGTTTTTTAGGCATGTTATCTATAGTCTCTTCTAAGGTTTTCCAAGAGTAACTATCTAAAGATCCTTCAAGAGAGAACACAGTCCATCGAATCCTCTCTTTAACTCGTACTCGAAACCGACCATCCTCAATCATAGTTGGAGTTCTCCCGCAAGAAGAAGGTCTAAGGTTTCTTGAAGTACGGGGTCTAAATCTAAGTTATAAACATCGCTAAAATCTTCATACTTCTGGTAACTTCGCTCAATAAGAAGTCGTAAATACCTATCAATATCAGCGGTTGTTTCAGACTCTAATTCTTGAATAAAGTTTTCAATAATAGCCTCATCTTTCTCTGGATGTGCCATTACAAATCGTGTGATTTTCTGCTCCTCAAGAATACTAATAAGGTACTCCTCCCCCTCTTCGGATAACTCTTTCTCCTCTATGGTAAGGTGTGGCTCTATTCCACTTCCGTGAATGTCATCTCCATTGGGAGTAAAGTACTGTGCTGTGGTTAGGGTAAACTGGTCATCTCCGTAGGAACGAACGCTCTGCACAATACCTTTCCCAAAGGAAGTTGATCCTACAACATAGGCTCGTCCATTATCTTTAAGAGCCCCAGTTGCAACCTCTGAACCAGAGGCAGAACCACCATCGATCATTACTACAAGAGGAACACTCTTTGGAACAACCATCCACTTGTCAGCTTTATAGGTTAAAGAGGAGAACCAATCCCTTCCACTAGAAGAAACAATCACTCCGGATGAGAGGAATGCATCGGCAACATCTCGAGAACTCCCAAAATGACCTCCAGGATTCCCTCTAAGATCTAAAATATAAGATTTTGCTCCCTGCCTTTCTAGCCCCTCAACAGCAGCAATCATCTGTTCTGCTGTGTAGGGAGTAAAACTAGCTACACTCACATATCCAACATTACCTGGGAGCAGTGCTGCAGAAACAGTCTCTATCTCAACCTGACCTCGTGGTATAGAAAAGGAGAGAACTTCTCCATCTCTATACACCTCTAACTCTACAATACTTCCCACAGGGCCACGAATTAAGTCTCGGGACTCTGAGGAGGTTAATGGAGTAAGATCCTCTCCATCTACAGACATAATAAAATCACCCGCATGAAGTCCACCTATATGGGCTGGACCACCTTCAAAAAGCTCGGTAACCATAAGCCACTGAAACACTTCGGGACTCTCTTCATTAACCAGAGAGGGGTCAAGTTTTTCAATATACGCACCTACCCCACCAAAATTCCCTAAAATGGTATCATTCATTCCTGAATCAGCAATTTCCTCTGCGGGAATATATCGAGAATAGGGGTCATCCAACTGCTCAAATAAGGCATCTGCAAGTGCAAGATAAAGGTCATTTTCATCAAGCTCATGGTAGTAATTATCTAATACAAAATTCCATAGAGGCTCTAATTCAGATAATTTTCGACCACCAGAGCTCTTTTCATCTGTTGTAAAGGCAGAAATTTCAAAGGCAACAGCAAAAAATAGCACCATTCCAAGGATGGATGCACAAAAAGCGGTAATATAGGGTGTTGATTTACGTATGTTCTCTTTCATAATAACTCCAATAGGGAATAAACCCTTGTTAAGAGTACACAATTTATGAGAAAAGTTCAATTCACTATTATTTAGCATTGTTTTTCCACATATTCACTGGTATAGTTAGGTAATTTCGTTATAGGAGGCGGTAATTATGGCTCATAAAATTTCAGATGAATGTGTAGCTTGTGGTGCATGTATTTCTGAGTGTCCTGTGGACGCAATCAGTGAAGGCGATGTTTACTCAATTGATGCAGATACCTGTATTGACTGTGGTGCATGTGTTGATGCATGTCCTACTAGTGCAATTTCTGCAGAGTAGTAACTAGCGAAACAAAACCACGCCCCTCCTTGGAGGGGTATTTTTATGGAATAATTAAATTCAGCGCATGATGTTCTAAGTGAGCTGAAAGAGATTGCGCTGTATCAGTAAGATGCTCTCCATCGGCATGACAAATAAAGCCAGCTTGATCAACCGAATCGATAGAGATTGTAGCATGTTGGCTATAGGTGATTCTAGGATCATTAGTCTGACTTCCTTTCAGAAATTTTCGAACAAGCCCAATAACCTCTCTCCATTTAACAGGCCTATTGGCACCTGAAAAATCTAAAAGCCCATCAGACACATTGGACTTTGGAGTCATAATAAAACGACCTCCCATTCGAGAACCATTTCCTATTGAGAGTTGCTGAGAGAGAAAATTTTCAACATTCCCATCTCGAGAAACCCTAAGGGTATAGGGTTTTGGCAGATGAATAAGCACTCGGATTGCCGCAATGACATAACTTAAGGAACCTCTAACTTTTAAGGATGACGCAATTTTATTAATACGAGGCTCTATTCCGATACCAATTCCATTGATAAAATACTGCTGCCCTCCCCCATTTAAGCGGTACACACCAACATCAATAGGAGTAGTATTCCCCTGAACAATAGCAGCCAACTCATCGTCTACTCGATTAAGAACTCCTGCACCAAAGGCAAAGTCATTCCCCCTTCCTACGGTTAAAATACCAAGACTAGGTAGGGGTCTTTTTCCATAGTGTTGCATAATACCAGAAACAACCTCTCTAAGCGTTCCATCGCCTCCTGCAGAGATTATCTTTGATACTCCATCTACAACCCCCTGTGATGCAAGTGCTATGGCGTGCCCTGGCTCTTCGGTCATCTCTATACAAAATGGGATTGACCGCTCAAGAAGATACGTTTGAATCTTAAGCATTGAGCGAATCCCTTTGCCCCTACCAGAAATAGGGTTTACAATAATCAGTAGCTTTTCCATCTGCTCTAGTATAGGGAACTCCATCTTTCTAGGCAACTACTCTTGTATTTTTTCTACACTTATAGCAGTATATTATTATGAAACCACTACCTATGTTCCCTCAGGAGCTTTTAGACCAAGGAGTCTCGCAATGTGACTTCATTATTATTACTGGTGATGCCTATGTAGACCACCCCTCTTTTGGGGCAGCTATTATTGGAAGAGTTCTTGAGTCAGAGGGGTATTCTGTGGGAATCATAGCCCAACCAACATGGGACAATGGAGATGATATTACACGTCTCGGACTTCCAAAACTTGCGTTTTTAGTAACCTCAGGAAATATGGATTCCATGGTGGCACATTTTAGCTCTACAAAGCGACGAAGAAGAGAGGATGCCTACACCCCTGGAGGGGTTATGGGAAAGCGTCCAGATAGGGCTATTCTGGTATACTCTGCACTTGTTCGCCAATACGCTCCTGGAGTGCCTCTTATTATAGGGGGCATTGAAGCCTCCCTGAGAAGGTTTGGACACTATGACTACTGGAGTAATAAAGTAAGACGGTCTCTCCTTTTAGACTCCCGTGCGGACATACTCATATACGGTATGGGAGAGCAGGCTGTACGAGTGGTTGCCCATCATCTCAGCAAGAAAAAACCAGTTGAGTCTATACAAAATGTGCCAGGCACCGTGATAAAGTGCAAAGAACCCCCAAAGAGTATGGTGGAGCTACCTAGCTACAAGGAAATATCAGATAAAAAAACAGGTAAGTCAGCATACGCAAAAAGTTATAGTATTCAAGAGAAGCATACTGCCCCAGGGAAAAATCCCCTTGGAGAGTTTTATGACCATTGGTGGATTGTGCAAAACCCACCAATGCCACCCCTCTCAACCAGAGAGATGGATCAGGTGTACGGACTCCCCTTTACCAGAAAACCCCACCCAAGTTACCACGAGGAGATTCCCGCGACCAAGGAGGTTTCGTGTAGTATCACCTCATCCCGAGGGTGCTTTGGTGGATGTAGCTTCTGTGCATTACGGTTTCATCAAGGGAGAACTATCTCATCTCGAAGTAAGGGTTCAATCATAGCGGAGGCAAAGCAAATTATTCAGGACTCTACCTTTAAAGGGTATATCCATGATATTGGAGGACCTACAGCAAACTTCTACAAGGGTCCCTGTGATAACCCATGTACCGAAAGGGAGTGTCTTTTTCCCAAACCGTGTAAAAACTTACAGGACTCCCAAACTGAGTATTTTGATATACTGAGGGCGGTTCGAAAAATCCCCAGAATAAAAAAGGTCTTTGTACGATCTGGGATTCGGTACGACTACCTACTTCACCATAAAAGAGAGGACCTTATTAAGGAGCTTTGCCAACACCACGTGAGTGGGCAGCTTAAAATTGCACCAGAACATATCGCAGATAACCCAACCAAGGCGATGCGTAAACCAGGTGTTCAGGTGTATAATAATTTTAAATGTGTATTCCAGAAGGCTAATGAAGAGCTTCACCTAAAACAGTACGTAATACCCTACCTCATTTCTGGGCACCCAGGAACAACATTAGAAGATGCTCTTGAATTAGCACTCTACTTAAAAAAGGATGGATTTATCCCAGACCAAGTGCAGGATTTCTACCCCACCCCAGGCACCCGATCTACAACAATGTATTATACTGGTTTAGTTCCAGAAACACTCCAACCCATTCATATCCCCGACGAACATGAGAAACACCTTCAGCGAGGATTAATTCACTTTCACAAACCGGAGAATCATAAAACTGTAATACGAGCATTGCGAGAGATTGGAAGGGATGATCTTATTTCTCAGTTGAGACCATACGGTAAGAGTACAACAGCAGGGGGAGGTTCCTTCAAAAAAGGATCTTCTCGAAACAAAAATTCTCATACAGCATCAGAAAGGAGACCTCGTAGCAAGAATGGAACAAAAAACCAGCACCCAAAGAGAGGATCCACAGGTACTGGCAGTGTGAAACAATATGGGTCAAAGGGAAATAGAAAAAATCCCCTAAAAAAGAAGAGCTGATCGTCCCCAATCATAATGGTTCTGTTGAAGATTTTCTAAAAAGTTTTACTCATACACTATGGAATTCATAAAGGCACTTAAAGTTTTTCCTGTCTGTTTTTTAAACACCCGAGAGAAGTAGTATGAGTTATCAAAACCAAGTTCATTGCATATCTCATATATTTTATAGGGGCGTTGTTGCATAAGGGTAATTGCCTTCTCTACTTTTACCTTATTGATATACTCAATCATACTCATTTCGCACTGTTTTGAGAAAAGTGAAGATAAGTAACCTGAAGAAACTCCTATCTCATGAGCCACATCATCTAACATAATTCGGCTGGTTACATTCTCATGAATATAGTTTTTTGCTTTTTGCACATAACAATCCTTCTCTTTCACATAAGAAACTAACACCTTCTCTACAACCCTATTATAGATATCAACAAACATGAGGAAGATACTTTTTGTAGGAAGATAGGGAAGAGCATCTTGCTGGAACTGTTCACCCAAACCATGAATAAGTTCAACCTTAAGATGTACCAGAGCGTTAGAAATAAGCTGATCAAGGAACACAATAGCCTCTCCTCTGGTATAGTGATACTCCTGTAATTTTGTGTGTACCTTATTCATGGAGTACCTAAAATCGTTGATATTCCTTGTTTTTAACGCAGCCCCTATTCGGTCTATGTACGCCTGAAAAATGATAGGTTTAAACTCAAGAGGTTTAATGGTATGTGCACCAACAATATTTTGCTCTCTATTAAAAAAACTATTTCTCAAAGTTGTGAGCTCTTTTTGGCATAACTCAATCTCTTTATGATCACCGTAAAGACTCGTTACAAGTATATAACTCCTTACCCCTGTCACATCTTGAGATACAGCAGATAGCTTCTTAGCAAATGGAGCTATCTTGCTTTCATACTTCGCATTACTTACATTATGAATAAAATACACATAGGCGTAGGGAGCGGGATTTGAAACCTCCAATTGGTATATCTCATTAAAATAACTTTTGAGTAGTCGTGAATTTAGCTCACCTTGATATTCATATACCCTCTTGAAGTCCTCAGGAGCAAACCTCTCCTCACCCTCTCCAAAGGGATACTCAATATTAATTTGAAGAACAAAATAGTTTGTTAAGATATGTTTCGAGCAGAGGTAGTGCAACTCCTTTGGGTCTATTGGCTTTAGCCCGTTTACCTGTGATAAAATCTGCATAACCGTTTTTGAATCTTGCTCTTTAGAGGTTGTATCATCAACTTCTAAAGAAAGGTACTGCTTTCTAATAGTACATTCTGCTTTAGCCTTCTCAACACTATCTTTCAAGCTTTTAGCATGTAGTTCAGATTTTAGGAGATAGTCTACTGCATGATACCGAAGAGCCTCTTTCACCAAGGAAAACTCCTCTAGGCAGGTAAGCATGATAAATGTAGACAGGGGGTAGATCTCACTACTTTTTTTGAGTAGCTCAATACCATTGAGCATGGGCATATTTATATCAGATATGACAATATCAGGCTGAAGCTCTTCAATTAAAGATAAAGCCTGCTCTCCATTATTGGCAGTTCCCACTAAGGTACAATCTATAGATTCCCAATCAAGTAAATATTTGATTCCAGATAATATTAACACTTCATCATCAACAATTAACACTTTGTACATTATGTTTCCTTTGGTAATTTGAGATACACTTTTGTGCCCACAAGCACAGAACTCTCTACTCTCAGTCCGTACTCGTTTCCATAGGTTAGTTTAATTCTATCATCAACATTTTTTAGTCCAATACTATTTAGCCCTCCGTGAGATATCACATGATCCGTAACAAGGAGACGGCTCAACGTTTCAGGATCAATTCCTACCCCATCGTCTTCCACCACAATTTCAAAGCTCATTTCATCTTCCCAGTGTATATACACTTGTACGGATCCACACTCGCCCTTTGGCTCAATTCCATGATATATGGCATTCTCAATTAAAGGCTGTAGGGTGAACCTCATAATTTTATACTGACCGTAGGATTCTGGAATAGTACAGCTGTAATCAAACATCTCTACATACCGTATTTTTAAAATCTGTACATAGGAGTCAAGCAAGCTAAGCTCCTCCTGAAGAGGAACTCTCTCTCCCCTATCCTTAGCCAGCCCTTTCAGGAGGTCAGAGAGGGCTCTTGTCATCTTTGATATACCAGGAGATTTCTGCACTACGGCCATCCAATAAATAGACTCTAAGGTATTGTACAAAAAGTGAGGATTTATCTGCTTTTGTAGTAGAGCTATCTCCTGTTTTTTCTCAGTTTCGTAATGCTTTTTTGTTTGATCCAGTAACGCCTCTATTTCAACTCCCATTTCATTTAAGGTTTGACCTATTTGAGAAAACTCGTCGTCTCCTCCGGCAATTGCAGAATCAGGAGAGAACTCTTTCTCTTTTATCCTATTAATATGATTAATAATTAGGGATGATCGCTTTGTAAGCAAAGTAGAGAGAACCACGGCTAAAAGTATAGCAATGATTATTGAGGTTAAACTCACCAGTACTGTCATATACACAACTTTGGGAAAGCTCTTATACAGTGAACCGTAATGTATTGTTGATAACAGAGCAAAATTGGTATTTGCTATTGGGTAGTAGTCATAATCGTAGGTAGTACCATCATAGAGAAAATTCCCTCTTTCAGAGTCCTCAGAACCTATATCATAGGTTGATGGAAACTGGGTGGCTAAAAAAGAGGATTCAAAGGTATCATTAAGGTACACCTCATATTCTTGTATGAGTGAGAAGTTAAGAGATTTCCCATTAATTCCTTGGGTTTTCTTAAAAATATCCATAGAGAGTTCTAAGTACACGTAGGAATCTTTTACTGTATCAATGGGGAGTAACATGGCAACTACATCATTATTGAAGGTTATGCCTTTAGAAAAATGAAAGTTTTTTTTACCCATACCCCAAAGAGGACTCTCTTTTATATTGTCTAAGTCTCTGAGGGATCCCGATATTTTAGTATCAGCCTGTATAAAAACTCCCTCTTTGTTAAAGATAATCAGCTTATTTACATACTCCCTTACATCACTTGAGGAGAGGAACCGCCCCATAGTCTCATAGGCGGTAAACGCTTCTATTCCTCGATACTCGGTTGATTCACCCTCATAGGTCAGAAAATTTAAAATCCTATAGTCCGAAGCACAATACAGAGCTAACTGTTTTGCTTCGTAAAAAATACTGGTTAAGTCTTGCTTCACAAAATCCATATATATGGTATTAGTAGTCTTTACCTGCTGTTTCTCTATACTTGTAATAGTATTAATATAAAAGAGTGATAATGGGATCTCTACAGCTGCAACAACCACCAGTGTCATGATAATAATCTTTCTTTTTAACATAATGAATCCTAAGTTAGAGATAATTGTATAGGATTTTTGCAAAACAAACCAATCCCATACCCTCCACCTCTTATGAATATTTTACAAAATATAAAAATATTACAAATTAAAAACATCACATTATACATATAATACAAAATCTCATAAAAATATTGCATTGTGTTATGTCCATATGTGACTGATAATTCAATTACAATAGATTAATTAAATCAACTAAACGAGAGGAGAAATTCAATGAAAAAGATTATGCTAATGTTACTATCACTTATATTCGTAGTATCCTGTTCTGGAAACAAAGATGATAATGGTGATGTAATAACTCTTAAACTAGCAACATGGGATCTCACAGCAAACCCAAGTGTTATTAACACAGTTAATACCTTTAATGAGAACAACCCAGATATGTATGTAGAAATAATTGATATCGCCAGTGCGGACTACACACAAAAGTTATCAATTATGCTAAATGGTAAGTCAGACTTAGATATGTTCTTTGTAAAGGATGCAGATACAACAAAGAGCCTATATGACAAAGGTCAACTTGAGACGTTAAATTCATATATTGAAAAAGATAATTTTGATCTTACCGAGTATAATGGTCTTACAAAAAACTTCACATTCGATGGAAACATTACTGGTCTTCCTTCACGATCCGATTGGTACGTAATGTATTACAACAAAGATATCTTTGATGCCGCTGGCGTGGATTACCCTTCTAACGATTGGACTTGGGGTGATTTTGAGGCTATGGCAAAAGAGCTTACCTCTGGGTCTGGTGCTACCAAAACTTACGGAGCCCTCCTTCACACCTGGCAAGCTATGGTAATTAACTGGGGAGTTCAAGACGGCAACCACACCATTATGGATTCTGACTACTCCTTTATTAAACCATACTATGAAATGGCTCTCAGAATGCAGGACGTAGACAAATCAATCATGGATTACGGAACTCTTAAAACTGGTGGTATTCACTACTCTAGCCCATTCCTCACAGGAAAAGTTGCAATGCTCCCTATGGGAACTTGGTTCATGACTACCATATTAGATAAAGTAAAAACTGGCGAATCAACCGTAAACTGGGGAGTTGCAACACTCCCTCATGCAGATGATGTACCACAAGGTTACACTGTAGGTTCAGCTACTCCCCTTGCTATAAACAAGTCAACTAAGAAAAAAGATGCGGCTTGGGAATTTGTAAAGTTTGCCACCGGTTCTGAGGGTGCAGAGATATACGCTTCAGCTGGAGCAATACCAGGACGAAATAATGATACTACCTTAGATCTCATTGTGAACATTGATGGTATGCCTGAAGGGCTAAAGCCTGCACTTAAAACAACCAATATCAGTTTTGACCGACCCGGTGTTGATAAGGTTGCAGAAGTAAATAGAATGATGGGAGAGGTTCACTCACTCATTATGCTTGGAGAAGTAACCGTTGACGAAGGTCTAGCAGAAATGGAACTTCGTAACAGCGAAATCCTTAAAAAATAATAAGTCTTTTATGGGGTAGAGATTGTATCTCTGCCCCACTACGATACATTATCTTTAATACACAAGAGAGAAATATAATATGTTTAAAGAGAAAAAACCTAGAACCCTCACAAGCCATAACACCCTAGTCGGTGTATCCTTTATTTTACCAAACTTTATAGGATTTACCCTATTTATCTTTATACCAGTACTTTTATCCTTAGTACTTGCATTCTCCCAGTGGGATGGGTTCAACGAAATTACCTTTGTAGGATTTAAAAATTTTATCCATATTTTTGGTGATAGAATTTTCAAGAAGGCTCTGTGGAACACCGCGTACTATTCACTATTTACCGTAATCTTTTCTATGGTTGCGGCACTTACATTGGCTATCTTTTTAAACAACAAACTTAAGGGTGTAAACTTTTTCAGATCTGCCATGTTTTTTCCCTATGTTGCATCAATAGTTGCGGTAGGAGCTGTTTGGAATGCTCTATTTATGAAAGAGGCGGGGCCTATTAACTCGTTCCTCCAGTTTCTAGGAGTTAGCAATCCTCCTGGGTGGTTTGCCAGTGTGGACTGGGCTATGCCTGCGGTTATTATTGTCTCTGTATGGAAAAATATGGGATACTTCATGATTATCTATATTGCAGCCCTTCAGAACATTCCAAAATCACTATATGAGTCTGCAAATATAGATGGAGCTAATAAGTGGAAGCAGTTTTTACATATAACATTTCCAATGTTGGTACCTGCACACTTCTTTGTATTTATGATTTTAACAATAAACTCATTTAAGGTATTTGATCTCATATTCGTGCTAACCGATGGAGGTCCTGGGATAGCAACAAAGGTACTTGCAAACTACATATATGACCAGTCATTTATCTCATGGAATTATGGAAATGCCAGTGCCGCATCAGTGGTTCTCTTCTTAATTATTGGAGTTATTACACTCATTCAATTTAAGTTTGAAAAGAAATTTACCGAGTTCATGTAGGAGAAGTTTGATGAATATTAACAAACAACACATATCAAAAGCTATTCTTTACATTATATTAATTGCATTAACCTTTATTACCCTACTGCCTTTTATCTGGATGCTCTCGGCATCACTCAAGCTAGAGGCAGAGGTATTTTCTGTACCAATTCAGTGGATACCATCTGATCCTCAGTGGGTTAACTACCAAAAGATATGGCAAAAAATACCCCTATCTCTATTTACGTTTAACAGTTTAAAGCTTTCAATTATTATAACACTCATTCAGCTATTTACCTGTAGCTTTGCGGCCTATGGTTTTGCAAAATGTAAGTTCAAGGCTAGGAATACACTTTTTCTAGCTTATGTTGTTACCATTGCTATTCCATGGCAAGTGTATATGCTTCCCCAGTATATTCTTATGCAGAAAATGGGGTTGGTTGATACTCACCTCTCTATTATTCTTCTTCAAAGCTTTTCCGCTTTTGGGGTGTTTCTGTTACGTCAGTTTTATGTAAGTATCCCTGATGATCTACTTGAGGCAGCAAGAATTGATGGACTTTCTGAATATAGTATTTATGCAAGAATTATATTACCACTTGCAAAATCAGCACTTGCAACACTTACCATATTTACCTTTGTTGCAGTATGGAATGACTTTATGGGTCCTATGATCTATTTTAACTCAACCCGTGTAAAAACTATTCAGCTAGGTATAAGAATGTTTATTTCTCAATATTCTGCGGAGTACAACTTAATTATGGCAGCATCTATATTTTCTCTTGTTCCCATTTTTATTCTTTATGTAAGTTTCCAGAAGTTCTTTGTTGAGGGTATTGCAACCAGCGGTTTAAAAGGGTAACCCATGAATATCAATGGATGGAACTTCCAAGAAAGCTTCATACCATCCCCTCTCCATCCTGCATTTGAGATGGAGGGCTGGTGGGTATGGTGCAGCTCGGTTATCAAAGAGCACAATAAGTTTCACATGTTTGCATCAAGATGGCCAAAGCACCTCCCCTTTCACCCCGGATGGGGAGTACAGAGTGAAGTTGTACGGGCAGAATCTGATACCCTAGAAGGACCTTATGAGTTTAAAGAGGTGGTACTCAAAGAGCGTGGATCTGGGTTTTGGGATGGGAGAAGTACCCATAATCCATCAATTCAAAAACATAAAGACACCTTTATCCTCTTCTATACAGGAATGACTTACCCCTTTCCCACTATTACAGAAAAGGACAACTTACACCATTACTCAAAAGAGTGGTTAGCTGCAAGAGCCAGTAAACGGATAGGAATTGCTACCAGTAGTAGTATCTATGGTCCTTGGGAGCGGTGTGATAAACCTGTGCTAGATATAAGACCAGGTTATTTCGATGACTTCTTCACCTCTAACCCTGCCCCTTGCGTAAAAGATGATGGATCTGTTCTCCTTGTATATAAAACAAGGACCTATAAAAAACCTCCCTACAACTTTACGGATGAAGATATGTTTTCTTCTATGAAATTAGGAGTTGCATACACAGATCACTACTTGAAACCTTTTACGAGATTATCAAATAAACCTCTTTTCAATGAAAATGAAGGTACTATTGAAGACCCATTTATATGGGAAACTGAACAGGGGTACTCAATGGTTGCTAAGGATTGGGCTGGAACATATACGAACCAAGTTGGAGCTGGAGTGTTTGCACATAGCACAGACGGAATTAACTGGCATATTAAGAAGAACCACACAGCATTCTCATTGGATATACCAAATGACAAAGGCGATACTACCCATTTTGGTAATATGGATAGACCATTTCTATACCAAGAGAATGGAGAGTTTCAGGGGCTTTTTGTTGCTGTCAATGATGGGTCAGATGCAACCTTTAAAACTCTAACAAAAAGCTGGAGCACCTTTATTCCGTTAAAGTAACTCCTATTATCATATCATAATAAAAAGGGAGTTCCCCGTGAGAACTCCCCTATTTCACAAACTGCCTGTACCCTAAAAAAGAAGAGCTGATCGTCCCCAATCATAATGGTTCTGTTTAAGCTCTTGAACTGTAGGCATCTTAAACATAATAAGATTCTCTCCCTGAGCAATGAAAATCCCACTATGAATCATCTGGTAAGAGAAGGCAACTCCCGTAGATCTATCAATAGTTTTTGTTTTCTTATCGGTTGTTTTAAGCACCTCAATGCTCTCTTTCAGGTGTGCTAGATTGTGGTTGTACACTCTTCCCACATGTCCTGTATGTTCCATATCATCAAGATTTATCATTTTTACATCGGTGTATGCTAATACAGGAACAGAGTGATGGGTGTCTTTTGAGGTCATGTATGCCCCAAACTCCTTGGCATCAAAAACAGTCAATACAAGAGGGTTAACGGGACACATCTCCTTATAGAGATATACATCACTTAACTCTTTTTTCCCTAAATACTCACTCTTTGAAAGTTCTAGAACTCTCCCATCTCGAGTAGTAAGGTAGAGAGCCTTATAACTGGACATAGGGATTCTTTCTAGCACTCGATACACCCCAAGGTAGAGTGAGTGCTTTGGAGTTCCATCTGGAGCAGTAACACACTTTGCATCGGCGTAATCCCAATCATAAAAGTCATTACACCTACCCTCTACCTCAATAAAGGTAATCTCTTCATGGGAACCCCTCTTTTTTGTACCATGAGCCATATAAGCACCAAACTGTACTGGATCTAACTGTGAAGCAATAAGAGCCTCTCCTGGATGAATCATCACATAAAAATACATACAAAGCCTCCCTTTTACCTAGTTTAATCCCAATAGAGATAATAGGTTAAATTCACTAAAAATCGAAACGGTAATAACAGCTATTACTGCCATAATCTTAATAAGAATATCTAATGATGGACCAACCGTATCTTTAAGAGGGTCTCCTACGGTATCTCCTACAACACCCGCAATATGGGAATCTGAACCTTTCCCCCCAAAGTGTCCTTGTTCTATATACTTTTTCGCATTATCCCAAGCACCACCGGAGTTGGCGGTAAAAAGGGCTAACATAATAGCAGATAGGGTTGTTCCAATCAAAAGCCCACCTACAAACTGTGGTCCAAAGAGAAGTCCTGAAACAATAGGAACTAACACAGCTACCAGTGCAGGAAGTACCATCTCCCGAAGAGACCCCTTTGTTGATATTTCAATACAGCGAGTATAGTCTGGTTTCTCCTCCCCTGTTAATATTCCTGGCATCTCTTTAAACTGTCGTCGTACTTCATCAACCATGCTTCTTGCAGCCTTTGCAACAGCCTCAATAAGAATCCCTGAAAAGAGAAATGGAAGAGCCGCACCAACAAGTCCACCAGCAAGGGTAAAGCTATCGATCATATTTAGTACAAGCTCAAAGGACTCATCAATAGATGCTCCTGCCTTAGCATAGAGGTATGAAGAGAAGAGTGACAACGCAGCAAAGGCCGCACTTCCAATGGCAAACCCCTTACCAACCGCTGCAGTGGTGTTTCCAACGGAGTCTAATTTATCCGTAATTTCCCGCACCTCTCCATCTAACTTAGACATCTCTGCAATACCACCAGCGTTATCCGCAATTGGACCATAGGTATCAACAGAAACGGTGGCCGCAACAAATGATAACATTCCAAGGGCTGCCATACTTACCCCATACAACCCAGATACGGAGAATGATACAATTGTAGCCAGTGCTAATACCACTACAGGAAAGAATACCGAGGTCATTCCAGTAGCCAACCCTTGGGTAATAGTTAAGGCAGTACCCTCTTGGGAAGCGGCAGATATTTTCTTGGTAGGCTTAAAGTCGTAGCTTGTGTATCGTTCCGCAAGGTGCCCAATCACAATACCACTTATAATACCAGTAATAGAAGCTATCCATGGAGATAATGGCCCAAGCTTAAATCCTAGGGGTGTCACATCTTGCCCCGCAAAGGTGTAATAACTAAGGAATCCAGTGCTTACTAATGTTAAAAAAGCAGCGGCCTGAATAGATCTATTCAACTCCTTATGGGGATTATCTGACACCTTTTTAAAGAGTAGGTATCCAATTCCCACAATAGACCCAATAAGTCCAATACTCGCAAACAGAATAGGAAAAATGATTAAACTCTGCAATAACTCATAGGATATAGCTACACCCATACGAGTATTATGATAAAATATATAACTGGCTAAGATGATTGCAGATACCATAGATCCTACAAAACTCTCTAGGAGGTCTGATCCAAGACCAGCAACATCACCAACGTTATCACCCACATTATCCGCAATAGTTGCAGGGTTTCGGGGGTCATCTTCGGGAATACCAGCTTCAGTTTTACCAACTAAATCTGCTCCCATATCTGCGGCCTTTGTATAAATACCACCGCCAACTCTGTTAAACATTGCAATAACAGAACAACCTAAAGCGTAACCAGAAACGGTCATGGTAAAGGGTATATCCGCTATTCCTAAAAAGTTTGTATGAAAATTAATATTATCAATATCAAGCTGACCTAACATCTTACCAAACACCACATAGACAATAAGCATTCCAAGGAGTGCAAAAGCGGCAACCGAAAGCCCCATAACACTTCCTCCACGAAAGGCAACCTTAAGGGTAGAACCAAGACTCCTACTCGTATTTGCCTCCTGGGCTACACGAGAGTTAGTAATGGTAGCTATTTTCATGCCAACATACCCTGCGGTTCCACTCATTGTAGCACCAAGCAAAAATGCTATTGCAGTGGATACACTGGTAACGAGAATGAGAATAACTGTGATAATGGCACTGATTATCGCAACTAACTTATACTCATTTTTAATAAAGGTACTGGCTCCAATTCGTATAGCAGAAGAGATCTCCTGCATAGTCTCTGAGCCACCATCTAACTTTTCTACCCTCTTGTAGTTGTAGAGGGAGAACATTAATGCAAGTACTATAGCAATAATTATGATATATAACACGGGACACTCCTTGCCTTTAGTATAATACAATATAAAACTGGGTCAATGAAAAAATCCTGTGTATCAACACATTATTGTACTTTTTTACACGAAGAGGTGGCAAGGAGGCATTATTCCTATAAAGCTAATGTGAGTTTCTAAGGGAAAATCAATATTAGCTAAGTATAATATTTCGAACTTCTGTTGGGGTTTTTCCTAGGTATTTTTTGAATACCGAACTAAAATAACAAGAGTCCTCAAATCCTACAAGCTCTGCAATCTGATAAATGCGAATATCCTCCTCTTTCATAAGCTCACAAGCTTTTTTAATACGATACCAGGAAAGATATTCCAAAAAAGTGTGGTTAGTTTCACTCTTAAAAATCCGACTCAAGTAACTCTCTGTAATAGCAAGTAACTGTGCAACATCTTTTATGGAGATACCTTCAATATAATTTCTCTCTATATAGGCTATTGCTTTTTTTAGATATAAACTCTTACCAGTAATAGACTCAGGATGATACTCATGAGTAGAAATTTCCCGATACAAATCAGCCTTGAGGTTTACGGGGAGAGACAAAGACGTTCCCTGATATCCTATAGAAGTCTTCGTTTGGCAGAGTGTGGTACTCATTTTCTGTAAAGACTGAATAAGAATATTATCGTCAATGGGTTTCAGAAGATACTCTTTGACTCCAAGGGATATTGCTTTTTGTGCATAATGAAAATCTTCATGCCCAGACAGAATAATAAAGGCAATATCTCTATTACCCATACTCCCTTTTAGTGTACTATTATAGAATTTGATCATCTCTATTCCAGACATTCGGGGCATTCTCACATCAGTTATTACTAAATCTGGTGATAACTCTTCTATCATTCTAAGCCCCTCAGCTCCATCCCGAGCCTCACCAACCACAGTACAGGAACACTCTTCCCATGGGGTAGTTTCAATAAGCCCTTTTCGAGTATATAATTCATCTTCTACAATAAGTACTTTGATCATGAATCACCTCCCAATATTGATGGACGAATTTTTGGAATTTTTATAGTTACCCTTGTCCCCTCTCCTATTTTACTTTCAACAGAAAGCCCATACTCCACACCATAGTAGAGTTTAATCCTATGATCAACATTACATAAACCTATGTGATCACTCCCAGATTGATTCAGTACTTGATGTAGCTGATCACTACTCATTCCTACTCCATTATCTTGAACAACGAATATAAGATTATTTGAATCTACCCATGCTTCAATAACCAACACTCCACCAATATCTCCGTGCATCAGACCGTGAATAATTGCATTCTCTACCAGTGGCTGTAGCATAAGCTTAGGGGTTTGGTATTCATACACCCCTTCATCTATCTTATACACTACAGAAAACTGCTCATTTGACCGGATGCTTTGGATTCTTATATAACTGTTTACAATCTCTAGATTTTCTCTAACCGTAAGAAATTCCCTATTATTATCAATACTATTTCTTAGAAGTGTTCCAAGCTGAGTTACAATTGTGGTGATCTCATCAAATTTTTTCAGTTTTGCCATCCATTTGACCGCATCTAACGTATTATATAGAAAATGAGGGTTTATCTGCGCTTGAAGAATTTTAATCTCGGCCTCCCTAAGCTGCCTCTGTTTAGCCACTAAGGTATCGATAGACTCCTGGAGTTTTATTACCATATTATTATAGCTATCTTCCAATAGACCAATTTCATCATTACGCTGGAGATTCATAGTAGGTGAATAGTCACCCTCCTCTACTCTTTTCATCCCTCTCACTAAAACTTTAATCGGCTTTACTATATTTCTCGCCATAAAAAAAGAAACAGAAATTGCGAGAAGCCCACTAATAATGAGACTTAGTATAATGAGCTTCTTAATATACCCTAAGTTATTATCAATAGACTCGAGAGGAATTGTAGCAAAAACTTGAAAAGGCGCATTACGGCTTCTATGGTAAGCTAGTAAATTCTTTCCATACTTATAATAAAATTCATCATGATCAGAGGTCTCAACTTTATGGATAAAATCTCCTCGGTAAAAAGAACCTTCAGCTTTAGAGTTTTTAATATTAAGCACTATATAATAAAACTGATCCGAAATAATAATATTATCAATTACACTTAAACTAAAAGAGTTTATAATTGAGATGACAGCTTCCCTTGTTATATTTACCAAAATATATCCAAGTGTTTCACCAGAGCCATCTGTAATTCTCTTACCCATGGTAAAAATAATACTATTCCCTTGGGTATCTACAAAGCTCTCAGAGATAATAAATATATCTCCGTTTCCTCCTTTTAATTGCTTAAAGATTCCCCAGCTGGCTGAGAAATCCTCAACATGCTTACTTGCCATGGGAGCCGTACCAAAAAGATCAGAACCCTCTTCATCTAAAATATAGAGAGGAAAAACATATGTTTTACTTAATGTTAGAAAATATATTTTTTCGTATATGCTATTGTGTGCCTCTTGAAGAGAGATCTCATCTGATAAAACTTGTTTAAGTGTAGGATCTTCTGATAACAATTGAATAAGATTTGAATACTCAAAAAAGAGACCATCAATATCGCTAGTGAGCTTACGTAGATTACTACTTGTCTCCTGATACAAAGATTTCTCAAGAATCTGAGTGGAAAGAGCATAACCGAGAAAAGTAAGAACCCCTAAGGGGATCACCCCTATCAAAATAAAAAAGAGAAGCAACTTATTAAAAAATGCAGACCTCTGAAACACTCAAAACTCCCTCTCCTCTACAAAGTCTACTAGGAGGAATAAGATTATCATAAACCACTTAAGATAAAAACTACAAGGCTATCCCCTTCCCACCAGAACACTTATTAAATATAACCATAGAAATAACTGTTGTTACCGTAAGGATTGTTGCTAAAGCGGCCGCTGTACCAAAGCTTGCTCGCACCACCTCCGTGTAAATCGCAACAGAGATAGTTCCTGTTCGCCCTGTGTATAGAATAATACTAGAGCTTAACTCATTGATAGTGGTAATCCAGCTCAATAAAGCTCCAGAGAGTACTCCTGGAGCCATAAGCACCGCAGTAACCTTTATAAAGGTTTTCATCGGAGAAACACCTAGATTTATGGAAGCCTCCTCAATACTTGAATCTATCTGATACAAAATTGCACTACTTGATCGAACAGTATAAGGGAGCTTTCGTATCACATAGGCAATAATCATAATTGCTGCAGTTCCACTTAGGAGTAGTGGCTTTTTGTTGAACGCAACAAGTAAGGTTATTCCAAGAACAGCACCAGGAATAACATAGGGAAACATTATAAGAAGATCTAACATATTATTAACCTTTGATTTTCGACGTACGATCAAATAGGACACAAGAAGTCCCAAGACAACCATAATAACAATGGCAATGGTTGAATAGAGATATGTGTTAATAATATTTGTTGAAAGTCTATTAATAATCATTCGATAACTGTCAAGACTAAATCCCTTTACAAAGATAGGTCCACTTGTTTTAATAAATGATGTTACAATAACTACAATCTGAGGAATCATTGCAATCCCAGCAATTCCAAAGCAGAACAGAGTACATAAGAATCGCTTTCCTTGAGTCAGTTCAACAATCTGAGGAGGCCTAAGAGCACTCATAACATATGACTTTTTAGCAATAACCATTTTTTGAATAGCCAATACTATTAAAGCACAAAAAACAGTTACAACACTTAGCATACTAGCAATTGAAGCATTTCCTCCAATCTCACTCATGTACTCCTCATAAATGAGGACTGGAAGAACCTTATACCCCTCACCTATGAGCATTGGTGTACCGAAATCCGCCAAAGATGACATAAACACCATAAGTGCCCCCGCTAAAATTGTAGGCAAAATAAGAGGAAAGGTCACGGTAAATAACTTTTTCATACCAGAAACGCCCAAGTTTTCCGCAGCTTCTTCTAAAGAAGCATCTACATTTTTTAGGGCCCCAGAAACAAACAAGTAAATATATGGAAAGAATTTTAATGTAAAAACAAGAACAATCCCACTCCACCCGTATATTGTGGGTAAAGTTATCCCTAAACTTGAAAAAAGTCTTGTAACAATTCCATTTCGCCCCAAGAGAAGTATCCACGAGTACGCTCCTATAAAGGGAGGAGACAGTAATGAAAGAATAATCATCATATTAAGAGTAGACTTACCGGGAATATTATATCGAGAAACAAAGAAAGCCATGGGAAGCCCAATAAGAGTTGAAAAAAATGTTGCTGCAAAGACAACAGAAAAACTATTCTTCAAAGTTTGGTAGTAATAGGGATAAGTGAAGAAATCGATAAAGTTTCTAAAGGAAAACCTACCGGTTTCAACAGAGATAAAGCTTTCCTTTACCATAGCAGAAAAAGGATATACCAAAAATAAGATAAGTAAGAGAAAAATAAGAAAACGAGTTACGCTCCAGAAATTAAGAGAGGACTTCATAAAAGAACCTCCTGTCCTGCTTCATCATAAATATGAATCTTTTCATACACAAAATGCACAAATACACGATCTCCCACAGTACGGACTCTAGAAACATCCTTTGTGTACTCGTTCACTTCAATAGTTTTACCACTTGAAAGCTGAACTTCATAATTAATAAAATCTCCAAGAAAGGTACTCATCACAATAGACGCTGGTAATCCTTTAGAATCATCATCCGAGAGACAGATCTCCTCTGGACGAGCCGCAATAGTAACCTTTTGAGCATTACTTAATGATAAAGGAACTGTGATAGGACAGCCTTCTACGTTAATAGAAGTAGCCCCCTCCTTGGTATTCGTAACTTCTCCTATAAGAAAATTTGATGTTCCAATAAAATCTCCAATAAATGTATTCTTAGGATGAGCATAAATTTCCTTAGGAGTTCCAATTTGCTGAATTTCTCCCAACTTCATAACTGCAATTCGATCGGATATTGCAAGGGCCTCTTCTTGGTCATGGGTAACATAAACAGTCGTAATCTTTAAATCCTTTTGAAGCTTTCGTATAATAGTCCTCATTTGTACTCGTAACTTTGCGTCAAGATTACTCAGAGGTTCATCCATTAAAAGAACATCAGGATGGATCACAATTGCTCGAGCAAGTGCAATCCTCTGCTGCTGACCCCCACTAAGTTGAGATGGGCTTCTATCCTTAAAGCTCTCCATTTGAACCATTTTCAAAGCTTCAATGACTCGTTTTTCAATTTCGTCACGTTCAATCTTTCGAGCCTTAAGTCCATAGGCTACATTTTTAAAAACTGACATATGAGGAAAGATTGCATAGTTTTGAAAGACCATTCCAATATTACGCTTATGGGCAGGAATATTATTCAAACACAACTCTCCAAGGAGGATCTCACCTTCATCGATAGAGTTAAATCCAGCAATCATTCTTAAAAGGGTTGTTTTCCCACAACCAGAAGGTCCGAGAAGCGTAAATAGCTCACCCTCCTCTATATCAACACTTACATGATTAACCGCTTTATAATCACCATATTTTTTTACAGCATTTCTTATCTTGATATGACTCATTTGATTAAACTCTCCTCATATGCTCAAGTAAGGGAAGAACCATAAAGGTCTCCCCTACACATCTTAATATTTTCCAATAACAATATCTTTCCACTTTTTAACAATGCTCTCTTTGTTTGCGGAAACCCATTCAAGATCATAATCAACAAGCTTAATATCTGAAACTGGTAACATGGTTTCAGATAGCTCTATATCATTGCGAACTGGACGAGAAGCAAAATTTTCATATACGTATTTTTGTGTCTCTGATTTTAGAACAAAGTCAAAAAACACCTTTGCATTATTAATGTTCTTAGCACCCTTTATAATTGCAATCCCATCGGGAGCAGAGGATGTTCCTTCTTTAGGATACACAATACCCACATCAGCACCCGCATTTACATACTCCATAGCAGCTTTCTCTAGGGTTAATCCCACAGAATACTCACCATCAGAAACACCCTTGTATACACCAGAAGATCCTGAAATAAGCTTTCCATCAAGATTTTTATAGAAATCTCTAATAAAAAACCAACCATCATCCCCCCTATCTTTAAAAGCCTCTAGCATAGTTGCTAAAATTGTAAAGGATGAGCCTGATCGTGTAGGATCGGCATATGCAATTTTACCAGTCCATTTAGAATCAAGTAAATCTTCCCAACCACGAGGAACGTCTTCTGGGTTCACAAGTTTTTTGTTATACATTATTACCATAGGGAGAGGACTCGTTCCTGTCCAAATATGATTGGCCCCAATAAAGCTAGAGTCAATATATGCAGTCTCTGGGCTTTCGTAAGCGGTAAAAAAATCTCCAAAAGCGTTAAGAGACTCCGCTCCACCACCCCACATGATATCACCTAAGGGATTGTTAGACTCTGATTCGATTCGTTTTAAAAGCTCTCCTGTCCCTGCTGCAACAAGTTCAACCTTTATGCCTGTAGTTTCCTGAAATTCTTTGATAATTGGGTTTATCATATCCGCCTTATGGGGACTATAAATTACCAGTGTATTTGATGTTTTCTCATATGACCCAGATGCTTCCTGCTCAGAATCTCCACAAGAAACTAAAATGAGTAGGCTCATAAGAAGTATAAACCCTAGTTCTAATATTTTTTTCATATCTTCACCTCCAAATTTATACCAACAAACCTAAAATAGGATGGTTGGTTCTACTATAAAATATATTTTAGCTCGAAAATATTGAGAAAGGAATCTGAAATACTGAACAGTGCTTTAAAATTATGAACTACCAAATATCCACTAAAGAATAAGCCAGTACTCTGGAGTGGATAACATCCCCAGAGAAGCCACCTCAAAGAAGTATTCTTCCCAAGTTATAATATAAAAAAAGGGGAAGAGCTTGATGCCCTTCCCCCTACTCATTACTTCTCCTGGATAATAAGTATTGCTCCTTGGTTTTTCTTAATAGGAATACTCTCCCCTACCTGATACTCCGCTTCCTCCTGATCTCTTTCAATATAAGGAGATCGTACTATTACTTTATCAGGGTTCATTCCAAGCTTTTCCCAGTCATAGTCAAAGGTCACAGATACATCTTCATCGTTCCAACTAGCAACTGCAATCATCGCTCCTGCTCCATCTGGTTTCAGGTATACGGTGGTCAGTATATCATCACAGGGTGTTACAACAGGAATATTTGGAGACCAGTACCCATACATCTCTGTATCGGAAATTCCAAAGTCATTCCAGATTTCCCAGAGTCTTCTGGGGTCTCCTGTTTCATGAGGATAACGACTGGTCATACCGTACAGCATTCCTCGCCATATATGCCCCCCATCTTGTAACATTTCGCCCATAAGGCCAAAGGGTATCCCCGCAACCTCTGTCATCCAATACTCCGGTTCTTTATCATACTCAAAGTATTCACCAAACCAGAGTCTATCAATATAGGGTAAGTTTTCCATATACATGTTAATACTATTTGCATATCCATCTTTATCGTTAAACTGATTTGCTGAGTGAAGGTCTATAAGTGCATCTGTACGGTGGGTGTCTAATACTCGTCGCATTCTCTTCATGGTTCCACGTCCAAATGCTAGGTCGTCAATATACACTCCATCAATCTTAAGTTTTCGCGTAAGCCAATCTAATCCTTCTAGGTAAAAGTTGGTCCAGCGAGAAGACCCTGTATTGGCAATTGCACAACAGCCGTACTCAAAAACATGCCACGCCGCAATATAGTCTTCATACAGGTGTTCCTGTAACCAAGATTGCCCTCCCCCAGGACCAGAAGAGAACACTTCATGCCCCAAACTTCGTAGGGCAAACAGTTCTGGAGCGTGATTCGTAAGCTCTCTAATGGTGTAATACAGTCGTACCCGCATATCCATATCATGGGCTTCATCAATATACTCTTTTAGCTCCTTTGTTCGCAAAAATGGGTAATTAATAAAGGGGTTTACCGGTTTCGCATGGTGAATGTTTACTACGTTAGCCCTACTCTCTTTAACCTCATCCAGTGGCTTAAATTCATGGATAAACCGAGAGTTCCACTGTTTATACGTATCAATTGGTCGAAATGGTGTTATGAGCAGTCGAAAGTTAAATACCAAAGATTCCCCTTTCTCCATAACTCGATCCCCACTAGAACAGGTTACCATACCATAGTCTGTATGTTTCTTAAACGTGATTCGTCCTTTACCCTGGTTGTCCCAAGAAACGGGAGTTACCAACGGCTGTAGGTGGTAAAAGTTTGTGTTAAGGGGACGGTTGTAATGGTCATCGCTCAAGAAAACCTGAACACCTCCCCTTTCACAACCAATCCACAGGGAGTCTTGATTTTTCTTTTTTGTATTCCAACTCCACTCAAAGTCATCTTGAATAGCTCCACCCTTAAAACCTAAACCAAGCATATACTTGAGTACATTCTTATGAAAAGGGAGAGAGAGGCTAACATCCTTGAGTTCAGTTCTCTCTTTTGCAGAAAGAACCATGGAGTACTCTAGGCACCCATCTGGTTCAATTGTTGCAGATAGCCTTTGCTCTAAAGATGGAGAACTACTTACCTGAGAAAAAGATTGGGTCGCTTCAGGAGTATCTTGAAAAACGAGAGACTCCCTACTCCATAGAACTTCACTAGCACTCTGATCCAATACGGAGAATTCCATAGGTGCTCCCAGTATAGGAAATGCTTCATCTCCCACACTAGTAACCTCTGGAGTGTAATAGCTGTGGATTGCATGAGGAAGACCACTCTTTCCAAGAGTTACATCTCTACCAAGTATGGCAAAGGTATCTCCCGATCTGGTAACCGGAATATAGGGGCTAATAACCGCATCTTCAGATCCTATGGTAGAGTTCAACCACCGAAGCCGAGATAATCTGTATGGGTCATCATCACCCTTATCAACAATACTCTTACCTTGGCAGTCTAGCTTAAGGGTTACCGTTTCAGATCCACACTCAACAGTTTCTACGGTTACATCGATAGTATATACTGATGGAGATATATCATCAGGAATTTGCACCCCTGCCCATAAGGCCTGAACCTCTCCTTTAACAAGAATAATATCCTTTGTAAAGGATTCTCCCAGATAACTTACACCCTCAAGGTTAAAACAGGTTCCATCCCAGGAAGAAGCTCCAGAGCTTTTAGGAAAGGAGAAAGAGACACTATTAATCGTAATATTCTCTCTATGAGCAAAAACTCCAAGTTGAAATACGTAATACTCCCCTTGAAAAACCTCAGAAGAAAGAGAGGCAAAAGGGCCTTGCTCAACCCAATGATGAGGAAGGTCTTTTCTCATTTTTATGGAGTTCTCTCGAACTTCTGGAAATATCAGAAAATTCTTATCACCATGAGCAGCGGTTAACTCCTTTACACTTCCTGTTCCTGCAGGGATTTCCATAGGAAAATAGGAGTGAAAATCACTACATGATTCAAAAGCTATAAGCTCTGCTTGTGGAAGTGATTCGGCAACTTTGTTATACTGGCTCACCCAAGAGGCGTCTTCACATATTTGTACAGGAAGGTAATTAATCACAGAATAGGGGGCTCTGGTGGTACCCTCGAATCGCATATAATACACCTCATAGGTGGTTACTCCTTGTACCGGCTCAAAAATAAGATCCAACTCTTCTTGAGAAATATGCTTAACATGTACCCTCTTAATAAAATTAGACTTTCCCTGGGGTCGAATAAAGACACCCTTCTTTTCTGGATTAAAATCAGATCGCCTCCACGAAACCATACAATGAACAGCGGGTTGCGTGTCATCAGCTTGAATAAGAAGCCGATGATTTCCTAATGTTTCCTCATCCCACTCACCTACTCTATATAACTCTTTCATATATAACATACCTCTCTATTTTCCATACTGCTCACCCGAGCATATGGTTAAAACTTTTTTCTACCCTAATACAATAACGAGGGTGGCAGAGCCACCCTCGAAACAAACATAATTTCCCTATTAATACATTGGAGGATATTTTTTAAAATATTCTACCATATTTTCTTTTGCTTTATCATACGAAGTTTCTCGATAGAAAGCATCCATCATGTTCGCATACCTTTCTTCAAATTGAGCTTTATCCTTAGATTTGAGTAACTGAGGTAGATAGGTTTGAGGAAAAATACCCCAGTACCAGTCTGCAACACCCTGTACAAGTTTAGATTGATCAGAGTTTGCTACCTGCAGTTTAGTACCTAATGGTAGATTACTGGGTTCACTTCCAACAATACCACTAATTAAGGACATGTAGTTTCCTGTCTTATCGTAATCATGAAATACAGATCTATTGAGTACTTCTGGTCCTAGCATAAGAGCAAGAGGGTCAGCGGGAGACTGAAGTACGGAATCAAATAGTCCCCATTTATACACACCCTCGCCTTCAATATCTCCACTAAGAATGGCCTCTTCTACCTGAGGATCAATGAATCGACGGTTTCCGTCCACAACCTCATAGAGTCCTGCCTCTTCTGGTCCCCACGCCATAATAGATATTCCCTCATCGCTATAAAGCCAATCTGCAAAGGCTGCTACTCGTCTTTTAGCCTCTTCTGAAAGATCTTTATTTATCAGAGTTCTGTAGTATGGATGGGGATTGTAAGTATCATAAAATCCGTAGTCAGGTGATTGCTTTGGAAATGGAATAAAGTGTCGAATAGCTCCAGGAACATTATTCTCTAACTGAGCAAAGGTTCCGATAGAGTCTGGTACATACTCGCCCGCAGCAATCTTACCAGTTGCAATTTTTTCTTGTAACTGAACACCCTTATGTACAAGGTAGTCTGGATCAATAAGCCCTTCACTATAAGCGGTCCAGAGCCACTCCATATAATCCTTTGCACCAGGAAGACCGAGGTATCCATCAACCTCACCCTCTTCATTTATTCTCCAATATCCCCAGTCAAACATAACACCAAGGTGCCAAGTCTCCCAACTCACCATGGAGAAAGGGATCATATCTGAACCATCCATAGCCTTAAGATCTGCAGCTTTGATTTTTCGAAGGAACTCAAGAAAGTCCTCTGGAGTGTCTATAGCTGGAGAGATAGCTAACTGCTCAGCGGTAGGACGAATACCTTTATCAACGGTCTCTGCTTTAAGCTCCATAACAGGAGTAAAGGAGTACCCAATAGCTTCAAGAACATCCTCTCTTACCCATAATGCTCGCCCATGCATACTTGGAGTAACTACATCGTCAGAAGGTGGCTCCTGTTGAGGCCAAGGTTGTCCTGGAAGGTTATAAAAAGCGTACACACTTCCATCTTCTCCAACCTCTCGAGACCAATACTTTCGAGGTAGATATTTCTCATAGTTTGGCATATCTTCTAAGTACTCATCCAACGGAGCAAATATTCCAGATCCAACCAAGTTACCAAAGTCCTCTGCTCCACTATGCATAAGGTCAGGGGCCATACCTGCAGCTCGCCACATAGAAACTGCCTGGGTAGTAGTCATGTCTGGAGGTGTCTTCATAACCTCTTTCACTCGGATACCAAAACGCTCCTCAATGTATGGAACTATAACATTATCAGGATTATTTAACTGCTTCATAACTCCCAATTCATACTTAGGAATCATAGATATTGTTAACTCAATAACATCTTTTTCTTGACTCCCTTCTGCTCTAATACCACTCTGGCCCCCTGATGATTTACCACCACAGGCGATAACCAGAACCGATGCTAGTAGTGCTAGCAAAAGTAAACTCCACTTTCTCATAATTTCCTCCTTAGTTTATGAAAACCAATTTATGCTTTAACCGCCCCAATCATTACCCCTTTCACAAAATAACGTTGTACAAAGGGGTATACAACTAGAATAGGAACTGTTGCAATTACCAATGTTGCCATCTGAACTGCCTCGGCGGTAGTTTTTATCTCTACCGCTTGAGCAGCAGCTTTTATATTTGCCAGACCCGCAGACTGCTTGAGTACATTCTGTAATACAAGCTGTAAGGGGTGAAGATTTGAATTCATAACATATAACATAGCATCAAACCACATATTCCACTGAAGAACACCTGCAAATAGTGTAATGGTTGCAAAAACCGGTTTTGACAAAGGTGCTACAATCTGGAAAAAGATACGGAGATCACCAGCACCATCAAGCTGAGCAGACTCTTCTAAGCTTATTGGAATACCCGCAAAAAAGGTTCGCATAATAAGCATGTAGTAAGCGAGGAATCCATAGGGAAAAATATACACCCAAAAACTATTCATTAATCCTAGGTGAGCAATATTCACGTATGTAGCAATCATTCCTCCACTTAGATACATAGGAATAATTAAAAAGTAAGAGAAAAATCTATTCCCCGGAAGGTGTCGTTTAGATAGCATGTACGCCGCAAACCCTGTAACAACCAGTGTATAAAGGGTTCCCAGAACTGTTCTTAAAAAGGAGATACCAAAGGCTCGAGTAATACTATCATTATTAAAAGCAGCCCTATAATTATCAAAGGTAAACTCAACAGGAAGGAGTTTAACTGGATTTGTAAGAACAGCATGCCCATCACTGAGTGAGTAGGATACTACATAGATAAAAGGGTATAAGGTAGCAATACATATAAGAATCATTACCAGAATAATTACAACATCAAATATTTTTAATCTTTTTTTCATGTATTCTCCTTAAAAAACCGACTTCTGGGTGACTCGCTTATAGATACTATTTGCCGTAATAACAACAATAAGTCCAACTACAGACTGGGTAAGAGTAATTGCCGTGGCGTAGGAGTATTTAGCGGACACAATTCCTTCATAATACGCATACATCTCTAAAGTATAGGATCGTTCATTTACCATTGGATTACTTAGGTTAAACACCGCATCAAATAACCCACCAGAGCTCACAATAGAACTTATTTTTAGAATAAACATCAACGCAACGGTAGAAGCTATTGAAGGTAAGGTGATACTCATCATTCTCCTAAATCGTCCTGCACCATCAATAACTGCTGCCTCATATAACTGAGGGTCAATAGAGGATATTGCAGCAATATAAATAATTGCACTCCACCCTATCTCTTTCCAGATACTAGAAATAATGGTAACGTGCCAGAAAAACTCAGGCTCCCGCATAAAAGGGAGCGCCTCGGCACCAAAAAACATCCTTATCTGATTTATGACACCCGCACCGGGATCTAAAATTCGGTATACCATAGTGGCAACTACAACCCAAGAGAGAAAGTGAGGAAGATAGGTAATAGTTTGAACTGTCCTTTTAAAACCTGGGAAACGAACCTCGTTTAAGACCAATGCAAAAATAATAGGA
Source organism: uncultured Spirochaetia bacterium (assembly GCA_964492025.1). Classification (GTDB taxonomy): domain Bacteria; phylum Spirochaetota; class Spirochaetia; order CAZBHR01; family CAZBHR01; genus CAZBHR01. The sequence goes on along the minus strand of CAZBHR010000002.1, from coordinate 155,069 downwards.
AGAGGAAAAACAACAAGAAGCGAGTATAAACCTAAGCCTAAGGTATTTTTCAAAGCTTGCCAGAACCTTGGATTTGCAAAAAAGGTTTTGAAATTTTCAAACCCAATAAAGGGAGATGCCAGATAGGATCCTGCGGTTATATCAAAGTCTTGGAAGGCCATAATCACACCTGCCATAGGTCTATACTGGAAAAGAATCGCAGTTATTACCGCAGGAAGAAGGAAGACAAGGTACAACGCCTTGTGCTTCATAATTAATTTTCCTTTTGCTAAAAATAAGGCAATGACGTGGGAAATGATGCGCCAAAGCTTCATAACTAATTTTCTTTTTTTTAAAGATTTTAAAGATAGATGACTGGATATTTTCATCGCCACCCCCTACAACTCACAATACGATCAACCATTCATTAACCTCCAAAGCCAAGTATGTAATATCATAGTAGCATAGATTTGTTGATTGTCAACCACGAATAAAAAAGAACTTTTTTTCAGCAAATATGAACATATTATTTGTATGACCTCACTAAATTCTACCTGACATACAGTGTATCAGATTCCTACTCCAGATAAGAACAAGAACCTCTCACTTTACCATTGCAGGAACACGGCTGTTCTGCTACACTATGCTAACACATTTTAGGAGTATGATTATGAAACCGATACTTGTAGTTATGGCAGCTGGAATGGGAAGCCGATTTGGAGGAATAAAGCAGATTGTTCCAGTTGGACAGAATGGAGAGATTATTATTAACTACTCTATTTATGATGCTATTCAAGCGGGATTTTCTAAGGTTGTTTTTATTATTCGAAAGGATATTGAGAAAGACTTTAAAGAGGTTATTGCTGAGCAGATCCCAAGTGATATCCCTGTGGAGTACTGTTATCAGGAGATTGATAGTCACGTTCCTGATCATATTAAGCTTCCTGAGGATAGGGTAAAACCTTTGGGAACTGCACACACTATTATATGTGCTGCCGATGCAATTGATGCACCATTTGCTGTTATCAATGCGGATGATTTTTATGGGGCACACCCTTTCCATACCATGGCAGAGTATTTGAAGGGCATTGATGTCACAAGTACTGAATTTGCCATGATGGGTTACCAGTTAGATAACACTCTTTCAACACACGGAACTGTTTCTCGTGGAATTTGTACCGTAAACAATGAGGGGTGGCTTCAAAATATTGAGGAAAACTTAAAGATTGGATATGAGGGTGATAAGATTATTACCACAAACCCAGAGGGTGTAGGAACTGAGCTTACAGGAAAAGAGCCTACCTCTATGAACTTCTTTGGATTCTCCCCTGCGGTACTCGCTCACCTAAAAGAGGGATTTATCCCTTTTCTTGAAGAGGAGAAGGATAATCCAAAATCTGAGTACCTCCTTCCAAAAGAGGTAGATAAACTTCTTAAGCGTGGAGTTGCAAAAATGAAGGTATTACCAACTCCTGCTCACTGGTTTGGAGTAACCTATAAAGAGGACCTACAACTAGCAAAGGATGAGATGAAGAAGCTTGCGGACAATGGGACCTACCCCACTCCACTTTGGAAATAGTAAATTCATAATGAGGCCCGGCACATGTCGGGTCTTTTTTTATGGAAAAATAATAAATAAGACTCCAAGAACAATCCAAACAGTAAAGACTCCAACTATATCAACAACCTTCCAACGAGGAATTCCCCAAGCTCTATCTGGTCGATAACAACGAGACTCGATAGCCATGGAAAGATCATCCGCAAGAAGTTCTACAGAAATAACCAGTTTACTCCCAAGAAAGGCACAGTATCTAATCGGATTACGAAAGGTTAACCCTCTATTTCTTAACGCCTCCCCTTGTTCAAGAGCCCTATCTAAAAGCATAGGAAAGAAACTTAACACTAAGGCTATAGCAAAACCTAAATAGGAGAATAGTTTTACCCGTCCTCTTCCGAGCGAACCGATACATCCCGCAATATCCCAAGGGTCTGTTACTCCCAAAAAAAGTACCGCCCATAGGGTCAGTGTAATAAACCGAAGCCCCTGCAACACCCCAACGTTCCATCCAGAAAGAGAGAACCAAACCCCCTCCACAGAGAGCATTCCAATACAAATAAAGAATACCATCATACTGACCACGGCTATTCCAAGAGATGTAAAGGTTTTTCGATCAAATCCAACAAACGGAAACAGTACCACAAGGGGTATCAAAAAAAGAGCTGAACTCCAGAGAGGTAGTAACACTAATACAATATTAATTCCCAGAAACTCGAGAAACTTTGCTCCAGGGTGGTGTCGATGAAGCCAACTCTCCCCTGGTTGATAATGAAGAATCCTTAATTCAGCCATGTGCACTCCCCCACAGCTAAACGGGGAGGATGAAGCCCTACTTCGGTAATTCTGTGGATATTTTCTTGCGGAGGTGCTTGAGAGAGTATCGCTCCTTCAGACATAAGGGCAAGCCTATCAGCATGGGCTAAACACACTTCTAAATCGTGGGTAATAATTAGTGTTGCCACTCCCCGCTTTTGTAAATCTACAATAATTGAGAGGATCTCTCTAATCATTGGATAGTCCAAGGCTACAAAGGGTTCATCTAAAATGAGAAGCTTAGGCTCCATAATCATAACACCAGCCATGGCAACTCGCCGCTTTTCACCACCAGAAAGAGTATGTGGACGACGGGTAAAAAGTTTTGTAAGCTCCAACTGATCCCCAATTGCCCTAACTCGTCGAGAAACCTCTTCTCTATCCATTTTTAGGTTTTCTGGACCAAAGGCAATATCTTTCTCTACACTACTACCCACAATTTGTAAGTCAGGGTCCTGAAATACAAGCCCCACATCGGGGTAAACCCCCTTATGACCAACCATAGAGACTCCATCAATACGAATATCTCCCTGATCTTTTTTTAGAGGAATAAGCCCTCGTATATGTCGAGATAAAATACTTTTCCCACACCCATTACGACCAGCAAGAACTACAATCTCTGCAGGTTCTACCTTGAGATTTACACCCTGTAAAATTGGATTTTTCCCAATTGAGTAGTAAAGATTTTCAACTGAAACAATGGGTTTTGTATGAGGTATCATAGGTATGCCTTCTGTATATCACTCATATTATGATATAAACTCACCTTAGGAGTTCTCTCCATCAACACTACGAAACCGTAAAAGTGCTCCCCCAACAAGAGTGGCAGCAAATGTTTTAATCACATCTCCTACAATAAATGGAGTTAATACAAGGGGAAGCGATTCGGCGAGGGTTTTTCCTGTATAGCTCATAAAAAGAGGAATCCCCAAAGTATACGGAACTACCATTCCAACAACCGCAGCTACGGCAATCAGAACATATCGGACAACTCCTTTAAACCATGTAGCCACAGAAAAGAGGATTCCCGAAATAAGAGCAGCGGGAAAAAACCCTAATAAAAACCCTGCTGTGGGAGAGGTGGTAAATACGGCAACCCCCGATTTAAATCCAGCAAAAACCGGAATTCCTATAACTCCTAAAAGGTAGTAAAGAAGAATAGCCAACCCTCCACGAGTAGGGCCTAACATCATTCCCACCACTACAACCATCATAGTTTGTAGAGTTATTGGTACAGGACCAATAGGAATTGAGACAACCGACCCAACCCATACAAGGGCAACACCTAGGGCTATTAAAATAATTGATTTTGTTCTGTTCATCAACACTCCTTTGCAGTGAATCTTTATTATCGTTAACTTATTTATAAATACAGGTTAACAAAAGACTAAAAGAGTGTCTACCTCAAATTGTGGATGCAGGATAATCTTAATACAAACAATCACCGGAGTAACAGCGATGCTCCTATTAGTTGATAGGTGTACAGGGTTACCGTAAAATACGATCCAAAAGGAGATCTTGGATATCTCGCCTACTATCTATTATTGCAAGTACATACACCTCTTGCTTACTTATACGATAGAACAATCTCCATGGAGAAATTACAAGCTCTCTGTAAGTATAAATATTGTGAACCTGTAACTCAGGAATAACACGACCTTCAAAAGGGAATGTTTCAAGTGTTTTAGCTCTATCTCGTATTTTTTTATACTGCTTTCTAGCAACATTCATTGAGTCTTGTGCAAGATACTCACACAGAGACTTCAAATCCTCTACAGCTGTACCTGTCCACAGAACTGAAAACCCATTACTCATATGTCAAAAATCTTCTCTACCTGAGAAAAAACAGTATCTTGAGCAACAACACACTCCTCAACCACATCCTTCTCTCCTTGCTGGAGGAGCTTAAGCACTTTTATTGACTCCATTAAAGAGTCATACGAAGAGGTATCCATAAGGACAGCCTTAGCTTCTCCATGTTGTGTGATAACATAAGGAACCTTAGTCTCGTGAACATCTTGAAGAACCTCTGCTGCGTGCGATTTAATATATGAGATAGGTTTTATATGGTTTGTAATACTCATAAAGCGCCCCTCCTAGTCTTTTAAAGATACTATATTTAGTCCAGCCTGTCAAATATATGATAAGAGATCTTCATAGAAATCACTTCTATAGCTACGGCCGAAAGAGTTCTTAACTTATGCCCTTAATACAAACAATCACCGGAGTAACAGCGATGCTCCTCTCCTTGGGTGTCTACAACAACAAGACTCCCATCACTAAACACCTCTTTAGCAACTCCCTCAAGGGTATTTCCACCACCCATATCAATAGTAACCTTCCTGCCCAAGGTTGAGGTATAACTCCTCCACTGTTGGGTAAGCTCTTCTATAGAGAGCACCCTAACCTCTTGAAAGTGTGTAAGAATTCCACGAATAAGAGCTTTTCTATCTATAGGTGTTCCAAGAAGTGATCCTAAGGATACACCAACCTCGGGAACCTGATTATTGCAGTTAATACCAAAACCGAGTAACCCCCACTCAACAAACCCACCGGAAGATCGAGTCTCTGCTATCACTCCTGTCAATTTTTTTGACCCCACTAACAGATCATTTGGCCATTTAATAGATGCATCCACCCCAATTTCTCGTACTGCACGAACAATGGAAACGATAAGTCTCCACTGCATTGTCCAAAACTCCTGTAAAGGAAGATACTCTGGTCTTACAATGAGGGTTCCATAAATTCCGCCCACAGGAGACTCCCACACACGCCCAAGCCTTCCCCGTCCCTTTGTTTGGACACCCGCAAGAACCAAAGAACCCTCTGGAGCCCCTTGTGACACAAGTAACTCTGCTTCATCCATGGTAGAACCACACTCTGGATAGTAATGTATATATTGTTCCATTCCCGGAAATTCCCAGGGGTAAAGAAGGTCCTGACTATCGGATACGGTATATCCTCCCCTGCATCCTACTATATTGTATCCCATAGTACGTAGGGCTTCGACATGCTTCCACAGAGCAACACGAGAAAACCCTAGTTGCTGGGCAAGAGACTCTCCCGAAATGGGTCCTTGTTTTTTCAGTATATTAAGAATATTACCTCGTAACTCTACACTATCCATATAACAACCTTACAACAGTTACCAAGGAAAATCTATATGGTATTGGGAACTTTTGAGAAACTCCCCATATTGAAAGGTTTTATATATTTCATTACTCTGCGTGAAGAGAGGTTGCTATGGCTCAAAGAGACAGTATATTTATGACAAATCCCCGAAGTATCGGAGGATTCTGCTTTGACAAAGAGGTTGTTGAGGTCTTTGAAGATATGATTCAACGATCCGTCCCTGGATACCGTGAGGTAATAGGTATGACAAAGGTGTTTGCCGAGCAGTACGGACAACCTCACACAAATCTCTACGACCTTGGCACCTCTCTTGGAGCTGGAGCCTTATCTATGGCCCAGGGTGCAACTACCGAAGGAACCCGTATTATTGCCATAGACAATTCGGAACCTATGGTTCAACGGTGCCAAGCCAATGTGGACAGAGCGAGACAGCAAATACCAATATCTGTAGTTCTTGGTGATATTTTAGAAACTCCCATAGAGAATGCCTCTCTTGTGGCAATGAACTTTACCTTACAGTTTCTTGCCCCCCAGTCAAGGACACCCCTCCTTCAACGTATTTATCAGAACCTTACCCCTGGGGGAGCTCTCATTCTCTCGGAAAAAATTATCTTTGAAGACCCTAAGGAACAGAAGTTTCAAGAGGAAGCGTACCACAACTTCAAAGAACTCAATGGGTACTCACGAACAGAGATTAGCCGAAAAAGAAAGGCCCTAGAACATGTACTTATACCAGATACCCTAGAGGACCATATGACACGTCTTACAACCATAGGGTTTACTCCAGTGTATGTATGGTGGAAGTCTCTGAGTTTTATCTCCCTTCTTGCAATCAAAGGAGCGTAACCAGTGGGTTCCCGAAGAAACCGTCGTAAACGTCTCCAAAAAGAACGACTCAAAGAGCTAGCCGCAGGAGTACCAATTCCAGAAAGAATAGACCCTACTCCCCACTTAGAACACCTGAGAAACATAGGGTTACACCAAGTTGCAGATATAGTAGCACCGCTCATAGAGAAGAAACTTCGGTTTCCTGAAAATGGAGATGTTCCTCAATGGATACAAGTGATCAATGAACTCCCTGCAATACAACCAGTACAGATTGATCTCACCGCAGGATCAATAAGGCTCACCCCACCAGAGGATTTTCAATCGGTTGATTCACTCCGAAAACTCCTTATGAACCTTCGTCCTTGGAGAAAGGGTCCTTTTTCTCTTATGGGTGTTGATATTGATACGGAATGGAGATCTGACTGGAAGTGGGACAGGCTTAACCTTCCCTCTTTGAAAAACAAAAAAATACTCGACCTTGGGTGTGGAAGTGGATACCACTGCCTTCGCATGTTAGGAGAGGGGGCAGAGTCGGTTACTGGCATTGATCCCAGCTGGGTTTCTTACTTTCAATTTCAAACAATTCAGCACTTTTTACAAGATCCTCGTGTGGCAGTGCTTCCCCTGAAGGATACAGATATACTTCCTATAACAAACTCCTTTGATGTAGTGTTTTCCATGGGGGTAATCTACCACCAAAAATCACCGGTAGACCACCTAAAACAGCTAAGAGATCTCTTGGTAGATGGGGGGAGCTGTATTCTTGAAACCCTTATTATTGAAAGTGATGCTGTTGAATCTCTTCACCCTAAAGATCGTTACGGAAAGATGAGAAACGTTTTTGCTATACCCTCGCCCCCTCAACTTGAAGCGTGGCTAAAGGAGGCTGGGTTTTCAGATATAACACTCTTAGATACAACGCACACAACCACCGAAGAACAGCGTGCTACTGAGTGGATGCAGTTTGAATCACTCAAGGATTTTCTCAACCCATTGGATCCATCAAAAACTATTGAAGGGTACCCCGCACCAATCAGAGCTGCGTGGATAGCAAAAAAATAGAGGAACACCCCTACCCCATACAGACACATTACTAGAATTATCTACTTTTGAGAAAAATTTCACCTTGACTTCTTAGCAATACGTGATAGAATTGTATACACAAAAGGAGTACATCTATGAAAAAACATGGCTTAATGCTCATAGTTCCTCTGTTGCTTATTGTGGGATGCTATCCTTGGGGGAAAGTACCCATAACAAAGACAACCGTTGAATACACCGTATCTATAGACAATACAACCACAGAAGATCTTTCAATAACCCTATTTATGAACCACTCTGGAAATTACTATTATGACATGCCTGTTGAAGCTACTCCCAAGATGACTGTTCCTGCGGGAGAGTCCACCAAGATTGACCTCACATACTACTATAGCTCAGCTCACTCCAACGACTTTGAAAGACCAAATATCATGCTAAGAGCATTTAGTGGTTTGAAAATATATAACCCTATAACACAGGAGTTTATCGCAGATTATATGTACCCCTACTCTCAGGTAGATAGGGAGTTTATACAGAATAGAGCGAGTCAAATCAATGATCAAGCGAGACTCTCCATAGGTCCTCCAAACCCGATATATGAGGATGCGTACCCCGATGATATATTTTATTACGGCCTTAGCTGGGAAGCGACAAATGACCCTAATTTTTCGGAGAGGCTTTTTGTTGCTCCAGCTGACGATGACTCAAGACCTTTTTACCTACAACGAGATACAGAAGATGACAGTTTAGGGAGAGTTATTATTACTAAAGTTCCAACCATACCGGTACTCAATTAAGGAGAAAATGATGAAAAAACTACTACTATTTACCATACCTATTCTCGCACTTATCATAAGCTGTGGACCCTGTTACGTTGGGGGATACCAAAACGTATCAACAATTATCATCGAAAATAGAACAGCAGAAAACATTGTTATTTCGGTAGATTCAAACTACCAGTTGGGGTCAGTGGATTTTTCTTTTACAGATATTATCCCCTACGGGTACCACCAGTCATCTACTGCATACTCCAGCAATGAGCTTTTTGAAGGGGAAGAAAGCCTGATGGTCCGATCAATTTCGTCAATACAATTTTTTGATTATGAAGCATATACATCGGGAAATGAATATGAAAGAGAGTATAACCTTATTGGAGACTACACATACCTCAGTGCAACTATTGAAGGGAGGAGAAAAAGCTACTCAGCAGACTTAGAGACCTTTTTTAACCCTTATATTGAGGATTCAAAATTCCTCTATGGAACAACCTGGGAGAGTGCCTCAGATAGCCTTTTTGTTCCCTCAGAAACAAGGCCTTTCTACATTGAAAGAGACCCAGACCAATCTTGGGTAGCTAAAATTATTATTACCCATATCCCTACTCCACCAGAGGATGGTACCACCCCATAAATGGTGCATTGTAATATTGTAGGAGCTGCCTTTGGGTAGCTCCTTTTTTTGTCCATTTAACGACAGATACGCACCATTCTCCAGACGAAAAAATAGTTTCAACAATATAATTGTTTCACTTCTGAAGCTGTGGTATAATATCTTTTATATGGAACGATACAAGCTAATCATTGTAGACGATGAAAATGAGGTTCGGGGAAGAGTTACGGAGAAGATCTCTGCACAGCAGGGTTTTGAGGTGGTTGGAACTGCCAGTAATGGCTACGACGCTATAGATCTCATAGAAAAACTCTCTCCCCATGTGGTACTTACAGATATCAAAATGCCCTACATTGATGGATTAGAACTTGCATCTATTATTCAGCATGACTATCCCACTATTCGTGTTGCCTTTCTCTCTGGGTACGATGAATTTGACTATGCCCAGAGAGCGATCAACCTAAATGTAATAAGTTACCTTACCAAACCCGTAACATCGGATGACATATCTCAATTCCTTAAACGTATAAAAGAGGAGCTTGACAAAGAGGCTGAGGAACAGAAGAACATACAGCAGTTACAGGACCAGTATCAGGCAACTATTCCTCTTCTCACAGAGAACTACTTAATATCACTTCTTATGAACCCCTTTTCAGAGAAAAAGTCACAACAACCAGAGCCCATAGGTATAACCGTTCATGGTGATTATATTCTGGTTCAAGTGAAAACTGATATACCTAAGGGAAAGTCTTCCATTCTTGAGCATGAAAAACAGAAAATTTCTCTTCGATCACTTATTGAGAAAACACTGGAGCGACACAATGTAACATTTCACAGTTTGCAATTTGCGGGGTCCATTCTTTGTATAATACAGATTGATGATGAAACGTTTTCAAAAAGAATGGATACCATATTTTTTGAAATGATTAAGGTATCAGAAAAGGTTTTATCTACAAATATTCATCTGGGAGTAAGTAACCCGTACCACTCAATTTTAGATATTAGCACCCCATACGAGGAGACAAACCGAGCTCTCCACCATGCATCGTACTTGGGTCCCAGTGATATTGTATACATACATCAGCTTCAAAAACCATCACAAGATACCTTTGTTATTCCTTCAGGGGATCTACAAAATCTTGAGTACCTCTCCAAAATGGGAACCTTAGAAGAGGTATCAGTAGCATTCAAGGGCCTCAATGATCTCTTAGTCACAAAAAAAATGACGAAACTCTCTTTTCAAAACTTTCTTATTCATCTTGCTCATATTGTAACTTCTGTAGAAGAGTCTTTAGGGATAAGCTCTCTGGGCGGGCAGGAAATATCTCCACTACAGATGCTTAATCAGTTTCAAGGAGTAGAAGAGGCTCTCAACTGGGGACTTAAAAGAATTATTCAGATACGTGAGGCGAACCTAGAAAACAACGTCTCTAGAGCAGAAGCACTTTTCAAAAAAGCCCTTAACCTTATGACAATGGAGTATGCAAACCCAAAACTTGCTATGGTTAATATTTCTGATACCCTAGAGATTAGTCAATCATACCTGAGCCTACTCTTTAAGCAGCAGAATATGACCTTTGTAAAACACCTTACGCAAATTAGAATAGAAAAGGCAAAAGAGCTCCTTGCACGGACACCACAACGAATTATTGAGATTGCAGAAAAGTGTGGATATAGTGACGTATATTACTTTAGCCACAGTTTTAAAAAATACGAGGGAGTTTCCCCAAAGAGGTACCGTGAACAGATTCAGAACTCTTAGAGATAGACTTTCTATTGCTGCAATTATTACCATAACTATTGTTGGGATTGTCCTTGTTGTTCTGGGATTAAACATGCTTATCTACCCTACTATATTCTCAAAAGAGGCAAATACTCTTATTAAAAGTCAATCAAAAGAGATTAATAAGCAGATAATTTTTAATTATCAGCGGTACATAAACGATGTAATAGAAACATCAAACTACCTGCAACAAGTATCAAGTTCTTATGATACAGAAACGGACTACTCTATTATTTCTCAAGCCTACTCTCTCAACTCAGACATGAAAGAAGATGTAGTTGGGATAACCCTCTTTGATCTTTCTGGAAACAGAGTAGTAGGAAGAGAACTAGGAACATCTTACTCTGAAGCTATTCAGCAACAAGAGTGGTTTTACCAGAGTATATACAGAGAGAACATTTTTTACTTTTCAGCACCCCATGCCCAGAGTATGTATCAGACACATACTGAGGAGGTTATTTCAGTCTCAAAGGTTATTTCATATAAAAAACGTGGATTTACCCGTCAAGGAGTTCTTCTTATTGAGTTAAATTTTGAAGTATTAACAAGGCTCGCAGAGCTCACCAATCTAGGTCTTAATGGACACCTTCTCATTATCAATGAGGAGGATGCACTCATCTACAACTCGGCACCAGAATTACCAATCTCTCAAGAGGTTGTTTACCCATTTGCTGTCTCAAAATTTTTTGGGTCCCACCCTATTTCAGTAGAGGGAGTTGCTATGATGGTAAATATAAACACCCTTGATAATACTCGATGGAGAATTGTTACCGTCAATAATGTAAACTCTATACCTATAGCGATTGCCACTATCTGGAGACTTATCCTTATTATTGGGTTGATAAGCTTGGTTGCAACAGTAGGCATAAGCGTTGGGGTATCCTCTCGTATCACCCGTCCTCTCAAAGAACTCCGAAAAAGTATGGCAAAGATTGAGCAGGGTCACTTTAAAACAAAACTTCATATCTCAGGACAAAAAGAGCTTATGGTGGTGGCACACGCATTTAACACCATGGCAGAGGAGATCCAACTCCTCATGTCTCGGGTTGTAGAGGAACAGAGAGAAAAGCGAAAAACAGAACTGCGAATTCTTCAAAATCAGATAAATCCACACTTTCTTTATAACACACTAGACTCCATTGTGTGGTTAGCAGAACACAGTAGAACGGAAGATGTTATTACTATGGTTACCGCACTGGCTCGATTTTTTAGAATTAGTATATCTCGAGGAAAAAGCATTATATCAGTGGAACATGAGGTAGCCCATATTACAAGCTATTTGGTAATTCAAAAGATCCGATACGACCAACGGTTTAACTATACTATTGATATATCACCAGAAATATACCCCTACTCTACTATGAAGCTACTTTTACAACCATTAGTAGAAAATGCGATAGAGCATGGCGTTCACGGTGAGACAGAACATATTACCGTCAAAGGTTACCGTAATGAGGAGAACCTGATATTTGAAGTGACCAATACGGGATACGGACTCACAGATGAACAGATTCAAAGGATAGACAAAAATATGAGAGACTCCGAAAATCTTGAGGGTGTAGGCATGAAAAATGTGTATAAGCGGATTAAACTGTACTATGGAGAGGGGGCGGATGTACACATAATGAGTGAGCCAGACTCCCACACTACGGTGAGCCTTATTATTCCAGCAATCCCATTTACCCTAGAGAAATCAATAGATACTCCATTTGAAAGTACAAAAGAGAGCACCCTATGAAGCAGATAATCCAACTCAAAATACCGATAAAAACCCATACACCCCTTTTCTTCCTCTTGGTACTATTTCTCATACTCCCCCTAGTATATGGCTGCAAGGAGGACCAACCATCGGTAGTAATTCTCCCATATTTGTACAAAGATGATCCTTTTATACAAACACTAACTGACCGGCTAGAACTAAAACTGGAAGGAAATTATCAACTTACCATAGAGGATTCCATGAACTCTCAGGTTATCCAAAATGAATTTATTGAGGAAGCGATCCATAATAAGGCGAATCTACTTATTATTAACCCTGTTGACCGATTGGGGGTATATCCAATTATTAAAAGGCTCAAAGAAGAAAACATTCCGGTTATTTTCTATAATAGAGAACCACTCTCTCAAGATATGGATCTATGGGAACATGCGTACTATGTAGGGGCTCTCGCAGATCAATCAGGAAGAATTCAAGCAGAGATGGTGGCAGAGCTTTTCCTCCTAAAAGAAGATAAACTTGGAGTCTACGATAAGAATGGAGATAATAAGATACAACTTATTATTTTTAAAGGGGAACAGGGACATCAGGATGCGGAAATTCGAACAAGTACTGTGATCCAAACCTTAAAGGGTATGGGATACACCTTAGACATTCTTGCCACGGAATCAGGAAATTGGAGTTACTCAACGGCTTACGAGTTAATGGGAACCCTCCTTGATAACAATATGAAAGAGGTAGAACTCATTATATCAAATAATGATGCCATGGCACTGGGAGCAATTGACCAACTTAAGCAACGGGGCTATTTTAGGGATTCCAATAACAATGGGCGGTTGGACAAGGATGATGACACATGGATTCCCGTTATTGGGATTGATGGAATTCCAGAAGCGGTGGAATATATAAAGAGTGGACACCTCTATGGAACGGTTATTAATGATTCAGTGCAGCAAACGGAAGAAATATACAAGTTAGCACAATACCTTCTTACAGAAAGTCCTGAGGGGAAGGAGTTACCAAAGAGAGCTCAGCATACTCTGGTGGATTATAAGATGTTTAGGATTGGCGAATAACCACTTACACTCTATATCCTCTACCCCTTTCTCATATAAAAGAGTATCTTTAAATAATTCTAGAGTTATGATATAACCTAGGGGGAAGGAGACAAATTGATGCAGTATTCAATGGAACGAGGAAAACCAGTCCGACAATTTTGGATTGACACCATGGTAAAAATCACGGAGCCACTTCTATCTGCCTTAGCAGAGGATAGACTTTTGGAGGTGTTCCCAAAAAGAAAAGCGGGAGCCTATTTCTTTAGTAATCTAGAGGGGTGTAGTCGTGTTTTAGCAGGAATTGCTCCCTGGCTTGAGGTTCAGTTACCCCAAGGTGAGGAGAAAGATCTTCAGCAAAAATTTAGAGTTATGGCTCGAGAGGGAGTTATAAACCTTGTAAACCCACAGGCAAAGGATTATGCAGATTTCCTTCGTAATAAGACCCAACTTGTACATGCTGCATACTTGGCAAATGCCTTTTATCGAGCTCCAAAGCAGCTTTGGGAACCTCTTCCATCGGAAACAAAACAGCAACTTTTAGCTGCTTTTCAAGAGAGTAGAAAACATAGACCAGACTACAGTAACTGGTTACTCTTTTCTGCTATCATTGAGACCTTTTTATGTAGCATAGGAGAGGCCTACGATATTACACGAATTGAGTACGCCCTTAGGTCCCACGATGACTGGTATGTAGGTGATGGTGCTTATGGTGATGGTCCTGAGTTTGCATGGGATTACTACAATAGCTTTGTAATTCAGCCTATGATGATGGATGTTCTGTTTCAGGTAAAAAAGGAACTTCCCTACTTTACTAAACTGTATAAAGAACAGCTCAAACGAGGTTCCCGATACGCACAGGTACTTGAAAGAATGATTGGTCCCGATGGGACCTACCCACTTATTGGTCGTTCACTCACCTATCGGTTTGGTGCTTTTCAGCACTTAGGACACCTTGCTCTCCATGGATTACTCCCAAAAAATCTTGCACCAAATCAAATACGCTCGGCAATGACCGCCGTTATAGAAAAGACCATGGAAAATCCAAATATCTTCGATGCAAATGGATGGCTCACCATGGGAGTATATGGTGAGCAAGATAAACTAGGAGAGTACTACCTTTCTATAGGAAGCCAGTACTTCTGCTGTATGGCATTTCTGCCACTTGGTCTCCCCCCTAAGCACCGTTTTTGGAAAGCCCCATACAAAGAGTGGACGGGCCTTGCAGGATGGACCCATGGAAATATAAAGCAGGATCACTTCTTACGAGGTGATTGGGCAAAACTCAAATAGTTCTGTAAAATAACTGGGGCTCCTCAGAAGAGGAGCCCCATATCTAAGTAACCACTAATAGTCGATAGTAAAAATACCATTCCCACAAGTACCCGCATAAATTCTACGTTTATCAGAATCTAGGGATATGGAGTTAAAAGATAATGATCCTAGGGAGTCATCATAGAGGGTCTGCCAACTTACTCCTTTATCATAGGATATATGTAGATCTGCGGGAACAGGGCTATGGGTGTTTTCCGCACAGGCAACAGCAATTACTCCCTTATCAATAGATAACGTAACAGCATTAAAGTCCTGATTGCCCTTTGGAAACACCTTACTCCAAGAGGATCCAAAATCTTGGGAACGCCATAATCCTGCTTTCCAGAACCCAGCATACACGGTTCCCTCGGCATCGGGATCTGCCACAACATGAGAAAGAAGATGAACAGGGTCATCATGAAATGGAAGCCCCTGCGATATGTCTACCCAAGATACTCCCCCGTTATCGGAGCGGTACAGCCCTTCGCTATACTCTCCTACATAGATAACATCTTGCTTTTTATAATCCCCACATAGATGCTTATTTGCGCCACTTCCGTTCCGAAATTGATAAGGAACTACCGTAATGAAATCCCTATCTATAAACTCTTTCTTATGGGGAATTCTCTCCATATAATTAGGATAGGGAGAGGTTACTTTTTGCCAAGAAGCTCCAAAGTCATCAGAACAAAACACCCCGGCATCCTCCGATGGATCTTGTAAACTTCCCTCATTAATCATCCAAAACCGTCCTTTTCTGTGAAGATCCTCATACAAACAGGAGATAAAGGATTGCCCCCCTTTGTGAAACACCAGCTCCGCATCTTTCCCTCTTTTGAAAGAGCGGTACACTTCAAGCCCTCGGTTTCGATGTACCCTTCCCATAGACCAGATAAGAAAGTCCGAATCATGCCGAGAAACTGCAACCGACCGAGATGGTTGATTATTCACATCAAAGGGCAAGGTTATGGCGTGATAACTCTCTCCGGAATCATCACTCACCATAGGGGCGTGATCAACAATGGAGAGAACCACCCTCCCCTGTTGAGTAGGATGTTTTATCACATGCTCAATACAGGTCATTTCTAACCCTGTAAAGTAATGCCCATAAAAATTTACACCCCTATCATAGGTAACTGTAACCCCCCAGAAGTTAGAGAAGTACAGCTTATTTGGATCCTTGCAGTCTGGCATAAGAGATGCAATGGATCCTATTCCACCCAGATGTCTCGGTTCAGAGAGGTGTTCTGGAAACTCATGCATGTGAGATGGTTGCACCTCTGGAGCAAACAGATTCCAGGTAACTCCTAAATCCTGTGATGTGTATATGGGGCAGTCTATGTCAGAGTACTTTTGAGCTACATACAGTGTTCCATCTACAGGGGAGATTGCAATGGCTTGGTAAAAACCTCCTTGAGGAAGAATCTCATGAGGAACCATCTGAAAGGACTTTCCTTTATTCTCACTTCTAAGTACTCCCGTAGAGGTTGCTATAAGAATAACATTGCTATGAGGTACAAAAACTGCCTCAAGAAAACCTGCGTGTTCACATTGATACACCTGATCAAAGGTTTCACCAAGATTGGTTGTCAGAAAAAGCTCACTCTGCTCTGCTCGTGGCTCATCCTGATAGTCAAGAAGGGCCTGTGTTCTCTCATCTCCGGAGAGTCCTTTTACAATAAGTAACTCCTTATCTTCAATTGATCCAATATAAAGGTGATTTGAGTTGTCTGGGTCAAACAGTACAAAGGTAATCCTTTTCCCCGCCAACCCTTGGTATTTCCAGCTCTCTCCTCCATCTCTACTAACCCAAAGACCCTTTGAGTATCCTCCGGCTATAACAATATTGGAATCCTCTGGATGAATAGCCATAACATGCCCACTCATTCTTGTAGGTCCATTACCAAAAAAATCAACCTCTTCGGTCATCAACTGCCAAGAGCTCCCTCCATCAAGGGATCGGTGAATACGTCCAAGTTTTTTATGAGCCCGTAACTCCCCTGCCGCATGAAAAAGAACCTGTGGATTTTTTGGATCAAGGATAAGATCCTGAGAGTAATGATCTAAGGCTTTTGTAAAACCCCTATTACAGAGGCTCCAGCTTTTTCCCCCATTTTCTGACTTAAATACCCCGCCCACGTCGGATCGGGCGTACAGGATGTTTGGGTCCTCTTGATTTTGAATAATACCAGGGATATATCCACCCCCTCCAATATAAGCCGATCGAAACTTAGCCTCCATATGAGCTCCTTCTTTCCTATTCTTTCGACGAGTATACCACGAATTGAGAGAAACACAAGAGGCAATAGGTATAAATTTTTATGGGGGGAATATCCATAAAAACATCATAAAAAATGGAGAATTCTATAAAACCTTACAAATTCATAAGAGAAAAACACATTGTTTTACCCCATATCGGTGCTAGACTGTTTATATATTTACACACATATTAAGGAGAAAGAATTATGAAAAAACCATTACTTTTAGCAGGTTTAATTCTTATGGTTGCGATTTTTATCGTAGGATGTTCTAAGGATGAGCAAACCTCAACCACAGGAGGAACTACCACCCCTAAGGTTCAGGAAATTGTTGTAGGTTCAAATATCTACAGTTTTGCAGATAACTTTATGAATGGAGTTATCAAACCAGAACTACAGCGATACGCAACGGAAAAAGGTATGAAAATTACTATTGTAGATTCAGAAGGTCAGCAGGCAAAACTTAACGATCAGGTAGATATATTTATTACCAAGGGTGTTGATGTTTTGGCTATTAATCTTGTAGATCCTGCATCTGCTGGTTCTATTATTGAAAAAGCAAAAAAAGCTGGGATCCCTTTAATTTTCTTTAACAAAGAGGCTACAGAAGAGGGAATTATGAAAACCTACGATAAGGTTTGGTATGTAGGAACTAACTCAGCAGAGTCTGGAATTATCCAAGGTCAAATGATGGTTGCAGACTGGAAAGCAAATCCAGAATGGGACAAAAATGGAGACGGAACTGTTCAATACGTAATGCTCAAAGGAGAGCCTGGACATCCAGATGCAGAGGCGAGAACTACGGAGTCGGTAAAAGCTTTTACCGATGCAGGTATTGGTGTTCAACAACTTGCAATTGAAGCTGACCCAAACTGGTCAACAACCCATGGTGCAGATAAAATGGCCGCATGGTTAACCTCTAGCTTTGGAAGTGATATTGAGCTTGTTATCTGTAACAACGACGGTATGGCATTTGGTGCTATCACTTCTATGAAAGCAGCTAATGTAAGAATCCCTATTTATGGTGTTGATGCACTCACCCAAGCTCTTACTCATATTGCAGATGGAGAGTTAGATGGAACCGTTCTTAACGATGGAGTAAACCAAGCACGAGCTACTCTTGACCTTGCCCTCAATGCAGCTATGGGTAAAGACGCTATCGCTGGAACCAAATGGACTATTGACAGCCCAGAAACAAAGGCTGTTCGAGTACCCTACGTTGCGGTAACTCCTGAAAACTATCAAGATTTCTAATAACACATAAAGGTACAGGCCCTGCTTTTTGCAGGGCTTCACCCTTTGCGGTGTAAGCTATTGAACAATCATATAGAAGGAGAACATTGTGGCAGAATACGCCTTAGAAATTAAAGATGTTTGTAAAGCCTTTTCGGGAGTAAAGGTATTAAAACACGTCTCACTAAATGTACGCCCAGGGACAGTACACTCCCTTATGGGTGAAAATGGAGCGGGAAAATCCACTCTTATGAAATGCTTATTTGGAATGTACAAGCAGGATCAGGGAACATTCTTTCTGAATGGAAAACAGTTTAATTTTTCCGATCCAAAGCACGCCCTTGAGCAGGGTGTTTCTATGGTTCATCAAGAACTCAATCAGGTGGTACAGAGAACTATTAGTGATAACATTTGGCTGGGGCGGTACCCCAAAAAGGGATTCTTTGTAAACGAATCAGAGATGCACAAAAATACTCAGGAGCTCTTTGATAAGCTTGATATTCAGGTTGATCCAAAAACTCCCCTACACCACCTGTCGGTATCTCAAAGACAGATGGTAGAGATTGCAAGAGCAGTCTCTTATGATGCAAAAATTATTGTCCTAGATGAACCTACCTCCTCATTAACAGAAAATGAGGTAGCCAAGCTTTTTCAAATTATTGAAGTCCTGAAAGGACAAGGTGTGGGAATTGTGTATATATCCCACAAAATGGATGAAATTTTTGCCATATCCGATGAGGTAACCGTACTACGAGATGGAGAGTACATAGGAACGGATACCGTAGAAAATCTTACCATGGAAAAGATTGTTCAAATGATGGTAGGAAGAGATCTCAGTCACTGGTTTCCCCCAAAGGATAACACCCCAGGAGAGGTTCACATGCGTGTAAAAAACCTTACTACCAAATATGAGCCTCAGGTAAAGGATGTGTCCTTTGATCTCCGTAAGGGAGAGATTCTTGGGGTTGCAGGGCTAGTGGGGGCCGGACGAACTGAGATGGTAGAGGCTCTCTTTGGAGCAAGAACTTTGCTTTCTGGGGAGATCTTTATTGACGGTAAAAAAATCAATAATAGTGAACCCCACAAAGCTATTCGTAACCACTTTGCCCTACTAACTGAGGAGCGTAGAGAGACAGGGATTTATCCCGTAGCAGATATTACCTTTAACTCATGTATAGCCAATATTGAGGCGTATAGAGGCCCCACACGGCTCCTTCAGAATAGAAAGATGAAGAGGGATACCGATACACAGATTAAAAACATGAGAATTAAGACCCCCCATAAGAAAGAGCAGATTCGAAACTTAAGTGGAGGTAACCAGCAGAAAGTTATTATTGGACGCTGGCTTCTTACAGATCCCGACATTCTTCTTCTTGACGAACCTACGAGAGGAATTGATGTGGGAGCAAAATACGAAATATATCAACTGATTATAGACCTCGCAAAACGTGGTAAATCGGTTATTGTGGTATCTTCGGAAATGGTAGAACTTCTAGGAATTACCAACCGAATAATAGCTATGAGTAACGGAAGAATTGCGGGTATTGTAGATACCGATTCAACCACCCAGGAGGAGATTTTTCACCTCTCTGCAAAATATCTTAATAATACAAAAGAGGCGGAAGCATGAGTATACATTTTTCAAACATAATACAGAAAGGCTGGAGGAGAGTGAAACCAACATGGAAACCTCCAAAAACTAAGGTGGAGTGGCAGGAATTTGGTATCAGAAATGCCATTTATATTGTTTTAGCAGTTATTATCTTAGCTATTATTATTAAAGACCCCTCCTTTATTATTCGACAAAGGCC
Organism: uncultured Spirochaetia bacterium; assembly: GCA_964492025.1. Taxonomy (GTDB): domain Bacteria; phylum Spirochaetota; class Spirochaetia; order CAZBHR01; family CAZBHR01; genus CAZBHR01. The sequence continues at coordinate 135,158 of CAZBHR010000002.1, read as the reverse complement.
TACGGTAGGGTTTAACTGGGCCGTATTTACCAACATATTAACCCAATCTTCGGTGCGTCTTATTTTGGCCCTTGGAGTTGCGGGAATTATTATTTTGCAAGGAACAGATCTTTCACTAGGACGGTCTGTTGGGTTTGCTGCAGTGATTTCGGCCTCCCTTTTACAGAGACCAGACTACGCAGCACGGTTTTACCCAGACCTTGTTGCCCTACCCCTTATTGTTCCCATGCTTATTGCTATGGCGGTGTGTGCACTCTTTAGTGCGATAAACGGATTTGTGGTAGCAAAGTTTAAGATTCACCCATTCCTCGCAACTATGGGAATGATGATTACTCTGTATGGTATTCTCTCTATCTATTTTGCATCTGGAGCTCCAGGACCACAACCAATAGGGGGACATGCGGAAAACTATACAAACTTTGTAATTGGAAACACCCTAGGAATACCAAACCTCGTTATTATTGCAGCAGTAACCAGCATGGTAATGTGGGTACTTTGGAATAAAACAGTTTTTGGAAAAAATATGTACGCCGTAGGAGGCAACCCAGAGGCAGCAAAGGTTTCTGGAATTAACATTATGACTGTTACCGTGCTAGTATATATTCTTGCAGGAGTTCTTTATGGACTTGGTGGATTTCTTGAAGCCGCCAGAATTGGAAGTGCCAACAATGGAACCGGTTTTGGGTATGAACTTGATGCTATTGCAGCATGTGTTGTAGGAGGAATATCCTTTAGTGGAGGGATTGGGAAAATATCAGGAGCTATTGTGGGAGTTTTAATGTTTACTATTATTAGTTATGGAATGACCTTTATTGGTTTAGACCAGAACTTTCAGTACATTATTAAGGGTGTAATTATTGTAACTGCCGTATCCCTAGATACAAAGAAATACCTTAAAAAATCCTAGATGAGTACAACTTTATATCAGGAGCTGCCGTAAAAAGGTAGCTCCTTTTTTTAGGGCATCATCCGACTCTGGAAGCACATCTTGGTAGTGTAAAAACCCATGAAGTATACCTTTGTACTCATGGTATTCATAAGCAAGACCAGCCTCTTGATACTTTGCAACAAGGGCAAGGTTATCATCAATCAGAGGATCATTGGTAGAACAAAGAATACAAGCAGGAGGTAGCCCTAAGGAAAAATCATTGGCAAGCAGTGCGTTATACTTATGCTTCTTATCCTCCTTCTTTGTAAGAAACAGCCGGTTATATAGTTCTATATCATCCTGTGTCATCCCATCAAATTGAGAACCACCATATGTTCGTGACTCAGACTGTTCTAACCCATAGCCTCCGTAAAATAAAAGCATGCCACGTAGAAGTTTTCCCATCCCCTGCTCTCGGAGCCGTAAGGCAACACCAAGGGATAAGGAAGCTCCACAGGAGTCTCCTGCCATAAAAAGAGCCGCGGAATCTCCTCCTATTTCCTTACCATCTTCCGCTGCCCAAAGGGCAACTTCGGTACACTGATGTAGTGCTAGGGGAAACTTAGCCTCAGGGCTTAAGGAGTACTCTATCCCAATAACAATCATTCCTGTATACACTGCGAAGGAACGTAAAATTCGATGATGAGTCCTATTACTTCCAACAATATACCCTCCCCCATGGGCATAGAGAATCATAGGAAGAGAGGTATTAGGGTTCGAGGACACTGGATAGAATATTTCAACAGGAACATCTCCGTATCTGGTAACAATGGTTCTCTTTTCAATTCTTTCTACCTGAACCCCACCACGATTCCAGTAAGCTCGTTCACCCTCATAGTCTTTACGCACAGAATCCATGTACTGAGTAAGCTCTTCTGGCTCCATTGCACAGGGGTCTTTTGAAAGATCCATTGCAAGTGCTTGGGGGTACTTCTTTGCCAACCCCTCTTGAATATGCAACACTTCTATCATCTCGGGAGTAAGTTGGGGTTCATTCATAGGGTTTCTTCCTGTTGTAAAAAGATCTAACCTTAGCAGAAATTACTAAAAAACGGCCTCAACAATCTTTCGAGTGTTATCAGAAACTCCATAGGTATAGATATGCAAGCTTGGAGCATGGTTTGCTACAAGATCCTTAGACTGATAAATAGCCCACTCTGTTCCCACCAATCTTGCATCATCATTGTTTTTACATCGCTCTAATTCAACTACCAAATCCTGAGGTAGATCGATATGAAAGATTTTTGGGAGAACCGTAAGTTGGCTCTTTAAGTTAATTGGTTTAATTCCTGGAATAATTGGTACCGTAATTCCCGCATTCCGACACTTTTCTACAAACTTGTAATACACCTGATTATCAAAAAACATTTGTGTTACAATATAGTCAGCTCCGGCATCAACCTTTTTCTTCAGGTAATCCATATCACTTTCTAGGTTGGGGGCTTCAAAGTGCTTTTCAGGGTACCCAGCAACACCAACACAGAAGTCTAGGGGTGTATTATTTTTTAAGTCTGGCTCTAAGTATCTCCCAGAACCAAGGTTGGTAATTTGCTCAACCAACTCATTTGCGTGAGCATGACCCTCGGTATTTGCTCGAAACACATGATCAGTTTTTACCCCATCTCCCCGAAGAGCAAGCACATTATTCACACCAAGAAAACTTAAATCAATGAGAAGATGCTCAGTTTCACTCTTATCAAAACCGCCACACAATACGTGGGGAACAACAGGAATACCATATTTATGCTGAATAGAGGCTGCTATTGCTACGGTACCGGGTCTTTTTCGGACAGTCCTCTTCTCAATAGAACCTCCTTCAAGCTCTTTATACACCACCTCATCTCGGTGGGTGGTAATATTAATGTACTTTGGGTCATAATCTACCAAACTCTCAATAGTTCTATAAATTCTATCCGCATTATTCCCCTTAAGAGGAGGAAGAAGCTCAAAGGAAAATACCGTTTTATTATTATTTTTAAGAATATCTGTTACTTTCATATGTTTCTCTTTATAAGATGGTATCGATTTTTCTTGCTAAGAAAAACCCTAGGATCTTACTTTTTCCGATAATTCAAGTTTTTTGATAAAAACTTCTCTACATACTCAACAGAAACACCCTTCCGCCGAGCATAGGACTCTACCTGATCCTGAGATATAGATCCAACCGTAAAATACTGAGCCTGCGGGTGCATATAGAGTTGTCCGCAAACAGTAGCATGGGGGTGCATCGCGTAGTGTTCTGAAAGCTTCACACCTAAGGATTCGGCCTTAAGAAGAGTAAAAATACTCCCCTTCTCTGAGTGATCCGGGCACACAGGGTAACCAATAGCGGGACGTATGCCCATAACACCCTCTTCTGAGGATGCAGGTACCAATGGCTCCCAGTATTGTGGATATATGGTTGTATGAAAAAACTCAGCAAACGCCTCAACCAATCTATCTGCAAGAATTTCAAGCATAATAGCACCGTAATCATCGGCATCACTCTTGTACGTATCTATCCACTTTTCAATACCAACACCTGTGGTAAGTACAAAGGCTCCACAGTAATCAGTTTTCTCCTGATTTTTAGGCAACACAAAGTCCGCAAGTGATATGTTTGGTAAACCACTCTCTCGCTGCTCTTGCTGTCGTATATGGTAGAACCGCCCAACCTCATCATCCAACGTGTTATCTTCATAGAGAATAATATCATTTCCATCAGACTGGGCAGACCAAATACCAAAGGATCCAGCAGGCTGTAACATATCCTTCTCAGTAATATCTGTGAGCATTCTTTTGGCATCAGCAAAAAGGGACCGTGCTTGCTCCCCCTGTTTAGGATCTTCAAGAATTTCTGGATAGGATCCTCTAAGCTCCCATGCAGAGAAAAAATAGGTCCAATCAATATAGGGAATGAGATCCTTAACTGTTACACCATGAATAGAGAACACTCCTGTTCTCTTAGGTTGAGGAATGGTATAGTTATCCCAATCAATCTGAAGTTTCTTACTCTGGGCTTCTTCAAATGATAGATAGGTTGGTTCCTTTCTTTTGCTATATATCTGCTCTATATCACGGTACTCCTCTTTAAGACCATCAATAAAAGATGTATCACCAGAGACCAACTTTGTCACCACAGATACCGCCTGCCCAGCATCTTTTACATATACCACAGGAAATGAGCAGAGGGGTGCAATTTTTACCGCAGTATGCACCTTTGAGGCGGTGGCTCCACCTATGAGTAAAGGAATATGAATTGAACGTCGCTCCATCTCTGTAGCAACGCCTACCATAACGTCAAGCGATGGGGTAATAAGACCACTTAGTCCAATAATATCAACCTGCTCTGCAACCGCTCTTTCAAGAATATCCTGTGTAGATACCATGACTCCCATATCAATAACGGTGTAATTATTACACTCTAACACAATGGATATAATATTCTTTCCAATGTCGTGGACATCTCCCTTCACCGTGGCCAGAAGCACCTTCTTTTTTACACTCTCCTGCTGTTTATACAGCTCCTTATCTTTTTCTATATACGGGAGTAAAAACTCCACCGCCTTTTTCATAACCCGAGCAGACTTAATCACCTGGGGGAGAAACATTTTTCCTTCACCAAAGAGATCCCCCACAAGGTTCATTCCACTCATAAGGGGTTGCTCAATAATGTGTAACCCACGCTGATACAGAGGTAGAGCCTCCTGTAAGTCTTCCTCCAAATGCTCAACAATCCCTTTCACAAGGGCGTATTCTAACCGCTTCTCAACACTCCCTGTTCTCCACTCCTCAACAGTAGCTGCTGATGAGCTTTGAGGTGCAAGCTGTTCTGCAAAGTCTAAGAGCTGCTCCGTTGCATGGGCACAGCGATTCAGTACAAGATCTTCGGTATACGCTAAAAACTGTGCTGGAATCTCATCATACACCTGAAGCATTCCGGGATTCACTATACCCATATCAAGACCAGCCTGAATAGCATGGTAAAGAAATACCGAGTGAATAGCCTCTCGAATAGGATTATTTCCTCGAAAGGAGAAGGATATATTGCTCACGCCCCCACTCGTTTTAGCGTAGGGAAGATTCTTTTTTATCCACTCAACAGATTTAATAAAATCTATTCCATACCCATTATGATCTTCTATACCAGTTCCAATAGCTAAAATATTTGGATCAAAAATAATATCCTCTGGGGGGAAATTAAGGCTATCGGTTAACAGATTATATCCCCGTTCACAGATAGATATACGTCGTTCAAAGGTGTCAGCCTGTCCCTCTTCATCAAATGCCATTACCACAACAGCAGCTCCATATCGCTTAATCAGAGAACCCAGCTCAAGAAACCGTGACTCTCCCTCCTTAAGGCTTATGGAATTTACAATCCCCTTCCCTTGGATAGACTGAAGACCACACTCAATAACATCCCAAGATGATGAGTCTATCATAACAGGGAGTTTTGCAATCTCCGGTTCCGACATAAGAAGATTCAGAAATTTGCCCATCTCCTTTTTTGCATCCAACATACCATCATCTAAATTTACATCAATCACCTGAGCACCATTCTCAACCTGGCTTCGGGCAATAGAGAGAGCCTCTTCATATTTCTCTTCCCTAATTAAACGGGCAAACTTTCGAGACCCCGCAACATTACATCGCTCTCCAATGTTTACAAAATTTGTCTGAGAAGTAATAACCAGAGGTTCCAACCCACTTATACGAGTTAAGCCATCCCTCTCTACGGGTATTCGAGGGGAAGAACCCTCTAGGAGCTGTGAGAATTGACGAATATGCTCGGGAGTAGTTCCACAGCACCCTCCAACAATATTCACAAACCGGTTATCAATAAACTCCTTTACCAGAAGAGCCATCTCTTCAGGAGTTTCATCATACGCTCCAAACTGGTTAGGAAGTCCCGCATTTGGGTGTACACTTGTGTAAAAAGGAGCTTTTTCAGATAACTCCTGTACATAGGGTCTCAGCTCTTGTGCTCCTAATGAGCAGTTTAGTCCAATACTCAACAGATTCACATGACTTAATGATATAATAAAGGCTTCAAGAGTTTGCCCCGCAAGGGTTCTCCCACTGGCATCGGCAATGGTTCCAGAAACCATAATGGGAATATCTATACCTCGACATTCTCCTTCCTCCAGTATTGCATAGATGGCAGCTTTAGCATTAAGCGTATCAAAAACAGTCTCTATAAGAAAAAGATCCACTCCCCCATCAAGCAAACCAGTAATTTGCTCCCTATATGACTCCTTCATCTCAACAAAAGAGACAGCCCTATACCCAGGATCATTCACATCAGGAGAGAGTGAAAGTGTTTTATTTGTAGGCCCAATAGATCCAGCTACATACCGTGGCTTTTGAGGATTTTTTTGGGTAAAATTATCTGCTACAACCCTAGCTAGGTGTGCAGAAGATCGGTTTAATTCATATACAAGCGACTCAGTGTGATAATCACTCTGAACAATGGAAGTGCTATTGAAGGTGTTTGTAGTAATAATATCTGCACCGGATTCTAGAAACTGGGCGTGAATGCCTTGAATAACATTGGGTCTCGTAAGGGAAAGGAGATCATTATTCCCCTTAAGGTCTATCTCACTCTCTGCAAGAAGAGGCATATCATCACTCCGAAAGTCTGTCTCCTCTAAAGCATACTCCTGAATCATGGTACCCATGGCACCATCAAGTAATAAAATTCGCCGTGATAACTCCTCTCGTATATGTGGTTTACTCATCTTATCCCTCAACTTTTAGGCACTATACTCCGAATTCCAAGAAGTCTCAAGTGAGAATATTAAGACAGAGGATTAACTTACAAAGAAAGATTCCTAACAGAAGCTCCCAAAATGAGCTCTGGTTGCTCCTTATGTGCAGGAGATGATATACGATTTTGAATATATTCTACTAACCCACGTACGCCAAATGCACCAAGTTTATCAAGAGATGATTTCACGGAACTAAAGGTTTTACCCATAACCCAATCTAAGGGATACCCATCATACCCAATAAAAGAGATATCCTGGGGAACACGAAGTCCCAATTCAGAGAAAGAACGACACCCACCAACAGCCATAATGTCATTGGCAAAAAATATAGCAGTCGGTGGCGGTGTGTTTTTTTGCTGAGAGCATATAAAAAGCTCTTTCGAAACCTCATAACTCATATGCTCATCATACTCCCCCTCTACAATCCACTCATCACACACTGCAATATTATGATCTAAAAGGCACTGAATATACCCCTCTTTCCGAAGTTGAGCTGATACAATATGAAGATTTCCACACACATGAGCAATGTTAACATGTCCATTATCAATCAAATACTTTGTAGCCATATAGCCACCTGTAAAGTCATCCACATTACTCAATATAACATTTGGATGTTCATCTTCTCTCTTTTGGTCAATCAAAGCAACAGGAAAACCCTCTTGAATAATATGCTCTACCTGCAAAACATTCTCAGAAAACCCTAAGAGCACACCTCCTGCAATTGTACCAGAACGAAAAAGAGATATCATATCTTCCTTATCCTTATGGCTATTGATAATGGAAACCATTACCGTATACCCATGAACTTTAGCCTCACTAATAACAGATAAAATGAGAGATCCAAAATAAGGAATTTCATGACTACTCCAAGGAATAAGGTTATCTTTATACAGTGGCATCCTATTTCTAATAAAAAGACCCAATACCTGTGGTGTTTTTCCAACTAGCTTACGAGCAGACTGATCAGGAACATAGTTATGCTCCTTAATAATCTGCTGAATTTTCTGACGCGTTTTTTCAGAAACATCGGGTTTGCCATTAATAACTCGAGAGACCGTGCCTCTTGAAACGCCAGCTAATCGGGCGATATCCTCACTCTTCATAGGAGCAAGTATACTCTATGGGAAGAAAAAGGAAAAGGTCAAAGACCTTTTCCCTCTTTAACTATTTATACCTAGGTAACATATCTCCATGTGCTTCAATGAGATCATCACAAAGTGACCTAATATGATCAATAGAAAGCTCACTTGATGTGTGAGGGTCAAGCATGGCAGCTTGATAAATATAATCTCGCTTTTGAGTAAAGGCAGCCTCAAGTGTTAATAAATGCACATTTACATGTGTTCTATTGAGTGCCGCACACTGTTCAGGCAAGTCTCCAACATAGGTAGGATGAACACCATTACTATCTACAGTACACAAAACTTCAACAATGGCTTTATCTGGAAGATTTGTGATAACACCTTGATTAAGTACATTGCCTCCAATTGATGCCGGGATATTCGTTTCCATAGCTTCCAAAATGTAGGATCCGTATTCAGAAGTTCTTTCATGAGTTAAATTTTTATTTTGAACCAACTGTTCTCGTTGATTACTCCACTTTGAAATCTGTTCCACACAGCGGCGCGGATACTCGTCTAAGGGTATATTAAACTCCTCAATAAGTTCTGGATAATTTGACTTGATCCAATATGGCATATATTCAGCACTATGTTCAGATGACTCTGTAAGATAGTACCCAAACTGTTTCATCATCTCAAACCGAATCATATCATCATGTTTTTCATTACCCGGCATACGGGCAATACGATTTTTCTCTTCTGCTAAAACTTTTATTTCTGGATATAAGTCTTTACTCCCCTCTTTGAGTGTAAGTAACCACCCTTGATGGTTGATTCCGGCAATCTCCCATCGTAATTTTTTAACGTCCCGAAAACCAACTCCCTTGAGTAGGGTGTCAGCACAAACTTGCACAGAGTGACATAACCCAACAGTATTCACCCCCTTTCTCAAAAGAGCCCCAGTAAGAACAGACATAGGGTTTGTATAATTTAAAAACCACGCATCAGGTGCCACTTCATGGATATCTTTGGCTATATCAAAGAGTACAGGGACTGTTCGCAATGCTCGAAAAAGCCCTCCAATGCCAATAGTATCACCAATAGTCTGCCTGAGATTATATTTTTTGGGTATCTCAAAATCAATCACAGTACTAGGCTCATACCCACCTACCTGAATAGCATTTATAATGTATTTTGCTCCTTGCAAAGCATTTTTTCGCTCTTGCACTCCAAGATAAGAAACAATTTTAGATTGACACTCTGGAATATTTTTTTTCAGATTTTCCAACATTTTTTGAGAGTCTTTCAGTCTCTGAGCATCAATATCATACAGAGCAATCTCAAAGTGTTGCAACGAACTAGTTAGGAGACAATCTCCTAATACATTTTTTGCAAATACCGTACTTCCTGCTCCAATAAATGTTATTTTATCCATATAATCCTCCTACTTAACCCCTGTTAGGGCTATTCCTTGTATAAAATATTTTTGAAAGGTCATAAAAATTACAACCATAGGTATAATAGCTACTACAGAACCAGCCATAAGAACAGGATAATCTTTTAAAAACTGCCCCATCAGTGTGGCAAGTCCGGCAGAAAGAGTCATAGTGGTAATATCTGTATTTACAATCAGAGGCCACATAAGATCTTTCCATGCAAAGAGTGCAGTAAATATGCCCAATGAAACTAATCCAGTTCTCATGAGAGGCATAATAATAGTCCAAAAAACTTGTCCCCGATTTGCTCCATCAATTGTTGCAGCCTCCTCTAACTCCACCGGGATTCCCATAGCAAATTGACGAAGTAAGAATGTCCCAAAGGCACTTACTAGCCCAGGGAATGCTAAGGCAAATATAGTATTTACAAACCCCAAGGTATATACAATTTGATATTGTGGAATGATAAAAAGCTGTGCAGGAACCATTAACTGCATTAAAACAATGGAGAACAGAAAAGTCCTCCCTGGAAAGATGATCCTTGCAAAAGCATATGCCGCCATAGCAGAAAACAGTGTGGATGTGAGCAGTCGAATTCCAATCATTGTAAAGGTGTTTGCATAAAGGCGAATAATAGGAAGAGCAATAAAAGCTTTTCTGTAATTATCAAAAGAGAATGATTCGGGAAAAAATGTAGGAGGAATAAGCATTGCCTCATAGAGCGTTTTAAATGATGTTAATACCATCCAAATAAAGGGTGCCACCATAACCAAAGATCCTAAACATAGTACAATATGAACAATTAATTTCTTTTTATCCATTGTAGTGCACCCACCTTTTTTGAAGCTTTAACTGTACAGCGGTAATAAGTAAAATCACAAAAAATAATAGAGTAATGATTGCAGAGCCCATCCCTTTCATTTTGAGCTCAAAAGAGTATTTATAGAATAGGCTCACCACTGACTGAACATAGGGAAGTGCAGGATTACTCTGTCCAAACATCATATATATGGTATCAAAAACTTTCATTGCCCCAATAAGATTCGTAACTGTCACAAAGAAGAGTGATGGTGTTACAAGAGGAAGAGTTATAGCAAAAAACTTTTTTACAGAGGAAGCTCCATCCATATCCGCAGCCTCGTAGTAACTTACAGGAATCTCCTGTAATCCCGCAAGAAGAATAATCATACTGGTTCCTATTCCCATCCAAATGCCAACTGCTGATACAGAAAAAATAACTATCCGAGGATTTGTTAACCACTGAATGGGAGTAACTCCAACCAAGCTCAATAAATAATTAAAAACTCCATAACTTGAATTAAAGAGAGATTTCCACACCATAGCAACAGCAGCAGGGGCAGAGACTACTGGAAGAAAAAACATAACACGATATACCGTTAATCCCCGAATCTTACTATTAAGGAGACTTGCAACAACCAGAGATATAATACTCACAGATGGAACCACAATCAGTGCATACAACCCAGTATTTACAAAGGAGCGAAGAATCAGAGTATCACTCATAATAATCTTATAATTTTCAAATCCAATAAATTGAGATGTGCCAAAAGCTCCAGATTTTGTAAAACTCAAATATATTGTTTGGAGTAAGGGATATATATTAAGAATACATAATCCTATTATAGTTGGGGCTACAAAAAAGTAACCCCAAAACCATGCAGATTTATGTCTGGCTAAGTTCATACCCTACTCCGATGCCAAAATAGCATTCATTTTATTTGCATACTCCTCGGAAGCTGTACGGACATCAACATTTCCGGTGAAAACAGGTGGGAATATATCATTTCTTAATAAATCCCACTGCAAACCATACTTTGATGTGGGATAAATAATACCAACATCCAGCTGATCGACAAATATCTGTAAGTCGAGATTTGGAATATGGTTCACCCAAGATTCACTGGTTCCTCGGTATGCAGGAATAGCTGATGCATATTCTGCCTGAATTAAGTTAGCCTCTTTACTTGCTAAAAACTCTAAAAAAGCAAGAGCTTCTTTTTTGTGCTTGGTTTGAGAAGAAGCACTATATGCTAAACCATTATAAATAGAGGCACCTTGTTCTTGGGAAGGAAGTGCAACAACTCCTAATTTTTCAAGTAATTGCGGTGTTTGTGTAAGCCCAGGAATCATCCAAGAACCTAGCATAACCATAGCTAACTTCTCTGCAACGAACATCTCAAAGACACCATTCTCCTCCATTAAGACATGAGGAGGAGATACATTTTCATCTAAACTTAATCCTACATACCACTCAAGAGCTTCAATAGTTTTTGGATTATCCATCCCAGAAGTTTTCTTATCTTCAGAAATAACATATCCTCCATTTTGATATATTGCATTCCAATATCCACTTTGAGGGTCTAAGGGTGCTGCAGTCCCCCATACATCATTTGAGGTAAGCTTTTTTGCCGTTTCCGTATACTCATCCCAATCCCAACCTCCCTGGGGGTATGGAACTCCAGCTTTATCAAAAAGCTCTTTATTATAAAAAACTCCAATAGTATCAAAATCTTTAGGAATCCCATATCGACGCCCTTCAACAGTATATAAGTCTACAAGATCTTCAGGAAATGGCTCAAAGATAGAAGCACTTAGTTCATTAGTAATATCCAAAAGCATGTTATGCTCTGCATACTTATAAAACTCCGCAATATGCATCCAAAAGATATCTGGTAAAGCCCCACCTGTTGCGGCTGCCTCTAATTTTGTCCAATACTCCCCCCACCCTGTAACATTTACTTTGATAGTAATATGAGGGTTTTTTTCAGTAAAGGCTGCTGCAATTGCCTCCATACCAGCCTGCTGGTTTTTATCCCAGATGAGCCAAGAAAGAGTAACACTCTTCGTCTCCTCTTGAGCAACCTTAGAAGAAGCCATTTCTGTTGAACTATTTTCTTTTTCAGAACAACCAAAAAAACTAACAACTACCATAATTATTATCATTAAAGCCAACTTGTTTCTCATACTCAATCTCCTTTTCCTTTATTTTCGTACACGTGTACGAAAATAAGTATATCATAGATTAATAGGTTGTCAAGGAAAAAGAATCAACAAATATTATCAGGAACTTAAGAGTTTTTTACTCTCGCGCATCAAGTGATTATATATAGCCGCTTCAAGATAGCCAAAGCTCTCACCCCTCAAAATCTACTCCCTCCTCCTTTCGCAATCTCTAGGCTATCACCCATAAGTTCCAATAAGCTAAACTTTTCATTGACATTGGAGCTACTCAAACCCTTATAATTTAGCAAAGGAGTTTTCTGTGTATAAACATATTAGTCGTTTTTTTATTGGAGTCTATCTGTTAGTTTTTATAGTACTCGGTTGTAGTAACCAGGGGAGTTCATTTATACCTCAAAATATAAGCACCTCCTCCCCCTCACCTACGGGAGACTTTGCCTTCTCTTTAGTGGAGGGAGGAAAAAGTTCTTATGCGATTGTACTACCTCAAAACCCTTCTGAGGTAGATATATTAGCTGCATCAGAGCTACAAGCTTTTATTGAGCAAATAAGTGGTGCAAAACTTATTATTCAGAATACCTCATCCCAAGAGCAGGAGATTCGTTTAGGATTCAACTACACCTCAGATCTTAAATCAGATGGGTTTAGAATCAAAACAGAGAATCAAACGCTCTACATTGATGGATCTCCAATACGTGGGATTCTCTATGGTGTCTATGGATTTCTCGAAGATTACCTTGGATGTCGTTGGTATACGGCGGATGCCAGTTATATTCCCTCTATGGATACTATTCATATATCAGAAATAGATAACACCCAAATTCCTATTGTTGGATATCGAGAGGTTCTCTACTCTCACCTACAAGATGACCAGCTAGCCGCAAGACTTCGGTTGAATGGAAATGTGCAGTCTGGACGGCACCCTGGATACGGTACTTGGTGTCACACATTTTACACCTACGTACCACCAGAAGAGTACTTTGAGAGCAACCCTGAGTATTTTTCAAGACGATTTTTTACAAGGTCAAAGGACTCCCAGCTCTGCCTCACCAATGAGGAGGTGTTTCTCAAGACAGTTGATAGTTTGAGAGAGCATATTGAAAACGAACCTACCTACGATTTTCCTATTTGGGCAGAACAAAAAAGCACCTACTGGGATGTATCACAGATGGATAATGCAAAACCCTGCCAGTGTTTCTCCTGCATGAAACTAAATATGAAAGAGGGAACACCTATGGGGTCAATTCTCCCTTTTATCAATAGAGTTGCAGATGAATTCCCCGATAAAATCATATCAACCCTTGCGTATTGGTACAGTGAAGAACCTCCAAAAAATGTAAAGCCCGCAGACAATGTGTCTATTATGCTCTGCCCTATTAGTATTAAGCGAGACCAGCCTCTTTATGAATCTTCAAACTCAAAAAATCAAAAATTCACCAAAAATATCCAAGGGTGGTCAGAGGTAAGTGATAGACTGTTTATTTGGGACTACGTTATTGGATTTAACCATCTGCTTATGCCCTTCCCTAATTTTTTCGTGCAGCAGGAAAACATCAAATTCTTTATAGAACACGATGTAAAGGGTATTTTTTCACAGGGGAACAGAGATGTGGGAGGAGAGTTTGCAGAACTGAGAGCGTACCTTTTAGCAAAACTCCTATGGAACCCCGATGCCAATGTAGATGAAATTATTAACGACTTCCTTGGAGGATATTACGGTGAAGCGGCCCCTTTTATTAGACAGTATATTGATGAAATGCAGAAAAGCATGAAAGAGAGTGGAAAAGAGTTATACATATTTGATCATCCGAAGACTCACAAAAAAGGGTATCTTTCAGAAGGTATGATTTCACGGTATACAGAGATACTTGCCAGTGCAAAAAATGCGGTATCCAATAACAAAACTCTTCTTGCGCGAGTTGAGAGTATTAGTAGATCAACCATGTATGTAAGCCTTGTATTGGAGTATGGAACAAAAGATGAAAGAAGAAATATGTTAGAGGAGTTTTATACCATCTGCAAACGAGACGGGGTTACCCTACTCCATGAGTGGGATACCACTCCCGATGAGTTTTACCAAGAGTATAAGAGTAAACTGGAATAGATATAACCACTATTCCTGCATACACATAAAAAGGGCAGTTCTGAAGAACTGCCCTCTATCAGAGATCATAGCAGAAACTAAATAGTCTCTGCTATGTCAGCTCCCTATTTAAAAGCTTTTAGATAAAGATCCTTAATCTCAGAGATCAATGGGAACCGTGGGTTCGCACTGGTACACTGATCATCAAAAGCCTCATCACACATCTCATCAAGGTTCTTCATAAAAGACTTTTCATCAATCCCTGCTGCAGAAATACTTTCTGGGATTTCACAAATAGCCTTAAGTTCTTCAACCTTAGCAATAAGCTTCTCAACCTTCTCCTCTTCAGTTTTACCACCAAGTCCTAAAAGATCAGCAACTCGTGCGTATCGCATAGACGCTTCTGGGTGCTTGTACTGAGAGAAAGCTCCCTGCTTTGTTGGTGCATTATCTGCGTTGTATCGAATAACCTCTGTTAAGAGAAGTGCATTTGATAACCCATGTGGCAGGTGATGGAAAGCTCCAAGCTTGTGAGCCATAGAGTGACACACACCTAGGAATGCGTTTGCAAAAGCCATTCCCGCAAGGGTTGATGCGTAGTGCATTTTCTCTCTTGCCTTCTGATCTCCCTCTGTATATGAAGCAGGAAGATATTTAAAGGTAAGTCGAATTGCCTCAAGAGCCATAGAGTTGGTAAACTCTGTAGCAAGTACAGAAACAAGAGCTTCCAGTGCGTGAGTAAGTACATCAAGCCCTGAGTGAGCAGTAAGAGCTTTTGGCATTGCCATAACAAGGTTAGGGTCACAAATTGCCATATGAGGGGTAAGCTGGTAGTCCGCAATAGGATATTTCATACCTGTTGAGTCATCAGTAATAACCGCAAATGGGGTAACTTCTGATCCTGTACCACTGGTAGTTGGAATTGCAACAAAAGAAGCCTTTCCTCCAAGCTCTGGGAAGGTGTATACTCTCTTTCGAATATCCATAAATCGAAGAGCTAGATCCTCAAACTTCACCTCTGGGTGTTCATACAGAAGCCACATAATTTTTGCACAGTCCATTGGAGAACCACCACCAATACTAATGATAACATCGGGGTTTGCGTTTTTCATCGCCTCAACTCCACGGTATGCAGTAGAAAGGGTTGGATCTGGTTTTACTTCTGGGAAGATATCATAAAGTATTCCCATACTACTTAATGTTTTAGTAACTCCGTCACAGTATCCATTTTCGTAAAGAAATTGATCGGTTACAATAAAAGCTCTCTTTTTATCAGCAAGGTCTCCCAGTGCAAGCTCCAAAGAACCTCGTTTAAAATATACCTTTGGAGGTACTCGAAACCACAACATATTCTCTCTCCTCTCTGCTACTGTTTTGATATTTAATAATTCCATAGGTCCAACGTTCTGACTTACGGAGTTTCCTCCCCAGCTTCCACACCCAAGAGTAAGTGATGGGGCTAACTTAAAGTTAAAGAGATCTCCAATTGCTCCCTGGCTTGAGGGCATATTAATAAGAGTTCGTCCAGCTTTCATTCTTGATCCAAACTCGTCTACCCTATCGGTATTACTTCTATCGGTATAAAGAACAGAGGTATGTCCTAATCCACCAAACTCTACAAGGGCGGCAGCTTTATCAAAGGCGTCTTTGTAATCCTTTGCTTTGTACATTGCTAATACAGGACTTAACTTCTCAAAGGAGAAAGGCTCGTCTACACCAATTTTTGAAACCTCACCAATAAGAACCTTCGCTTCTACAGGTACGGTAACCCCAGCCATCTCTGCAATCTTATATGCAGGCTGACCAACAATAGCCCCATTTAAATGGCCATCTTTTAAAAGAATCTTTGCAACCTTTGGTTGTTCTGTCTTAGAAAGAAGATGAGCTCCTCGTAAGGCAAACTCCGCTTTTACCTCTTTATACACCTTATCACATACCACAACAGACTGCTCTGAAGCACAGATCATTCCGTTGTCAAAGGTTTTACTCATAAGAATAGAACTTACAGCCTCTTTAATATCCGCAGTTTCATCAATAACCGCTGGAGTATTACCTGCACCAACTCCAAGGGCTGGTTTTCCAGAGCTGTAAGCAGCACGTACCATACCAGGACCACCGGTAGCAAGAATAATACTAATATCAGGGTGACCCATAAGCTGCTGACTTGCTGCAACAGATGGCTCATCAATCCAGCCAATAAGTCCCTTTGGTGCACCCGCTGCTTCGGCTGCCTCTTTTACAATTTTTGCCGCTTCAATAGTACTCTTTACCGCTCTAGGGTGAGGAGAAAAAATGATAGCGTTTCGAGTTTTAAGTGCTAAAAGAGCTTTAAAAATTGCGGTTGAAGTTGGGTTTGTTGTAGGAACAACTCCTCCAATAACTCCAATAGGCTCTGCTACTTTGATAATACCAAAGGCGTTATCTCTTTCAATTTCACCACAGGTAGGAGTATCTTTATACTTATTATAGATGTACTCTGAAGCAAAGTGATTCTTAATTACCTTATCCTCAACAATACCCATTCCCGTCTCTTTTACTGCCATTTTAGCAAGCGATATTCTTGCGTTGTTTGCAGCAAGTGCACTGGTACGGAAAATTTCATTCACCTTCTCCTGACTAAAAGTACTATAGGCAATTTGTGCCTTTTTTGCAGTACTAATAGTTGCATCTAATCGTTCTTTTTGATCCATGTTTTTGCTCCTCTTATGGTAATCATCTTCATTCTTCGTGATTTATTTCACCTTTATGTCAATAAATTAGTGAAACTTTGAACAAATGTCAATAGGCTGAACAAGATTTAGGATATTTTTATCTAGAAAAAAATTTTTTTATAAAAATACAGATGAATTCAGAAAAGAATCCCCTTACAAAAAGGAGTATAAGAATCGGAAGAAATTCCTAAGGGCCTCCCCTTTTTTGTTGCTATTTGCTGTCCCTTAGGATATAATAAGAGTTGAAATTTTACTGGAGGCTATAAAGTTATGAAAAAAATATTATTAGCATTAACAGCACTTCTTCTTGTAGGAGGACTTCTTGTAAGTTGTTCTGGAGATGAAGACAGTGGAGACCTACTTAAAGTAGGTATGGTTACCGATGCGGGAACTATCGATGATAAATCTTTCAACCAAGGTACCTGGGAAGGTATCCTACAGGCTGAGAAAGATCTCGATATTACCACTCGATATCTCAAACCAAACGGAACTACCGAAGCTGAGTATCTTCAGGAGATCGGCAACCTCTACGACGGAGGGTATAGATTTATCATCACTCCTGGATTTAAGTTTGAAACAGCCGTAAACATAGCACAAGACAAGTATAAAGATGCAAAGTTTGTTATTCTTGACGGAAACCCTCATGCAGGAGATTACGTTCCTAATGTACAAAATAACACTGTAGCTATTTTCTTTGCTGAAGAGGAGTCTGGATTCCTTGCAGGATACGCAGCAGCACTTCAGCTCCAAGAGGGAAAACTTGGTTTTATTGGAGGAATGGAGATTCCTGCAGTACAGAAGTTTAACTGGGGATTCCAACAGGGTGTTGCCTACGCAAATGAAAACGAAGGAACAAACGCTACTATTGAAGCTCAGAATGTAGTATACCAAGGGTCCTTTGACAATGTAGCAGCTGGAGGACAGCTTGCTGCAACCATGTATGACCGAGGAGTTAATGCGATTTTTGCGGCTGCTGGTGGTGTAGGTATTGGTGTTATTAATGAGGCAAAAGCTCGAGCATCTAAGGGTAACGAAGTATGGGTTATTGGAGTAGATGTTGATCAGTATGCTGATGGACTGTATAACAACAATGACTCTATTATCCTTACCTCTGCGGTAAAAGGTATTGATGTTGCAGCTTACGATATGATTGAAGCAGAACTCAATGGAACATTTCCTGGAGGACAGGTCCTTACTTTTGATGCTTCAAACAATGGAGTTGGACTCCCAGAAGAGAACCCTAACCTAGATCCTGAGGTTGAGAAAAAAACTGCAGAACTCTTTCAACTCATTGCGAATGGAAGTGTGAAAGTCTCTAGCGAAAAGGGAAATCTTATAAAATAAAGAGTGTCCTGAACTTTTGGTTTATTGTATTTGAAGGGGCAGGTATTGTACTTGCCCCTTCTCTATTTTAGGAGGTCTAATTTGACAAACGATTATGTTGTAGAGATGTTACATATCCGCAAAGAGTTTCCTGGAATTGTAGCTAATGATGATATTACTATCCAACTAAAAAAGGGAGAAATTCTAGCACTCCTAGGTGAGAATGGGGCAGGAAAATCTACCCTTATGTCTATTCTTTTTGGACTGTATCATCCAACTTCGGGAACCATTAAAATTCGTGGAGAAGAGGTATCTATTACTAATCCCAACGTTGCTACTGCCCTAGGAATTGGAATGGTACACCAGCACTTTAAACTGGTTACAAGCTTTACAGTAACAGAAAATATTATTCTTGGAATGGAAGGGAAATTTGTTCTTGATATAAAGAGTACCGCAGAAAAGGTAGCAGCCCTATCAGAGGCCTATGGATTGCAAATAGATCCCTACGCCAAAATTGAGGATATCTCCGTAGGAATGCAACAACGGGTAGAGATACTTAAGATGTTGTATCGGGATGCAGATATCTTAATTTTTGACGAACCTACTGCAGTACTTACCCCTCAGGAAATCCATGAACTTATTGCAATTATGAGAAAGCTTACGGAGGATGGCAAGTCAATTATCCTTATTACTCACAAGCTGAAGGAGATAAAAGAGGTCGCAGACCTCTGCACTGTAATTCGTCGTGGTAAATATATTGGAACTGTAGAGGTAGCTAACTCAACAGAGGCTGAGATGGCCGCAATGATGGTAGGACGCGAGGTCTCCTTCAAAGTAGATAAAACGCCAGCACAACCTCAGGAGGTTATTCTAAACATTCAAAATCTTACGGTAACCGATGAGAGAAAGGTGGATGTGGTTAAGGATTTCTCTCTTCAGGTGCGAGCAGGTGAAATTGTAGGATTAGCCGGTGTTGATGGAAACGGTCAAACCGAGCTCATTGAAGCAATAGCTGGATTGAGAAAAACCACCAGTGGAGTTATTCATGTGGGAGATATAGATATTACAAATCTCTCGGTTCGTGAAAGAAGTGAGTCTGGCATGGGACTTATTCCAGAGGACCGACACAAGCATGGACTGGTATTAGAGTATACGGTTGCTCAAAACATGGTACTCAAATCTTACTACCAACACCCCTACTCCAAGGGCGGTATTCTCAACACCTCAACAATTTATGAACATGCGGATACTATTATTGAAGAGTTTGATGTACGGTCAGGACAAGGAAAGCTCTCTCCCGCAAAAACACTCTCCGGTGGTAATCAGCAAAAGGTTATTATTGGAAGGGAGATTGATTCAGACCCCAAACTCCTTATTGCAGTACAGCCAACCCGAGGCTTAGACGTTGGGGCAATTGAGTTTATCCATAAAAGGTTAGTAGAGCAGCGAGATAAGGGACGTGCAGTACTTCTTGTTTCTCTTGAGCTTGATGAGGTGTTCAACCTCTCAGACAACATTGCAGTAATCTGTAAAGGCGAGTTGATTAATACCATTCCAACAGCGGAAACAAATGAAGAGGCTATTGGTCTTATGATGACAGGAATTAGAAAGGAGCAACCATGAAAGAGTTAGGAAAAAAACGGTTCGAAAAACCAGGACCCCTGGCTATCTCTCTTATATCTGTGGTATTAGGGCTTCTCGTTGGAGCAGTGTTTATTCTTATGGTAGGAGCAAACCCTATTGTAGGATATATTAACCTATTTAAGGGTGGCCTTATGAACATTGAGCGTATAGGAAACTCCCTAGCCACCGCAACCACCCTTATCTTTACGGGACTCTCCGTAGCATACGCATTTAGAACGGGACTCTTCAATATTGGAGCAGCTGGTCAGATGCTTGCTGGAGGATTAGCTGCGACCACCGTCGCCCTACTGGTGCCACTCCCAAGAGCAATTCTCCTACCCACTATGATTTTAGCGGCTGCACTAGCAGGAGCTCTATGGGGATTTATTCCAGGACTCATTAAGGCAAAGTTTAATGTGCATGAGGTAGTTTCTACTATTATGATGAACTGGATAGCCTACTGGGTGGTATACTACTTTGTACCATCCTATCTCAAGGGACCTACCCTAGAGACAGAAAGTAAAAAAATTGCCCTAGAGGCCTCATTACGGGCTGATTGGCTTACGAACCTCTTTAATGGGTCATACATTAACTACGGACTTTTTTTAGCTATTGGTGCGGTATTCTTAATCTGGTTTATTTTAGAGAAAACAACCCTAGGATTTGAGCTAAAAGCGGTAGGACACAACAGAGATGCTGCAGAATATGCCGGTGTTAAGGTAGAGAGAAATATTGTTCTTTCTATGGGCATTGCAGGAGCTCTTGCAGGTCTTGGGGGACTCACCTTTTATACAGGTTTTGCCACAAGCATGCAGATTGGAGTACTTCCAAACCAAGGGTTTGATGGAATTGCTGTAGCACTTCTCGGAGCAACAAATCCCTTTGGAGTACTGGCAGCAGCCCTATTCTTTGGAGTCCTCCACACAGGGAAAGGTTTGATGAATGCCATTACAGATATCCCTACTCAGATCTCAGATACTATCATTGCTACAATTATCTATTTTACTGCTATTAGTCTTCTTATTGAGCGGTACTGGACAAAAATTGCACGCAGAATCAAAGGGTCAAAGGAGAAAAATCTATGATTACGATTATCACACAAATAGCACCTTACGCTGTTGCGTATACCATGATCCTTCTTATTACTGCACTTGGAGGACTGTACAGTGAGCGAAGTGGTGTAGTAAATATTGGACTAGAAGGACTTATGGTAGTAGGGTTTTTTGCTTCCGCCATAACAATTTACTACTTACAAGGGCCATTAGGATCCTCTATGGCTATCTACGTAGGGCTCATTGTAGCAGTATTAGCAGGGGCACTCTTCTCCCTTCTCCATGCATTTGCTGCAATTACCCTGAATGCAAATCAGGTAATTAGTGGAACCGCGATTAATATGCTTGCGGGAGCTCTCACAATGTACTTGGCAGGAACTATTACGGGAAGTGGAAATATTCCAATTCGTATGGGAATTATTCGAACGAACATTCCGGTATTGAGTTCCATCCCTTTTATAGGTCCCCTCTTCTTTACAAACACCTATTACACCACATGGATTGTGTTGGGGATTCTCCTGTTCTCTTGGTGGCTCCTCTATAAAACATCCTTTGGGCTAAGGCTACGATCCTGTGGAGAACATCCCCATGCAGCAGCGTCAGCGGGTATTCATGTCCCCAAAATGCGATACCTAGCAGTAACCATCTCTGGAGCCCTTGCAGGACTAGGGGGTTCTTTAGTTTTAGTAACACAGTCAGGAGAGTTTAACGGAACCGTTGCGGGGCTAGGATTCTTAGCTTTGGCCTCTTTGATTTTTGGACAGTGGAAGCCATTGGGGATTTTAGGGGCAACCTTCTTTTTTGGACTCGCCTCAACTTTAGCAAACGTATCTCAAGTAGTACCAGAGTTAGGTGCGATTCCTCCGGTGTTCCTAAAAACCTTTCCCTACGTAATAACCCTTATAGCACTTGTGCTATTTTCAAAACAATCCCGAGCTCCAAAGGCTGTGGGAGAACCATATATACCAGGACAGGAGTAAACAATGAATAGAATGGAAGTATTAAACAGAGCAGCGGATTATTTAAGAAGTAGGATTTCTGAAGCGGGGGTTCCTACCCCATCAATTGGAATGATCCTAGGATCAGGCTTAGGAGTATTAGGAGAAGAGGTGGAAAATCCTCTTATTATACCATACAAAGATATACCGGGATTTCCAGTATCCACCGTAGCCGATCATGCTGGTCAGCTGGTAATTGGAGAGCTTGAAGGAAAGAGTGTTATGGTTATGCAGGGGCGTTTTCACTATTACGAAGGGTACACCATGGCAGAGGCTGCCTTCCCTATTCCTGTAATGAAACTGCTTGGAATGGATAAGGTACTTATTACCAACGCCGCTGGTGGCTCAAACACTACCTATAAGCCAGGAACCCTTATGCTTATTCGAGACCATATTAAGTTTGTAGATGACACACCCCTACGGGGACTCAATCTTGATGAATTAGGCCCTCGGTTCCCCGATATGACGTATGCGTACCCAGAAAATCTACGGAACATGGCTAAGCAGGTTGCAGAGAGCCAAGGAACCACACTCCAAGAGGGTGTGTATATGATGTTTCCTGGCCCAACCTATGAAACCCCAGCAGAGGTCAAACTCGCCCAAATTCTGGGTGCCGATGCAGTGGGAATGTCTACAGTACCCGAAGTAATTGCGGCAAACCACTGTGGAATGAAAGTACTCGGAATATCATGTATTACCAATATGGCAGCGGGTGTTATGGATCAACCCCTAAATCATGCGGAGGTTCTCGAAGTTGGAGCAATGGTAAAAGAGCAGTTTATTAACCTAGTACGAGGTATTACCAAAGCTTGGTAAGTATCTCTCCTTTGTGATACACGGGGTTCTTCGGAACCCCTTTTTTTGTAAGAAATACCTAGAGAGTCCAACTAGATCACCCCAGAGTGTTGGAAGAACAGAGCAACAAGACCTTAGAAAAAGAAGTACTTCCGTAGGTAGTAGCTTTTCTATACATGATCTCCCTCTATTATCTAGGGTATATCCGTTGCAACACTTTTTCGAGGGAATATGCAAAAAGCAACTGTAAAAGCAGGATTATAGGTGCAAATGAGGAGGAATCAGGAGAGAAAGGCTACGGGAGAAAAGAGCTTCAGTGCTGGTACAACCTCTCCTATTCGAATAAAATCTCGGTCATTATGAGCTAGCACAAGATTATGTTCTAAAGCTGTTTGGACAATAAGGCAGTCTATAGTGCTCCTTATGGTAACACCCTTTTTCCGGCACCTTCTGTAAAGAGCGGCTGCCTCTTCAATAGACTGTTTATTATCCTTCAAAGGGTAAAAAGGGAGTGAGCTTAGATACTTTTTAAGAAGACCGTACTCCTTTTCGTCTTTTGCTCCTTGGAGTAACTCTTGATAAATATATGTATTAATTCCACAGGGAACTCCCTGCTCTACAAGGTGTGTAAACTGAGTAAACTCCGAGCCTTCGGTTCCTTTAAAGTAGTCAATAAAAAATGAGGTATCCACCAGAAACATCGGACTACCTCATCTCTTTGTGATTGTAATCATCTAAAAACTGAATCGCCCCTCTAAGATCACTCAATTTTTTACGTTTACAATTATCCACATACTCCTGCAACGCAACTTCAATCAACTCTCTCTTTGTTTTAATAGTACCAGCATAGAGAAAGGCTTCTCGTATTAATTCATCGTTAAGTACGATATTTGTTCTCATATATACACACTCCTATACACAAAGTAATACACATAAAAAAATAAATCAATAGAGAGAGAATAAGGGGTGTAAAAACTCTATGTTTTTTGCTAGCATAGAGTAATATAATCCCCTTAGGAGTAGAGAGAATGAAAAGTACCATAAACAACCGCATTTCCCGTGTTCAAGAGGAGCTTACAAAGCAGAATATAGACGGGTGGATTATAACAGGGACAGACCCTCATCAGACCGAATATCTCCCACCCCACTGGATGGAACGCCAGGGAATTACTGGTTTTAGTGGATCTGCCGGAACCGTGGTAGTTCTCCAAGATGCAATACACCTTTGGGTGGACAGCAGATACTATGTACAAGCAGCCCGTGAAGTTGAAGGCACTTCTGTAGAAATTCATAAATTTGGTCTTCCTGAAGTACTCTCCTACGGAGATTGGCTGAAAGCAGAAATGCCGAAGGGATCTGTTATTGGTGTTGATAGTATGACTATCTCATTCAAGGGATTTTTAGACCTACAAAAAGAGCTGGAAGGAGCAGGTATAACCTTACAAGGAATGGAAAACATCTTTCTTCCCCTCTGGGAAGACCGACCAAACCCACCAGAAGAGCAAGTGGTATCGCTTGATTCATCGTACACAGGAGAGACCCGAGAGGAGAGACTCGCATGGGCGTATACCTATATGGAAGAGCGGAAATCGGATGTCCTTCTTTCTACAAACCTTGCGGAGATTGGGTACCTCCTAAACCTGCGAGGAACTGTGCAACAGTACAACCCTGTTTTTGAGGGGTTTTTGATAATATCTAGAAACCCAAATAAGCAAGCAATTCTCTGCACCCATATTGAAGCGTTTAGTAAAGAGCTACAAGCAGAACTGGGAGAGAGTGTAACACTCCTCCCCTACGATAGCGTATATGGTCAGGTAGAAGCCCTTCAGGGAACTGTAATTATTGACCCCACCTCAGCACCCTATGGACTCATAACAAAGTTCCAGAAGAGTGTTGTAGGTAAGGAGATAACACCCCACCCAATAACTACACGAAAAGCAGTAAAAACAGAGACCGAAAAAGCACAACTCAGAGAGGCACATAAGCTTGATGGAGTAGCAATGGCAAACTTTCTACACTGGTTTGACTCTATTGAAGATAAAAGTACCCTTACAGAGTGGGACACCATGGAGAAAATTAAGGAGTGCCGATCTGCACAAAAGGGATTTACTGATGAAAGCTTTGCTACCATTGCGGGGTATCAGGAGAATGGAGTACTTAACCACTACCATGCATCAAAGGAGCTATCGGCACCACTTTCTGGACAGGGGCTTATGGTGTTTGATTCAGGAGGACAGTACCTCTGCGGAACCACCGATATTACCAGAACCCTCTTAATTGGAGAGCCCACAGAGGAGCAGGTTTCCGATTACACAGCAGTACTCAAAGGGCATATTGCCTTAGCAACAGCCCAGTTTCCCGTAGGAACCTTTGGACACCAGATTGATATACTGGCACGAAAACCACTCTGGGATGTAGGATTGAACTACGGCCATGGAACGGGACACGGAGTAGGATTTTTCATGAATGTACACGAAGGGCCTATGAGTATCTCTCCAAAGGGAATTAATGTTGCTCTGGAAGCTGGACAGTACCTTTCCAATGAACCAGGACTTTACCGTGAAGGGAAACATGGAATACGACTGGAAAATCTCGTACTTGTAGAGAAACGCGAAACAACAGAGTTTGCCCAGTGGCTCGGTTTTGAAACCCTTACCATAACACCCTTTGAGCGAAAACTGATTAATACAGATGCCCTCACCGCAGAGGAGAAAGATTGGCTCAATGACTACCACGCTGGAGTGTATGCAGAACTGGCTCCCCTTTTAGCAGAACCGGTTCAGGAGTGGCTTGCGGAGGCCACTGCAGAAGTATAAGTTTATAAAGAAACACCACCCTACTTTGGGTGGTGTTTTATAAGTTCAGTAGCAGAATTCTCTAGAACTCTCGTTTCTTGTACACACCTACTGACACAAAATAAGATATAATATACAACACGCAGCTGATAGCAAGAAAAATAAATTTTTCTGATGACTGGGGGAATGATATAATGCTATAGAGACCAAATATGAGCGCAAGGATACCCACCAATACAAGCATACTCACTAGCATAATTACGAGATGAGAATATTTATTCAAGAAGTGTGCCAACAATAGGAACGTAGCTCCAAGAATAAGAGATACCCCCATGTAAGCAGATTCTGCTCTGAAAAATTCAACTATTTTTTCGCCAGAGGCTGAAATAAACATAGTTAACAGTAATGATACTAAAAAAGATAACCCAATTACCATAAGAAATACCACATATTTAGACCCAACAACCTGCTTTTCCGTAGCTTTTTGATTATGCCAATGAGTCTCTCTTCCATAGAGTTCTGGAAGAAACAAGACACAGGCAACTGGGGGAATCCCAGGAATAAAAAGGTCTAGAAAATCAAAGCGTTCTATCCACATTGCAATGAGCGAGATAAGAACTACTACTATGACATAGATAATTACTGTCGATTTGTGAGCATGTATTACATCTTTTATTAAACCAAACATATTGTTCTCCTTTGCCTCAATATGGCCGATTAATTTTTCATGGACTACGTCCATGTTTTTGAACAACTAAAACTCTCGTTTCTTGTACACATACCAAGAAAGTATATTTGAAGCTACATAGACAAGTCCAATAAACAGAGCGATATATACAGCCCGCATACTAAAACCCTCAAAGAGAGAAGATCCATCAAAAATATTCATAGATAGAACGAAAAGTCCCGCTGCAATTAAAGAGCATAGGGGGGATACAATGTCTGGATTCGCCTCTTTTAAGATATACAAAAATGGTATATAGAGGGCTCCATATAATAACGATAAACAAACTCCTAGAAATACGAAAACACTTATCTCTACAGTAGCTCCAGCACTTTTACTCAAGGGTAATACAAAGAAAATAGCAAAGATTCCTATAAGGCAAGGAATTAAATATATGCAGTGTACTATATATTTTGTAGTCACAACTTGATATTTTCTTATAGGTAATACCGATTCTTGTACACTCCAACGACTGAGTATCTCTTTCTTTACCATTCCAGTACTCAGCATAGGAGTAGTGACAAGGAACCCAAAAGCAGCTATGGAAAAATTGGCTAGGTTAGACACAATACCTGTTATAAAAAGAATAGCAGCGCATAGTGCAAACCAAACAAAAAAAACGAAGCCCCCAGTATAGATATTATGCTTTATTAAACCAAACATTTAAAACTCCTTTGTTTTGTAAAGTTTTACACTTACAGGATACGAAATAAGCCATAAAAGAATATTTGTAGGAACAAATATAGAGAGAGCAACAGTATATATACTCTTATCTAAGAACAGTTGTATAAAGGAAACCTCATACAATTTTGCAACTCCCCACACCACAGTGATGAGTATCAAAAATGGTGCTACAAGAAAAACCAATCCAGATATTCCTTGGTTGCCACCTGATTTTGAAGCAGAAGTTTCTACCATCAAAGTTGCACCAAATCCTAGTCCAAATCCAACACCTAAGAACATATCCAGTAAGAGAGTATGAAGAGGTAGTGCTGGTTGTAAAACAGACTGTAACCATACAATAATGCCACCTAAAACAACTCCCATCAGAAGAAACACAAGAAAAGTAATATACCTTGCTAGGATTATTTTTTTCTTTTCAATAGGAAGTAAGAACTCAAAACTTGCCCATAACGTAGAGGTATCTACATGGTCAGATGTACTAAATATGCAAAAGGAGAACATCATAGAAGACAGTGATACAGCAAGAGAAAACATCAGAGAACTCTGAATAATAACAACCAAAAATAATACTGTTAAGTACAGTATAAAGGATAAAAGAACAGAGCTCCATGAGGAATGATAATTATACTTTAGTAACCCCAACATATTAACCTCCCTTTAAAAATCTTTCTTCTTATATATAGCCACAGAAATTAGATAAGAGAGTATGTATAACAAAGCACTACTCACCACAATAAGTATTGGAAAATACCAAATATCATATATAGCCAATAGTATTCTGAATCCAATAGAAAAAGGAACAGATATAAAGAAGGCTAAAAGAAACATTACTTCCCTTTTATCTTGTCCAAATAATATCAGAAGTAGAAATCCCACACTCCCTATAATAAAGGCTTCTTGCACGGAAAGTACAAAAGAAAAAATCATTTTAGGCACAGAAACTACTTGAGGGTTAATAAGATCGTTTACTCCAAAAGAGACAAAGCTTATCAGTAAGCCAACCACCATGAAACAAAAATACATAACATATTGTGCACCTACGGCATCTTTTTTTGAGATAGGTAAGGTCAACTCAAAACTACTCCACTTAGCTCCACTTTCTGGGCTAATAGAGCAAACAGCTAAAAAGGGAAGCATTACAACCGAATACGCAAAGAAAATATCCATCGGTAAACCTTCTCCAGCTGATAATAACACAACTCCAGCACCAGCAAGAAGAATGGTAGTGCCCAATGCTATTTTTATTCCATACATACCTGCATATAGATGATTCTTCATTAACCCCAACATATTAATCTCCTCTACCCTTGCACGTAAAGCATAATATCTTCTAACGAACTATTATCAATAAACAGATTTGGGTACTTCTCTGCAACCTGATCTTTATTTTGCACCAACAAGCTCTCTTGGTTCTCCCGAGTGCGTCGCCCTACAATATCTGCAGGATCTACCACAGATAAATCCTCTTTTGAGCCCCGCACAATACCGTAATTGTAGATAAGTTCATCTTTTGTGGTAGATATTGCCACTTTTCCCTTATGAATAAAGGTTATGTAATCCGCAATTTTTTCTAAATCACTGGTAATATGAGATGAGAGCAAAATTGATCTATCCTCTTCTTGAATAAAGTCTAAAAAGAGATCTAAGAACTGGTCTCTTCGTACAGGATCAAGCCCTCCTGTTGGCTCATCTAAGATAAGGAGCTTTGGCTTATGGGACAGAGCCACTGCCAAAGAGAGGGTCATGGTCATTCCTCGAGAGTAGGCTTTTATCTTCTTCCCCATAGGAATATTAAACTGCTTTAACAGAGAGCTAAAGTACTGACTATCCCATTGCTTGTAGATACTACCCATAATAGAGTTGACCTTTTTTGCGTTAAGTCTTCCATCAAAACAGTTAGTATCAAAGACCACTCCAATATCTTGCCTAAGATCGGTATTTGCATCGGTCATCTCTTGCCCCAAAATTTGAATCTCCCCACCCTGTTTATGGAGCAGGTTTAAGATAAGCTTTAAGGTGGTGGTTTTTCCAGCTCCATTCTCTCCAATAAATCCCATAATGGATCCTGATGGTAGAGAAAAGCTTACATCTTTCAGGGCAAAATCTGACTTTTTGTAGGTTTTACTTAGGTTTTTCACTTCAATACTGTTCATAGGTTCTCCTCCCCTTGCTATTGCCATGGTTACTCTAGTCACTATCGCTAGCAAACTCCTGAAGCAGGGCAATTACCTGCTCCATTGTTATATCACTGTTTTGTACAGCCCCCACAAGCTCCTTAGTAAGAAGCTCAACTTTTTTCCATTGCTCCTCTCTCATGGCCTCTTCAAAATTTCCAGCCACAAAGGTACCCTTCCCTGCTACAGAGATAAGCACCCCCTCTCGTTGCAAATCTTCGTACGCCTTCTGCACCGTAATAACACTTACCTGCAAAGACTTTGCCAGCCTCCTCATAGGAGGAAGCGCCTCTTCTGCGAGAAGCTCTCCTCGCTTAATAAGTTCCTTGATCTGAGATGAAATTTGATCGTAAATCGGTGTTTTTGACCGTTTACTAATAATAATATTCATCCCACAACCTCATATTTCATACTTACATAACTCCTATAGGTACCCTTCCCCAGAGATCGGTACAGTTAACAATAGATACAACCTATTCCCAACTGTACGCTATATTGTACTGGTCTGGATAAGTACAATATAGCACGGTTATTTCACGCTGTCAACAAAATTTTACACATTATTACCCAAAAGCCTTTACGGCTTACCTTAAAAAAAGAGACAAATGTTAAAATTTTTAACTTGATTTCCTGCCATACCTGCCGCAAACTAGAACTAGAAGGAAGGTGACTATGATAACCTACGGAACCCGATCTATACAGATGAACAGTGGATACGCCTCTTTAGTAGATGGAAACAACCGGTGGAAGGAAAACAGCTCCACGCCCCACACCATTACCTTTTACAAGAGAACCTCGGGAAACATATCATACAGCTTCACCGAGGCTCTCTCGATAGAGGAAAATGTCATAGATTCCCCTCTCTTTATGGGGATAAAAAGAAAATTTTTAGGATTCCCTGAATTTCCAGAGTTCTCATTTTCTACCTCTATCCTTATTGAGAAGCAGAGTAACTCATTTCTCTTCTCCATTACTCCCCTTTCAGATTCTGAGAAAAACCTTCGTGCTATCCAGTGGCCAGCTCCATTTCTCTTTGAGGAACAAAACTCTTCATCATACGCTGTAGTTACCATGTGCCAAGGGGCACTTCTTATAAATGGATCTCCCGATGAAATTGTACCAAGGGAGAGGTGGGATCTAGAAAGTGGGTACAACTTTACCAGAACCAACTACATGCCGTGGTATGGTCTTGTGCGAGGAGATGAGACCCTTATGGCTCAATACCTTGACCCCTTTGACACAGGGTTTGATTACGAAAAATATGCGGGAGGGTGTGCAAAGGTATCTCACATAACACATAGTCAGCTTGGGCGTATTGGGTACGAACGGAAACTTCGGGTCTCTCTTCTCTTAGACGCTGACTATAACACCCTTGCAAAGCGTTACAGATCCTATCTTATTGAGAGCGGGCAGTTTGTATCACTGAAAGAGAAGGTACATAAAAATCCTAAGGTAGCTCAGCTTATTGGGTCAGCTCTTATTCATACCGATATTTATCATCAGTACTCCCCTATCTGCTTTGATGTTCTCCACAAAAATATTACCGAAACAGAGAAGGTAGTACCCTTTCAAGAAAGAGCAACTCAGATTGAACGTTTGCAAAAACTTGGACTCTCTCAAGGGTATCTTCATCTTGATGGGTGGAACAAAGAGGGGTATGACAACCAACACCCAGACACCTTTCCCCCTACAGAAAAAGCTGGGGGTCTTAAGGGAATGCAGGATCTTATTACAAGAGTTCAAAAGGGAGGATTCCTTTTTGGTATTCACGATCAGTACCGAGACTTTTACCTTGATGCTCCATCCTATAAGGAGGAGTTTTCTGTGGTAGACCATAAGGGAGATCGTCCAAACTGTTCGCTTTGGGAGGGAGGATTACAGGAAGTTCTCAATCCACGATACTCCTTAGATTTTGTAAAAAGAAACTTTGATACGTATAAACAAAACAACCTAAATCTTGATGGAGCGTACTTAGATGTATTCTCTGTTATTGCCCTTGATGAGAGTTATCATCCAGAACTCCCTTTAACCAGAGAGATGTGTGCATACTACAGAGGGCTCTGTTTAGAGGAGGTTCGTAATCGGGGAATTCTTATTCAAAGCGAAGAGGGAACTAGCTGGGCTATACCTCATTTAGACTTTACCCACCACCTCCCCTATTGGGTTGTTACTTCAGAGGATCCTGACCAGATGATTGGAAAACTAGAGGAGAGAGCTATTGGGGTTCCTGTTCCTTTATCTACCCTTGTATTTCATGATTCAATTATTACCCCATGGACCCATGAGAACACCCTGTGGCCAAGCTGTGGAGATGCAACAACCATGGCTCTTATTCACGGAGGAATCCCCTATGTGAATATTGACGCTTCAGAGGAAGAGATTACCCGTGCTTTACAGGCAATGAAGTTTCATAGGCTTATTGCTTTTGAAGAACTCCTTCATCATAGGTATGTAGATATGGATCGTACCATCCACCAATCTACATTCTCTTCGGGGTATGTACTCACGGTTGATACAAAAGATAACTCTGCTATTTTAAAAAAGGATGGAGAGATTATACCTCTCCATAAATAAATAATCATAAAAAATCTGATCCTTGCGATTTCCCATAAGCTGTGATACAATTTCTGCCTACAAGGAGACAGTATGAAGAAATTAGCAATATTACTCACAGTTATTGTTGTGCTACTCATTTCAGCCTGCCCTGACCCAGGGGAGACGTTAAAACCTAATGAAGACAAAAAAGAACCACGAATTGCAACTGCCGCCGAGGTGGAGCAGTTTAAAGAGCTCTGGAAGCTAACAGAAAGTATAGAAAGTCAAGTTCCAAAAACACCTCCAGCAACAAGAAGTTTTGATAATGAAGAAGACACACATAGTATTTTTGGGGGAACTATTCCAAATACAGCAGGATCAGGAGAAATTTCCTACGCTGTTGATTACTACAAATCTGCGGATTTCTCAACAACAAAGATCAATACAACCCTAGCTGGTATATTAGGCTTTGAGACAGAGACCTATGGACTTGTGGAAGTAGAAACAGCATATAATTATGACACCTATGTAGTTATTGGGTCAGGCATAGATGTTGGAAAGTTTACACATAATGGTTATACCACCTATAAGTATCAGGGAAAAACAGAGCAAATTGAGTATAAAAACTTTGTGATTGATATAGTAGCTGGAACAATAAGTGGAGAAATACTTTATACCATGTATGGAGGGGAAACTGTTAAAATAACATCAGAACAACTAACAGATTGGATTAATACTTCAGAGAAAAAACCAGAAAGAGAAGCTACAGATGCAGAAGCCACTGTAGCAATTAATATGTTTAAAGATCTCTTTTTTGCTCCCCTCGAACTAGCTGCAATCATGAATGGAACTTTGGAGAACAAACAAGCAGATCTCCATGAAAGTCAGGGAACTGGGTTTATCCGATATTCACAGCAGTATAATGGAATAAAACCAGAAACCAGCTCATTCTCCTATAACCTTATGGGGAGATCCGTAAAAATTACAAATGCTTCCAAGGTAGAAACAGATTACGGTACTGTTTCATGTAATATAGCAGGGGTAGGATCAACCCTCTACGACCATGCCGCAGGAGCTCCCAACTGGCAGGGCATAGTTACATTTAATGGAACCTTAATGAGTCTTATGGATGAGGAAAACAACATAATTGAACTCAAAGAGGTTATGTATGCAAGAAATAATGGTATCTATGAGGGTGAAATTTGGTATACCCTTCCCTCAGGAGAACTTGTTAAAGTAACAAAAAATCATATGACACGGCTCTGGTTTTCCTAAATATAGTATAGGAGACAGTATATCAACCGTCCCTTCTGGGGGCGGTTTTTTTATTTAATTTGTAACAAAATATCTTTCTGATTGTTTTTACATAAAGGAGTTTTCTTTCATCAAAGAGTATGATATATTAGGAAAATAAGGAGAAATTATGAAAAAACTATCCCTACTGGGCATTTTTATTGCCCTTTTTATTATAAGTTGTGGTCCTATTCCGCCAAAGGAGGGTGGGACAAATGGTGACGAGACAACAGAAACACCATCAAGCCTTGCAACAAAAGAGGAGACAGCACTTGCATACAAAATAGCAATGCTTCCCCTATTGCACACCCAAGAGGAGATACAGGTCAATATAGACTCAGGTGATTTCGAGGCGCCCGTGGACACAGAGATGAAATATATCTATAAGATAACAGATGCTAATGGTGAGGTAATCTTACAAACAACTATTGCACCTAAAAACGACTCTTTTACCTATAAATCTGTTGGAGATCCAGGAAATGTGTGGGGACACTCCTTTGGACAGGTAGAGATAGATATTACGGTAACAGGGCTATCGTATGAAGATTTTTTCTTAGATCCCAAAGATAAAAAAGCAACCATAACAGGATATGTAAAAACACCTCAACGAAGTGATATTACCGGTGTAGAGTTTAAGAATTTAGAATATAACCGAAAGTACCAAACCTTTTCCAGTGGAGAATTTTGGATAACCAAAAAGGATAAGCGTATTGTATCTGCCGACCATAACTTCATTAATGAAAATATGTGGAAGAGGCCCACACGAAAGGCAACTGACGAAGAAGCCACCTATGCATTTTCTGCATTCTGGAGCTTGTTAGTTGACCCTGCAAGAAAAACAGCTATTCCTAAAGGAAAACAAGACAACACAGTAATACCTATTAACAAAGAATATAGTGGAAGTGGACATATCACACTAAACCAATCTGACGATACAGGGGGTAGTGAAGATGAGTTTGTCTATTTCCTAGAGGGAGATTCCATTAACGCACGGCATAAAGAAGAAGCTCCTCCAGTTGAGTATGGAAAGGTTGACGGATTTATCTACGGTGAGGGTATAACCTATTACAACTTTTCTCGTCCCGATGATACGGATAAAAAGATCGTGTTTAGTGGGGTATTCCTCTTTAATAATGAAACCATCTCAATCCATGATATTACGGGTGATAGATACAAAGAAGAGAATAATATTATATCTTGGTGGCAAGATGGAGACATGTGGTATACCATGGAATCAGGAGAAGTTGTCCTGATTGATATAGCAATAATTAGATCCACTTGGGATGCTATAAAGTAACGATAATTACATAAAAGGAGTATATATGAAAAAATATCTATCTATTGGAATACTGGTATTATTGGTAACAGGGTTACTCACCTCTTGCGCCTCATTTTTTAGCACCCCATCAAGGCCACCAATCACCTATACAAATAAGGAAGCGGGAATCTCTTTTATTCTACCCGAGGGTTGGGTTGATGAAACAGATAGAAGCACTGGTCTCTACTTTCAGGGTCTAGAAAAGTCTAAGGGATTTGGACTACTTGTGGGTGGAGGTCAAAGTAAAGATCTTGGGGCAGAGGATATTACGGAGCTTCCTAAAGCCATGACCAGTTATACCATGCTTTCAATGATGGGCTTGTCCTCTGCAAAAATAGAGCGATCTGAATTTGTTACTATTAATGGACAAAACTATTTAAGTACCATATTCACTATGAAGAAAGAAAGCACAATGGCTAAATATGAAATGCTTACCACTATTCATGGTGACAAGGTCTCTATTTTCATCATCATGGCAAAGGAACATACATTTAATACATCTAGCAACTATATGCAAAGTATTTATAATACAATTATTGTAGAATAGTAGTATTACCTTTTAACCAGTGCACCGTCCCTTCTGGGGCGGTTTTTTTATTCCTCTCCTAAGTTTCAAAAAGCTACCCTACTCTTAACTCTTTTGAGAAAAATCTATATACTCATTCTCAATGAAAAAAAAGAATCGTACACAGGATAAATCAAATATTGAAATATCCTCAGAGGATCGCTATCAAGCGATAAAGCAAGCCTCGGTTATTGGAATTATTGCAAATACCATACTGGGAGCTGTAAAGATTGTTATTGGGTTTCTCTTCTCATCTCTCTCCTTGGTGAGTGATGGTGTGGACTCAGCCACCGATGTAATAACCTCTGCAATCTCTTTAATTGCAGCAAAGATTACAAAAACTCCTCCCGATATGGAGCACCCTTACGGACACGGTAGGGCTGAAACTGTTGCTACAAAGATGCTCTCCTTTGTGATATTCTTTGTTGGAGCACAACTTTTTGTATCTTCCATAAAAGCCCTACTAAATCCATCACCCGAAATGCTGAAAAACCCAATACTCCTTATTGCTATTGCTGGTGGATCTGTGTTGGTTAAGATATCTTTGGCAATATATAAATTTCGAGTGGGAAGACGTATAGCGAGCAATATGCTTATAGCAGATGCAAAAAACATGCGAAACGATGTACTTATTTCCAGTTTAGTTGCCTTAGGAATCTTCTTAACTTACTACCTAGGTATGCCAAAAATAGATGCGATCATTGCCATTTTTGTGAGTATCTGGATTATGAAGGTAGCAACTGGAATATTCCTAGAAACCAGCTTAGAGCTGATGGATGGAATTAAGGATACCGAACTGTACCAACAGGTGTTTGATGCAGCAAACTCTGTTGAGGGTGTAGAGAACCCCCATAAGGTGCGTATTAGACGAATCAATAATCAATTTATCATTGA
The DNA here is from genome assembly GCA_964492025.1 of uncultured Spirochaetia bacterium. Lineage (GTDB taxonomy): Bacteria > Spirochaetota > Spirochaetia > CAZBHR01 > CAZBHR01 > CAZBHR01. The sequence goes on along the minus strand of CAZBHR010000002.1, from coordinate 99,431 downwards.
AATTGATATAGAGGTAAAAGGAAGCCTCACTGTAAAAGAGGGTCACGAAATTGCGATCAATACAGAAAAGGCTATCCGAAACAAGATAAAACATGTATACGATGTAATCTCTCATGTAGAGCCTTATGGTGAAGGTGAACACACTGAAACCTTTGGAATAAATGAGACATTCCTCGAAAATGAAATTAATCAGGGAGCAAATAATGATTCAACCATTAACTAAACATCCAAAAATGGAAGAGAGAAAGGGCCCTGTTGTCCTTGTAATTATGGACGGTGTAGGATTTGGAGCATACACCGAAGGAGATGCCGTAGCAGCAGCCCATACGGAGCAGCTTGACTGGTTTCTTGCTAATACTCCAAACACAAAGCTAAAGGCTCATGGAACCGCCGTAGGACTCCCCTCTGACGATGATATGGGAAACAGTGAGGTAGGTCATAACGCAATTGGGTGTGGTCGAGTATTTGCACAGGGTGCAAAGCTTGTAAGTAGCTCAATTGAAACAGGTGCTATCTTTGAGGGAGACACTTGGAAGAAACTCCAGTCCAACGTAAAAAGTACAAAGGGAACTCTCCACTTTATTGGGCTCCTATCTGATGGAAATGTACACTCTCACATTAACCACCTCAAAGCTATGATAACTCGGGCTAAGTCAGATGGAGTATCTTGTGTGAGAGTTCATGCAATGCTAGATGGTCGTGATGTAGGAGAGACCTCTGCACTTGAATACTTTGAGCCATTTGAAGCATTTTTAGCAGATCTTTCTGATGCAACCTTTGATGCAAAAATTGCATCTGGTGGTGGAAGAATGCAGATTACCATGGATCGATACAATGCGGACTGGGCTATGATTGAACGAGGTTGGAATACCCATGTTCTTGGTGAGGGTGATATGTTTACCTCTGCCAGTGAAGCTATTACCACACTCAGAGAGAAAACTGGTGCCATAGACCAGGACTTACCTCCATTTGTTATAGCTGAGGGAGGCAAACCAGTAGGCACCATTGAAGATGGAGATAGTGTAATCCTTTTTAACTTCCGAGGAGACCGAGCTTTAGAGATAACAAAAGCCTTTGAAGCAGAGACCCTTTCAGAGTTTGACAGAAAAAGACACCCAAAGGTAGAGTACGCAGGAATGATGGAGTACGATGGAGATCTTCATGTTCCAAACCAGTACTTAGTAAGCCCTCCAACTATTGATAGAGTTATGGCAGAGTATCTCTGTAATGCAGGGGTAAAACAGTTCTCTATTAGTGAAACACAGAAGTTTGGTCATGTTACCTACTTCTTTAATGGAAACAAGTCTGGTAAATTTGACGAAACCCTTGAGACCTACGAAGAGATTCCTTCAGATATTCTCCCCTTTGAACAAAGACCATGGATGAAGTGTGCAGAGATTACTGACCGGGTACTTGAGGAAGTTGCTAAGGGTGAGTATAAGTTTATTAAACTCAACTACCCTAACGGTGATATGGTTGGTCATACGGGAAATTACGAAGCGGTACTCTGCTCCATGGAAGCTATGGATCTACAACTAGCACGACTCGCAAAAGCAGTGGAAGCTGCTGGTGGGATTATGGTGATTAGTGCGGATCATGGTAATGGGGATGATATGTTTGAGCACGATAAAAAGAGCGGAGATGTAAAACGAGACGCAAAGGGTAAAGCAAAGGCAAAGACCGCCCACTCTCTTAATCCAGTTCCCTGTATTATTTTTGATCCCTCAAGCAAAGGAGAGTACAGTAGCGAGCTTCGAGAGGGACTCGGTATTAGCTCGCTTACCGCAACCTGTTTAGAACTTCTTGGGTATGAAGCTCCAGAGGGCTACGATCCAAGCGTATTACAATTTAACTAGAGATAGTCAAAAAGAGCCACGCCAATTTTGGTGTGGCTCTTTTTTTGTATACATTATATCCTATATAGTATTCCAATTTCTGAATACATACATTATCTATTTAAAAGATTTGAGATTAACCATAGAGCTCCTAACATGAAACCCATATGTAAAAAACACTTTTTCATAAAATCCTCCAGTTTGACATAATATACTCATCCTAAGATGAATCGTCAAAACCGAAACAGGAAAAAGATACCTTGAAAACAAGCTATAAACTTTACTTTTCAGGGGTAATTCTTGGGTTCTTTATAAGGGAGAGAAAGCCTAAAGAGCTTAATAAAGCAAGACCTAAAGATATAGCCCCAACGGTTTGTACAGAAAACCCAGAGGCAACCCAGAACCCTAAGTAAGGGCCAATAAGCCCCCGTATTCCAGTCATTCCGGTGTGAACCACCATATAATCACGAGTTTTGCCCGTAGGAGCCAATCGGGTAACCCAGAGATTCCATATAATAGGAGCTCCTGACGCTGCAATACTGTACACAACAGACCCCATAAGTACTATCAGAGGAGATTCCGTAATAAAGAAAATAAAGATCCCAAAACCCATAAAGAGGTTAATAAGGATTCTCATAAAAACAAAATTAATTTTATCAAAGAGGTGTGCCCACACCCAGGAGAATGTAAGTTTTACTATGAGGGGAATGATTCCCATAATAAGAAGCACATATTGAGGAGACAACCCCAACCCTGCCTTTGGGTCACTCACGTAGGACACTCGAAGGGGCAAGGTCCATAGGTTTGCAAAACCTATCAAAAACCACAATCCAAGCACTACACCAAAAACAGGGTCTTTCCAAATCAAAGAAAATGGATAAAGAAACTCCTTTTTCCCCTGTAGAGGTGCATCAACCTCTTTGGGAGGATCTTCTCGTACAACAACTCCCCTCTCCAATGAAAATAGCCAAAAGGAATTAATCACCATGGCACCACCACAGAAAAGATAAATTATCCAACGAAAACTCAAAGATAACTCTAAAAGATTTCCCCACATAAAACTGGCCACAAGGGCAACAACCATTAAGAGTATTCGACCGTAGTTAAAAAGTTTAGCTCGCCTTTGCCCGTGATACACATCACTATAGAGCTGTGCAAAAAGTGGGATACGTAGGGAAAAACTTGCAATACCAGCAACCACAAAGGCAGTATACATGGATCCACTTGTAGCAAATCCAGCAAGTATAATCATACAACCGGTAAGCAGAGTAAGTGCTCCAATAACTTTATCTACAGGAATAGAAAACTTCTTAATAAAGGCAGGTAAAAAGAAGGCTAAAAACATTCCCAATGCTCCAGCAGCTCCAATGGTTCCTTTCAGAAAATCGGAAACCTCAAACAGCTGAATTGCAATAAGAAGAAATACTGCTTCCACAAGAGAGGTGTACAGTCCATCAACTCCCTGGCGTAGGGTGTCACAACTCCAAACCCGTCTCTCTACAGGAGAGAGCGGAGCCATAATTTTTGCCAAGGGGTTTTTCATACTAAGACTCCTAAGGATTCTGTAATCCTATAACAAGATCCTCGAGGGTGTCTATCACATAGGTAGCTCCTGCATTATACCCTATAGAGGGGTCCTGCCCATAAGCTACCCAACAGGTATCCATTCCATACGCCTTCCCCCCTCCAATATCCGCTGTAAGACTATCACCTACCATAAGTACAGAGGAGGGTTCAGGATTCCCTAAAGATTGAAAGGCGGTTTGAAAGATTTCTGGACGTGGTTTTGCATGACCCACTTCTTCAGAAATAATAAGATGTGAAATATACTCATGAAGTCCCAGAACATCCATACGACGGTGTTGAACAGCACCAAAACCATTGGTAATGATAGAGACTGGTCCCACCTCGCTTGCCCGCTGCAATGCCTCCATTGCGTGAGGAAATAGCGAGGCTCCTTCGGCAAAGCCAAGAAAGAATAGATCTGAAAAATCCTTTGCGAAACTAGGAGATTCTCCAACTGAAGAGAGAAACTCCTCCATCTGCTGTATTCGCATCTCCGGGGTGAATACTTTTCCCCTATCACAGATACCCCAGTACCGTTTATTAATCTCATCAAATGTTGAGATCTTACTATCTACCCCATCTAGACTGAATCCTAACTGTTGAAAGCTGGTAGTTACTCCATGCTTCATTCCCTCTTCTGTATTAGTAAGGGTTCCATCTAAGTCAAAACAGATATGGGTGTAGGTATTACGTATTTTCATACACTACTCAAAGGTGATAGTGCCAAATCGGTCGGTAACTTCACCTATAATACAGGCATCAATCCCAAGTTCTTGCAGATCCTCTACATATTTTTTTGCGTGCCTTGGACGAAGAGTAAGAAGTAAACCTCCCGATGTTTGAGGATCAAACAGTAGGTTCAGCTCATCTTCAGAAAGATCTTCTTTGTTATAAATAAACTTCTCCCTAAAGTCACGATTATTTTTAGTACCTCCAGGAACATGTCCCTGTGCAATATACTCCAACGCATTGGGAAGCAGTTTAATAGACTCTTTTCTAAGAACCAAACCACAGCTGGTATCAGCTACCATCTCAGCACAGTGCCCTCCAAGACCAAATCCAGTTACATCGGTACACGCAGAAACCTGATGTTTCGCAGCAACCTCAGCAGCAATTTTATTGAGCTTCATCATAGACTCAAGAGATGCAGCAACAGACTCTTCTGAGGCAACCCCTGCTCGAAAAGCTCTATTAATGGTTCCTGTACCAATTGGTTTGGTAAGAACCAGAGCATCCCCCATCTTTGGTGTATTGTTTCTCAGAATCATCTGTGGATGAATAGTTCCTGTTACGGAAAACCCTAGTTTTACACCCTCATCACGAATAGAGTGCCCTCCTATGAGAGAAGCCCCCGCCTCTTGAATAGCACTTATGCCTCCCTCCATCATACTTTTGAGAACACTCATCTCTAATGTCTCTGTAGGAAAACATACAATACTGAGAGCTGATAAAGGAGTAGCTCCCATGGCGTACAGATCAGAAAGAGCATTTGCAGCAGCAATTCTCCCAAACTGATAGGGATCATCCACAATCGGAGGGAAAAAATCTAGGGTTTGAACAACCGCTAAATCTTCGGAGATCTGCATAATTCCCGCATCTTCAGAATGAGAAAAATCACTTAACACTCTCTCATTTTCTGGTTGTGTTAATCCACAAAGGGCCTTATCTAAAAGTCCTGGACCTATTTTAGCTCCACATCCAGAAAAGGTGGTATACTTGGTAAGCTCCACTGGGTTTTGTGTTACTTCACTCTGTACAACTTCACTCTGCTCTACCTGATCAATCTCTTCATTACTCATAGTTTCCTCCTACGTCTATAAGAACTGCCTCTAATACGGCACCTCCAATAGATTTAGCTTTATCCGATATTGTTTGTATGTAGTGAGAATTGTTCCTTGGATCAATATCTCCTATTTTCATTCCATCTTGTACCGAGAGCCCCGAATAGAGAAGCCCTCGAACCACACCACTCAGTGGTGCAATAACTAGAGTTTCTTCTCCTGAGGGAGTAACAACAACTCCAAGGGTATCACCTTGAGATACAGAAACTCCTATTGCTACACTCCCCTGAAAGATCCCTTTCTGAGGAGACCGAACAATACGCTCTTCCGTAAATCCCTCAATATTTCCAGGGATACCAGTATTTGGCTGTGCATAACCTTGGGTAATAAGGGATCCTAAATAGTGTCCCCGTGCGGTTTCTACTACAATATGAGCATCTTTACCTGCTTCAAATCCAGGACCAAGAGCTATAACTCGTTGCGCAAGATCCTTCGATACGCCCATGTTCTTTTTTGCTAAGGTAGCATCAATAAATACTGTTGGCTTTAAACGCTTTACAAAGCTCATGTCTGAATCTACCAGAACAGGAATCTCGCCTCCATCTAAAACAGAACGAAACTCCGCAGGATCTTCAATATACCGTGCCCTAACACCTTCAACCTCGGTGGTTCCATCAAAAATAGCCTGAGCAAAGGATACGGTGCGACGAATAACCGTTGGTTTCTCCTGCTCCAACACCACAACAGGCATCCCAACACGAAAAAGTTTGTGGGCAACCCCAGTTGCTAAATCCCCACCACCCCGAATAACTACAAGATCCTTATATTTCATTGATAGAGATTTTCCTGACCTGTTTCTCAATGTCATGAGAACTTCAGAGAGTACACTTATTCCAATCTCCACGGGGGTCTCGGCACCAATATCTATACCAACTGGAGCCCGAAGCGCATTAATATGACTCTCTGTATACCCATCGGTAAGGAGTCGTTGTTTTATTCGTAGCACCTTATTACGACTTCCTATCATTCCAAGAAATCCTATCTCCATACCTACAAGAGGACGAAGTGACGATTCATCATGATCTGGAGTTGCTATAATAACTGCATCATTGGAACTCAAGGTAACCTCTTCAAAAAGGGGGTCTAAGCTATGAGAGGTTATTCGTTTCCAAGCAAAGGGAAATCGCTCTGCAGAGGAGAACTCCTCTCTCTTATCAACAACGACAACACGGAAACCTACTTGATGACTTAACTTAGCAAGCTCAAAATTAACATGACCTCCACCAATTAGCACCATAATGGGTTTCTCTTGATACACCTCAAAAAGCAAATCTAATCCCCCACCACACTCCATAGGAAGACTCTCCTTTCCACTTGATCTATTAAGGGTATAGCTTACAACACCACTCTCTCCACTCATTAATCGATCTTGTGCTTCAACAATAGCTTTGGCCTCCGCAGGGCCTCCTCCTATAGTACCAAGAATAGAACCATCTTGTTTTACAATCATCTTTCCCCAATGTCTTGGGGTAGAACCTAGACTTTTGAGAATAGTAACCATAACAAAGGGTGTGTGCTTATTTTGTAAATCAGCGGCTTCTTTAAACAACATATGAAAATACCAAAAAATGTTTAATAGTGAAAATTCCGTCTTAACTGGCGGTACACACGAATATTATTAATAAACACAAATAATCCACCAAGGGCTAGAAGTAACCCTGTAATACCCACAGCACTCAGTAGTACTTGGGCATAGCCAATTTGAGCAACATCTACAAAAAAGTATGGGTAACTTCCACGAATTAAACCATATACCAGAATATAGAGAAAGTATCCTAAGGGTAGGAATAACCCTGTACACACCGATATATACGATAGTTTCTTTGGAGGAGAGAGAATGAAAAAGTCTACTATACAGTAGATAGGAACAGCAAAGTGCAAAATGATAGATTCAAAATTCTCTTTTCCAATACCAGGAGATAGTAAAACTCCGTACACAAGAAAGGTTACTGTGATATATACGGTGGCATGCATAAAAAAAGCGGATCTACACTTTTTGGTAAGAAGAAGAGCTAAAACTACCATAACAATAACATTGCTGAGATAGGTAAAGTAATGAAGAAATTTAAAAAGATCAAAAGCGATATAATCGCCAGTGAACCCTTGAATGAGAGCAACCGCTCCTACAATAAGACATGCAATACGTCCAATAACTGGTATGGATTTCATAGTCACTCCTTCCTGATTTTTGGATCCAATGAAACCTCATAATACCCTCTCTCTCGTAATAATGCAACTAAAGAGGGACGGTTTGACTCAAGAACCTCATCAAATTGATTACATAGTACTACAAATGGGGTATCCTCCGAAACATCTCTTAATAACCCCTCTGGAGATTTTACAAGAGTACTGTAGGTATCTACTGATATTGGTACAGATATATCCATATCGGGAAAATTGCTAAACCTATCAAACCGGTGTATCCATTGAGAAGATGGAGTCTTGCCCAGAGAGGATAAACCAAACATGACAATAACCCCATCACTTGATTTTGGGATAACCGGTTCTTCGGCTCCTGGACATTTTACTGGGGCTCCTGCGGAACCATCGGCTTCAACAAAAATAATATCAAAGGGAGAGTCTCTTTTGACGAGATCTAATGTTTCCGCAGAAAAACCAAGAAGCTTATCCTGTGCTGTGGATCTTGCAAACTGTGTAATACAGAGACCATCATTATCATGATTAAACTGAGAGCTTCCCTGTGGAGCATTTCCAATAACCCATTGGGTAACCACATCTGAAAGAGGGTGATTCCTCTCCATTTTTGTGGTAGTAGTAATTCCTATAGAAAAGCCACGATACCCAAGGAGTTCTGCCAAGCGGTAGATAAGAGAAGTTTTTCCACCTCCCCCAACAACAGAAATGAGAGAACACCTGTCACCAGGAGTTTTATCTAAAAGTTCTTTGACTAGGGGGATTTCATCTAATTGATACCCAGAAAATCGAGGGATCTCCTGATCCCCCGCCCTCTTCCGAAAGAGAATCATCTCCAGTGAGGCTCCATTCTCTCTCGAAGCTCTTTTTTATACGCATCCCAGTTAGTGATAGGGTGTTTTGCAAGTCCCTCTTCACAGGCAGCCTGAGCAACGGCAACAGCCTCCCACTCTATAACACGAGGATCAAATGGTTTAGGTACAAGATACTCACGTCCAAAGGTAAACTCTCTTCCATAGGCATCAATAACTTCCTGTGGAACCGGCTCTTTAGCCAAGGCTGCCAGAGCTTTTGCGGCAGCCATTTTCATCCCCTCAGAAATAATTCTTGCTCGTACATCCAAAGCTCCTCGAAAAATAAAAGGAAAGCCTAACACATTATTTATCTGATTGGGGTAATCACTACGTCCTGTAGCCATAATAAGATCTGATCGAGTAGCTACCGCAAGGGCGTAATCAATTTCTGGATTTGGGTTGCACATAGCAAATACCATAGGATTATCTGCCATAGAAAGAAGCATCTCTGGAGTAACACAATCAGGAACAGAGAGTCCAATAAACACATCTGCCCCAACCATAGCTTCTTCTAGGGTTCGAGCTTGGGTATCCTGTGCAAGATCTCTTTTTTCAGGAGTCATACCAGCCTCTCTTCCCTTGTACAAAACTCCCTTGCTATCGCATACGGTAATATTCTTCTTTTGACAGCCCGCTGCAATAAACATATTGGTACAGGAAATTCCTGCGGCACCAGCACCGTTCACTACAATCTTAAGAGAGTCCATTGGCTTTTTAACAATCTCTGACCCATTCATTAGAGCTGCGGTTGCAATAATAGCAGTTCCATGCTGGTCATCATGAAAAATAGGAATATCACACTCCTTAATAAGGGTTTGCTCTATTTCAAAACACTCAGGAGCCTTTATGTCTTCTAGGTTGATACCTCCAAAGGTTGGAGCCATCATTTTTACCGCCTCTATAATCTTTTTAGGATCCTCCGTATCTAACTCGATATCAAACACATCAATATCTGCAAATCGTTTAAACAGAATACCCTTACCTTCCATAACAGGTTTTGAAGCAAGGGGTCCCTGATTTCCAAGTCCAAGAATAGCGGTACCATTGGAAATAACACCAACAAGATTACCCTTAGAGGTATATTTATACGCATCCTCTGGGTTCTTAGCAATCTCCATAACAGGCTCACCTACCCCTGGGGTATAAGCTAAGGAGAGATCCTTTGCACTTTTACACGGCTTAGTAGGAACAATTGCCAACTTACCAGGTGTTGGTTCATTGTGATATTTAAGGGCTTCTTCTTTTAGTTTAGACATGATGTTCTCCTTATCAAAAGTTGGGTTCTATAAACCTTTTATATATTGTGCTAACTCTTTTGTCTGATTATAAGCTTGTTGTTTATCCTCTTCTGAGGGAGCTCCTTTAAATTCAATAGGATCCATACACTCCCACTTAAGAGATTCCGCAAATGGATCAAACTGTTTTTGAGCTCCTCCAGACCAGCCAAAAGAGCCAAAACGAAATCCTCTTCGTCCTCTTACATGACTTCGATCCAAAATATCTAATACCGCAAACATAGGAGGAAACATTTTATACTCATACGTTGGGGTACCCACAATAATTCCAGCAGAACGCCATGCAGAGGCAAGTACAAAGGAGCTATGTTCCTGTGGTACTTGGTGAACATGAAGAAGAACTCCCTCCTCCTTCGCAGCTCTTATAATAGGTTCTAACAGTTGTTCTGTATTTCCATACATACTACTCCAAATAAGGGTTATCTCCTTTTCTGCAGACTGTCCATTTCCATAGGAAGCAAACCGTTGGTACATCTCAATAATGTGAGTAGGATTCTTTCTCCAGATAATTCCATGGCTTGGAGCAATAATAGAAACTTCTAAACCCTCTAGCTTAGCAATAGCTCTTTGTACAAAGGGAGAAAAGGTAGATACGATATTTGAATAATACCTAAGCGCTTCGTACTCGTACGCATCCATATCCTCAGAGGTAAGCTGATCATCAAAGGCGTTCTCTCCAACCTTACCAAAAGCACCAAAGGCATCACAGGAAAAGAGAGTTTTACTTGAAGATTCATAGGTCATCATGGTTTCTGGCCAGTGAACATTTGGTGTTTCAAAAAATGTAAGTACCTTGCCCTTACCTAAATCTAGGGTCTCTCCATCAGTAATAACGTGAAGATTATCAACAGCCCCATGATAAAAGGGCTTTACCATATCGATACCCTTTTTTGTGGCAAAGATTTGAACCTTTCTGTTAATTTCACAAAAATCATTTAACCAACCCGTATGATCAGGTTCCAAGTGGTTAAGAATGAGATAATCCACATCTTTAAGCTCTATTCCTGCACTCTGCATCTGGCTGGTAACAGAATCTGCTGACCCTTCCCAATCTTTTATAAGATCTATAAGAGCAACCTTATCTCCTTTAACGGTATAACTGTTTAGTGATACCCCACTCGGGATAGGCCATATTCCCTCAAATAGGTCTTTTGGTCCGATATCTGCAGATAATCGATGTACTCCATCGAATAGTTGTAATGCTTTCATATTGTAAAATCTCTCCTCTCTTCGGAATAATATAACCTCTTTTGTGGAATTCTTCAACAAAGAAGGTAGTTCTTACAGAAAAGAAACATTACATCCTATTACTGCTGATATAACTTCTCCATCTCTAAGATAAAAAATACCAAGGAAGAGATTAAACCTATGATAAAAAACATATGAACCCAAAGGGGGAAACTAAATAGAGTAGCAAACCAAAAAGCTCCCTGAAGGCCATAAAAAAGTAGAAGGAACTGATAACGTGATGAAGAGTGGGTAACTACAGCTTTCACCATTCCTAATATACCAATAATAAGCATAAGAATGAGAAGAATAGTTATTGGTATCGCATCATGAAAATAAACAGGAAAAATACCCACCCCACTACGGTAGGTGTTAATTGGTTCTACCAGTGCAATAAAAAGGGCAAGAAAGGGAACAGCTAAAGTAAACAATCCACGCTGAAACAGAGGAGAGTCTTCAAAAAATAGAACAAGAATACAAAAAAGACCAAACCCACCCAGTAGATTAAATAATCCTACCCTGAGAATGAACTCAACAGGAAAAGCAGTCAAGGCAGCCACATCAAAAACAATAAAAAGACCTCCAGACATACTCCTAAGAATGTAAGCAAGAAAAAGCGTAAATAGCTCAACTGATCCAACACGATAATACCCCCAGAGGGTTATTCCTCCTGAGATGAGAAAGATCCAGTCAAGAACAATTCGTGATATAGCCCCATCGGTAAGAGAGTTATATGCAAAAGAGTGAATAACATTTACTATTACCCCAAGTAAGCATATTGAGATAACAGCAGGAAGGGATCGAATTTTTTTCATTATCTCTATTATAGCTATTATTATTTTTTTGAAAAGGGATATATAAAATATAACTCCAATTAACCAAGTGAAAGTTTATACTTCACTAAAGAAAACCGTAAAACCTTAGAAAATAGCACCCAGACAAGGGGTAACACAAAAAGGTTGAAATTGAACATTTAGGAGAGTAAAGCACCCCCTTAAACTAATTTTTGAATAGTTTCTACTCTATATGTGCATAAGTTGTGTAGAAAAACCGTTTTTTTTTATATAAAAATCTATTTATCCACTACATTTGTTGAGTAGTATAAAAATAATTCCTTTCCCTATATATATTTACATACACATATATCATAAAAAATACTAGTTTTTCCATAATTTTTTACACTACACAAAAATTTTCAATGTTCATAACTTGTGTGTAAATAAGAATTTTTACTTATAGTTGTGAAAAAAACCTATTATGTATGGGGTAAAAGCAAAAACACTACAGAGTATTTGTTTCAGTACGAGAAATTCTTGCCCCTAATATTTGCAGCTTGCTGTAAATATTTTCATACCCTCGTTCAATCTGATAGATATTTTGGATAACACTCTCACCTCTAGCACAGAGTGCTGCAATCACCTGAGCCATTCCTGCACGAACATCGGGAGAGTTAAGAACCCTTGCTTTTAACTTAGCGGGTCCATAAATAATTGCCCTATGAGGATCACACAATACAATATTTGCTCCCATAGAAACAAGATCATCAGTAAAGAACATACGAGACTCATACATTTTCTCATGAATTAATACTACACCATTCACCTGGGTGGCAACAACCGTAATAATGCTTGTTAGATCCGTAGGAAAACCAGGCCATGGTCCATCGGATATTTTAGGAATCATACCACCAATGTCGGGCTGCACTTTGAGTAACTGCTTAGGAGGTATACGAATAATAGAACCCTCTTCCTCCCAAGTAATTCCCAGCTTACGGTATCCACTGGAAAATGTTCTTAAGTCATCAACACGAACATTATGAATAACCACATCTCCACCGGTTACTGCGGTCAATCCAATATACGAACCAACCTCCATAAAATCAGAACCAATGGTAAACTCTGTAGAGTGAAGTTTTTTAACACCCTCAATCACAAGAAGGTTTGACCCTACCCCAGAAATATTTGCACCCATATCAATCAGCATATGGCAAAGATCCTGCACGTGTGGTTCTGAAGCTGCGTTTCGAATAGTAGTTGTACCCTTCGCTAAAACCGCAGCCATAATGGCATTCTCTGTGGCAGTTACCGATGCCTCATCAAGAAAGATAATATCTCCTTTCAGAGATGGTGCTGTAAAGTTAAGCATATTATTCTCATCTATCTTACACTTTGCACCTAAGGTTTCAAAGGCAACAAAGTGAGTATCCAGACGACGCTTACCAATAATATCTCCCCCTGGAGGAGTAAGTCTAACTTTACCTAACCTAGCAAGAATAGGAGCAGCAAAAAGAATTGATCCACGGAGGATTCCTGCTAAGTCTCCAGGAATTTCCGATGCAATATCCATAGTCTTGATGGTATATTGATGATCTCCACTCTTAATAACGGTGCTTCCCAGAGCTTTAAGAATTTTTACCATAACACGGACATCTTCTATTTCTGGAATGTTATTAAGAACCACCGGTTCATCTGTGAGAAGAGTTGCAGCAAGCACAGGAAGTGCCGCATTTTTATTTCCACTGGCAACAATCTCTCCGGAAAGAGTTTTACCACCTTCTATTCTATATTCAGCCATGCCAGTAGAATACCGTATTCCTATGACTCTGTCTATATTTAAGAGTGCACTGGATGAACACAAAAAAAGTCGCCCAGAGGAGGACGACTTTTTCTCAAATATATAAGCTATAAGTAGATTTTACTACTCTATTTCAATACGACTACGAAACCACTCACTGAGCCCTTCTACTCGCACTTTGAGTGCAAGATCTATTGGACCTGATAAACCTACAAAGGATAGAAATTTTGTTTTGGGAGATATACAAAAAGCAGCATTGTAGAGAAGAACTCCATCCTCAAGAGGAATAGAGATCATATGCATACGAAAATTTCCTGGTTTAAGGAACTGGAATTTAGAGTACTTGATGGTATTGGTGTTTTTCATAGAGATATACACTTGGTCGTTAGCAACGGTACCTTGCAAATCAATAACCATTTGTCCTATCTTATTCATATCTAAATCAAGGTACATAGAAAAATCCTCAGGAACAGCATCAAAATAGAGGTTAGGAATAGGATTTAGTGTGTTTGGAGAGTCAACTCTGTTAGCAGAGTATACAAGCTGGGAAAGATCTCCACTCCTTGACCCATAAAATTCAGCAGAGGTCATTTGATCAATCTGAATATACTGATTTAATAGCCAGAGAGGATCTTCCTGTATTTCATGAGTAAAGGGTACAAAGAATAAAAACTCCATAGCGATATCTCCTCGTCGGAGAGAAACAGAGTCCTCAATAGTACGTTTCCACTGCCCTGGAGGAATAAGCTCAAAGGGAGATCTTGTTGCTATTGTATTAGAAATAACATCTCCTGCAATAAGCTGATTATATTGGCTAGAGGAGAGGTACCCTTCTGAAAATTCAGATAAGGTTTTTCCCATCATAGGAAATGCCATAAAAATTAAACATGCTAATAATATACAAAACTTTTTCATAGTTCCACCTTATCTATACAACACAATAGGAGACAGCTAGTTACAGTGCTCGCAATAAATCAGCTTTCAGATCAAGCTCTTCCCAAGAGAAACCAGGCCGTCCAAAATGACCATAGTTTACGGTGCTTCGATATATTGGTTTTAATAAATCTAATCTGTCAATAATAGCTTTTGGTGTCAGTTCAACATGCTTTTTCACCAAGGTTTCAATCTCTTCATCAGAGATCTTTCCTGTTCCAAAGGTCATAACCCGAAAAGAGACAGGTTCTGGGTACCCAATTGCATAGCTGAGCTGAATTTCACATTGATCACAAAGATCTGCTGCCACAAGGTTTTTCGCAATGTACCGTGCCATATACGCAGCGGATCGGTCTACCTTAGAAGGATCCTTACCACTAAAGGCACCTCCACCATGTCGCCCTACTCCTCCGTAGGTATCAACAATAATTTTACGACCAGTAAGACCCGCATCACCATGGGGACCTCCAATAACAAACTTCCCCGTTGGATTAATAAGGTAGGTGGTACGATCTGTGAGTAATCCAGTACTTTCAAGGGTTGGTTTTATAACAGTCTCAATTAATGTCTCTTCTATCTCTTTATGAGACACAGCTTCATCATGCTGCTGTGAGAATACCACATGGGATACCTCTTTGGGTACTCCATTTTCATACATCACGGAAACTTGGCTTTTTGCATCGGGTCTCATCCAACAAACATCACCACTCTTCCTTTTCTCTGCAGCTGCCTTAGTAAGAGCATGGGAGTAAACAATAGGTGCTGGCATGTACTCTGGAGTTTCCTTACAAGCGTAGCCAAACATAAGTCCCTGATCACCAGCTCCCTGCCCGTGAAAAGTACCTTCCTCAGAGTTTACGCCCTGAGCAATATCAGGGGACTGTGCATGAATAGCATTGAGTACAGACATAGACTGATAATCCAATCCATAGTCTGGATTCGTATAACCGATATCTTTCACAACTGAACGTACAACATCCTGAAGATCAACATAGGTGTGTGTTGTGATCTCTCCACCTACTAAAACCATTCCCGTTGTAGTAAAGGTTTCACAGGCAACACGAGAGTTTTTATCCTCACTTAAACAGGCATCTAATACCGCATCTGATACTTGGTCTGCCAACTTATCTGGATGCCCTTCACTTACCGACTCTGATGTAAATGTGTACTTGCCCATGATTAATATCCTTTTTTTGTTACTCGAACTCTCTTATATAGGCCATCTCCTTGGCTCTCTGTTTGAAGGTCAACAATATCTGCTAAAGTCGTATGAATAATACGTCTTTCATATGGCCCCATCGGTTCAAAAAGATACGCCTTACCAGACTCTTTCACACTATCTGCCGCTTTGTATGCACGGTGAATTAACTTCTCTTCACTTTCAGCTCGGTAGTTACCCGCATCTACAACAACACGAACATACTCTTTAGTTTTATTTGCTACACAACCAGTAAGGGTTTGAATAGCATCTAATGTTTTTCCACCCTTCCCTATGATTTTTGCAGCCTGCTCTGTTTCTAAACTAATACAAACTTTTCCAGTTTCTCTCCGAGATACACGGGTATTTCCCTCAATATCCATTTGAGAAAGAAGGCCTTCAAGAAACTGAATACAGTTCTGCTCAACCTCTTCCATAGACTCAGATCCTGGTTCACTCTCTTTTCGTAGAGGTTTCTCAGAAGGAGCTTCCTCCTGTACAGGAGCTTGTACTACTACCTCAGGTTTATCATGGAGGTGAACACGAATACGGACACCTCTCTTAAAGAGACCTCTTTTTTCCTCTAGGATTTCCACATCAAACATCTCTGCACTTAAGTTTAATTCAGCAACCGCTAGGTTTACTGCATCTTGTTCTGTTTTTCCTTCAAATTCATAGTTACTCATATCGAAATATCCTCTTATTTTTTCTTAATCTTAGATCCGTTATTTGAATTACCCTTAACTTTACCACCACGCTGTCTCGCTTGCTGCTCCTTCATTTGAGCTTGAGCCTTCTCATTGAGACGCTGGAAGAAACCTTTTTTTGTTTTATTAGCCTTCTCTGGATGATTATGGATATACTTCTGTATAAATACCTGCTGGATAACTGTAATAATGTTCGAGAACATCCAGTACAACAGAAGCCCTGAAGGTACGTTGTATAGGACGAAGAAGAACATAAGTGGCATTCCGTAGGTCATAAACTTCATAGTTCCAGCACTCTGTCCTGGGGAGCTCGCCTGACTTAATCGAGAGGATAGTAACATTGATGCTGTGTATAGGAATGGAAGCAATCGAATATACTCAAACATTCCAAGTAAAAACACACCTTCTAGTGAGGAAATTCTAAAAAGATATTCTGGAACAGAAAGGTCATCAATCCACCCCGGAATAAATACTGCCTCACGAAGAGGAAAGTAGTTATTAAGGAGACCATAAAAAGCTATAAGAATAGGAAACTGAATTAACATGGGTAAACATCCACCCATAGGACTCACTTTCTCTTTTTTATATAACTCCATTTGAGCTTGCTGTGCCTTCTGTTGGTTATCCTTATACTTCGCTTGAATCTCCTGAAGTTGTGGTTGTAACTCCTTCATCTTACCCATAGAAACATAGGATTTCTTGGTAAGAGGAAAAAGAGCTAATTTAATAACAATGGTGGTAAAAATAATAGCAACACCGTAGTTAGGAATTAGGTTGTAAAAGAAGTCAAGAATAACACGGATAATAGTTTGGAGCCATCCCCAAAAAGATTTCTCCATAGCCTCATCAAGATTAAGACCTGAAATATTGGTTATATTGTCCTCTGCCCTATCGTATATTGCTAGGCTAGATTTTTCCTTAGGTCCTAGGTAAAATCGGAACATATCCTCTTGAGAGGAGCTTTTTATAACAGGTCGAGAGTAAAGAATCTGGTTCTTTCCATCTTGACTGTTATATGTGATAGTGTAGTTAGTTGAGTCCGTAATTCCTATTAATGCAAAGTACTTTCCAAGAACGGTATTCCATGTAACATGGTCACTAGAGGTATACAGTTGATTTTTTAACTTTACTTCATCCCTATCACCATTACTATAAGCGTAGTATTTTCTAAAGTCACTGTATCTACTTCCATCCATACCTGCGGGAGGTCCTATATCAAAACCCGTATCTAAGGTGTACGCAATACCACCAAAATTAAGAGATGGTGCAGATACTGAACCATTAACAATCTCTACATCTAGCTGGAAAAGGTACTCCCCATCAATAAGATGGTACGTTTTGTTAAGAGTAAATGAATCAATAGATCCATCTGATTGAACAACTCCATACTCTTGGTAAAATGTTACGGTATTCCCATCTCTCATAACAAAGAAAGGGTCATCCGCATACTGGGTAGACGTATAATCTCCAAATTTTACCATGAAGGCACCGTTTCCATTGGGATTGGTTATTATCATATTAATAGGATTTCCATCATCCGTATGATCTTTTAACTCATATCCAACAATGGTTCCACCTTGGTTGGAAAAGGTAGCTACATATTTCTCTGTCTCAATAGAGAAGGTCTCAACAGATGGAACCTCTCCAACAAGAACCACATCATTAGCACCTACAGGAACTACAGAACCGACGTCTTGAGAGTTTTTGGTCTCTTCAAACTCCGTATTCTGGGTTGTCTGTACTGCTTGTGGTGTAGGTGGATAAAGCATGGTATTTATTGTAATACCAACTATAAAAATAAGTCCAATTAATATAAATCCAATAACTGTGTTCTTATTCATAAACCCCCCTGGGTTTTTTTGAAGAAGGGGTGAGGAGGTTCCCCTTACGAAGGAGTGTGTGTACACGATTATTCCACTCGGAGTAATCATCCCCAGAATTGGGGTAAATCACAAATACTATATCGTATCCTTGTTCAATATGCTCTTTCGTATGTCTAAATATCTCTTTAAGTAGCCGTCGAATACGGTTTCGATCGACGGCTCTACCAAAATTTTTTACTGGTGATACAAGAACCCTGGTATAGGGTAAGTCATTTCTCATATACACCAGTCTCGATCCTGAGCAAGAGACCCGCTCACCTTTTCGAAAGACCCGAGTAATATCGGATCTACCTCTTAAAATTTCCTTTTTAGTAAGGCTTTTTCTCATCGGCAACGGAGAGTTTTTTTCTACCTTTCTTTCTTCTTCTGGCTAAGATAGCTCTTCCATCTTTCGTTTCCATTCTTTTTCGAAATCCAAATTTTCGATTTCGTTTTACACGGCTAGGTTGATATGTTCTCTTCATGAGAATCTCCTTATAGTAACGCTTTCGCGGAGTTTTCAATACAGTCCACAAACTATATCAATGAAAAAGGCTTTAGTCAAGATAGGTAGAAGATTTAAAATAAAGGATAATACCTCTATTATCTTCGTTTTTCATGGGTGACTCGAATATCCTTAATATGAAGTTCCGGAAAATCTTTATGTACAGAAGCTATAATCTTCTTTTTTTGTAACAATACCAACTGTAACCATCCTGGATGATCAACTTCAATAATAAGTACCCCATTTTCTATATCTTTAAGTATCGCATGAGAAGATATGTCCTCTCCTGCAATAGTTCTCCATGCAGAAAAAAGATTAATAGAAGAGCTATGTTTATCCATTTGATAAGAATCAACAAGTATATCAATAAAATCTGATGCTTTTTTCATACTTCAGAAAAACTCCCCTCTTCCACTTTAAACATCTGGTGACTATTATCTGTCCCCTTAAAATACTTTTCTTCTGGAAGAAAAGTATAAAAACTTTGACGAAAGTTTGGAATAGAGTCAAGAAATCTTCCTCTTTTTTCATGGTCTAGTTCTAGGAAAACATCATCAAACAGTCCTATGGGAGACAGATTTCGATGCTCAGAAAAAAGAATACATTGAGAAAGCTTTAACACAAGTGCCATAAGACGGGACTGCCCCATAGATGCGTATGATGAGAAATCTTTTCCCTTATAACGAAAAATAAATCTATCTCGATGTGGTCCAGAGGTTGTTGTTTTCATAATTATATCACGCTGAAAATGGTTCTCTAACTGTGCTAAAGCCTCTTCTTCTGTTATATCTAAATCCCAAGAGGGTTTATACTCTATGGTAACAAGATCCTCTAAAAGTGATACCTCTTGATAGAGCTTAGGAAAAATTGTATTAAACTTATCAATAAGATTTTTTCTTATGTTTTGAATCTGTAGTCCAAAATCTACAAGTTGAATATTATACACATCTATAAGTGAGTGATAACCCTCTTTAATAGCACTATTTCTCTGACGTAAAATTCTTTTATACCCTCTAAGAGTATCAGTAAGAGATGGATCATAAAGCACTAAGGTTTGATCAAAGTATCGTCTCTGAGACTCTGGTGGACCCGATATAAAATAAATATCCTCATGGGTAAAAACAACACAGGGAAGAATATAGAGTAACTCCTTTCTATCGGATACAACCTTTCCGTCAAAAAGAATCTCCTTATTTTTTCCTAATTTACATAAAAGAGTATGACTTTCACCATCTTCATCCAAAAATAACTCTACCGCACACTCCTGCTCTGCATGTTTTATTATCTCCTGACTTTTATGAGTTCTAAAGGAGCTTCCATAACAGCCAACATAAATAGCTTCAAGCATATTTGTTTTTCCCTGACCGTTATTACCTACAAAAATAGACTGCCTATCGGAGATAGGCAGCTTTTCATCTTTGAGATTTCTAAAATTGTAAGTTCTAATTCCTGTAATTATCATGCATCAATTTGCATTGGCATAATTACGTGGAGATAATCCTCTTTTGGAGCAGACGTTAATACAATAGGATGTTTTCCATCATTTAAACTTAACTCTACTTGCTTACATTGTAGATTTCTTACAGGGCTCATTAGGTAATCAATATTAATAGCCTTTTTAACAGGGTGTCCTGAATATCTACACTCAATAACCTCTTTAGCAACACCCATATCACCCTCATCAGAGGAGAGTGTTATTGTGTCAGAGTCTATATCTAGGTAGAGTCTTTTTGATTTAGGATCTACAAGAAGTTGAACCCTTCTTAAAGCCTCTAAAAGTTGCTCTCTATTAATAATACAAGTGTACGGTTGGTTTTCAGGAATAGCCCGTTTATAGTTAGGGAAAGATCCATCTATATAGGTGGAGTAAACTACCATATTGTTGTACTTAACAAAAATATGTCTATCCTGAATAGATACCATAATACCACCCTCTCCTAACATAATCTTTTTAAGAGTATGGAAAAATTTAGGAGGTATGATAACAGATTTAAAATCAGGAAGTCCTATAATCTCTTTTGCACAGAGGGATAGTCTTCTTCCATCTGTTCCAACCATAACAAAAGATTCTTTATCTTTTTCTATATACACTCCATTCATGAAGTGTCTAGCTTTATCGGTAGATACAGAGTGAACAGTGTTATTAATAAGTTCTATCATATCTTTCTGAGATATAGAAAAGTAAGTATCAATAGCTGTTTCATACAGTTCAGGAAAGTTTTCGGTTCCTATAGTTTTAAGAGAGAAGTCTATATCCTTCTCTTCAGGACGTATTTTCATATTGTTCTTTTCTAAACTAAAGCTAATATCACCCTCGGGAACATTTTTTAATATTCCTAAAAACTTCTCACAATACACCGTACAACTTCCCTCTTCTGAACTTTCAATAGGAAGAGTTGAAGTAAAACCAGTATGTAAATCTGTAGCCTTAATAATGAGTTCATTATTTTTAACCTCTAAAAGAACATAAGAGAGTACTATTTGAAAATTTTTGGAAGAAACAATATCAGAGGCTATCTGCATCTCATGTATCAAGGCATCTCGGTTACATATAAATTTCATACTTATCTCCTTAAAGATAATCTTAAAGACTATCTTAACTTATTATTTTATACCATAGAAAGGCTCTATGCAAGAGCCAAACCACAAACTATATTAGGTAGTATTGAGATATTAATATATTATCGGTAATTTTTTATATCCCTTATTAGTCTTTGAATGAGGGTATCTAAGTTTGAATCATCCTGAATTTCACTCTCTATTTTTCGAGTACCGTGCATAACGGTAGTGTGATTTCTTCCTCCAAACTCCAATCCAATTTCTGTAGTAGAGTACTCCGTAATATGTCTTGCAATATACATAGCAATTTGTCTAGGATTGGCTATAGCTTTAGTTCTCTTTTTACCTTTTAAATCGTTAGGTGATATTGAGAAATAGTCAGCAACTACCCTTTGGATTGTATTAATATCAATATGTGTTTCCTTGGTAGCACTAAAAGTATTTTTGAGCTGTTGTCTTGCTATTTCTATAGTGATAGTTTTATTAAGAAGGTTACCATAGGCTAAAAGTTTTGTTAATGAAGCCTCTAAATCTCGAACGTTAGATGACACATTTTCAGCAATAAACTGAAGTACATCCTCACCAATATCTACCTGGGAGTTTTCTATCTTTCTTTTAAGAATAGCTAATCGAGTCTCGTAGTTTGGTGGCTGAAGGTCTACGTTAAGACCTCTTTCAAATCTACTTCTTAATCGATCGGTTAACTCCTTTAATTCAGAAACAGGTCGGTCACAGGTAAAAACAAGCTGTTTATTTGACTCATATAACGCATTAAAAGTGTGAAATAACTCTTCTTGAGTTTGAGGCTTATTTTGCAAAAAGTGAATATCATCAATAAGAAGAATATCAGCACTTCTATACTTATTTTTAAACTGTCCCTCTTTTTTCATTCTTATAGATTCTACAAATTCATTTGTAAAATTTTCTGCAGTAACAAAGGCTATTTTTTTAGAACTATCATGCTCCAATACATAATTTCCTATGGATGCTAATAGATGAGTTTTACCCAAACCTACCCCACCATAAATAAGGCAAGGGTTGTAAGTGATACCAGGATCGTTGGCAATAGCCATAGCTGCATTTGCTGCAAAATTTGAATTTTCTCCAATAACAAATTTATCAAATGTGTAGTTTTCGGGAATATTATAAATATCTTTTTTTGCCTCTTTAAAACTTTTAGATGGCGTTACAGTAGAAGTAGATGATTCTTTCTTTTTAGGTTTTGATTTAGTTTCTTTTTTTTCAGTCTCCTCTTTTTCCTCAGAGACTATGTAATCTATAGTTATTGGTTCTTCCGATAAATCCTTAACTATATCTTCAATAATTGAAGCAAATCTTTTTTTTATCTGACTAATATAAAATGTGGATGGAGCTGATAAAATAAGTTTGTGTTTTTTAGATTCTTTATATCTTATGCTTTTAAACCAGATATTAAAATCTTCTTCACTTATGTGTTCTGTTATTTTACCTATGAGTTTATTCCACAATTCTAAATAATCTTCATCTGCACTCATCTACTTTTTGCTCCTTCACTTCAACCATTCTATAATATCTTTGTAAAAAAAGTAATACGTCATATAGAAAATACCCATTTGTAACCAATTTTTTAATGAATTATACTTTTGAAATTATCCAATTAATATTCTTTCTTTTTTATAAAATAATAATAACAATAATAAGCACTGTTCATATGTTTATATAGACTATAAATACTTATGTATAAATAATTTATAAACTATTAAAACTTATTAAACTTATAAAGATGTTATGAAAACTATGAACAGTATTTTTACATATACAGATATTTTTTAACGTTATAAACATGTAATCTATAACTTATACATATCTTATTATTTTCTCTTTTTTTCATTTTTATATATATGTTTATAAATTGTTCATAGTTATTATTACTTGTTCATAATACTCCTAAATTTTTACTTTTTATACACAACCCATTATATGCACATCTGTGTATAACTCCTGTATCTTAATATTTGTTAAGTAGATTTTAAAAATAGATAAAAAAAATTTAGAATATAAAAAAACCTCGGGGAAAAAGGAGTTAACCCCGAGGAAAAGGAGGTTGATAACCAAAAGAGTTACCAACGTTTTAAGTATACTAATAATATGAAAAAATTACAAATGGTTTTTTATTTTTTTTTCATAGATGCTGGTTGTGTTGTATTTTCTAATACATCTCTCCATAAGGTACCCTCTACATCAACAATATTTTTTTTAGCAACCGCAGCTGCTATTGGAATATGAACAAAAGAGTCATTAAGTTTACTTACGAGAAGTTTAGTTTTTCCTGCCATAGCAGCGTGTACTGCATTGGTTCCTAGTCGAGAGCAGTATGCTGAATCGTTTGGATTTGCAGGAGCACTTCTAATAATATAACTTGGATCAATATATTTTATATTAGTTTCTATTCCCTCTTTATCAAAATACTCTTTTATTTTTGATTTTAAAAAGACTCCAATATCTGGTAATTTTGGATTTCCTGAAGGATCTGTTTCGCCTGTATCTTGGGTAAGATTTTTTCCAGCTCCCTCAGCAACAAGTATAACTGCATGTTCTCTACGGAGCATTCTTTTTTTAACATGCTCAAGGAATCCATTTTCTCCCTCTAAATCAAATGGATTTTCTGGAATAAGACAGAAGTTTACATCACTCATGCTTAAGGCTGTGTAGGCTGCTATAAACCCAGCTGCCCTACCCATTACCTTTACAAGTCCTATTCCATTTATTGCGTCCTTAGCCTCTACATGGGCTCCTCGTACCGCATCTACTGCTAAAGACACAGCTGTATCAAAACCAAATGATTTTTGAATAAAAGAGAGATCATTATCAATTGTTTTTGGAATACCCACTACCGATATTTTAAGTCCCCGTTTTTTTATCTCATCCGCAATATCTGATGCACCTCGTAATGTTCCATCTCCACCGATACAGAAAAACATGTTAATATTCATGCTCACAAGGGCATCTACAATCTCCTCTACCCTTTTTCCTCCTCCCCGAGCGGACCCTAATATTGTTCCACCTTTCATTTGAATATCATCAACCACTGTTGGATTAAGATCTAAGGTTGGAAATTTATTTTCTGGTAAAAGCCCTTGATATCCGTAGCGAATACCTGTAATACGCTTTACTCCATATCGAAACCAAAGACACCTCACTATTGAACGAATTACATTATTTAATCCAGGGCAAATACCCCCACATGTTGCTATTGCTGCATGCACATGGGCAGGATTATAGAATATATGTTTTCTTGGTCCCGCTAACTCCATAAGCCCTCTATCTTTTAGGGATGGCTCTTTTTCGCCGTCCTCTTGAAAAATATTATAGAGAGCCTTCTGAGAATCGGATACGTAGTTGGCCCAGTTATCTCCAGCTACCGAAGACATTTCTATAGGGGATGGTATTTTTGGTACCCCTAAGCTTTCTATAGTTAAATCCGTAGTTTTTTGTTTCATGTAAGTCTCCTACATATGTAGTCCTTCAATAAAATTTTGAAGGAGCATATAATACTCTTATTATATTATACTTCTTTTGCTGCTTGAAAGATAGTTTTATACAGAGTTTCTATCTTATCAATATCTACCGAAGAGAAGGCTACTCTCAAGTATGTTCCACCAATAGAGATAGTTCCCACTCCGTAGGTATCTAATAGGTGAGATCGCAGTTTTTCTGTGTCTACCGTAGAGGTAAAAGCCATAAAATAACCAGAGTTAAATGGGAGAGGTTTAAGAATATCTGAAGGGTTTTCTTTGAGTACTCGTTTTACCTCATTATACCGCTCCTGCATTGTTTTTGCAGCTTTATTTTTTTCCTGATTATATGTTGGAGATTTCATTCCTGCAAGGAGTAAACTTTGACTTATTTTTGGACAGTTAGATATGGTTCCTCTAATTGCTCCCATTGTTTTTTTCTCAATAACCTCTATAGCTTCTGAGTTTATACTTTTACCGGCAAATGTTGCAAAACCTACTCGAAAACCCCAGGCAAGTTCTTCCTTTGTTGCTGCATCTAGCTTAACAGCCACAATATTGTCATGGGCTTGGGCTAGAGGAGCAAAAAGAGATTCCATAGTACTGTTTTCATCATAGAAGAGACCAAAATATGCATCATCGGTTATAACAAGAACTTTTTTTCCCTCTTCCGCTGCTTGGGTAATTATGGAAACAATTTCTTCTGCTTCAGATTTTGTTGGCGTGTATCCTGCAAAGTTATTAGGAAAGTTAAAAAGAAGAGCTACCTTTTTTCCTGATGCATCAATTTTTTTCTTAAGTGAAGCAATATCCATTCCCCCACTCTGGTTAAAGAGAGGATAGGTATCGAGGGTGACACCACATCGCTCTCCAAATATGAGATTGTAGTTTCCCCAAAATATATCTGGTATAATAAGGGTATCACCCTCATCAAAAAATAGGTCACCCATAAGGGCTAACCCATGGGTAAGTCCGTTTGTTACCATGGGGGTAGAGGTTGTTACTCCCTTGAGAGATGGATTCTTTTTTACCATCTCCTCTTTCCATAGCTTTCTCAACTCCATAACACCTGGGTTTGGAGCATAAGCAAACATATCGTTTGCAGAGAGATCTGGAACAAGCGATTTAATTGATTCTAAATGAATAGGAGAACCATTCTCTAAGGCTATTCCAATGGTTGCATTAATAGTGTGCGCCTTTTTTGTAGCCTCTGCTGATTGAAATACAATTCCCTTTGGGAAGTACATTCGTTTACCGTAGTCCGATAACAGCTCATATAAGGTTGTTCCCTCTATAACACTATTTAACTCTTTTGCTATTGCGTTCATGTCCTTTAAACCTCTCTTTTTCTTTTACGACATTATGAAAAGCTTTTCTAAAGTCGTCAAGGTAAGGAAAAGGGGTCTTATTAATAGAAACAAACTCAATAGTCACTTTTTTTTCCATTTTTTCTAATGGAATGCCCTCTATAGCCGATTTTCCAAGCATAGCTGCGCCAAAGGATGTAGCTTCCTTCATAGAGGTAAGGGATAATTCATTCTGAGGAAAGAGTGCGGTTAAAAGAGCGGTGTATCCTTCATTCTTCCTAAATCCACCCTCTAAATATATGGGCATACCCTCCTCTATTCCTGTCATCTTAAGGGCAAGTTCTGTTTGGAGTGCTACAGATATAGTCACAGCAGCAAGAGCCTTATTGATATTTGAGAAAACAGGCGGAATTGCTACACCACTCTCTATATCTTCTAGGGTGTAGGTAATACCATTTTCTATAACTGCGGGAGTTGAGTTTGGATACACCCCTGTACCAGGTACTACTCCTGGAGTGATAAATACGCTTTGCTCTTGGAGTATTTCATTGTAGAGATCCATAATATGCTCTGGCCACTGATCTGTATTGTGTATTTTTTTAAGTATTCTCACATATTTATCAATCTCTCTTCCCCCCATAAGGATTGTGGTTTTTATGGGTTGGTTAGCTACAGACAGATTATAGAATACCGGTTTTCCTAGTTCCTCTGGTTTGAATGTTATATCTTTAGTAGGATGCATAGAAACACACCATGTTCCTGTAGAGTTTAGAATAAAATCGTGTTGGCACTTTACCAGATAGGGAACTAATGATGCATTTGAGTCATGAGCACCGTAGGTAACAATTGTATCTGGATGTAATCCTGTTTTTTGAGCAACCTCTGGAGTTATTGTTCCCAAAATATCCGCAGAGTCTCCCCTATTAGTAGGTATTTTATCGGCAAAATTTAGGGTGTGTGGCACCGAAGAGAGATCTTTTTTCTGAGGATCCCATAGATATGTATGACATCCAAGATAGGTGTAGTCGGTACTCGCTTTTCCCGTAAGTACCATACCAAAAAATTGAGGATATGGAACAATATAATCTACCTTTTCAAATTCTAAGGGAAAGGTTTTTTGTAAAAAATATATCTGCTGAGAGAGGTTAATTAAACTTTTCAGTTCTAAGGTAGCAGTTTCCTTCTGAAGTGATATGGGATCACCGGTCTTTTCAAAAAATTCTTTATGAAAGTCATCACCCGGCTCATAGGTATAGTCTACCACGGGAACAACAATATTTCCTAGTTTATCTACACATACACACGCTGCTCCATGGGTAGTACAGGATATACTTTTAATCGTATATATTTTTGAAAAGTGAGATAGCTCTTCTAATAGCCAGTTTGCAACTTCAGCTGTCTGCTCAATAGGTAGGTTGTTTTTTATAAGAGGAGGGAACTCTCTGTAGGTAGAATCTACCATCTGTAGTTCTTGATCGTAGATTACAATTTTTTTATTTGTTTTTCCAATATCTAGTACCGCAATGTGATAATTCATAGTCACGCACTCCTTGTACTATTGTACCCTGCTTTAGGTGATCTGTAAATGTTTTATATGTATAAATTTAATGAGGATTGGGTTTTCTGATATGGATAAAGAGTTATAGAAAAAAAGGAGTCCCCTAGGGACTCCTCGCTATTATTTATTCCGGCTGTGGAACCTTTAATAGTTTGCTTGTATCGTATCCTCGCTCCGTGAGGTTTGCTAACAAGCTTTGGTATATCTCATCATTCATTTGGGGTGTTCTAGAGAGAATCCAAAGGTACTTATCTGTACTACTACCAATAACTGCCCACTGATAGTTTTCATCTAATTCCATAATAAAATAATCTCCATAGAATATCCAGAAAAATGATACCTTGAGCTTTCCTGGTTCTTCGGGATTTGGAATTTTTGCCTTTCCTATAGCCTCTTCTATCTCTCCATCTAAAGATCCCTTATATCCCCTATTCACTACTGCAATTTTGCCATCCTCTCTCCATGAATAGTTTGCGGTAGACCCTACCAACCCCTTCTCAAAGGAGTTATCGTATCGTGCTATCTCATACCAGGTACCAAGGTATCGATCAAGGTCAACATCTGAAACTGTAGATGTGTCTATTTCTCCCCGAGTACTGGCACACCCAAAGATTAAGAGAATCATACTTATCCCTATAATTGCTGTTTTTAATGCTTTTCCCATAGTTCTATCTCTCCTTTAGTAACATAAAATATTGAATGGACCGTTGGTTTTTTTCCAACCAGTCTTTTATACTGCTCTATATCCCTCTTTTTGAGTTTTTGTAATAGGTGCTCCCACTCAAAAGTCACCTGACCTTGGGTAACCGGTATCTGTTCAATGGTGTCTATTTTTTTGCACTTTGTGGGGTCAAAATTGTAGCTCCTTTTTTCTGACTCCTTCAGTATTTCATAGAGGTACTGGTCTATCATAGCTAGTGGATCTTTGCTTTCCCTAAAACGGATAAGTTGGGGGTGATTTCTATACCCTTTTGTATGACCCTCTAGTACTGCTTTTGCCAAAAGAGATTCTCTCCAGAGAGCCACAAGCCCTTTTGTGTCGAGGTATGATGGGTGGAGTGACCACAGCCTCATAATAAAACCTCCTAGGAAAAGTATAATCCAATCATAATGGGATGTTAAGTTGCTTTTCTTTATTGGGTATTATTTTCTAGTTTATATTTCAATTATTCCTCATAAAATCCTTTATGACGTAGGAAAAATAGCAGGTCAAGAAACTCTCTGCTGTGGAGAGGGTTTTCTGGAAAGTAGAAAAGGTGGGATTCGCAATCACAGTCGCTACAACCAAACAGAGGTACTCCCCTTCCCCCTATGTTGGAAACCATTGTTGCCATGGAGCACTCTAGTTCTTTATTGGTGAATATAGGTATTCCCTTTTTCCATGTTGCCTTTTGGGTGAGGTAGTCCATATGCCAGTGCTTTTTTTTACGTTTTGCAAGGTGACGCTTTACTCGTTTTGATAGCCCCGCCTTTGCAGAGCCCGTATAGATGTAATATCCTTTATCAAATGGAATATCTCCAAGTTTCCCTATGGATACTGTTGTTAGCTCTGGAATTTCCATGAGTATCATATACACTCCTGAGTCTTTTTTCTTCCTAAGTAATTGATCTATTGGATCTAAATTGATTGGAACATCACTGTTGTAGGTCACCTTCCCAGTAGCTTCTGTTTGTATAGAAACACCGTGGTAGTTAAGATAGGTCTGACTCTCCCACATGGTTTGAGCAAAGAGAGGATCCGTGTGAATATTGGGGATAAACTGTTCTGCCCTTGGACTTTGGAGTACAAAGATTACATGACCCTCGGTGTTTGGCTCTTTACTGAGCTCTACTAACTCTTTCAAGTGTTTTGTGGCTCTCTCCGATGGAGCATCGGGAAACATGGCTGTGTTGTATTCAATAAGAGAACAGGATTTAACCTCAATGTAGATAGTTTTTGTTTTTGTAGTTACTCGAAAATCAAATCGGCTTTTTCCCCAAGTGACCTCCCTCTCAACCTTGATAGCTTGGGGAAAGAGTTTTGGGATAATCAGAGATTCTGTCATAGCATTTGACTTTGCCGCATAGAGAGGAACAATGAGTCCTCTCGAGTAGACCGCCACAAGGGTGTGGGTGGTACTTCCTCCGGGGTTATTTTTTTGAAGAATAACCTTTGTTCTTGGGAGCAGTAGTTCCCAGAGTCTTCCCGGATTGGGACAGTGACACTTCACTATCTCTCCAGATGGAATTTCTACCATCACAATAAATCGGTTGGGACGGCTGATAAAAATCCCTTCTAGATGATTGGTAAAAATGTGCATATACTCTCCTACAACAGTTCTTATATGCAGTATATGATATTTAGGCAAAAAAATAAGGTCTCACTGAGAGACCTTATTTTGTATACGTGTACAACTACACCCTCTTTCCATGTTCCAGAAGGTATTGTTCTGCTTCGACATTCCACATTCCCTTAGTTTTTGCTACCAGCTTGGCAAGTTGGGCAAAGAGAGGGTCTGTTTCTCCTAACTTCTCAAAATCTGCAATTGCTGTTAGGGGCATATCAATATGGGTGTATAGGAGTTTTTTCCAACCTGGGATTGTTGGCAGGTCCATAATGGTTGGAATTGCTGCGGTGAGTCCTCCTATGTGGGTTACAATCATGGCTGGATTCATTTTATGCGCTGTGGCAAGTTCTAAGGCTTCCCGGAGGTCGTCGGTATTTCCTCCACTGATTCCAACAATATGGTGAGATCCGTAATGCACTTGGTAGAAGTTCATCTCCGCTTTAAAATCTGAAGAGGATGGACCTGCAAAGAAGTTGAGGCATCCATCTTTTCCTAAAATAGTATCACCCTGTTCAATAACTGGTCGTACTGGTACCATAACAAAGGCGTCATCATACCCTACTCCATCAGTAAGATCCATAAGAGCTGCTACAGGATCTTGGGTCTCCCCTGTGTTAAGGTATACGAGACGAACCCCTTCCCTAGCTGCCATTTCTTCACTAATCAATTCTTGGGCTCGGGATATTCTTGCACTGTCAATATCGGTTACCACAAGGAGTTTTGGCTTTATAGCACTGTGTATGGCGTAATCAATAGCACAGATTCCCATAGGTCCTGCTCCTGCAAGGATTGCCATGTTCCCACCTTCCTTAATATCCATTTTGTGTTGGTACACCCCTGGAGTTGTGTGGTACATTCCGTGGAAACTTCCAATAATACAGGAAACCGGTTCTGCTAGGGATCCCATAAAATACCCATCTCCCTTGTAGGAGAGAAGACAGTCCATCTCCATAACCTCTTTGGGAATTACTACGTACTGGGAGTTTCCTCCAATCCATCGGTAGGAGTATCCTGGTGCATCAAGAGATCCTTTGTAGTTTAGGGCTGGCTGAATGGCAAATTTTTCTCCTGGAGTAAACTTACTCTGCCATTTTTCTCCTACCTCTAGGATTTCACCGCAAAACTCATGACCCATAATAGTTGGGTTCTCTGCTATATCATTCGGTACTCGTTTGTGGTCTGATCCCTGTACGGTTGCTTTGTGGGTAGACATACAGATTGAGTTTGATACCACCTTTGCAAGAATCTCATTCTCCCCTATGGGTGGAAGTTCAAAGGTGTCTAATCGTAAATCATTTTTTCCATATAGTCGCACTGCTTTTGTTTTCATAGGTTTCTCCTCATACCCCCTTGGGCATTGTTTAGTTAAGCATAACCTGTCCACCTGTTACGGGGATAGCCTGTCCTGTTTCATACTTTTGTTCTACGGTGTAAAGAATTGCTCGCACCAAATCTTCCGCTTCGCAACCCCGTTTCATAGGAACCTTTGATTCATAAAAGGTTCTTACGTCGGCGATAGTTTTTGCCCCCGGTACTTTTCCTGTGTTTAGGTACTGTACAAAGAGGCCTTTTTCAGGGTCAGACCAGAGTGGCCCGTCTAAAAAGTTTCCTGGGCATATAGAGTTTACCTTAATCTTATCTTCCACTAGCTCTAGGGCAAAGCTTTGGGTAAGCCCTATGGTTCCAAACTTGGCTCCGGCGTAGGCTCCATTCTTTTTGGACCCCTCTAAACCAGATTTTGAGCTGATTCCAATAATATCACTCCAGTAGGTTGTTGGGGTGTTACTATTCTGTATTGCCATTGCCTGGGCAGCATACTTAGTACAGAGAAAAAACCCTGTGTAGTCAACATCTGTTACAAATTTAAAGTCCTTTAGGGTCATCTCTTTTACGCTCCCTGCTTTGAGAACTCCCGCATTACTGATGAGTAGATCTATTCCTCCACATGTGGATATAACTGTCTCTATCATAGCAGAAACAGACTCTTCGCTGGTTACATTTACTTCCACTCCCATTGCAGTGGTGTACCCATATTTCATGTTAATCTCTTTCGCTAACTTGTCTGCACCCTCTTTATTCATATCTGCAATCCAGACAAAAGCTCTCTGCTCCACCAGTCCACGAACCAGTCCCTCTCCAATACCTTGGGCTCCACCGGTAACAATGGCAATACGGTTATGAACTACATTAGCACGGATTGGTTCTGGTTTCCGTCTCTTGTATGGGCGATAATACGTGAGCATAGCTTTATCGTAGGTATTTCCCAGAGCATAGTAGTTCTGATTAATTTGTATAACTTCCGGAAAATACTGGTTGTTGTTTTGGAAAAATTGAGATATCTGTTGTTTAATAGCCTCCCCTCTCTTCTCTATCTCTGTAGGGAGATCGGTAATAACTAAGTCTGAAGGACCAATTTCTAAGGGTCGTATATAGAGAGACCCCCATTCAGAGATTGTGGCTCCCCGTATAAGAAGTTGGTCTATTAATGCGGGGTTAGAGAACCATGTTGTGTCTGGTTGTGCTACCTCGGTTTCCTGAGATTTCACTGTTGCAGGTGTTATCTTTTGTTCCATAGGGTATCTCCTTGCTGAATAAGTTTTTTTGCGGACTCCTCTGGGTTGTGTAGCTGCAGTGATTTACCGTAGGTTGCATACAGTTTAACTCGTTTTACCATATCCAGTTCTGCCTGTGGGGAGTTTTCTGCAAATATGCCATACTCCTTTCCCTGAGAAGAGAGCTGCTCATGTCCAATCAATGCCCAAGCGGAGGTTTGTAGATGTTGATATTGAGGATCCAAGAGTTCAGGACAGTGGAATGACTGTCTTGGCGAGTTAATATCAACACCACTTATCTCCATGAATCCGTGCTTATTACAGAGCTGCTGAACTCTTTTTAGCTGATCTGAAGTGTTTCGAGGAGGCATATAGGTAACCGCTTGAAACCCAAGACGTTCCAGCTCCTCAAAAAGTTCATCTAAAAAGCTATCCTCAAAGGATTCTGCCTTTTTATCTCCCGTGGGACTCTCCCCTACATCTCCAAGATACGCATAAGAGGGAATTCCTCCTATCTCTTTTGCAAAGGATATTACCTCCTCTACAGGTAGGGTCTCTTTTTTATTGGGTTGAATAAAAAACTGAGGAAGAAATGAGGATTTCATGACTCCCAATAGATCATAGAGGTAGTAGGGATTTTCGCTATCACCCAATAGGTTTCGTATACTCTGGGAGAGTGTAAGACCTAGGGTGTTTTCCAATTCAGAAATAAGTGACTCTCCTACACCCCACTGTGATACCAAAGATTGGGCAAGGGCAAAGAGAATATGTCTTTCTGTGATAGATCCCCCATGCTCAGCCTGAGATAGTGCATATACATCTGTGTCAAAGTCTAATTGGTCTAGATCATATCTCTCTAATATACGGTTCAGTGCTTCTACTTGAGCCCTATTTCTGAGATTTCTCTCCTCTCTAAGGGGTCTCAAAAAATCTTGAACCTGGGCAATTTGATCTCTTGGAACACCGTGTACTACCATATACACAATACCCTCTGAGTCTGGGTTATTGATCTTTCTATTACCAAGATGGGATGAGGAAAAATCTACCCTAACTTCAAAGCCTAGGGTAGTTGCCATTCCTATAAACTCTCCAGCCTCTGCCATCTCTGCGGCACCAGCCATTGAGTCATGATCAATACAACCCACCGTTTCTAAACCCATATCCCATGCGATAAATGTTGCCATAGCTGGAAAGTAAGGGCTAAAGGAGAAGGTTGTATGCACATGGTTGTTAACCTCACCTTGAGGGGAGGTTTGTCGTTGTACACTCCCCTCTTCAATAAGTTCTCCCATACTATCAAGCCCCCGTTGTCGGTCGCTAAGCCGAGGGGCGTTAAGCAGTGCTAGGGCTTCATGCTTGGGTCCCATTATATACCTCGTTTTTGGAGATTTATCATCTCCTGTGCGGTTCTTTCTCCTCTGGGGGTGTAGTTTTTGAGAGGAACTATCTGTTGGTGTATAGCCTCTAAAAACCAAGCTACCTGAGGGAAGTAAAGGTCTTCCATTTCCGCAGGTGGGGTAATCCAGTTCTTTGCTCCAACCACAGCGGGAGGTGCATCTAAGTAGTCAAACGCAAGGTTTGTTATATTTGATGCAACATTATGGAGGAAAGATCCTCTTTCACAGGCATCGGATGCGAGTAGTACTCGACCTGTTTTCTTTACAGACTCTACCAATGGTTGATAGTTGAGAGGGTTAATGAATCGTAAGTCCCAAACCTCCGCAGAAATTCCGTGATCTTTTTCAAGTACCTCAGCGGTTTTTAACGCCTCATAGAGGGTTGCTCCAATGGTAAGTATGGTAAGGTCTTTTCCTTCTCTTCTACATACTGGCTCACCCTCTGGAATTTCGTAGTATCCCTCAGGAACTCCTGAAGTTATAAACTCCTCTCCCTTTCCATACAGTTTTTGACTTTCAAAGAACATAACTGGGTCGGTTCCTCGTAGTGCGAGGTTTAACATACCCTTTGCATCGTAAGGGGTTGCTGGAAACATCACTTTGAGCCCTGGAATATGGGAGACTAGTGCTGTCCAATCTTGTGAGTGCTGGGCTCCATACTTATTTCCCACGGAAACTCGACAGACTAGAGGCATTTTTAACTCTCCCGCACTCATACTCTGCCACTTAGGAATTTGGTTGAAAATTTGATCTCCCGCACGTCCCATAAAATCCGCATACATAAGCTCAACAACCGCTCTACCACCACTCATAGCATACCCTACTCCACTGCCTAGAATTGAGGCTTCTGAAATAGGAGAGTTGAATAGTCTGTGATATGGGAGGAGTTCTGTAAGACCTCGGTAGCAGGCAAATGCACCTCCCCAGTCTCGGTTCTCCTCTCCATAGGCTATCATAGTAGGATCTTTTGCAAAACGGTGAACCATTGCTTCAAAAATAGCGTCTCGGTAGGCGTAGGTTCTTGGTCCTGGCTGAGGTTTTCCATCTGGTTTAAATGCGTACCTGTGTTTTTTTGCGAGCTGCTGAATTTGTGGGTTCTCTTCTAATGCTGTAAGGAGCTCTGGTTCTCTTGTATCAAGAGCTTCTGCGGTACCATTGGAGTACATTACTGATTCAATAAAAGTATCATCTACATACCCAGAGATTTCTGGATCAATAGCAAGCTCCATGGTTCGGTAAATTTTCTTTTCTACCTCTGACTTATATGCGTGTAGCTCCTCTTCTGTAAGAACTCCATGCTCCATAAGGTAGTTTGCGTATCCCGCAACACAGTCCGCTTCTTTAAATAGTTCCATCTCCTCTTTTGATCGGTATGATGAGGCATCCGATGGGGAGTGTCCAGAGAGTCGGTAGGTAATTGTCTCTTGGAGTACTGGTCCCTCTCCCTTAAGAAGAATTTCTTTCTTTCGTGCAGTAGCCTCTGCTACCGCAATAGGGTTAAAACCGTCTACTCCCTCGGCGTGCATCGCCTTAGGGTTAACTCCCGCTCCTACCCGTGCTGGAGAACCGTATCCCATGGTTTCACCAGAGGTTTGCCCTCCCATTCCATAGAAGTTATTAAATACGTTAAGCATATAAGGAGGCGCACCTGGGTTGTCCTCCCAAAGTGTTTTGTACTGGTCCATTGCTGCAAGGGCTAGCCCCTCCCATACGGGTCCACACGCCATGGCTGCATCTCCAATGTTTGCAATAACAATACCCTTTTTTCGGTTGATTTTTTTATACAGTGCAGCACCAACCGCAATATCTCCACTCCCCCCAACAATAGCGTTGTTTGGCATACTTCCAAAGGGTGCAAAAAAGGTGTGCATAGATCCGCCGAGTCCTCGGCTAAAACCGGTTTTTCGTGCAAAGATCTCCGCTAAAGCTCCATAGAGTACAAAGTGCTCTGCAAGCTCATGGATAGTTTTTCCTGAGTGGTGTTTCTTTACCACTCCTAGGGTTTCTCCTCCAAGGAACTCCTCCATAATAGGAGTGAGTTCACTCTCCGAAAGTTTTCTGATGGCAGAAAGACATTTTGCTAAAATCTCTCCATGACTTCGGTGAGATCCAAAAATAAAGTCATCCGCCGTAAGGTGGTACGCTTGGCCTACAGCTGCTGCCTCTTGTCCTATAGAGAGGTGTGCTGGTCCACGATGGTCATAGGTAAGACCTTTGTAGTGACCCTCTTTTTTAATAGAGTCTAACATCTCTTCAAACTCTCTGATCATAAGCATATCATAGAGCATCTCTTTTAAACCTTTTTCACCGTAGGTCTCTTTTTCCTGAGCGATATTTGGTTTGTACTGATTCATAGGGATATCTGGGGTAGTAAGTACCCGAGCTTTTCGTATTTCCTGTGGGTTAACTAATAAATTTCTAGGCATAACTTTTTCCTTCCTTTTGGGAACCCTCTCTTTGGTAGCCCCCTTGTATCAATGTGCTATTTCAAAGCAAAGCAAGCTTCTCGAATTACCTCTGCCACCGTTGGATGGGGGAATATGGTTTCCCTAATATCTTTGGCTCGGAACTCCCCTTCAATAATAATGGCCGCACCATGAATCATTTCACTACACAGACCACCAATCATGTGAACACCTAAAATCACATCGGTTTTTGCATCAACAACAACCTTGCACATACCACCATCTTTTGCGGTACTTTCAGCAAGGAACCTACCGTTTGATTTCATCTGGG
Source organism: uncultured Spirochaetia bacterium (assembly GCA_964492025.1). GTDB lineage: Bacteria > Spirochaetota > Spirochaetia > CAZBHR01 > CAZBHR01 > CAZBHR01. Next base: position 62,950 of record CAZBHR010000002.1, on the reverse strand, counting down.
CAGCTCCCACTTTAATATCTCTTCCTGCATCCTTAGCTTCTGTTTCTGTCATTCCACAACCAGCAGCTTCTGGTAAGGTATAGAGAGCCCATGGAATTGCGTGGTATCGCATAGAGTCTCGTCCATCTCCAAACATGGTAGAGACTGCTACCTCTCCCATTCTTGAAGCGGAGTGTGCTAGGAGTGATTTTCCTGTGATATCTCCAATAGCGTAAACATGGGGAACCGAGGTTTCCATCTTTTCGTTCACCTCTACCCAACCTTTGTTCATAGTAACTCCAAGAGATTCAAGCCCTTGGGAGTTAGGGGTTCTTCCAACCGCCATAAGTACGGTATCTGCAGGAATTTCGGTGGTTCCCTTACTATCTGTATAAGTTACGGCTGTTTCAGTAATTTTCTCAACCTTTGCACCTAGATGAAAGGTTACATCTCCTAAGGAACGTCGAACCATTCGAGACATTTCGCTATCCATCATTGGGAGTATTTCATCTACCATTTCTACCACATGAACCTCTGTTCCAATGGTGCTAAAAAATGATGCAAACTCAAGTCCAATAACACCACCACCAATAACAACTAAGCTTTTTGGTTGTTCCCGTAGGTTGAGGAGTTCTGTACTTGTTACTACATGGGGGAGTTTTGCCCCTTCAATAGGGGGCATTGCAGGGGAGGATCCCGTTGCAATCATCAGGTTTTTTCCTTCGTAGGTAGTCCCATTTACTTCAATCTTTGTTCCTCCTAAAAAGGTTGCCTCCCCTTGTATAACTTCCGCTTTAGCGTGCTTCATAAGAAAAGCAACCCCCACATTAAGTTTTTTTACCACCCCATCCTTTCGGTCAATTACCTTATCAAGGTGAAATGTTGCCTCTGGAATCTCCACCCCAAATTCACCACCCTTCTTTGCATAGGCGTAGTGCTTTGCAGAGGTGAGAAGGGTTTTAGTCGGAATACATCCACAGTTTAAGCAAACCCCACCAAGAGCCCCTTTTTCTACGATAAGAACCTTTTTTCCTAAAGCTCCTGCTCGTTCAGCGGCTACATATCCTCCGGGGCCTGTCCCAACAATAATTAAATCGTACATAGTTACTACTCCTTATTACTCATATACGCTTTTTCCATAAAAAGCATATCAAAATTTTTAATATGTTCTGCTAGATCTTTTAAGAACCTTGCTGCAGGGGCACCATCAATAACTTGATGATCAATAGTAAGTGATAGTGCAATATGGGAAATATGAACAACCTTACTTCCTCTCTGTATAGGTCGTAGAGAAATTGCTCCTACCCCAAGAATACCTACCTCTGGAGTGTTGAGGACAGGAGTAAAATGCTCAATCCCTAGGGCTCCTAGATTGGTTACGGTGAACGTTCCTCCTTGGAGACTATCTGGATCAATATTTCCCGCACCACAGGCGGCTCCCTTTGTTTTTGTTTCTACAGATATTTCCTCTAAACTTAGGGTGTGGGCCGATTTGATTACCGGTACCATAAGACCCTTTGGTGTATCCACCGCAAATCCAAGATTCACCTGCCCATATTGCACAACCTTGTCACCAAGAAAGTGTGCGTTCATGTGGGGGTGTTCTTTAAGGGTCTTTGCAACAGCAAATAGTACCATATCATTCAGGGATACCTTTGCAAGAGGGTGCTCCTGGGGAAGCGCTTTAAATCGCTCTCGTAGTCGTTTCATATATGTTGCATCGGCGTAGGAGTTGAGAGTGAGCTGTGCGGTACTCTGTATAGAGTGATGCATTCTTTCTGCAATGATTTTTCGTACTCCCTTAAGAGGAACTTCTACCATCTCAGCTGCTTGGAGAGTGGTTGTGGCTGGTTGTTTTGCTGAAGTCCCATGGAGGTCTCGGGTAGTTACCCTTCCCCCTACTCCACTCCCAACTGCTGGAGGGAGAGATCCCTGTAATTGATCTTTAGCTGCTGGGGTAAGTGGTTCATGGGTGGTTGCGTATGCCAACACATCTCTTTCAATAATCCTTCCCCCTGGGCCTGTTCCCTGAAGAAAAGCTGTAGGAACTCCTCTTTGCTCAGCGGCACTCTTGGCTCGTGGTGACACGGGAGCTCCTGTAGCAAAATCTGTTGCTTGAGGAGAGCTCTCCTGTTGCATTTGGGATACCTGAGATGGTACCTCTGTGGTAGCTTGTTTTGTAGGGGTATCGGAACCCTTTGGAGCTTCTGTAGAGCTGTGTCCTTCTAGGAGTTCTGAAATATCCTCTCCCTCACTACCCACAATGGCAATTGGAGCAAATACCTCTACCTCATCGTCCTCTTGAAAGAATAGATGAAGGAGAGTTCCCGATGCGGTGGACTCTACCTCCACGGTGGTTTTGTCTGTCTCTGCTTCACAGAGTACAGTCCCTTCGGATACTTGATCCCCAATAGCTACCTTCCACCCCAACAGGATACAGGACTCTACGGAGTTCCCCAACTTAGGTAATATAATAACTTCTGCCATGTTCTCCTCCTCTTACGGTGCTACCCGAATTACCGTAATACCGAAGCTTTCAAACTCCTTTGCATCGGTTTCAGGAAAATTGGTATCCGTAATAAGTATATCAATATCGGTCATGGGTAGTATTTTTACAAATCCTTGACGTTTATATTTGCTTGATTCTGCAACCAGAATATTTCTGCTTGCTCTTTGGATCATCTTTCTTACTATCTCTGCGTTTCCTGGAAGCTGTGTTGTAAGCCCATCTTCTAGGCTAAACCCATCGGTTCCAGTGATAGTAATATCTACGTGGTATTTATCCAAATCTTCCATGGCACTTGGCCCTGTAAGAGCCTCGGCGGAAGGGGAAAACTCTCCACCCACAACAGTAAGCTTAAGTGATGGGTTCATTCGAGCGTAAGGAAGCATAAGAAGAGAGTTTGTTACTACCTGCAAATCACCCTTCCCAAAAAGAAACTTCCCCACCATTGCACTGGTAGTTCCATTAACCACCATCATTTTATCTCCAGGCTGAATATGGGTACTCGCTTCCTGAGCAAGCTTCTCTTTGAGTTCAATATTTGAAAGACGTCGTTCCATAAGATCTGGATGGTATGCAGGAATAGCTCCACCATGGGTTCGTACTACATACCCCTTCTCCTCTAAATTAGAGAGCATATTTCTTACGGTTACTGCGGAGACTTGTAGAAGTTCAGCAATGGCAGATACCGAAGGATCTCGACTTGTTACTAAGTATCTCAGAATCTGTTCTTCCCGTTGATTTATTCCAATCATTCTTTTTTGCTTTCCTTTTTCTTTCGTTTTGATGTTGATTATATTACGATTTTCTTGTAAATGCAAGGAGAAAGTGAGTTTTTCCTGTAATTATATGGAAATAAAGAACGATCTGGTTTTATGTATTTGGATTCAAAAATGGATTTTAGTAATTTGATGGAATGCTGTTCAGGAGAGTTATTTTTGTAGTGGAACTGGGGGTTGCATGGAATACCGTGGAACCGGCTAGTAACAACATATGACTGTTGGAGGGAATATAAAAAAAGGGAGAGCCTGAATCACTCTCCCCTCTTCCCATATATTTTTATACAGGAGTACTATTTTCTTCGGTTTCTTCTTATAATAACCACGGTGATAAGTACTGCTCCAAGAAGAATAAAGGGCCATAGCTCTATGAGGAAAAAGATGAACCCAATAAAGGTAGTTAATCCTGCTCGTATAGCACCCCAGAGTGTGTAATCACTTGAAACAGCCTCGGGTATTTCCTGATAAAAGGAGATGTTTAATGTTGATAGGCTTATTTGATCACTCAGGTAGTTAAGACGCCCTTCCATGGACTCTATGTCTGCCCGGAGAGTTCCTAGCTCTCTCTCAACTGCTAAAATATCAGTCACCGACTCTGCTTGTTTGAGAATTTCTAAGTACCGTGCTTCAAGCTCTTTTTTTGTGTTAATTCGTGTTTCAACATCAAAAAACTCCTCGGTTACATCTCGTACCGAAATATCTTTGGTGTCCAATTTTTTTATACCTTCTATAGAGTCAGACAGAAGTGAATCAAAATACTCGGCAGGAACACGAATTATGAGGGTATTACTTACTCCCCCATAATAGGAGTACTCTTGGTCTGAAGAGATATATCCTTGATACTTTTCCACAGCTTGGAATATGTGATCTCTTGTAGTTTCAATACTCTCTGTTTTGAAGTTTACATATCCTGTTTTTATGAGCTTTCGCTCCAAAGAAAGAGGCTGAGCCTTTTGGGAGGTTCCTCCTGTTCGAGAGAACTCCATGCCTAGAGCCCCATCTTTGCTATACACAAGTTCTGAGGATGTATAATCCATTCCACTTACTAAGTTTTCCTGTGAATCATAGCTTGATTGAGAGCAACTTGCCAGAAAGGTGACTACCACTAGAAGTAGTATGTATAGTTTTGTTTGTCGCATATGTATCTCCTTTTTTAACTATATATAAAGGAATAGAAAGAAACAACGAAAAGTTACGTATCTTACTGTTTTATTGGGTAGTTTTGCTAGAAAGAATAGTTTTCCATTGGTATGATATGGTTAGGAGTGAGTATGAATGGAAAACAGAGAAAAGATATTGTACCAGGGGTAGAGGTGAGTATTGTGCTAAAGCAGGATCAGCGAACCGGTCGTCTTACTCAGGGTGTGGTAAAGGATATTCTTACAAACTCCTCCTTTCACCCCCATGGTATTAAAGTTAGACTTACTTCTGGGGATGTTGGACGAGTTCAAGTTATTCATAGTGATGAGGTATAGGTTTGTAGGTAGTACCGCCTCTATTCTTTTTTTGTTGGTATAAAATAAGGGCTGTTATGATTAATACATTTGTAAAAAGAACAGCAATACTTCCCTCTAGAAAAGTTGATCCTCCTGTCCAGAGGGTACTGCCAGAGAGTGTTGCTTGAAGCATGCTAGGGTAAGCTCCTCCTAGGGAAACTACACCAAATAATAAACATCCCAGCCCATTCCACAGTGCATGTACAACAATAGGCATAATAAGACTGCCTGTATATATGAGGAGAAGAGATACAAGAATACTCATGGTAAGAACATTTATTACAGGAACAACACCTACCTCGAAGGCCCCTCCGTGGAGAATTACAAATATGAGAGAGGTAATGATAACTGCAATAGGTGTGTTGTAGTTTTTCCTCAGCAGGGTAAACACATATCCTCGGACAAGGATTTCCTGAAGTGCTGCATTACAAGCAACTGCAAGAATCCATAAAGATAGCTTTGGAATTGGTTGATAGGAGTCAAAGTGAAGAATACCTAAGCTATATAAGAGTAATATAGGGGTTCCTAGCCAGATGATTGAGAGTAAAACTCCTTTTATCGTATCTGGTAGTACCGTTTTTTTCTTATATAAAGGGGGAAACTCTTTTTCTAGGAATTTTATAAATATGAAATTAAGGAGGAGGATAATAACCAAAGGAATTAATTCAAAGAGTAATCTTTCAAATTCTTGGTTTTGAGGTATTTCAAAGTTGGTGCCTATTACAATTCCCCCTAGCCATAAACCCCAAAAAAGTACAATTTTTCCCATAATGATGAGTGCTTTTCGTATTTTTTTACTTTCTTTATTCATATTATCAACTCTCCATATATAATACTATAAACGAGGAATATTATACATCAAGTAGTATATTGGGAGGGTATACATGAATTTCACCAATTTCAAAGGGATAATACATAAAAAAAGCTGTTGCACCTAGGATGCAACAGCCGATATGTCATACTTGAATACCTTATATCCAATCTTCCGAGAGAATCTCTCCTTGGATGGAGATTACTACCCTCTTTAGGGGGATTTTCCTATCTGCTCGGTGTACTGCTTCTTCTGCTAACCGTGCTAATCCTCCACAGCAGGGAACTTCCATAATAGCCACGGTAAGGGTGTTTATATGAGCCTCATTAATAAGATTTGTCAGTTTTTCAAGGTACCCATTTTGACCTTCATCCAGTTTAGGACATGCGATACCAAGGGTTTTTCCTTGTAAGAGTTTTGGATGGAAGCTCCCAATGGTAAATGCGGTACAGTCTGCAGCCAAAAGAAAGTCAGACCCTTGAAAGTATGGAGCTCCTGGGTTAATAAGGTGCATCTGTACTGGCCAATGGGTAAGGGCGGATGCTCCCGAAATAGGAGTTGCTGACTGTGGGCTTGGTGATTGGTTGAAACTTCGTGCTAGAGATCCTGGGCATCCTCCTCCATGTCCGTGATGTGCATGGGCTAAGGGCGATGATTTGAATATTTTCATGACCTGAAACTTTCCATCAAAATCCATCTCTTCTAAAATCTCTTTTGCTTTACTTAGATACTCTGTGGCGTTGTGGTCTTTTAGGTGCGTCAGGTGTGCCATAAGGGTGTTGATTCCTTGGGGCATAATATTTTCTAACACCTTCTCTTCATCATAGGGTTCTGCTTCCCTCTTTTCTACATAGATTGCTCCTGTTGGGCACCTTCCTATACACGCTCCCAGTCCGTCACAGAGAACCTCACCTACTAGTCTAACCTTACCATCTATTACTTGAAGAGCTCCTTCTGGGCAGTCTGGGACACAAAGTCCACATCCATCACATAACTCCTCGTTTATTGCAATCATATCTCGTACCATAGATACGCCTCCTCTTCGTTTATATCGGAAATATACTCCTATTTTTATGGATAATCTGTTGGAAATACAACAAAAGCAGAAAAAATAGTAAAAAAGAGGGAGTTTTTGACTCCCCCTTGATAAAGATTATACTGTTCCTCGTCGTATAACATCTCGGTAGTAGTAGAAGCTATCTTTGGGAGTTCTTTCCAGTGTGGAGTAATCGCAATAGATAATTCCAAAACGTTTGGTGTACCCATGAGCCCACTCGTAGTTGTCTAGTAGAGACCAGAGAAAGTAACCCTTAAGCGGTATTCCCTCCTCTATTGCTTGTGCACAGATTTTTAGATGTTTCTGTAGGTAGTCGATACGCTCTGGATCGTGTACACGTTTATCCTTTGGATTCAGGGTGTCTGGGTTTGCCATACCGTTTTCTGTTATGTAGAAAGGTATGTTTCCTTCGGTTTTATTATTAATCCATCGGAGTTGTCGTAAAAGACCTTCTGGAACAATGGGCCAACCCATCTCGGTTACTGGTTCCCATTTTGGAAGTTCCTCTTCGGCTCCCATAATAGACTCGGTATAATAGTTAAGTCCGATAAAGTCGATTGGGAGTGATATGGTTTTTAGATCCTCCTCAAATCCCTGAGGTAAGGTTACCCCTTCGTGTGCTAATGAATCTAGGGGATACCCTTTTCCTAGTACAGGATCGGTAAACACCTCAGATTGTAGTGCTGTAGCATGGGCTTGGGCCATCAGATCCTCTGGGGTTTGGGAAGCTGCTTCTGGGGTCATTAGATTCCATGTTATTCCAATATATCCCTTTATCTTCATTGTGCGGAATTTTTGAACTGCCAATCCATGTCCTAGGTTAAGGTGGTGTACCGCCTCACAGGCTTGCTGTTTATCTTGGATACCGGGAGCATGCACTCCATATAGGTATCCCAAAAGGGCAGCACAGAATGGCTCATTGAGGGTGATCCATTTTTTTACGGATGTTCCAAACTCCCTAAAGCATACCTCCGCAAAGTCCGCAAAGGCTTCGGCTGTTGATCGTACAGTCCATCCCCCTTCATCCTGTAATACCTGTGGGAGATCCCAGTGGTACAGGGTCGGTACTGGTTCAATTCCAGCTTCTAGGAGTGCCTGTATCAGATTTTTGTAGTAGGCAACTCCCTTTGGATTTACCTCTCCCCTTCCTGTTGGAATAATTCGTGGCCAAGCAATGGAAAATCGGTAGCTCTTAATTCCCAGTTGTTTCATGAGAGCTATATCTTCTGGGTACCTATGGTACTGATCTACTGCCACATTCCCATTCTCCCCTGCGTACACCTTACCAGGTATCTGAGAAAAGGTATCCCAAATACAGAGTCCTCTTCCATCCTCAAAGGCTGCGCCTTCTACTTGATAACTTGCGGTTGCCGCACCCCACTCAAAATCTTTTGGAAACTGTACCATTTGATACCTCCTCTCGGGTAAATTTGTTTTGTATTACCAGAAGTGTATCATATCAAATGGTGTCGGTCGAGAAGAAAATAGGTTTTACCCTTAGGAAACAATGTTTCTATGCTCCCTATTCACTCTCTCCCGAAAAAGGGGAGATGTTATGATGAGGTTTTATAAGATTTGGGCTGGGTTTTTGTTAATTTCCATAGGAAGTATGCAGAGAACAGATGAGCTATAGCTCCAACAATCCAACCGGTAGAAAACCCAAAGATCTCAACTAACCAACCTATTAAGATGGCTAAAAGAAAACTTGACAGAGATACGACGGAGCTGAGCGCCGAAAGGTATGATGATCTGCTTTTCTCTGGGATGTAGTCATGGACCCAAGTGCTATAGGATGCGTTCATAAAACCAAAGCCTATCTCAATGCAGAGAAATCCTACAAGGAAACCTAGGGTGGTTTGCCAAAATACAAAGAGGAAAACCCCAAAAACAGTTATGAATATACTTGTAATAGTAATATGAGTTCCCTTCTGTGTTTTGAGAAGACGTCGGGTGGTAAAGCTTGATAGACTCATGATAATTAACATAGTTGAATAGAGGTATCCGAGCATTTTATACTTTATTCCAATAACTTCGGTTGCAAATACCTGCCAGAGCAGAATAAAGGTAATAAAGAGAACCGATGAGAAGAATTTGTAGGTGGCGAGGGAGTGAACATCTTTGTTTGCAACAATCTCTTTTGTATTATGGATAATCTGTTTCCATAGATTGTGATGTTCCCCTTTACCATAGTTATCCTCAAAGCAGATAAGTGTTATACACCCTGAGGCAATAAGAAGTACTCCGCCCATAAGAATAGGAAGGGCCAGTGATATATCCGTGAGAGATGCTGCTACTACACCTGCTCCTGATCCTACTAAAAAACTTACTCCCCTAACAGATGAGATTCCATGATCCTTATAGTCATACTCCCCTATTTTATGAAGTTCTCCAATATACCAGGATACGGGAGCTCCACTTATTAAGGAGGCTCCAAGAGCTCGTATGATTGCGGCAGTTGCAAAAAGGGTAAATCCCTGGGATAGAGCAAAAACAATATATCCCATACCGTATATTAAAAAACCGATACCCGCAATTTTCTTTCGGCCATACTTGTCTGCAAGGTTTCCTGTAGGGTAATCAAGAATCATCATGGAGAAGTCGGCTATGGCAGAGAGCATTCCAATCATTGCAATTGACAACCCTCTGTTATACATAAATGCGGTAAATCCAAAACCGAAAAGAGCCTCACCTAGAATGACAGTAAGACTCATATATCCATAAATAATACTGAGCTGCTTTCGCTTTTCCATACCGCCTCCTAGGATTGATAAATGTATATTTTATCCTCCTAGGAGTTAATTGGTCAATACGATATGTTAGGTTGTAACGGTTACTCTACCTTTGATAGGTTATCTTTACTGGGTAGTGGTCAGAGAGTTTCATGGTCTGCTCATCACGAATAACCTCTGCTCGTATAACTGAATTTGCCAATGGGCCAGAGGCCATTTGATAATCGATACGTTCTCCCAAAAGAGACTCCTCCTCCCCTTTCAGTGCAAAAGTAGGAAATGTCCACTGGTTTGCAATATCAGAATCTCCTAGCACCGCAGCATCTTGATAGCCCGCTTCAATAAATCTATTAATAATACGGAAGTCAAAGTAGTTATTGTAGAGATTGTGCTTATCTTCCTCTTTTCCCACATCACCGTTCTGATAGTTTTCTAGCAGTTGGGGTCGGGTGAGTAAGCTCTCTTCATCAGTCTTTGCATGGGAGTTAAAATCTCCTAAAATAATCACTGGGCTATCTGGATCAGTTTTTTTCTCAAGGTACTCAATAATATATTCGGTTTCTTTCATCCTATAAGAGGACTCTGCTGGAGAAAGGTGTACCACTATGTAGTCCACATCTTGAATTTTTACATGCAAAAATCCGTGCCAAAATCCAAACTTTTTACGTTTTTTTACGGTAATAGGATACTTAGAGGTAATTCCCACAGGATAACCTGAAGACTTGAGTATTGCAGAGTATTCATGGCCGTATGCTTTTGCCATATCTGATAGCTTTCTACCATTAAACTTATTAAGTTCCTGAAGGGCAAGTACATCTACATCTTGCTCTGCAATATAGTCAATAAAGAGCTCTTTTCGCTCGGTTTCCTTACCCCAGTCAAACCCATTCCATATATTGTAGGTCATAACTGTGAGCTCATCTGCCGCTAAAGGCAACATACTACTTCCAATAAATAATAATAATAAAATCTTTTTCAAAGAATCCTCCTAGCGAAAAATTATATCATAGGAATAACACCTTGTATATTATAAAATAGGTGTTATTGCATTCTGAGTGAAATATTTTCCGAGTGGTCACTCATTTTATGTTCCTTTTCCTTGACCCTTTTGGTACATCCCTTTATGATGTGGCAAGATTTATTCCTAGGAGAATTGTATGATAATACGTAAAATTGGTGTTATTGCGCTTTTAGCAGTGGTAGCACTTGGTGTAACTAGTTGTAGTAAAGAGGATTACTCTGGAACTTATACTGGGTATTCATGGAGAGGAGAAGCTAAGGGTGTAGTCCTAGAAGATGCAACTCAGAAAATTGAAACCGTACTGGTGCTTGATAAAGATGGAACCATTTTAGATGCTTCTATTAACTTTATGAAGTTAAACAGTGCAGGAGATGGATGGTATAACAGAAATGATGAGGCTGCTACAGTAGAAGTTGACTTTGCTGTAGACCCCTCATTGGCAGTGCCACAGTCAGGTGATAAGGATTACCAAGCTGGTGACTCTATGTTTACCATAAAAACTAATGATATGATGTCTCTTTATGCTGTAGCTGTTGATAGTGACGGAACTGTTGCTTTTGCTATGGTTGATCCAATTCATAGATATCTATCTGAGATCAAATTTGAGAGTGATTTTGATTTCTCTCGACCAGTTTCTGATCTTACTATTGGGAATGGTCTTCTTACTCCTACCGTAAGAACTTCTAGTTCAGGATACCTTAAGCCCACCGAGTGGGGAACCCATGATGATAGTCACCTTTTTGGGTTTTACTCTAGCCCCTATGTATATAACGGACGAGGAACCTTTGCAGGTGTTACCCCTGAGAGTTCTATTCAAGAGCTTCTTGAGCGTGCTGGAGTTACCTTTGTTGATGGAAAGGCTGAACCAAAAGCACCAAGCCATGGATTTTATGCAAACGGTGGTTGGACAGGTAACTACATAGCAATGGAAGAGTTTTTAGTGGGGAAAAAAGCCACAGAGCTTACTTCACTCATTGACTGGTCTGTAAGCCGATACAAAAAAGGTATTAACGATGATAACTTTTTTGGAGTTGATTCAGTAAGTGGTTCTACACGAACCGTTCAAAACTCTACAGACACAATTGCGGGAGCTACCGTACGTGTTTCTCGAGAAGCTACCTCGTATCAGCGAGCCCTTGTGGAAGCTGGAATTATTGATGAGGACGATGTAATAAAAGGACGATTCTAGTTTTTTTAAGAGAGATGCTCTGTGTAAAAATACCGAGCGATCTCACTATTTTTCAAGGGGTGGTATTGTCATTACCACCCCTTCGTTTTATGATGGAAGTATCTACCTAGTATATAACGTATCTTCAAAACTTAGGAGATGGAGCTGTTCTAGTACTAGGAGTACGGAGGCCCCCATGATAGAACCTATACGAAAAATGCACCTTGATCCCACAGAGGTACGACCAACAGAGAGACAGCTAATGTGGCAAAATTTGGAGTTGACCGCATTTTTCCACTTTACCGTAAACACCTTTACTGGTAAGGAGTGGGGAAAGGGTACTGAGAATCCAAATATATTTCAGCCCTATGATTTAGACTGTCGTCAGTGGATACGTACCATAAAGGATGCGGGGTTTAAATTAGCTATTCTGACTGCGAAACACCATGATGGATTCTGCTTATGGCAAACTCGACATACCAACCATAGTGTATGTTTCTCCACCTGGGAAACTGGGCATGGTGATGTGCTTAGAGAGTTTGTAGATGCGTGTCGTGAGTATGATATACTTCCAGGCGTGTACCTCTCTCCTTGGGATAGAAACCATCCAGATTATGGTTCAGATGCGTACAATGATCACTTTGATTCACAACTGCGAGAAGTTCTTACCGGGTATGGTCCCTTTTATGAAGTATGGTTTGATGGAGCTTGTGGAGAGGGTCCAAATGGGAAGAAACAGGTGTATGATTGGAGTCGATACTACAGCACCATTCGGGAGCTAGCCCCCCAGGCGGTTATCTCTATTTGTGGACCCGATGTTCGTTGGGTTGGTAATGAGCATGGATATGGGCATAAGACTGAGTGGAATATTGTACCAGAGGGTCATTTTGACCAAATAAAAATAGAGGAGTCCTTTCAGGAGTTCCATTATGAGGAGAGAGAGGGTTTAGAGACCACTACTCCTGCGTATAAAAATTACCCTAAAAGCTCCCCTTCCCCACAACAGAATGGGGAGAAATGGGCGTGGTATCCATCAGAAGTTGATGTTTCAATAAGACCGGGATGGTTTTATCATAAATCCCAAGATAGATTAGTAAAGTCTCACTTTAAACTTGTAGATATTTACTACTCTTCCGTAGGGTATGGTTCAGGACTACTATTGAACTTTCCACCTGATCGACGTGGACGTATTCATGATAAAGATGTAAAGAGACTTCAAGAGGTAACTGAAACTCTACGAAGTACCTTTGATACACCACTGGGAGGAACAGATATATCTCCCGTAGATATCTCAAATGATGGGACTACTATGAGTTTTTCCCTTCCTGAGATGGTTACCTTTGACCGAGTTGTACTTCAGGAGGATATTGCCCAAGGGCAGTTTATAGAAACCTTTCAAGTTGAATATCAGAATGCAAAGGGAGAGTGGAAACATCTTGCCTTTGGAACTACTATTGGGTATAAAAGAATCTTACGAACCAAAAAGGTGAAAGCTAAGGAATTCCGTGTTACGGTACTTACCACTATTGGGAAGCAGAAACCCAATATATCCTCTGTAAAGATATATAAGAGTAGTCGGAGAGATAGAGTGGCTTTTTGGAAGCTTGATAAATAAGGGTGTTATCCCTCTGGATTCCAAATAACTTTATGTAAAAAACATCTCTTTTTTGTTGCCCTATGTTGCAATTAATCGACTGTTTCCGATAAGATAGTTGGAGTTTGAAAAAAGGATGTGGTTTATGAAAAAGTATGTAATATTGGTAAGTGTAATGATCTTTCTAGGGCTAAGCTCTTTGGGAGCGGTAAGTCCTACTCCTCCTGTGGATGCGGTAAGTTCGGCATCTACCTCTTCTGAGGTTGATTCTATGACTTCCGCCTCTATTGTTCCTTGGGAGTTAGTGCAAGATTATCAGCCCAATGGTTTTTCTGGTAGTGCAGAGAAGAAGGCTCTTTTTGTTATTGGAGATCCTCGAAAGGATAGTGTAAATTACGATTTAGCAGTAACTGCAATGAAGTATATGGAGAGCCAGGGATTAGAGGTTGAGGTAAGAGATCTTTACGATATTGGTTTTAATCCTGTGCTTCCTTTAGCCTCGTTTTACCATGCAAAAGATGGATTTGGTGAGGCTCCTGAGGATGTGTTAATTGAGCAGTCTTTTGTTGCTCAGGCAGATTATATTATTTTCTGTTACCCCAACTGGCATGACTCTCAAAATGCTATTATTAAGGGGTATATGGAGAGAGTATTCTCTAAGCAGTTTGCATACCAGAATACTTCATCAGGGCTAGAAGGTATGCTTACCGATAAGGGTCTCTATGTAATTATGAATGCTGGTTTCCTTGGAGGCGGTCGTGGTTACATTGGAGATGGTGTTGGAATAGATGATGCTTCTTGGGATGACTATATGCGAGCTTTTGAGGTATTTGATAATGATACTGCTGGTTTCTGGGGAGCTACAAATATGGGACGTTTTGTAAATGATAGAACTCCTAAAAATGACTCCCCTACCTATGCTCGGGAGATAGAAGCTTTACGGAAAGCACTTCAAGCTGAGCTTGCTGAGGTTTTCTCTCTGTAGGTGAACAAAAGAGTTCTCCTAAGAACTCTTGGTTGAAGCCGACTATCTAGCTTTATGGAGTTACTCCTGCTAGATGGTCGGTTTTTTTATTGTCTCCGAGGTGTTCGGTTATACTATTGTTCTTTTGAGGGTTCTTAAAAGAGCCTTATCCTCTTTTGATACACGAAAGCTTTCTATAGATTTCTGGATAGCCTTGTTATAGGTAATATCATCTAGGGTATTTGTAAGAAAAAATCTCTTTGTTTCTTCTGGAAACTTTGCCATACAAGCAGAGATAAGCCAAGCATTACCCATGTGAACGTAATACCCTTTGTGAGTTATCTGTTGGGAGAGCTCAAATATTGTAGGGAGGTACTCCTCTGTTACATATTGAGATAGCAGTATTAAAATTCCCGCACGAACTACAAATTCCTCTTCTGCATGGATCCACCGATTCACAATGTGCAAAACCTCTTCCCTCTGCTTCTTAATTTGCCTATAGTCTCCTACGGTTGAGTCAATCTGTGCCCAGTTGTCAACTTTTTTAAGGAAGTTTTCAGTCTCAGGTAATAGTTCGGTAAAGGGTTTATTTATGTAAGAAAGTACCATTCCTTCTAGCATAACCATCTCGTAGATATTCTGTTTATCACAGGCAATAAATGTTTCGGGAGAGTCCTTTGCAATTCTTTTTGCAATCTTTCGAAGGGCTGGTATCCGCACACCCAACATCTCCTGTTGGGTGGGGATTATTTTCATATTAAAATCTTTATATGTAGAGTCCGCTAGGCTACGTAACTCCTCCAATATTTCGGTGCCATCCATTTATCGGAAATACTCCTCTACTCCCTCTGGTAGTGGTGGGATTACTTTAGGAACATTTCCATTTCTCAGGGAGTCCGTTGCCATACACCCTACTGCAACCGACTGTCTTGCGGCAATGGGAGAGGTGTTTGGTTTTGTTCCTTTCTGAATGTAATCAAGGAACCTATCAACAATATGCTTATCAGCTCCTCCATGACCTCCGAGTCCAGAGAACTTGCGGTATACCTTAGATGGTTTTGGATACCGGTTGGTTCTTTTGTTGAAAAGGAGCACCTTAAAGTATCCCGCGTCTCCTACATTTTCAATTCGTCCTTCGGTTCCTATAAAGGTGTAGTTTCTACATGAGTCTGGAGTATAGTGACACTGGGTATAACTCGCTTGTACTCCATTCTCCATCTGAAACATAATCATATTATGATCCTCTATATCAATCACTGGAGAGTAGTCAGTTGGTTTTGCAGGAGGCCAGTTTGACTGCTTAAACTGTACTGGCTCCTGAGGAGTTGATTCTGATCTACGAGTACAGGTGTTATACACATCGAGTTTTCCCATACCTACAACTTGTTTTCCGTAAGAACTAGAAAGCCAGTGAATAACATCAATGTCGTGGGCTGCCTTCTGGAGAAGGAGTCCGTTACTGTACTGTTGCTCAGAGTGCCAATCTTTGAAGTAAGCATCTCCACCATAGTTAATAAAATGTCTACACCATACAGCCTTTAGTTCGCCAATGGCACCTGACTCAATAAGTTCTTTCATTTTAAGAACCGAAGCAAAGTGTCTCATATTGTGTCCAAGATAGAGCTTCCCTTTCTTTTCGGCACATACCTTAAGAATTCTATCACACCCCTCTATGGTTATTGCCATAGGCTTTTCTAAGTACACCGCCTTTCCTGCCTCTAGGGCTGCAATGGTTTGTTCTTCGTGTACATAGTCAGGTGAGCAGATAAAAACTGCATTTACATCGGAGGCTAAAAGCTCTTTATAGTCTGAGTATGTTTTTGCTTGGGGATACCTCTTAGAGAATGCCGCAAGGTTTGTTTGTGACGGGTCTGCTCCTGCCACAATCCTGGCATTCCTTTTAGGTTGGTGCGCATGGTTTGCTAAGCCTCCACGACCTCCTACACCAATAACGCCTATTCGTACTTCTTCCATTATTACTCTCCTCTATGTTGTTTGTATATGGGTTGTTAATTGTTTTGATTTCTATCCTTGATTTGTCCATAATCCATGGAGGTTACAGTACTCATACACTGTAACTGAATCCTGTTCATGATCAACAATAAATTCTGCCTTAGGAGCATCTCCTGGTTGAAGGGCTACTCGTTGGGTTTTACTGTTTTGTGTGAGGCAGATCCATGTGATATAGTGTTTCTCTTCCATAGGGTGAGCAACCTCTCCTACTTGTACGGTTACTCTGTTTCCATTTCGTGTAATGAGGGGAACATGTTTTTCTCCCGCAGCATCCGTAGAGTTTGGTTTTAGCTTTTGCATAGACTCACCGCAGCATACAGGGGTTACCCCACTATCAACAATAGCCCCAAAAAGATTTCCACAGTGGATACAGAAATAAAATGTTTTTTCCATAGATCTACTCCTTGCTCATTTTTCCGCATTATACCACGACTTATCGTATGATAGTAGTATATTTTTCTTTGTATACTACCTTTTATAGCAAAGTTACTCCAAGTTGGTTCCATAGATCTTCCATAGATATCACTTCCCCACTCTCTCTTGCCATCTCTATACCCGATGCCACAGCGGCAGAGAGGAGCCCCTCCTTGCCTCCACATACTGGGGCTGTACCATGAATCATAGAATCTCGTAACTCTTTAATAATGTGTGTATCTCCATCACCATGACCCCCACCAATGAGTCTTTTTCTTTTTGCCCAACGTGCCCCTAGAGTTTTGTAGACGAGTTTTCCTGAGTAGAGTTCCACAATAAGTGTTCCCTCTGTACAGCTAAAGTACATTCTTCTTTCAGGAATGGCGTTACTGGTGGTTGCCTGAAAAGAAACCTTAATTCCATTTTTATAAGTCATAAGAGCGGATACGTGATCCTCAATTGATTTCTCCGAAGTAAAGGGGTTGTCTTCACTTGTTTCAAAGGGGACAAGGTCTTTCCCCCAGCTTCCTGCAGTAAAGTGTTTTGGATACTTCTCCTTAAGAGAGCTGTTCTCCTTGGTAAACATTCTGTTTCCCCCGGTTGCAGTAATATGTGTAGGGAGTGACTCACAAAACCAGTTAATCAGATCTAGATCGTGAACACACTTTTCTAAAATGTGTGGACCCGATAGTTCAAGCTTTCTTCGCCAGTTTGTCATAATGTATGTACCGTGGTGTGGAGCAATATTCTCATCCGCACTAATTGAGATAATATCTCCCAGTATTCCACTGGATAAAATGTTTTTTACTTTTCGGTATATCGTTGCGTATCGGAGAGTGAATCCAGTAGCAAAAAGCAGGTTTGTGCCTTTATGTGCATCGGTGATCTGTTTGCAGTCTTCCATGGTTACCGCAAGGGGTTTTTCTGAAAATACGTGTTTTCCCGCTTGAAATGATGCGATAATTTGCTCAGCATGGAAGGCGTTTGGTGATCCAATAAGAATCCATGATGCCTCTGTACTTTTTAGGAGTTCTTCGTATGAGGAGTATACCGTAGCTTGGGGCTCCTTGCAGTATTTTGCTAACTGCCTAGCATTCTCCTCTATGGGATCCCATACTCCCACAAGCTGTATATCTTTAAACTTATTAAGCCTTTGGGCTAAGCCTCTAATTCTACAACCACAACCAATTACTGCATACGAAACCATAGTAGCTCTCCTCATAGGTGCATAGATGGAGTAAGTTTATCATGGATAGTTTTTTTATAAAAGTTCTTAGTTCTCCACTTTCTTTTATTGGAGGGAGAATTTTTTTACAAATAGAAGCAATATTTGATCTTTGTAGACGCCTAGGAAGCTTCTCCCATAAGAAGATCTAGGAGAAATAGAGCAGTTTTCCCTCCCGTATTCATTGCCTCATAGCAGCCCATACAGTATACGAGTACCTCTTGGTGTGGCATTTGGGCAGCCCTATTAAAGAGGTGTTCAGGGTTTTCACTATCTGTACAGCACTCTGTATGTTCACGAGTCTTCTCGGGTTCCACCACGGTTATTCCCATTTTGTCTGCTAAAGAGCGAACTGCCCTATGAACCTCTGGACGCTGCTCCATAAGACAGGGATCATGAATTGCAACTACCTTCCCCTTATAATCAGGAAGAGGAAATGCACTGTTCTGATCTATCACTTCCCAAAGGGAGATGGTATGTGTATTTTCTCGCTCCTCGGCAAACCGTCTTTGGCACCCAGGACAGGCGGTGATAAGGGTGGAATTTTCCTGTAATTCCTGTTCAACCTTACAGCAGAGAGGTATGGTTTCTTCACACTGCTCATGGGTCTGTAAGAACTGTAGCATCTTCTGTGTATTTTCTGGTCTGTACCGCTTTACATCGCATCCTGGGGCAAAATATATGGCCATGAGGTTTATCTCCTTCTGAGGTTACACTTGTACCGTAATTGGAAGTTTTCCGCAAGGGGCTCCTTGTATAGCTCTCTAAAAATAGAAAAACCTATGAGTGTTAATCCCCAATTCTCTTTTTTGTGAGAGCCATAGCTACGGTTCCCACCATCATACTGATAAAGAGAAATAGTAGAATTACATTCCATGTACCAGACCCTTGAAAGAGGAATCCTGACATCACGGAGAACACTCCTGCTGCAAAGTATGCCACAAAGTCTAAAAGACCTGCAACCGTAGACACCCTTCTCCACTTCTTATACTGCATTGGTACAAGTCCAAGAAGAATAGAGTTTATAAAGGCGATGGAGAAGGAAAGTAGACTGAGGAGTATTAAGGTAGGCCCTATAGAGAGGTTTATGGCAATAAGAGTAAGGAGTGTTGCTGCTGCTCCCAAGAAGAGTAAGCTAGAGGTAACTCTATAGGCAATTGTTTTTTTCTGCAAAATAATCGCAATACAGAGTATCCCCATGGTGTTAATGAAGGGAATTAAGGATAACCAGTTTACAATAGTAATTGCCGGTTCCTCTGGGAACTTTGCCTGTATGAGTGTTGGAAGCCATAAGGTAAGACCATCTTTAACCATTCCTTGTACCATCACCGCAATAATAATAAGGTAGAGTCGTGTTTTAAGAAATATCTCAAGAAAACCACCCTTCTCTTGGGAGTGATCTTCTAGGGTAAGGTTAAGAGCGGGATCCTCTGTAGACTTGGGAAATACCATCCACCAGAGGATTGCAAAGAGGGCACATACCAGAGCTGGTATCATAAAAGCAAGCTTCCAGTTCCCAGAGCTCTCTACCACCTTTCCTAACATATTCCACGCAATAAAGGTACCTACCCCAATAGATACGGTCATTAGTAGGGATACAAGGCTATGACGAGACTCTGGAGTTTTCTCTCCTAAAAGGCGTATCATAGGTCCCCAAAGCATAGATAAGGAGAACCCATTGATGCTCCACAGTACCATAATGCCTACAGGAAAAGAGACAAGAGTTACTCCTATGTTTACCAGAGATGATATAAGAAGTCCCAGAAATATCATTTTTTTAGGCTGAACCTTATCACCCATAAAACCGTTTATGAGATGACCAAAACCGTAACTCCAAAAGTAGAGTGTTCCCGCAAGTCCCAGTTGTCCTAATGAGGCAACCCCTGACTGTTCCATATGAGGGATGGCAATAGAGAGATTCATTCTCCCTAAATAGCTTATTGCGTAAGCGAGCCAGCAAAGGGTAAATACAAAGAGAGGGGTATCTCTTTTTGAGGATATACTCATCTAATATTCCTATACCTGACGTAGCTGTTCTATCTGTTTTGCAAAGGCTTCACCCCGTTGGTACACCTTAGAAAGAAAATCAGCAGGATCCATTCCCTTGGTTTTTACCACCTCCTGGGTGAGAACTCCACTGTATGGAGACTCTGCAACCATCTTTCCTATGGTATCCCAATCTTGGGTTCCATCGCCTATGGGCATATGGTCATCTTTTTGTGACATGTTTCCATTTAGATGGAGAACCAATAACCTCTCTTTTACAAAAGGAGCTACCCGTTCAACACCTTTGGACACAATATTGGAGTGCCCAGTATCCCAGCAGAGACCAATGTATGATGAGTCAAAGGTATCAAAAAATCTCTGAATATCGTAAAAGCTTGAATCTCCACCATTATCAAAGAGGTTCTCTACTGCAATACGGATTCCTAAATCTTTGCACATGGGTTCTAGGTTTTTCAGAGTTTTAATTCCCTGTTCTGTTTTTTCTTGAGTTCTGGGAGAGAGTGCTCCGGTGTTTGTATGGAGCACAATAGCCCTTCCTCCAAGGGTGTGGGTCATCTTTATACGGTTTCGGAGAAGCGCCTCACCCTTCTCTCTTGTTTTCTCTTTTGCACTATTGTATCGCTTTCGAATACCCATGGAGGCGTGAAGATCAAAAACCTGTAAGTTATACTCTTTAAGTATCCCCTGTATTTTCCTTATTTCTCTATCGGAATACATATAATCGTCAAACCAGTGGTGACACCAGTGGATATATGAAAACCCCGCCTCACTAATGAGGCGTAGGGGTGTTCTCACATTTCCAACACTTTTTATAAAGTCCGTATTTACCGATAGTTCCATAAAGCTACCCCTTTTGTGTGTATAGATTATAGAGAGATGCTACCCTAAGGGTCTCTTTAAACTCCTCTGGGCTCTCTCCCTCTGGAAGTGTTATCTCAATAATTTTTGACTCACCAGGCATGAGAGAGAAGAAGTTTTCTACTCCCTTTGCATCGGTATTACTCTCCCAGTGAACATAAATAGCTGGTTTCTTTGCACTTATCTCAAGTCCATACTGTCCCTCTTCCCACTTCTGCAGGTTCCAAGAGAGTTCAGGATCTTCCCATGTGTAGGTTGATGGGGTCTCTAGTATCTTAAATCCTTCATAGAGTACATCTGTTTCATCACTTATTGTGTAGAATACGACACCCCTTTCGGTACCCTGTGGAGTAGCTACTGTTTCGAGAAGTTCAGAGTTTGCAGGTCCCAGAGTATACTCCTTACTCTTAGAGCCTAGGAGGGTTCCCTTAGGGTTGTAGTGCCACCAATCTAGGGTAATCTGTTTTTCTTTCCTTGTATCATTTATACCCCAGATTTCAAAGCTCTCTTTGTGTTCTGCTACACTGGCATAAAGAGGTGCAAAAAATCTACGAGCAAAATAGTGAAGAGCCTTCCATCGACCATAGTAATCTATTGAGGACCAAGAGGCAACGGGCCAACAGTCATTGAGCTGCCAGTAGAGTGCTCCCATACAGCGGAAATCTTTTCTATTTCGTCTCCAGTGATCAATACCGTACTCCATTGCTTCTGCTTGAGTAATTTGGGAAAGGGTCACTCGACTAGGAAAGTCCTCTGGGATGGCAAATCTATTTTCCATATAGGAGAGAATCTTTTTGTTTCCTGCTCCGTTTTTCTGATGGTTCTCCATAACTTCGGACTGAAACTCCCAGTCCTTCTCTTCGGAGAACTCTGCAATGGTTTTCATGACAGGAAAGGACTCAAACCCAAATTCGCTCATAAATCGGGAGTAATGTTCCCGATAAATAGAGAATGGTTTTCCTCCATGCCACACATCCCAAAAGTGAGAATCTCCGTAGTTTGGGCTCTCAGGTTTTTTGAAACCTCCGTGGGACGATGGAGAACTTGGCCAGTAATATCTCTGCGGATCATGTTCCTGTACCAACTTTGGAAGAAGTGACTCAAAAAGTCTTAGGTAATTCTTTTTATAGTTTCTAAAACGTACTCCGTACCCAAGAGAGGTCCAGCCTCCCTCTATTTCGTTATTCCCTACCCAGATTGCAATTGAGGGGTGGTGTCGGAGTCTCTTAATATTATCAATAGCCTCTTTTCGAACAGACTCAATAAACTCTTCATGTTTAGGTGGCATAAAACAGGCAAACATAAAGTCCTGCCATACAAGGATTCCCTTCTGGTCACAGAGATCGTAAAAATGGTCATCTTCGTAGATTCCCCCACCCCAGATACGAATCATATTCATGTGTGCGTCTTTTACATCATCAATACGCTTTGCGTAGAGTCCAAGTTTTTTTCCTCGAGGAATAAATGAGTCCTCTGGAATCCAGTTTGCTCCCTTTGCAAAGAGGGGAACTCCGTTTAACTGGAAGTAAAAGGTCTCTCCCCAGGTGTCTTTGTTTCTTATAAGCCGAATATCCCTAAGTCCTATTTGCTGCTCTTTTGTATCAAGAAGGGTCTCTCCGTCAAAAAGCTCAACTCGAAGGGTGTAGAGTGTTGGCTCTCCTAGGTCGTAGGTCCACCAGAGTTCTGGATTTTTAATATAAAATGAAGTTTTTCCATCTTGTGAAGTCTCTACCTTATGGTAATTGGGACCTTTTAAGGTAAAACGAGTCGAAAGTGAGGAAGCCTCTGTCTTTTTCCCAAACTCCTTCCATGGAGCTGAAACATTAAGAGTACATTCATGTATCGGCTGATCTACATATGGATTATCTTTGTGTTTTGCAGGGGCATAGGTATGGGACTGAATACTGCTAAGTTCACATATCTTTGCTTTTTGTACCCTTTCTAGCTCTACGGGTCTCCATATTCCACTATCTGGAAGCTGTGGGCCCCAGTCCCAACCAAAGGAGTACAGAGCTTTTCGTAAATAGGATATACCCTTAAGGGTGGGGCTTTTCATAAACCAAGGGAACTCCCTTAGGTTTCTTTTGTATTTTTTTGTCTCCCCTTCACCGTGAAATACGGGGCTCTTGAAGTATACCTTAAGTGTATTGTTTCCTAGGGTCAGTACTTTTTTGAACTCTCCAATAAGGTTGAACTCCCAAGTCCTGTGCATATTATCTATAGATCCTAGGAGTGTTCCATTAAGACTTACAGTTCCTACGGTGTCTAATCCGTAAAATCGAAGTATGAGCTCATCAGCTCGAAGATCCTCTTCTGAAAGGGTTATCTCTTTTTCATATACCCAATCTTCCTTATATACCCATGCTGCTTTTTGCTCATTTGTCCCGTAAAATGGGTCTTGTATATGATCATTGGCTAAAAGTGCTTCATATACGGTTGATGGAATATCTGTTTGTAAGGATATTCCCTTTGCTTTACAGCTCAGGTTCCACTGTGTGTCTAAGGCAGTGATTTTATTCATTATAACTCCTAATTTTCTATTATTTATCGAAGGATGCCCAGGGCAATATAAATCTCTCTCTCTTCAGGAGATTGTCCGCCGTGGTTTTTTTTATGTCCTCCGTGATCTGTTGAAAAAACGACAAGCCACGCTTCCTCTTCAAAGGTTTCCCGTTGTCGTATGGCTTCTATGAGCCTACTACTCTTTCTATCACTCTCTTCTATAGCAGATATGTATGACCTCTTTCCTGGGTAGTACCCTTTGTTGTGGCCCGCCATGTCCGTATCATCAAAGGCAACAAATACAACATCAGTTCCCTGCTTAATCTCCTCAATTCCTCTCTTCATAGTCTCTATATCTGAGCTATTTTCATAATGGGAGATAAGGGATATTTCGTTTTGTAAAATATTAGTGTTGATTACATCCCATGTAACGGAGGATGCAGTAGAGTAGCCCGCCTCTGTAGCTTTTTGGAGAAAGCTGGGGGTTTCTGGATTTTTCTGGTCAATGGAGTTGTCTATAAAGTTATGGGAGTTTGCCCAAGTACCTGTTAATAGAGTTGTCCATCCTGGTCCACTCACCGTTGTTTGCTCTGTTTCTGTTCCAATATCTCCGCCCGCATAAGCTGCGTAGATATACCCAGTTTTTATCACCTCATTAAGGGTTGGTGTTTCTGCGGCAAGTAGGCTATCCAGTCGTACCCCATCCCATCCCACAACAAGTACTTTCTTTGTTTTGTTCGCTATATCTTCAAAGATACCTCGGCTAGCCCAGTTATTTTCTTCAATCCCCAAGAATTGAGTTACCACATTGTGTACTTCTGTTTGTGGAATTGGATTATGTATATTACTGGGAGTGTTATCTCCATATTGAGGCTCCGTGGGGAGTGACGCGCAGGAGAAAAGCAGTAGTGTAATAACTCCAACGACTATGAATAACTTATTTTTCATTAAATAGACCTCTTCTTGTAATTTTTAGATAAACTATACAATATGCAGTATACAGCTGTTTACGGCATATTGTAAATAAGTTTTAACTATTTCATAGAGGTTTATAAGGTTAAATCCTTTGCTACTTGATACCCCTCTTCTACGGCATCTGCTATACGGCCTATTTTTTTAGCATCTCCAATAACCCACACTGGAACACCCTGTGATTCAAGATCTTTCGTCAGGTGGTTGTCTGGCTTACTTCCTAGGGCAAGAACTACCGCATCTACCCTCTCTTTCTGTACGCCACCTTCGGGAGGCTGGAGTAGAATAGTATTACTCTCTATTGATATGAGCTTTCTCTTTGTGAGGAACTTAGCTTTTCCTTTGGTAAGTTGTTCCATCGCATCATCTCTGTGCTGAAAATGTGCTCCCGGAGCAATAGCATCTGCCATTTCAACAATAACAACTTGTTTATTTCTATCCACCAAATACTCCGCTGTTTCTAACCCTGTAAGACCAGATCCTATAACAGCAACTTTCCTAGCTTGCTCAGGAAAAGCCTCTCCTGAGAGTATAACATCAAAGGAGAATACTGTTGGACTATCTTTCCCTTCAATAGGAGGAATAATAGGAGTTGCCCCAGTTGCAATAATTACCCCATTGGGACTCTCTTGCATTATTAAATCATAGGAAGCAAAGGTGTTATATCTAACTTGTACGCCTTGACGGTTCAAAGATGCCTTTAAGTCATCAACAATCCAACCGAGCTTATCTTTTTTAGGTGCCTTATCTGCAAGTTTCACCTGCCCTCCCGATTGGGAGGATTTTTCAAATAGTACTACGTCAAATCCCCGTTTTTTTAGGGTGAGAGCTGCTTGCATACCCGCAACACCAGCTCCCACTACTACAACCTTTCCACTCCCCTTTGTGAGAGGTTCTGGTCTCTTATCTAAGGTAGGGTTTACGGAGCAACGTAGGGGCTTCCCTAACCAAGCATTTTTTACGAGAGACTCATAACATTGACAGCAGATAATACATCTATTTACTTCTGTCTCTCTCCCTTCTTGAATTTTTTTAGGTAACTCTGGATCCGCAAGAAGAGGACGACCCAGACCGATAAAATCTTGAATTCCCTCTTCTAACTGTTCTAACGCTTGCTCTCCACTCCTAATGAGGTTTGCCGCAATCACGGGAATAGAAACTTCCCGTTTTACTGCCTGAGCAAGGTATTTTCGCCAGCCCGTATCGTATGTCACTGTTTCTAGCCACTTATTAGTTTGCTCATAACTTCCCGAGGATATATCTAATGCGTGGATTCCCATTTTTTCTAGGGCCTTTGCTATCTGTACACCGAGTTCTAAGGTTATTCCTCTTTGATTTTCTGGTGAGAGCTCTGTGTCTATCTGGCCCTCTGGAATAAACTCCTCCACCGTAAGTCTTACAATAAGGGGAAAGTCCTTTCCACAGGCTTTTTGTATACCAGAAATAATCTCTTTCATAATCCGTAGGCGGTTTTCAAAGTTTCCACCGTATTGGTCTGTTCGCCTGTTCGTATAAGGACTTAAGAACTGTTGTAGGAGGTACCCATGGGCAGCATGGAGCTCTACCCCGTCAAATCCTGCTTTTTGAGCACGTTTTGCCCCGTTAATAAACTGTTTAACCAGTTTTTTTATCTCCCGAGTTTTAAGGGCTCGGGTTTTCTGATTTACATGGGTGCAAGGAACCACCGATGGAGCTACAACTGCGGGAGTGTATATGTGTTTTTCTAAAAAATTTAAGGTTTTTACTGCAGGAGCAAAAAGCTTGCTAAATCCAGGAATATGGGAGAACAGCTCTACTAAGGGCCATATGCCAATAAGGGCGGAGTAGTTCTGTCGTCCTGGGTGGTGAAGCTGAACAATAATCTTTCCACCTTCTTGGTGAATTTTCTGATTCATCTCCTGAAAAGGTTTTATTCTTCGATTATTTGTGAGTGATATTTGTCGAGGTTCTGCTACTCCATGGATATTATTGACCCTGCAGATCCCTGTAATAATCAGACCTACCCCTCCTTGAACTCGTTGGAGGTAGTAATCTGTCAAAAGATCTGTTGGAGTTCCATTAAACTTTGCCATTCCAACATCCATGGCTGTCATAACAAATCGGTTTTTTAGCTCAACATTCCCAATCGATTTTGGGGTAAAGAGGATTGAATCTTTCATACTGTATTCCTTGGGTTATTTGTAATAGGATTTAAATGGACCAACTCTCATAATCCATTTAGCAAGTCGAGTTAACTTTCTTAAAAGAAAGTAGTTTCCCTTTAGGTCTATAAGCTCAATGAGGTTGCCATCGGGGTCTCTAAAGAAAAACCACTCGTTTTTTCCTGTTTTTTGAGGTGTACAGAGAATCTCTACATCGTTTCGTGCTTTGAGTTTTGTATACCACCCAGAAACATTGGAAACATCTAAAGTAAAGTGAGTAACCCCAGGAGCATTCCATCGGTGATGAATCTCCTCTGTTTTTGAGAATTCAAAGAGCTCAACACAGCCACCTTTTGGGCAAACCAACATAGCAAGTCGTAATGAGCACTCTTCCAAATTATACAGTGCTTTCATTTTTGCTACGTACTCTTCGGGGAATTCTTGAATATCTACTACAGACATCTTAAACACATCCCAGTACCAAGCAATTGCTTTATCTAGGTTTTTTACGGTAACACCTGCGTGGCTTAACGATTTTAGTCTCATCTCTTTTCTCCTCTTTCCTGCAAACCAGTTTTACCCCCTAGTGATACTAGGGGGTAATGGTATTATGGTTGAATCATTGCTCCAATCATAAGCATAAGATCCCCTAATTGGGATCCATACTCAGGAGCTCCCTCCATGATAAGTTTTCCTGTTACCGTAGATTCTATCATATCATCGGTACTTAACAAAATACCAAGAGCACTTCTTGGTGAGTCAAACTTCATGGTGAAAAAGGGCATGCTTCGCCGATACACTCCACGGGAGGCCTTACTTTTACCAGCCTTGATTCTAATATAGGCTGCAAGTTCCTCATCATCCCCTACTCTCCATGCGTACACCCTATCAGGACTCATCTTAGTCCAAGATTTAGCCTTAGGGTGATCAAGCTTATTCAGAGTACTAATTCCCGTAGATAGCAGGTTAAACATACATTTTACTAATAGTCTCTGCTGGTCTTCCTCTTTTGGAGCAGTTTTTGCTCCTAGGAGAGAACCCATAGCCATAAGAGATTTCATGAAAGGAATAAACATTCCTTTCCCCTTAAATACCCCTTTCATCTTTGGAAAGGGAATCTGTTTTCCCTTAAAAAAGTTATTTAGGTGTTTTCGAGACTTAAATATAAGTTCAACATTGGGAGTTTCCTCGGAGAGCCCACGTTTTACTGCCCACTGCCCATCCTCAATAATAAAGTGGGTTCCATCTTCCGTATCTTCCTGATTGCTTGGGAGACAACGAATCTGACAAATTCCACTCTTTCCTTCCCACGCTTTCTGAAGTTTAGGAGTTCCCTCTACGGTAGTTTTGAGTACCGGAAGTACGGCGTTTAAAAAGATTTTATTTGCAAAAAACTCTTCGCTCTGTGTATAGGTGTTCATAGGCTAAATCTCATCATCCCAGTTGTCATCTTCTTCAAAATCTGCTCCCATAACTTCTCGAGCGGTAGCTAAGATTCCGTTTACATCGTATCCGTAGTGAGCCATAAGATCTTCATGAAGACCAATAATAGAGAAGGTGTCTGGTACTCCTAGTCGTCTAAAAGCACAGGCCTTTCCACTCTCCGCCATAACCTCTGCTACCGCAGATCCGAGACCTCCAATAATGTTGTGATCTTCTACGGTAATAATTCTTCGGGTATCGTGAACAGCCTTAAGAATTGCTTCCTTGTCTATAGGTTTAATGGTGTGCATATTAAGCACTCTTGCTTTCACTCCATCAACACTTTCTAGGATCTTTGCAGCTTCACGAGCTCTCCACACGGCACTTCCACAGGCAATAATGGTAATATCTGAACCCTCGTGCATCTCAATAGCTTTTCCAAGTTCAAAGTCATACTCCGTAGAGTCGTACACCTTCTGGTCAAATCCTCGGTTAATTCGGATATATACTGGCCCTGGAGTTTCGTAAGCTGTCTGTACGGCGTTTGCGGTTTCCATACCATCTGCAGGAACAATTATCTTACAGTTTGCCATTGATCGCATAATGCTTAAGTCCTCTGTACAGTGGTGGGTAGTTCCCGCCTGTCCAAAGGAGAGACCCGCATGGGTTGCTATAATCTTTACATTAAGATTTTGGTAGCAAATATCGGTGTGAACCTGATCAAGGGCTCGCATAGTGGCAAACACCGCAAAGGTAGATACAAAGGGTACCATGCCGTTAAGAGCCATACCTGCTGCTGCTCCAAATAGGTTTTGCTCTGCAATTCCCACATTGATAAGTCTTTCTGGGTACTTCTCACCAAGAACTCCTATCTTGGTAGATTTTGCTAGGTCAGCCGTTAATCCCACAACCTCTGGGTGCTGATCTGCAAGGTCGCAAAGGGTTTTTCCATAAAGCTCTGCGGTTGAAAGCTTTGCCGTATCTTCTATGGTATAATTCATTCCTCCCATCTTTTCCTCCTATGCCTGTTGTAGTCGTTGGTCATGGTATTCATCAATCTCTTTGAGACATTGATTTTTTGTGTTCTCGTCAAATCCAGCATAGTGGTATTTGTAGTTATCCGTAATGTGAGCAACACCACAACCTTTCTTTGTGTTCATAATAATAACCGATGGTTTCTCTTTTTGATTTTGAGCTTCTTCAATCGCTTCTGCTAGCTGATAGAGGTTGTGTCCATCTTGTACCGTGATAACATGGAAACCAAAGGCCTCCCACTTTTTATCAAGTGGCTCAAGTCCCATAACATCCTCTGTTCGTCCATCCATCATACAGTTATTTCTATCAATAATTGGAATAACGTTGGTGAGTTTGTACTGGTTGATGGCCATTGCAGCTTCCCAGTTTGATCCTTCGTTAGCCTCTCCATCACCAATAAGACAGTAGGTGGTGAAATTTTGTTTCTTAAGGTTTGCGGATACCCCTAACCCAAATGCGATAGGAAGACCGTGACCCAATGAGCCAGAAGATGCGTCTAATCCAGGAACCTTATTTTTATCTAAGTGCATTCCCAATTTACTGTGTGTGTGGTTAAAGGTTTCAAGCCACTCCATAGGAAAAAACCCCTTGTCCGCTAAGACAGGAGCAAAACCCACCCCAATATGTCCCTTACTAAGAATGAATCTATCTCGATCTTCCCAGTTTGGGTTTGACACATCAATATTAAGATATTTGTAGTAAAGGAGTGTGAGTATATCAATTGAGCTTAGAGACCCTCCGACATGACCACTTCCGGCCCAAACTACAGTGTTAATAACCAATTTTCTTAAATCCCGAGCTTTCTGTTCTAAACTCAGAAACTCCTCTTTTGTTAAAGGCATTGTATCCTCCTATACATTAACTCCTTTTTGGAGTTATTAGTTTATTTTATGGTACTCTCTTATGTGAGTATCTCCATAGTACCCTATTTTTGGGAGATTCGCTACTCCCTTTTAATTAAGCCTATCAGGATTGTTTTTTGCTACAACCTGAAAAGCCTCTGCTGCAATCTCTATGGTTCTCTGAATATCATCATCCGTAAGAGAACAGTTTGTAAAGTGGTTGTGGTGAGAGGTGAAAAATACTCCACGCTGGACACACTCCGCACAAAACTCCTGTTGCATCATTAGCGAGTTATCATTGGTAATTCTCATATAAAACATTGAAGGAACACCACTTACTTTAAGGGTTATTCTCTCATTTGCCGCAGCAGCTACAAGCCCTTCGGTAAGCTTTTTCCCCTTCTCTATCATGAGTTGAGGTCCGTTGAGTCTTTTTAGCTCATTAATACAGGCTATTCCTGCTGCCATAGGAGCAGCACTAGACCAGTAGCTTCCTGTGTAGAAAACCTTAGCTGCTGCATCTTTTAAGGAGTCTACTCCTACCAAAGCAGATACGGGGTACCCATTTGCTAGAGCTTTACAGTAGCAGGTAAGGTCGGGTTTAAATCCAAAATATTTAGCAGATCCTGCCATATCTAAGCGGAACCCACACCGAACATCATCTATAATAAGTACAATATTGTGAAGATCACAAAGTTTTCTGATCTTCTGCCAGTACCCCTCTGCGGGTAGTGCATTATCCGCAAACACCCTGTGATCGTAGGGAGTTGCAATAAATGCAGCAACATTACCACTATGCTCTGCAATAGCTTTTTCCACAGCCCCAATATCATTCCAAGGAACAACAATATTATTTTGAACATCCCCCGAGGTTATTCCTGCGTGGGTAAGAGGTTGGGTCCATGGTGCTACTCCATGATATCCACCCTGCACAGAGATAACTTTCTCTTTCCCAGTGGCTGCATGGGCTATCATCCTGGCAAAGCTGGTTGCATCTCCCCCATTTTTCATAAAGAACGCCCAGTCCGCTGCTTCAATCGTATCCACAAGAAGTTCGGCAAACTCTACTTGGATCTTTCCTGGAAGAGCCATGCAGTTTCCTTTTGCGTACTGTGCTTGTGCTGCAGCATCAACCACATCATTATTGTACCCTAAAACATTTGGTCCATAGGCACACATGTAATCAATAAATTTATTGTCATCAAGATCCCAAAAGTAGGAATCCTTTACCCTCTCTGCATACAGAGGGTATGCGGAGGTTGGAATAAACTGGGACTGAACAGGTCCTAGGTGACCAGGTATTCCTGTAGGGAGTACCTTAAGAGCTCTGTTGAAAAGCTCCATACTTTTTGTGTAGGTATATAACTTATCCATAGAAGCTCCTTAACTCAGATAATTTGGTATTATGTCCAGAAGAGGGTTCATGTTATCTAACATAGGAATAAACCCTCGCATACTCATCTTTCCATTTCCTAAGCCCGTAAATGTATCAAGCTTTCCATTTAGTAAAAGATGTGCTACTTCAATATCTCCAAACTCTAAAACAGCGCGAGGGTCTGGGTGAATACCCTTTTTACAGTGGATATGTCCGCCCTTGGCACATACCTGAACTCCAATACCATCTTTGATTTGTACCTGTATAACACCATCAGGGATACGGGTTGCACTCTGCTTCCCTATTGCATCATAATTTCCAATTTCTGCTAGTGCAAAGAAGGCGGTATACGCAGTAAGCTCTGTATTCTTTTTGAAAAATGCAGAGTCATTGAGGAGGTTCTCCTCTGGACGAAGATAGTAATTTAGTTTATCTGCTAGTTTCATAAACGGGCCAGTAAGAAATTTTATCTTTGTAAAGCCCTTGATAGGAATAGGTTTTCCTGTTCCATCAATCATCTTGTTGAAATGTTCTGGTGAAGTGAAGTAGAGGGTTATTGAACTTTTATATTTCCCCTCTTTCATCTCAGCCTTTCCGTTGCAGATATGCAAATTACCAGATGGTCCATGTTTTACGTTAAACTGAATTGCAATATCCGTACCCTTTACTAACTCTTTACACTCTGCATCGTGCTCTACTAGGTATTCAATACCTCGAAGTACCGCTAGCAAGTTGCATCGAGCTTTTACATAGGCATTTACCATTGTCACCTTCCTTTATGTTCTTTTTGCAAGCGAGTGGTTACTCACTTTTAAATAATACTCCAGATTCTGAAATTTACAAGGGTTTTTCTTCATAAATCGAAGAGCCTCTTTAAAAATAGGTGTATATGAGGGGAGTTTTTCTAAAAATCCAGCTTTTATTGTCTACTTGGATAGAAGGATACTCCCAAGGCCATTGAGAAAAATGCGTTACTTGCCCCCGCTCCATTTTTGTAGAAACCGATTATATTCGACCCTGTTACTTCTCCCATTTTTGATACCGTAGTATCCCCTCTTACTTGGTACTTTTCATAGCTTGTGGAAAAATTTAAACCAATATCTTGATTATTTTTAAAAGGAAACACTGTGGTTGCTATAGTTGTTTTTATTCCCAAGAAACCGTGCAGGGAGTCTTTGAACTCCTTCTCTCTGAGATAGTGGCTGTCAATGGCACTAATAAAAATATAGGGATATATAAAAGTTCCTAGATTTATAATGACCTTTTCAGATATTCCAATCTGGTTTTCTATTCCTACTATCGGGTAGATAATAAGTTGATCATAGGAGATAATATTTCCGTAAAGTGGCTCCTTTGGAGTATCCTCTGTTATGGGGTATGGATTATATGTAGGAGAGTACTGTTTGTATCCGTGCATAGCAGACCACTTTTTATTCTCAATACTCATACCTATAGATGGTAAAACCACCCATCTCTCATGGAGTCTTAAGGGGATTTTTCCAAGAAACTGCCATGAGATGCTTTTATCTAAGTAGTTTTCATGCATCGAGAAATTGGATTTTTCGGTACTGTTGGGAATAAGATAGTCAGAGTTGTACACTTCTCCTACTTTAGAAGGTACCGCCGTGCGGATGATAGTATCAAAAAAGAATTTTTTATATCGAAGATTCAGTGTTGCCTCTATATATGATGAATACAGGTGTTGCCAATGTATTTCACTTAAAACTTTCTGATCTCCATTATTAAGAGGCTGAAACACTAATTCTCTAACATCTCCAAACTCAAAGCCCGTAGAAACTGTGACAAAATAAAAGAATTCAGAATAGTTGTTAGAATCTTTTTCTTGTAGCGCCTCTTCCGAAAATAGCTTAGCCGGAAATAAAGAGATAAATATTAATAATATATACTTCAACCTGCTAGACACAGTAACCTCACTCCCCTAAAAACTTTATCGGAGTAAGAAAGATAAATCAAGGGTATACTAAAACTTTTACTATATAGGTGGAAAAAAGATGAAAACTCAGTATACTTATTATAGTTTTTTATAGTATATTACACAAATGAGTAACTACTCACTAATTGAAAAGGAGTGTTTATGACAGACACAGATAGATCTACTATTGAACAGAGTGTAAAAGCTCAACATGAGTTTTTTGGAACCCACGTAACTCGTGATATTGCCTTTCGGATAAAACAGTTAAAAGCTTTAGATGCAGGTATTGCAAAGTATAAAGAGCGGCTAGAAGATGCTATTTGGAAGGATCTTCACAAATCACCGGAAGAGTTTTTTGTTACCGAGATTAGTATTGTTACTCAGGAAATACGGAACCATATAAAACATCTTAAAAAATGGGCAAAGCCTAAAAAGGTAAAAACCCCACTCCACCTACAGCCTTCAAATAGTAAAATTTACTATGAGCCTCTTGGGGTTGCATTGATTATGGCTCCCTGGAACTACCCTTTTCAGCTACTTATGAACCCCTTGGTAGGAGCAATTTCTGCAGGGTGTTGCGCTACTGTAAAGCCATCACCTTACACCCCTGAAATTGCGGAAGTTATGGGAGAGATGCTACGAGAACTGTATGATCCTGCGTATATTAATACCATTCAGGGGCACCGAACTACAAACGGCTACCTCCTTGAGCAGAAGTACGATATGATCTTTTTTACTGGAGGTCCATTTTTAGGAAAGCTAGTTATGGAGGCCGCAGCAAAAAATCTTACTCCCGTGGTTCTTGAACTTGGGGGTAAAAGCCCCTGTGTTGTTGATAAAAGTGCCAATATAGATGTAGCAGCAAAACGTATTGCCTGGGGAAAGTTGGTAAATGCAGGTCAAACCTGTATTGCTCCCGATTACCTTTATGTACATAGTTCTGTGAGGGATGAGCTCTTAGACAAAATTGTGAAAGCTGTCACCTCAATGTATGGAGAGTCTATTAAAGAGAGTAAGCACTTTCCTCGGATTGTTACCGATAAGGCTCTTGGTGAATTTCAGGAGCTTATATCACACAGTCCCATTTACTGGGGAGGTGAGGTTGATACAGCGCAGAGGTACCTCTCCCCTACCATTTTAAGTCCTGTTGATGAAACACACCCCATTATGAAAAATGAGATATTTGGACCAATACTACCAGTTATGACCTTTGATCATATTGATGAGGTGGAGAGTTATGTGAATAGCCACGATAAGCCCCTAGCCTTCTACTTTTTCGGAAGCACCAAAAAGGGAAAAGAACTCTTCTCCAAAACAAGTTCAGGAGGAGGATGTTTTAATGATATTCTCTTTCACATAGCAAACCACCATCTACCATTTGGAGGTGTTGGCGTAAGTGGACTAGGGAAGTACCATGGCAAGGAGAGCTTCGATGTATTTACTAATCGACGATCGGTGGTGAGCACACCTACGTGGATAGATTTACCCTTCCGATATGCTCCTTATAAATTCTTTAAACTTATGAAAAAAATTCTGTAAGGAAAAGTATTCTTTTATTTTGGTGACACAAACATAATATTTATTTCAATATTTCCCAAGAGGTTGTTATTTTTTTCAATAATCTCTTGGGGATTGTGATTATAGGGCTATACCCTTTGCCTCTTACCTGACAAGATAGGTGATATTTTTTATAGGAGGTGTATATGGATTGGTCTTCACAATGGTTCCCGTTTTTTTTATGGATGGTAGGATTCGCGTGTATTCTTATTGGTATGATGCTTTTAAGAAAAAAACGAATAGCCCGATTTACCGCACGAGTATTTATTGCTATGATTGCTGGTGCTCTGTTGGGTGTAGCTCTCTATTCTTGGGGAAGTATCAGTGATACAAACAGAGTTGTTGTAACTGAGATTCGGCAGTATCTTAGACTTGTCGGATTTGGTTATGTAGATTTTCTTAGAATGCTCATTATTCCTTTAATACCAACCAGCATTGTTGTTGGTATTATGCGATTAAAGAATCAAGATGAGTTAAAAACTATGGGGAAAAGAACCCTATGCACCTTTCTGTTTACCGCAGTAGTTGCAAGTTTTATTGGTATGGCCATTGGAACGGTTATGGGTATTGGAAATGGGGCTGATTTGGGGCAGGCTGCTCCCAGAGATGCTGTTACCGTTGAGAGTATTATTGTACAGATTAGGGGTATGATTCCTCGTAACCCTCTAGCCTCTGCAGTAGACTTAAAGATTATTCCTGTGGTTGTTTTTGCCCTTTTTGTGGGAGTTTCGGCGGTTCATCTTTTAGGAAAATCTCCTGAAAAGGTGGAGCCCTTCAAAAAGCTCCTTGAGTCTTTTCTTGACATAATGATGGGTGTTACCAGTATTGTTCTTAGAATGACTCCCTATGGAGTTGTTGGTCTTATGGCCTATTTTATGTCAGATAGTGGTGTTGGTCTCGTTGTTGATCTGGGATGGTTTATCATTGCTCTTATTGTGGCATGTTTACTCCAGCTCTTTATTGTATATTCTAGTATTTTACGGTTTGGAGCAAAGGTCAGTCCTTTAAAATTCTTTAAGGCAGCCCAACCTGCAATGGTGATGGCATTCACTTCTCGTTCAAGTATGGGGACTCTCCCTGTAACAACAACAACCTTAACTAATCGTATTCGAGTAGATAGCAAGGTTGCTAACTTTGTAGCCCCTATTGGATCGGTTATGAATATGGATGCTTGTGGAGGGATCTACCCCGCTATGGTTGCCATTTTTGCTGCAAATGCTTACGGGATAGAGATGACTCTTGTACAGTACATTCTTGTTCTTGTGGTCTCTATTATTGCGAGTATAGGAACCGCAGGTATTCCTATGGGAGCTACGGTGTTTACCTCGTTAACACTTACAACTGCGGGTCTTCCTGTTGAAGCCCTTGGTATTGTTGTGGGAGTCGATTTTATAGTAGATATGTTTCGAACTGCCACAAATGTTACTGGAGATATGGTAACAGCAACTTATGTAGCTTCAAAAAGTGGAGAGTTTGATAGAGATGCTTTCAATCGAGGAGAGTATCTTAATCAAGAGGATTAATAGGTATATCCCCCTACAGAGATTTTTCTCTTAGGGGGATTATTTTTCTTTTATTCAATTACTTTGCTACATTTCCTGCAACGTTAAGAATATCCCATGTTCTAGAGAAGGGAGGTGCGTATGGAAAGTCCGCAAATCCCAGATCTCTCACCGATAATCTCTCTTGAATTGCAATAACTAAAGGGTAACTCCGAAGTTCTGCTCCAGGGGCTCCTATAAGTTGAGCTCCTAAAATTGTTAACTTCTGGGGGTCATATATAAGTTTTATCCAGATACTTGCTGATCCGTGGGTGTAGTTTGTGTGATTTTTATCTTCTATGGTAACTGTTTTGTATGGAATCTTATGGGTTATAGCCTCTTTCTCTGAAATTCCAACACGAGATCCCTCAATGTTACAAAATCGTATAGATCCAGAACCAATGGTTCCAGGATATACACAGTTCCCTCCTGCCATATTCTCTCCCACTACCCTACCAAGTTTATTGGCTGTGGTTGCAAGTGGTGAGTAGGTGTGTTTTTCCAAAACTCTATGGGGAATGGCCGCACAATCTCCGGCAGAAAATATATCTGCACATGATGTTTCTCCCTTCTTATTAACAATAATTGCCCCATTGGGAAATTGTTGCATCCCAGAATTTTTTAGCCATCCAGTAGCTGGACGAACACCTAAGGCAAGTATGACCATATCTGCGGAGTAAGTTCCTTTGCTGGTGGTTACCTGTTCTACAGTACTCTCGCCACATATACCGGTTATAGACTCATTAAGGTGCAGTGAAACTCCCTGGTGTTCCATCTCGTCTTGGAGGTGTTTCGCCATATCGGGGTCAAATGTTTGAGGCATAAGCTGGTCTTGTAGTTCAATAAGCCTAACCTCTTTTTTGAGAGCCAGCGCCGCTTCTGCCATCTCAACTCCGATAAATCCACCACCTACAACCACTACGTTGCGAACACTACTTTTGGTCATGTACTCTCGAATAGCCTTGGCATCCTCTAAACTCTTTACTACAAAAACACCAGATTTAGGTAACCCTTTAATTGGTGGTACAAAGGGATGTGCTCCCGTGGCTATCATAAGTTTAGTGTAGGTTGTAGTAAATTGGTTCCCCTCAGAATCCTCGCCTGAAATCTCTTTTTTTACACTATTCAGTGATGTTATTTTGGTATGCAAATGGAGGGTAATACCTGACTCTGCTACTTGGCTAGGGGTTCTAGCTATCATGGTATGAAGGTCGTCAAACTCTCCTGCTATGTAGTAGGGAATTCCACAAGCTCCTACGGATATTTCTCCTGTTGATTCGTATACAATAATTTCGGCGTCCCTATTGAGACGCCGAGCTTTATAAGCTGCACTCATTCCTGCAGCATTTCCACCAATAATAATGTATCGGTCACGCATTCTATCTTTTTCTTCCCAATATTCGTAGCATGTAAAGGAATATGTTAACAAAATCTAAATACAGTTTTAGTGCCCCAATAATGGAGAGTTTTGTGTAGAGGTCCTCATCTCCCCTATCTGCCATTTCTTGGTACCACTTTTTAATAATAAAAGTATCATAAGCGGTAAACCCTAGAAAGATTGCAATTCCTACATAGGACATCATAAAATACAAAGCAGAACTTCCTACAAGCCAGTTGATAATTGAGGCAAAAATTATTCCCCAAAGACCCATCATAAGGAAGTGTCCCCACCCAGAA
Source organism: uncultured Spirochaetia bacterium (assembly GCA_964492025.1). GTDB lineage: Bacteria > Spirochaetota > Spirochaetia > CAZBHR01 > CAZBHR01 > CAZBHR01. The sequence continues at coordinate 25,335 of CAZBHR010000002.1, read as the reverse complement.
AGATCTTTTTTGGTAGTTAATGCCCATAGGCTCATTCCACCAAACATACCTGCGGTGGAGAAGAAGGCTAAACTAATAGTTCCTAACTCATATACCCAAAAAATTGAAGTTAGTGTTAGTCCCATAAGAGCAGAGTATCCTATGAACAGAAGTATTGCGATGTTTCGTTGAAGTGTCATTATCCTTGCAGAAAGTACCCAAACCATAACAAGTTGACCAATAAAAAGAGCAAGAAATCCTAAACTGTTTCCAAAAATAAGAGACATTACAAACTCACTTGAGGCTCCAATCCATGCGGTAATTCCTGTTACTGCTAATCCCATAGTCATCCATAGGTATACATTCTTTAAAATATTTCTCTCTGATACTACGGAGGAGGAAAATGTACTGCTTTCCATTGTGGATGTAGCATATTCATTATTTTCCTCTACACTTGTTGTAAATCCGTTGTCGTTATTCGTTGGCTTTGTTGTACGTTTTTTGTTGTTCTTTGTATAATCAACCATTAAAAACTCCTCACATTAAATTATTATTATAATCCTCTTTTTTTATGAAGAAGTCAAGTAACCCCACTTAATGAAAGAACAAGAGGAGCTCTTAAGGAATCTGCCAGTATGCAAGGAAAACAAGTTCTGTTATACTTCTTTCATGAGTGGAGACATATATCGGGTAAAACCCTTAAGACTAGGAGCTAATTACGGGAGTGTAGAGGTTCCTGGTTCTAAAAGTATTACAAATAGAGCATTGCTTCTAGCTGCATTTTCCTCTGGGGTAAGTGAGCTTCATGGGGTCCTTTTCTCGGATGATACAGAACACTGTATTGGTGCCCTTAAGGGTTTAGGAATACCCGTAGATGTATACCGAGATGATTTTCGGGTAGTTATCCACGGCTGTAACGGTACCCTACCCTCCGCAAGTAGTGTGTATGTAGGAAGTGGTGGTACCACCGCACGATTCCTTTCTGCTATGGTTACTGCCATACCTGGGGTTCGAGAGTTTTCAGCCTCAGAACAGATGTCAAAACGTCCTATGGGAGAGCTTCTTACCTCCCTTGCCAGTGGAGGTGCTCAGGTTCATTGTCATAAAGAGGATGGACACTTTCCCTTTACGCTTATAAGCCCAAGCAAGATGGCTACTCATTATGAGATTGATGGAAGTAGAAGTAGTCAGTTTTTAAGTGCTCTTCTTATGATGGGTGCGGTTGCCAAAGATGAGGTTTCTATAGAGGTAAAGGGTGAGCTTATTGCAAAATCCTATGTTGATATTACTATAAA
>CAZBHR010000002.1:0-23961 GCA_964492025.1 uncultured Spirochaetia bacterium | reverse complement strand
GTAGTTAACCAAGGGTATAAAAGATTTTCTATTCCCTCAGGGAGTACTTTACAGGGTTGCCCGTATCAGATAGAGCCAGATGTTTCTGGAGCTTCTTACTTCTTTGCTCTCCCCGCAGTGTTGGGAGGTCAGATAGAGGTGAGACATGTATATAGAGACTCAATGCAAGGGGATATTGCCTTTTTAGAGGTTCTTGAGCAGATGGGGTGTTCTGTAGAAGAAAAGGATACAGGTATTACCGTAAAGGGACCTAGGGTTGGTGCGTTGCAAGGGGTATCTGTTCATATGAATGATTTTTCTGACCAAACGCTCACCCTTGGAGCGATTGCTCCCTTTGCTTCGAGCCCTACCACTATTACGGGGGTTGGGCATATCCGGTATCAGGAGTCAGACAGACTCTCAGCCTTATCTACAGAGTTATATCGAATGGGTGTTCCCAATGATGTTACCAGTGAAGGTATTGTCATAGAACCCCATGAGATAGGAAATGCAGAAATAGAGACCTACGAGGATCATAGAATGGCAATGGCATTTACCCTCCCTGGGTTGTATCAAGGATCAATAGGTATTCGTAATCCTAACTGTTGTGACAAAACATTTCCCAACTATTTTGAGATTATTGATCAGTTAGTGGAACACTACGAAGTAAACTACTTTCTTGTAGGCTTTATGGGAGTTGGGAAGAGTACGGTTGGTCGAGAGCTAGCATCTTCACTTAATCGAGAGTTTATTGATTTGGACAGCTGGATAGAGGAGCAAGAGGGTTGTTCAATTCCTGAGATATTTGAGAAGGGGGGAGAGTCCCTTTTTCGTGATATTGAGCATTCAGCACTTCGGGATGTTACCGCAAATCATTGTGGAGCTATCATTGCTACTGGTGGGGGGATTGTTGAAAATCCTAGGAATTTTGATCTCCTATTTTATACAGGGCGGTCTTTTTATCTCCAAGACTCCTTTGATACTCTATATCATAGGATCTCTAGTAAAGAAGATCAGAATAGACCTCTCGCGGCAAAGGAGTCTAAAGAAGAACTGTATGAACGGTATCAGCGGAGAGACCCTTTGTATAAAAAGGTGGCAACTCCAATCTCTCGAGAGGGAGAATCGGTGAAAAAAACGGTTGTCCATCTAAAAGGATATATAACTCCTCGGTAGAGAGGTTTTCTTAATTGTCCTACACTTTCACTTACCCTTCTCTAAAAAAGTTATAAAGAAAGATCTTTCTCCTTGATATTTTCTGATTGACACACCTCTTCAATGAGAATAGGTTAAAACAAGTGAGGAGAAAATACTTATGATTAGTACGTATATAGATCAGGATTCGGTAGTATTTTGTGGAGAGACAAAAAAAGTTCAAGTTATTAATCAATTAATAGAAAAAGCGGTGGGAAATGGAACCCTCACCTGCCCTAATCAATTTAAAGAGGCCATATTTGATAGAGAGAGTATCATGAGTACTGGTTTGGGAATGGGAGTTGCTGTTCCCCATGCAAAAATAGATGGTATTAATGAGTTTTTTGTAGTGTGTGGTGTATTGGAGAATCCTGTAGACTGGGATGCCCTGGATGGAGAACCTGTGGATTTGGTATTTCTTATTGGAGGACCTGCAGAGCGTCAAAAAGATTATCTTATGCTCCTATCAAAGATAACACTGGTTATTAAAAATGAGGAGACCCGTAAAGCACTTCGAGATGCAACGAGTGCAGAGGCCTTTGTGAAACAGTTTCAGGGGTTATAGGAGATGGAAATATCCATATTTATCTATATTGGGGCCCTTTTCTTAGGAGCCTATCTTATAAAAGTTATTACCCAGAAGTTAAAAATACCAGAGGTTACAGGATATGTACTACTGGGGGTTCTTTTAGGACAATCATTTCTTAAAGTATACTCCCCTATTATTTTGGAGAACCTTGACCATCTTACCTCGGTGGCTCTTGCAATAATTGCATTTATTATTGGAATTGAGTTACGGTGGGATGTTATTAAAAAATTAGGGAAGTCCATATTTTTCATTGTGATCTTTGAATCTTTGGGAACTTTCCTTGTGGTATTTGGTGCTATGTCGCTCTTTTTTCCTGGGAATTTAGCACTATCTCTCTTGCTTGCGGCGGTCTCTTCTGCTACGGCACCAGCCGCTACGGTGGCTGTTATTAAGCAGTACAAGGCAAAGGGTCCTTTAAGCTCTACTATTTTAGCGGTTGTGGGAATAGATGATGCTATGGCTCTTATTATTTACGCCTTTGTGTCCTCTTTTGTAAAGGGGTACATTGGGGGAGAGTCTATTCGAGTTCTCTCTATGATTCTTACTACTGCAGCATCTATTGGGAGTGCCCTACTCTTAGGTGGTATATTGGGGCTTCTCTACTTACTGCTTTTGAAAAAAGTGCGGAATAACGACTGGATAGAGCTTCTCTTAGGAGCCTTTCTTCTTATTGCCCTTGGGCTGAGTGAACAGTTTCACCTGTCAGAGCTGCTTGCGGTTATGTGTTTTGGTGCGGTTGTTTCCAATGGATCTCCAGTACTTCGAAAGAAGAGTGGACAGATTGTGGAGTTTTTCTCCCCCCTCTTTATGCCCCTTTTCTTTATTCTTGGAGGAGCCAGACTTGATATTACTACCCTATCCACTATAGGACTTATGGGTTTGGTATACTTCTTATCTCGAAGTATTGGAAAAGTTGGAGGTGCCACCTTAGGTGCTTGTATTGGAGGTGCTCAGAAGAAGGTACGTCGTTATGTGGGATTTGCCCTTCTCCCCCAAGTTGGAGTTGCCCTAGCTCTTGCTCTCGCGGTAGCACAGGACTTTCAGGTTCCCCGTTTTGGAGAGATTGGAAATCAGTTAGCCACATCGGTTATTAATATTTTACTATTTACTACTATTATTACAGAGATCGTAGGTCCTGTTTTGACAGGTTTTGCTTTAAAAAAATCAGGAGAGAGGAATTAGTTATGTTACATCTTACTATTAAAATATTAGATATTCAGTATAAAGAGGATGTTATTCTTGCAATGCAGAGTGTTGGGATTTTTAACGGATCCTGCATAGAAGCTGAGGGGCTAGAACACGCTCTAAATGACGAACTAAGTCTCTTTCAAGGGTTTTTCAATAAGGATAAACATGAGGGAGTTCAGCTAGTTGTTACAGCTCTTATTGACTCTGTTGATCAGGCAAAGGGTGTTGTTGATAACCTGCGTGCAGGGGGAATCCCTGTGGATTCTGAAAAAATTATTAGACTTGCCGTATCTCCAGTGGAGTACGCTTTTTCCTAAAGATAGTCACCCTTTTGTGAAGGAATATTCGAACTTTGTAGTATCTCCCCTTGCATAGGACGCCAAATCGGTGTACAAGTAAATAAAAAGGTGTCTTACATTGTCCGATTACTTGGAGAAACTACAGGAAAAACTATCCTCCCGTTTTGATATTACTAAAAACTATCAGTATCGAGGATTCTCCTACGATCTCTACTGTGAGATGAGAGTTTCCCATGCAAAATATGCACTTTCAAAGAAAGTTCCTATCTATGGATTTCAAACAAAAGAGATTTTTTTTGTGAGGCACCTCTCTACCATATCTCTTGCAGATATAGAAGAAGAACTTACCCAGTATAAAACTCAATTAAAACAGATTGTTACCCCCCAAGAGGATCATAGATCTACACAGCTTATTCTTATGTATGTTGTAGATGGCCCTATTCCCAGTGATGTAGAGAGGGTTGTAAAAGGATTTTTTTGTCAAAAATCCTTTGCCTTTGGGTTAAAAGGGTGGGTTGATCTTGGAGCTATTACTGTTTCTTTGCAGGAACAGAGAGTTGTAAGTCATAGACGTATAAAAAAAACTGCCACCTTCTTTTTACCAGAATAGTGGCGAAGGAGAGATAGTATGAATTCATTGTTACTTATTGGAATCACCATAGTGCTATTTGTTATAGCATACATTGGTTATGGTGGCTGGTTGTGCAAAAAATGGGGTATCGACAACCGAAGAACTCCAGCTCATGAAAAAGAGGATGGGGTTGATTATGTTCCTGCTTCTAAGGGAGTTGTTCTTGGACACCACTTTGCGTCAATTGCCGGAGCAGGTCCTATTACTGGTCCTATTGCGGCGGCTGTCTTTGGGTGGGTTCCTGTGTTTCTATGGATTGTGATTGGGTCGATCTTTTTTGGAGGAGTTCATGACTTTGGGTCACTTGTAGCATCTCTTCGACACGATGGAAACTCTATTGGAGATATTATAGAAAAAAATATTGGACGTAAGGGTAAAATGCTTTTTGGAAGCTTTGCGTGGCTTACCCTTGTTCTGGTAATTGCCGCATTTTTAAATATTGTAGCCAGTACCTTTGCCTCAACCCCCGAAGCTGCCACCGCTTCTGCCCTATTTATGGTGGTTGCCGTACTGTTTGGATTTTTAGTACATCGTAGGGGATTTCACTTAGTATTAAGTACTATTATTGGAGTTGCTCTTTTGGCTGGTTGTATCTGGGTAGGAATGGCATTTCCCCTTTCTCTTTCAAAAACTACATGGATGTGGATTCTTCTAGGATATATCTTTGTAGCCTCCGTAACCCCCGTATGGATTTTATTACAGCCTCGAGATTACCTAAACTCATTTCTCCTGTATGCTATGATTCTTGGAGCAGTGGTAGGACTTATTTTTGCTAATCCCACTATTGATCCTCAATTTGTTCCTGCTTTTACCAGTTTTAAAACTGATTCTGGGTACCTCTTCCCTATTCTTTTTGTTACTGTTGCATGTGGTGCTATTTCAGGATTCCACTCGTTGGTAGGTTCTGGAACATCATCAAAGATGATTGATCGAGAGTCCGATGCAAAACTCATTGGATATGGAGGAATGCTTATTGAGGGTGTTCTTGCGGTGGTTGCGCTTGTTGCAATTGGTGCAGTTGGTATGCAGGCAGGAGGAGCTATCCCAACCTTCTCTTTTGGAGTAGGAACCTTTATGAACGCCTTTGGTCTTCCTATGGAAGTTGGAGTTCCCTTTGTATCTCTTGCAATCTCTGCCTTTGCTCTCACCAGTCTTGATACGGCTACTCGATTAGCACGGTTTGTATTTCAAGAGTTCTTTACTCCAAAAGCTACATCAAATGAGAGTACAGAGACTCCTGTTGCTCCTGCAAAGGCAACAAGCCCTTTAGCTAACAAATATGTGGCAACTGCTATCTCTGTTGCATTTGGAGGACTTCTTGGTTTTACAGACTGGCAGGTTATATGGCCAATCTTTGGATCTGCGAACCAGATGCTTTCTGCCCTTGCCCTCTTAGCAGTTGGATCTTGGCTTATCAGATCTGGTAAGAGTAGTAACATGGTAAGAATTCCTATGGTGTTTATGTTTTTAGTAACCCTAGCCGCACTGGTTTTTGTTATGATTAACAATAGCCAAACAGGGAATTACCTTCTTGTTATTGTTGCAGCAGTACTTTTTATTCTAGCCTTAGTGCTTCTTAAAATCTCTTATCGAGTGCTCTTTTCTAAGGAGCTTCCCGCAGTAGAGTAGTTATTGTATGTACGGAAAAAGCCCCTCTTTACCGAGGGGCTTTTCTTTTATGAGTTGACTTCACAAGTATTTCAGGGCGTTATCTTTTGAACAAGTAATTCACACAGTTCTCTATATACATAGTGTATCTTTTACCCGATTGGTCAAGCTTATAGTTTTGAGTCTCTTTCTTACATTCGGAGCATGCTTTGTGAAGTACTTCCTTTGCGTAACAGCTCCTGCTTATAAAAAGAGGGATTTTTGATTTGTCGGTTACTTGTATAAGAGGAACCACTCCTGTTGCTTTGAGGTCCTCATACCCTCTTTTATCTCCCTCTACCCAGTAACAAGCACATATTGGCTCTTGTTTGAAGAACCGAGCTACCTCTTGAATAGTGTGTCTATTTGCGGTGTAGAAAAAAATGTCTAGGTAGTATGATACCCCTTTTTTCCCAAGAAGCTCTTGTAAAGGTAAGAGGTGTCCAATATTGTTCACCCCCACTGCCACACATATATTGTTTGCTAGTAGTGTATTAACCTCTTGTTGTATCCCTTTCCAGTACGTGTCCTCTTGATATGAAACTGGTGATAATGGAATCCATGCGGTACTTTGATTTTTCCCTTTCGTAATGGTAACTTGAGATGGTATTGTATGAGGGTCCGTGATAAAAGGAAGTGTTCCTGTAGGTATTATACCCTCCCATGAGAGATGAAAAGGTTCATGGCACTCTCCTATTTCAGAGTCCAGTGGTTTGTGGCTAAGGGTTTCCCAATATGAGTGGAATGATTCGATCCACTGGCGATTTATTTTTTTTAGGATAGACCTTGGAAGCCACAGACCTTTCTCTACGGTACTCTTTGTAACTTCACCTATAAACAGTTCTGACCCTCTCCCTATGGTATCTTCTACTATCCCTTCCATTGTTCGAGGCTCTGTTATCTCTAACCGTTCTGTTTCAATACTTTCACTAAAGGGAATCCAGAAATTCGGTTGAGTGCCAATAGTCACTTCTACTCCTCTACCCTTTGCTGAAATCTTTACATCAAGAGGTATGATGTGCCTATATGGTTTATAGCTATTTGGGTTAACCTTTTTCTCTTGCTGATCATGGGATGATATTTTATATACTATACTGCCCTTTTGTGGAGGGTTTTTGATTGTGAGTATACCTCTCTCCCCTTTTGATAGTTTTGTTTGTTGAGAACCATTTGCGGTGTATATCTGCTTCAATGAGTCTTTACGTGGAGCAGGAATATCCTTTTTCTCTTTAGTAAACCAGAGAATACCGTCTCGTACTGCAAGATCTGTTAATGCCTCAATCTCTATTTGGTTTCCCTGCTGCTCTATTACTCGGGCTCCAGGCACCCCTCTGTGTCCAGGGTACTGCTCTGTTACTCCTTGATTCTTCTGATCTGAGGGGACTCTCTGCATGAGAGGTTCTCGGTTCCAGAGAGTTTTTAAAGAGTGCTCTATCTGTTTTGATAGGGAACCTCTATCTAGAAGGTGTCGATAGTTTTGTACAGCCTTTCCAACGTAAGATGGAGATTTCATTCTCCCCTCAATTTTAAGACTGGTAATACCCGCCTTTGCAAGTTCCTCGGGAGTATTACGCATAGCACGGTCTTGTAAAGAGAAAAAGTACCCATCCTTTGTGTCGTTGGAGAACCATGTTCTGCATATCTGTCCACATGCTCCTCTATTGGCAGATCTCTCTAGAAGGATTCCCGAGGCAAGGCAGTTCCCCGAAATACTGTAACACATAGCTCCATGAACAAATACCTCAAGCTCTATCTCTGGAACCTCTTTATGAATCTGTGCAATTTCTGATAAAGTCAGCTCTCTTGCCAGTACTACCCGTTTGAATCCAAGAGCCACAAGTGTCTTTGCTCCGTACACAGAGTGCACTGCCATTTGTGTAGATCCGTGGAGTGGAATCTCTGGAGCAATGGAGCGTATTACCGCTGATACCCCAAGGTCTTGCACAATAATCCCATCAATTTGTAAACGTCTTAACTCATACAGAAGAGGGGTAACCAGTTGAATCTCCTCTTCGGAGATAACCGTATTTATGGTTACAAAAATTTTTGTTGAGGTTGCCGCTGTTTTTAGCCTGCTTAACTCCTCAATAGTAAAGTTTGTAGCCCCCTTTCTTGCTGAGAACTGTGTAAGTCCTAGGTACAGAGCGTCTGCACCCTGCTCTATGGCTGCTATTGCTGCCCCAAAGGATCCTGCTGGAGCAAGAAGCTCTATGGTTGATAACTGGTTCTGTTTGGTATTACCCATTGCTAACTCCAAGGTAGGTTTTCATAATATCATGAGAGAGTATCTGAGGGAGTATCATATACTCAGATTCTCCCTCAGGTTTATATAAGTATAAGGGTACTCCACTTCGTTGGAACCCCTCTATCCACTCCGCAATATATGGGTCAAATCGAGTAAAATCTCCATAGAGTGGAACGGTATTTGTCTGTGCAAAGAGCTCTGTAGTTGTTTTGGTAAAGAGTACTCTTTTTTCATTTAACTTACAGGTTGAGCACCATGATGCAGAAAAAGCAATAAACATGGCTCTACCCTGTGATTCATACTCCATAATTGTATCCTGAGAAAAAGTCTCCCAGTTTTGAGGGATTTTTACAGTAACAGAGGCTTCTACCTTTGAGGCAGGAACAACGAGAAGGCCCCACCCAAGGAGTGCCACTATTAGAAAGACTCCTACAAAAAAACGGTTACCTGTAGCTGCCTTTTTTGTAGATCTTTTCTCCACTCTTTGTATAATCACCTTCCGTGCTCCAAGGAGCGTACCTAAGGTGATGAGAAAGATTCCAAATAGGGTAAGAGACTCTCTTGCAATAAGAAGTCTTAGAGACATTCCAAGGTATCCAATCATTCCTAGGAGTACAACTCCCATGATATACCGTAGATATATCATCCATTTTCCTGGTTTTGGAAGAGCTTTCCAAATTTTTGGAACCCTAGTAATCAGAGCAAGAGGCAGTGCAAAGCCTATGGCAATTAGGGTAAAAAAGAGTAACCCTCCAAAAAACCCTTGAGAGAGTGCAAATCCAATAGCTGGAGCTAGGAGTGGTGCGGTACATGGAGCTGCCATAAGGGCAGCGAGAGACCCCATTCCAAAGGTTCCTAATCCACTTGTTTTACTTGATACTCGCAGTCCAGGAATCTCAAAAAGTCCAAACAGAGAGAGGGAGAAGAGAAAAAGTATAAGTATCATACCCATGGTAAAAAGGGGGTTTTGAAACTGGAATCCCCACCCTACGGCAACTCCCGCAGCACGTATGACAAGGGTTACAACTCCCAGCAGAAGAATAATGGTTCCCATTCCTAGAGAAAAGAGGTAGTTCTCTTTTTTAAGTTGGGATATAGACTTTTCTGCTCCCTGGGCAATTCCTATAATTCGTAGCGATATTACAGGGAGGACACAGGGCATAAAGTTAAGGAGAATACCACCAAGAAGAGCAAAAAGAAGCATGAGCCAGAAAGATGTACTCCTACTCCCTGAATCTTCATCATAGCTAATGTTGCCCCAGCTGAGGGTTGTGGTTTCTTGGATAGGAAGAAAACATACTCCCGAGTCATCACAAAGCTGATACGTAAAAGATAGGATATATGGCTGCTCTGTATCTAGACCCTCAAGATTTTCAGGAAAGGGAACAGCTGTTTGAATAGTGCCTAGAAAGGTCACAGATCCTCGGTAGAGGGCTCTTTCTGCTTGCTCCGAATACTCCCCTTCTGGGTAGATAAGTGAGACAGCCTCACCATAGGGAGATAAAGATTGTATTGAAAATGCATTAGGATCTTCTGCGTACAGGTAGGTATCATCGGGGAGTACCACGGTTATCGCTAGCCGATAAAATTCAGTAGTATCACCAGTATCTATTATGGCTGTTACTTCTGGTTGAGGTAGCTGCTTTAAAGAGGTTATTCCCAATTGGTTTCCAAGCGAAGGAAACTGGACCTCCCCAAACAGTGGTTGTATAAGGAGTAGTACCAAGAGTACAGAGAGTCCCTTTTTCATCATATACCTATTCTTTCATAAGGGCTTGAAATAGCTCTTTTATTTCAGGGGTATCCCACTGAAAATATCCCATCTTCACAGCACGAATATATCCACTATTATCAATAATCCAAGTAGTTGGTACAGATCCTGTACCGTAGACAGCAGCAACTTCCATAGTCAGGTCTAGGAGAATTGGGAATCCGTAATTATAAGTATCTGCAAATTCACGGATAGATGCTTCTGTTTCCTGTGGTGGGTATGGTGTGGCCACGGCTAATAGAGAAAAATCCTCCCCTCCTATCTCATTATAAATACGATTCATTGAGGGCATCTCTTCTTTACAGGGTGGGCACCATGTTGCCCATAAATTGAGAGCCACAAGGGATCCTGAAAAATCAGAGAGTCGTACCTGTGATCCATCTAGAGTAACGACCGTAAAATCGATAGCAGGTATAGGTTCTGGTGGTACAATAAAACCAAGTTCCATAAATGCTTGTGGAGATACCTTCATTGATGTTTCTCTTGTGGAGTTAGTCATTTCAGGAATCTCTGGTGTACTCCCTTCTGTAGCAAAGAGCATCCCACTACTTATGATAAAGCATAAGATACAAAGGGTAAGTTTTTTCATAGGGTAAGTATAATATCAAAGATGAAGAGTAACAACCATCTTTGAGTTGGGGAAGAGAGAATTTGGAGACGTGAGAGGTCACGTCTCCACGGAACATATTATCCCAAGGGGTTCACGAGAAGATCTACAACATCCTTTGTGAGAGATTGCAATATATTCTGAACCAGTGCAATGGTATGCTCAATATCTTGCACACTGGCAAATCCTCTTGGTGCGTGAATATACCGTGCTGGTACTCCTACCACCAGAGTAGGAACACCCCAGTTACTTGTATGAATTGAACCTCCGTTGGTTCCTCCGTTCTGACGAACCGCAAGTTGTATAGGAATTCCTGACTCCTTGGATATTCGCTTGGCAAGCTGAACAAATCCATCATGAGCTACCATTGAGGTATCTCTAAAGCGAATTTGAGGTCCCTTATGAAGGGTTGCTTGAGACTTATGGGGAGGCATGAAAAGGTCATCAGCAGGAGTTCCCTCAAGGACAATAGCCAGAGTAGGATCTACCCGTCTACTTGATACGGCTGCTCCACGGAGCCCTACTTCCTCTTGGGTTGAAGCTACTCCCACAACATCTACAGGGAGATCTCGCTGGTAGGTCCATGTAAGAACCTCCGCCATAATCATACATCCGAGTCTGTTATCGAACGCCTTACCCCCAATAATTTGACTTTTGGGGTTGTATGTAAAGTAAGATTTAGGAACCACCGGTGCCCCAACTTCAATACCAAAAAGTTCAAACACCTCTTCCGCAGAAGATGCTCCAACGTCAAGAGTCATGTCATCTACACTAGGGGCACCACTGGAGTCTCCCTTTCTAAAGTGTGGAGGTGTAGATCCTATGATCGCTGGAATATAGTCACCTAAGTTGTTCCGAATGAGCATCTGTTGCGCTACTAATGTCTCTGGAGCCCATCCCCCAAGGGCCACAAAGTCCATTGATCCGTTGGGGTTAATTGTGCGAACCATAAGAGCTACTTCATCGGTATGACAGTCCAGTGAGACAAGGGGCTTATCTATATCACTTCGCCATGTATCCGTATTAAATTCCGTAAAGTATCCATTTCCCATGGAGTCTACGAGAGAGTTGAAGTCACTTAACTCATCCCGTAAAGTTTGTGTTACCATTCCCTCATACCCAGGAGCACCATGGGCAGATGAGAGTTTTTCTATAAGATGTAGTTGTTCTTTTTTCATAGTGTTATGGTATCATATCTTATGGGGGAAAACAATCATGGAAAGGGATAAAGTAATCTCTTCTCCTCTCTTCTTCCATTGATAGGTTGATATTTCCTTGCTCCAACCCCTTTCTGGGGAACCCCTTGATTGAGGGACACAAGGAAATTATGGAAAAATATAAAAGAGACCCCCTTTGCCCATGGTTTTTTACGGATAATTTGCTATAGTGATATTATGCCGAATTTAATTACCCATTCGTTACTTGGAAAGAAAGTTGTTCCCACTCTTCCCGCTTTTTTGCAGGGAGTTATTGCGGATTTCCCAAAGGAATTTGTTCTAGGAACCCAGGGGCCTGATATCTTTTTCTATTACAACGCATGGCCTTGGCTCAGTCAGAAGAAGGGTAAAGATTTTGCTGTTATTGGTAGTTCTATTCATCGTAGTAAGATTAATGAGTTTTTTGGGGCGGTATTAGAGCAGCTGGATGTACAAAACTCTACGGATCTCCATAGAGCTAAACTGAGTTATCTTTGTGGTTTTTTCTGTCACTGGGCATTAGACAAGAGTGCACACCCCTATGTTTTTAATCAAACCGGTGATGTGTTTACCAAAGAGGGTAAGGTGAACCATCGACGGTTTGAGAGTCACCTAGACTTCTTTGTGCTACAACACCTAGAGAACTGCTCCCTGCAGAAGTATCCTGGTTATAAACTGATACAGTTTGATACGCTTACGGTGGATGCTATTTTTGAGTTTTATGCAGATCCCGTTTTAGATATTCATGGGTATGATATTCCTAAGAAAAAAATTCGTACTGCCCTCTCTCACTTTCGGGGGATTCAACGTGCTCTTTATGACCCCCATGGGAAAAAGTTTCGAGTGCTACACTGGATAGAAAAACGGCTATTAAAGGCTCCATACCTTTTTTCGTCAATGATAACTTTCCCTCAGGAGGATAGGTACGATATTGTAAATAGTGACCATCGAACATGGGAGCACCCCTGTACTGGGGAATCCTCTGCAGAATCCTTCTTAGACCTTTTTGAGAAGGGCCTTCAGGACGGAACAAAAGTGTTGCACCTACTCAATAATTTTATTGAGGAAGGTGGATCTACTCAGGAGTTGCTCTCCTTTGTGCAGAATCAATCTTTTGAAACAGGACTTTCTACCTTAGAACCTATGGAGTATTTTAACCCTATTTATTAAAGTTCTCGGTAATCCTGTTTATATCTCTCCTTGATAAATCTTAAAAATCAGTTTATATATAGGTATGACTTTATATACCGCAACAATTACACTATTTTTGGTAATGGATCCTTTTGGTAATATCCCTGTATTCCTTTCCTCATTAAGTAATGTTCCCCAAGAGAGACGAGCAAAGGTTCTTGTGAGGGAGCTTTTTATAGCTTTAGGGGTGTTATTACTATTTTTCTTTTTTGGGAAATATATGCTAGAGGGGCTCCACTTAAGTCAACCAGCACTTACCATATCTGGAGGAATTATCCTTTTCCTTATCTCAATTAAGATGATATTCCCCCCAGAAAAAAAGGCAGATACTACTATGAAGGATGAGCCTTTTATTGTTCCCCTTGCGGTTCCTCTTATTGCTGGACCTTCGGCAATGGCAATAGTTATGCTTTTTTCTACTAGTGTAGAGTTGAGCATGTTTAATGGTGTACTTGCTGTGTTTATCTCTTGGTTTGTTACCTCAATTATTTTGGGAAGTGCGGTACAGATGCAACGGTTTATTAGCCCTCGACTTCTCCTTGCTCTGGAGCGACTTATGGGGATGATTCTTACTACCCTATCAATTCAGATGCTTGTAAACGGTGTTGGAGCACTTTTTTAGGAGTTTTCTATGAAAAGATCTCATGGGGTTATATTCTTTTGGGCTATTCTTATTATTTCTCTAACAGTTGTTGGACTGTTTGATATAAACATATCCTTAGGTCTTCAGCAGAGTGTTCCTTCGATAGCTTTCTTTTTTGAGGTCTATGGAGCAACTCCCTTCTTTCTTGTAATCATGCTGCTCACCTATGGTTTTTTTAATGACAACAACAGTAGTCATGGTAAAATTCTCCATCTCTCCCCCTCTATGTACGTCCCTCTTGCGGTGGGTGCCTTTTTTTGTGCAACCCTTGCTCTCGGTACTATGGTGTTAGGGTACGCTTTTTGGGGGAGTGTTAGCTCTGGGTTCTCCTACATTTTTTGGACTGCCCCTATCTCTTTGGGAATAACCTTATTTGCATGGTTTTTACGGAAACGACTTCCCCTTAATATTGACCGGAGAGGAGCTCTTCTTGGAGTGTTGTTTCTCCTGACTATTCTTCTTGTAAACCAGTTTTTGAAGGCTCTCTGGGGCCGTGTTCGTCCTGAGGATTTAGAGAGCCTTGCAGATTTTACCAGTTGGTTTAAGATTCAGTGGTTCACAGGAAATGCATCATTTCCTTCTGGTCATGTAACTTTATCACTCTCTCCCCTTGCCTTAATCTTTCTTATTGAAAAACCTAGGGCAAAATATCAGGTGTTTTTTGCTACCATGGCATGGGGGACTGGTACCGCTTTTGGTCGTATTATAGAGGGTGCTCACTACCCCACAGATGTGATGTTTGCTATGGGGATTACTCTGTTTCTTTTTATGATTATCAGTTGGTATGGAAATAGGTTTTTAGATAGATGGATTTTTCCTAGAGAGGATGTTACTCCCCACCAAGAAAATTAACCAGTCTCTCTAAAGCTCCCTCCGCTCTACCCCAATCTTTGCCACTATTTTCCGCTTTGTACATTTGGGTATAGTGGTGTATATCTGATTCTAGGGTGTTTCCTGTGGCAGTGAAAAGATTTCTGATAGCCTCCATGTAGAGTTGAAAGTCTTTGCCTCCAAGCATATCAGCTCCCCTATACATAAGAAGAGGGAGGTGCGTAAGACACACATATTGACTTTCAAAAACTTGACGGAACTCTGAATCTTTTTTCCATAGGTGTGCTGCGGTAGCCCCATACCTATCCATTCTTCCAGAAATTCCTTCACAGATGAGACACTCGGAGATTGATGTATCTAGTTCCTTGGTTTTTTTTATAGCCTTCTTTGTAGCTAGCTTTCCCTCACCCCCATGGAGCAGTGATTTATGGGATTCATAGATCTCTTGCAGGTGGGTGTGTAACATAAGGCTATAACCGTGGTTCTTTCTCTCTCCCAGAAGTTTCTTTAAGTGGTCAGTGCAAAATCCTTTATTATTTACGGCTACTCTATTTTCAGGATTCATCACCGAAGCACCCAAATAGAAGGTGAGGAAATCTTGTTCTGATCTCTTCTGAAGTTGGCAAAATGGGCAACTCTGTGTAATAGAATCTTGAGAGGATGCTTCTCTATAGGCTTCCCAAAGTGGTATCGTTTCTAATTGATATGTTGGACTCATAAGTTATTGTACGTTTTTTTTGCTCTAGGGTAAATAAGAGGGGGCTTTTCTCTTTTATTTTCTCCCGTTTTGTGATAAAAAGTAAGAAGCCACTACCTAGGGAGGTTCATGTGAGTATTGATTGGTTTACCCTATTTTATACGTTGATCGGTGGAATTGCTTTATTTATTTTTGGAATGAAGTTTCTTTCAGACGGTCTGCAAAGTATGGCATCTGGAGTTATTAAGCGAGCTATTGATGTATTAGCACGTAACCGAGTACTTGCAGTACTTATGGGAGTTGTTGTTACCATGTTGGTACAGTCAAGCTCTATATCTACGGTTATGATGAGTGGTTTTGTCAATGCGGGACTTATGAGTCTTTCTCAGGGGATCGGTTTTATCTTTGGAGCCAACATAGGAACCACTGTAACCGGTTGGATTATCTCCATTAAAGTTGGAAAATATGGACTTCTTCTTTTAGGATTGGGGTTTTTTCCTATGTTTTTCGCCAAAAAAGACAGGGCTAAGAATATTGGAAAACTCCTGTTTGCTCTAGGTTTTATCTTTTATGGTTTAGATCTTATGAGTGAGGCCTTTAAGCCTCTCCGAACAAATGAAGCATTTATTAGTGCTTTAGCAGTGTTTGATGCCTCTGTATGGTACTCGCGGTTAGCCGTATTTGCTATTGGTTGTGCCCTTACTATGATTATCCAAAGTTCATCGGCCATGCTCGGTATTACCATTGCCCTTGCAACAACTGGGGTTATATCCTTTGAAACAGCCGCAGCCTTGGTCCTTGGAGAGAATATAGGAACAACTATTACGCTCTGGGTTGCCAGTGCTGGAAATGGAACACTTGCCCGAAGAACAGCCCTTTCCCACACCTCTTTTAACGTATTTGGTGTGTTAATTGCCTTCCTTATTTTCCCCGTATACGTTCGTTTTGTTGATGCTATTATTGCGGGTGATCCAAACTTTATTGTGGGAGTTGGAGAAGAGGCAACACGTCCTTATATGGCGGTTCATATTGCTGCTGTCCATACAGTTTTCAATATTGGAATGACCCTACTTTTCCTCCCCTTTATTCAGTATATAGAGCGATTTGTATGTTGGGTATTCCCAGATACTAAGGCTGAGGAGCCTAGACTCTCCTATTTTAAGAGTCACGTAGCAACCTCCCCTGAGTTATCAATTCTAGAGGGACAGATGATACTGGAGCAGTTAGGTGGTGTTGTAGGAAATATGATGAGCAAGACAGGCTCCTTTGACCAGCCTATTGAGAAAGAGTCTGACCTTCCAAGAGTTATATCAGAAGATGAAGATGTTACCGATACAATGCAGTATGAGATTACCGTATTTCTTTCCCAGATTTTACGTGAATCCCTATCGTTAAAGCAGTCTACCAGAGTACAGGGTATTATTAGAATTGCCGATGAGTTGGAAAGTATTGGAGATTACTGTGAGAGAATTATTCACCATAGAGTGAGACTTAATGAACAGGGAACCTCTCTCCCACGAGATATTACTGTAAATATGAATGACTACTGGGTTAAGTTATCCGCATTTTTTGATACCCTTATTGGTTGGCTTGATGAAGAACGACCAATACAGTTTGAAAAAAAGGCAAGAAAAACCTATGTGGAATTAAGTATTGAGGCTGATGACCTGAAAGATCAACACTATCAGTACCTTAAGGATAATCAATGCGATCCAAAGTTAATCCTTGTGTACAGTGATATCTCTATGGCTATTAAGCGAATTAAAAATCATACAATGAACATTTACGAAGCTATGATTGGTGGAAAGGATAGAAATTAGAGGAGTTGGGAGTTTTGTATGAATATTGTTTGTCTTGATTTAGAAGGGGTATTGGTACCAGAAATTTGGATTGCCTTTGCAGAAAAAACGGGTATTGAGGAGTTGCGACTTACCACGAGAGATATTCCTGTATATCGAGATCTTATGAATCATCGTATTAAGATTCTTAAGGAACATAATCTTAAGTTGCAGGACATTCAGGAAGTTATCTCAGGGATTGATCCTATGGATGGGGCTAGAGATTTTCTTGATACCCTAAGAGAGCGGTATCAAGTGTGTATTCTTTCAGATACCTTTAGAGAGTTTGCAAAACCTCTTATGAAGAAATTGGGGTATCCTACCCTACTCTGTAACTCCTTACAGGTTGCGGATGATGGAACCATTGAAGATATTGTTATGCGTCAGGAGGATGGAAAGTTCCATGCCACAGAAGCTCTTAAAAATCTTAATTGTAAGGTTATGGCGGCGGGAGACTCTTATAACGACACACATATGCTTCTTGCCGCAGATAGGGGTTTTCTCTTTAAAGCTCCCCAGTCTATTATAGGAGAGTTTCCACAACTAAAAGCATATTCAGAGTATACAGATCTTTTGGCTGAGGCTCAGGATCTATTTGGAGAGTAAGTTGTAAGGGAATAAAAAACTCCCACTTATGGGAGTTTCCTGTTGCCCCTATCATGGGGTTGCTCCTTATGTTGTTACTGTCCAGCAACTCCAATATCTTTTCGATAGTAGCATCCATCAAAGTGAATATTGGTAATCTCTGTATACGCCTTTGCCCTTGCTTCCTCTAGGGTTAATCCAGTTACGGAGAGTACAAGTACCCGCCCTCCTGAGGTTTTTAGGGTTCCCTTGTCTAAGGTTGCTCCCGCTATATACACATCTCCATCGGAAATTTTTGCAATGCCATCAATAGCATCTCCTTTTTGGTATTCTCCTGGGTATCCTTTAGAGCTCATCACCACTGAGCAACAGCTTGCATCTTTCCACGTTATATCGGTGGTATGTAATGTGCCTTGGGTGCAGTTGTGCAGTGTGGTGTAGAGATCGCTGGAAAGAAGAGGAAGTACCGCCTCTGTTTCAGGATCACCAAAACGAACATTGTACTCCAGAAGATATGGAGTTCCCTTACACACCATTACCCCAAAAAAGAGTACTCCAGAAAAGTTGAGCCCCTCATGTGCAATGCCCTGAAAGGTTGGTGCCAAGATTGCACGGTCAATCTCTTGCATAAGTTCAGGAGTTACCCGTGGGTTTGGGGCAATAACTCCCATTCCCCCAGTATTTGGACCCTTCCCTCCATCAAAAATCTGTTTGTGGTCTTGTGCTGAGATCATAGAGGTGTAGGTATTTCCATCGTATAATACAAGGAATGACGCTTCCCACCCTTCTAAAAACTCCTCTAGAAGGAGCCTGTCTCCTGCAGAGCCAAAGCACTTTTCTCCCATGATTTGTTGAATAGCCTCTTCTGCTTCTTGCTGGGAGTTACAGATAATAACTCCCTTTCCTGCTGCAAGTCCATCAGCCTTTACTACCACTGGGTAGTTCCATGTTGGGAGTGTTTTGAGGGCCTCCTCTTTCTGGGTAAAGCTTTCGGCGCGGGCTGTAGATACTCCATGGCGGTTCATGAAATCTTTAGAATATACCTTAGACCCTTCTAGTTGTGCCGCCTCTTGGTGTGGTCCAAAAATAGTAAGTCCCTCTGCGTGAAAAGCGTCTACAACTCCTTCTACTAACAGAGCCTCTGGTCCAGGAATCGTTAGGTCTATGTGGTTACTCTTTGCAAAGGTTACGAGCTCAGGGATGGTAGATTGTGTAATATTAATACACTTGGGTTCCTGTGCGGTTCCTCCGTTTCCTGGGGCACAAAAAATTTCTGTTACCTCACTGTTTGATGCAATGCTGCGTGCTAAAGCGTGCTCTCTTCCCCCACCACCAATAATAAGAACCTTTGCCATAAAAACCTCACTTTTTTGGAGTTATCTTGATTATGATGGGTTCTCTAGAGTTGGTCAAGTTTATAGAATCTTCCATGGGAGAGTTGGGCGTATTTGGGGTGCTCTTCCTTGATGATTTGCTCTCTTTGCAACGGAGTACTACAACATTGTAATGCTTTACACCAAGTAAGATAGATACCCCTTGAGCAGTGGTGGGTACGTTACCCTCCTCACCTCCCAAGGGGTACTTTTTTACGAAACAGTATTACAGAAGTCCTTGCTTTTCGAGCTCTCTTCGTAGCTCCATAAGCCGTGAAACATCGCCATCCTTCATAACTCCCTGTGGTCCTGGAGGGCAATTGATAATAAGGATGTTATCGTTTGCTGTAGCTCTCTTATACACATCTATTAACTCCTCTACAGATTTTTGGGTGTTATCTTTAGAGTTCCAAAACCACTTATTCTGTCCTGAAAGACAAAGGGTGGACTCCCAAGGAAGGTAGTACGTTTCTCCTTGGTGGGTAAAGAGTTTAGGATCATCCGCTAGTGGTAGCTCAGGATCTCCCAGTCGAAAATCCGAGGGGAAGTATCGAAAGGGGTATCCCTCTTTCTGTTTTTGGGGAAGTATTAAGTGCCTATCAAAGTTTTTTGGATGCCCAATAGTCCAGTTGATCGCAATCTGGCACTGGGGTTGGTGTTTTTTAACGAGTTCATATATCTCAAAGGAGGGCCATCGGTAGTTCTCCTTTACCCACCCCCCATCAAGCCAGAGTTCGCAAATATCTCCGTAGGAGGTCATAAGCTCCTTAAGGTGAGTAAGCATGTAGTCATTATACATAGAATCATCGCTCTTGCGGGTAATCTTTGGGTTTTTGTGTCTGTCCCAAAGGGAGTAGTAAAACCCTAGCTCAACGCCCTGCTCCTTACACGCCCTAGCTACTTCTGCAAGAACATCGGTTGTGTTTGGGGCGTTTGCTACTTTATACTCCGTAGTAGGGGTATCCCAAAGGCAGAATCCATCGTGGTGCTTGGTGATGAGTATAATATACTTCATTCCCGCATCTTTTGCAGTTTTTACCCACTGATCAGCATCTATGGTAGTTGGGTTATAAGATGAAACAGGCTTTGACCCATCTGTCCACTCCTCATCGTGAAAAGTGTTCATTCCAAAGTGAATAAACATACCATACTTTCTTGCAATCTGGACTTTCTGAGCTTCCGATGGAGCGGTTGCTGGGATTGGAGCGTTCACTCCTGGTATGAGCTTTCGTTCTGGAAGTGCATTTTTTTGCTTGAATATCGCCCTCAGTTCCGATTTAATAGGATTTACTTTCTTCATATATACTCCTTATAAGTTGAGTTCGTAGGCTCTCACCCAGTCTATATCCATGGTATCTGGCAGATTTTTATTGTTCTTAATATATCCAACTCCCAACCATCCAGGGAATCCTGTATTTATTTCATCACTTAGAATAAGCTCTCCTGGAACATCCGCAATATCTACCTCTGTCTCATCAATCTCCCAAGTTTTAACTCCATCCACATAGAATATGTATCGGTCGGGTAACCAGAGAACGCTATACACATGCCAACCATTATCTACCCCTTTTGATGCAATATCAATGGCTAGATCATCATGATCTTTCTCAATGATAGGGCTGTACCAGTGAAGAGCATGATGAACCTCATCCCCTGTGTACGGTTTCTCTACAATATCTATTTCATAAGGCCAGTTCCAAATCCAAAAGGCTCCCCAGTGTCCTTTTCCCTTTGTAAAACGGATACGTGCAGAGTAGTACCCGTAGAGAAAATCTTTTCTTTGGGTGGAAGCAGATCCGTCTATGTATGAGTCTGTTACCTTGTCGTAGTAGGTAGATATTCTCATATATCCATCCCCTACAGTCACGGCTTGGGGTCGCCAGAAACCACCTCTTCGAGGGCCATCTGCCAGCTCCCATTGAGTTTCTGTATCTAAAATATCGAACTCATCATTCCAGGTGAGTGGTATCTGGTACCCCTCTATGGAGATAGTCTCGGAGAGGGATGGGTTTGACTCGCCTGAAGAGATATCTACCGTAATTTTTTTGTCACAGGAGATTAAAAGCATAGTAAAAGTAATAAGTAGAACGAGATATTTTCTCATTGGCAAAGGAACCTCCAGTAGGTTTTATATACATTATAAGGGTTGGAGTAGCTCAAAAGTCAAGGAAAAGTTATTATTTTGTA
This sequence comes from uncultured Spirochaetia bacterium, assembly GCA_964492025.1. GTDB lineage: Bacteria > Spirochaetota > Spirochaetia > CAZBHR01 > CAZBHR01 > CAZBHR01. The sequence goes on along the minus strand of CAZBHR010000002.1, from coordinate 3,270 downwards.
CTGTTTTTCTCCTGCTACTTTGTTGTTGCTTTATCTTGGTAACTTGTTATAATACAGGTAGGAGTGTTTTGTATGGAGAGAGCTCAGCAGCCCAATATTATCTTTTTCTTTGTAGACCAGCAGCGGTACGATACGGTAGGTTGTTATGGACAGCCATTAGATATTACGCCAAACCTTGACCGTATGGCATCAGAGGGCGTTCGTTTTGAGTACGCATTTACTCCTCAGCCTGTGTGTGGACCAGCAAGGGCATGTATACAAACTGGTAAATACGCCACTGAAATTGGGTGTTTCCGTAATGATATAGCCCTTCCCCAATCGGAGCAAACCGTTGCCCATCATGGTGCACGTGCAGGGTATGACCTTGGATATATTGGGAAATGGCATCTCGCTTCTACTGGACTTTCTCAAAATTATAAAACAAAACCGGTACCTCAGGAACTCCGTGGTGGATGGAATAATTATTGGATTGCATCTGATGTGTTGGAGTTTACCTCTACAGGATATGGAGGGCACCTATTTAATAAAGATATGGAGAAGGTAGAATTCTCCGAGTACCGTGCAGATGCCCTTACCAACTACGCCCTAGATTATATTAAAAATGAAGAAGGACAACGTGATGGGGAGAAGCCTTTTTTTCTTTTTCTCTCTTACCTAGAACCTCACCATCAAAATACTACTCATCAATATGAGGGACCCAAAGGGTCTAAAGAGCAGTTTTCAGAGTTCCCTACTCCTCCTGACTTGGAAGGTACTAAGGGTGATTGGAGAGAGAGTTATCCCGATTATTTGAGTTGTTGTAATCAGTTAGATAAAAATTTAGGACGTATTAGGAGTGAGCTTCAGCGACAAGGACTCACTGATAATACCCTAATTATCTATACCAGTGATCATGGATCTCACTTTCGCACACGGAATGGAGAGTATAAACGTTCTTGCCACGAGAGTTCTATTCGGGTTCCTCTTGTTGCCTATGGTCCCGGTTTTACTGGAGGAAAGGTGGTTCCTCACCTTGTAAGTTTATTGGATATACCACAAACTTTTCTCTACACTATGGGAGCAGAGATTCCCTCTGATATGCGAGGGGCTCCCTTGCAGGTATTACAAGAGAAGGGGGATGAACGAGAAGAGGTATTTGTTCAAATAAGTGAGAGTCATGTGGGGAGAGCAATTCGTACCAAACGGTGGAAGTACTCCGTAAGAGCTCCTGGGAAACAGGGGTTCGTGGTTGCTAAAAGTCGCTCTTACGTGGAAGATTTCTTGTATGACCTAGAGAATGACCCCTACGAGAAAAACAATTTGGTGAAAGATCCTACCCATGCTGAGATCCGTCAAACATTGGCGAAAAAACTTAAAGCATGTATGGTTGAGGCTGGAGAACGAGAGCCACGAATCTATCCCAAAAATTGGTGGGGCAAGTTACGCGGATTGGTGTAAGGTAGGTATATACCTTATCATAGGTTCGTATTTGCAGCTTTTGTAGAAGAATTTCTTTACTATCCTCCCCCTTTTTAGAACCATATAAAACTGATACACTGGCAATCACAGATACCCCTTTGAGTAAGTAGGAGTTTATGGGATGAGTTTTAAAAATTTTTTGAAGTTAGTAGAGATACAAACAAAAATTGCAAGTATGTTTCCTTTTCTATTTGGAACCCTTTTTGCCCTGTATCGGTATGGGAGTATCAACTGGGTAAACTTTAGTATTATGTTTCTCTCGCTTCTCACCTTTGATATGGCTACAACTACGATTAACAACTATGTTGATTATACCAAGGCTAAGAGTGATGAATTTCGGCGCAATCATAATATTATTGGTGTTGCAGAAATACCTCTTGGGTTGGTTCGTTTTATTATTGGTGTTCTTCTTATAGTTGCCATTACTGCGGGGGTGTTTCTTGTCTCTCGGGTGGGGGTAGTTCTCCTCTTATTTGGAGCTTTCTCTTTCTTTGTTGGTATCTTCTACACCTATGGGACCATTCCTATTAGCAGAATGCCCCTAGGTGAAATTGTTTCTGGCTTTATGATGGGTTTTGTGATTGTGTATCTCTCAATTTATATCCATAACCCTGAATTATTGGTATTAGAAATGTTAGGGGGCAACCTTTTTATGAGTGTGGCACTTATAGAGAGTCTCGCTATTTTTCTTGTATCGGCTCCCTTTATCTGTTTAATTAGTAATCTTATGCTTGCAAATAATATTTGTGATTTGGAGCAGGATCTTATGAATAACCGATTTCTTCTCCCCTACTACATTGGAAGAAAAAAGAGTTTACGACTATTCCAAGGTGTGTACTACCTTTTATTTGTTCTCATTATTGTTGCGGTTGTTCTTCAGATTCTTCCATGGATCTCTCTTGTTACCCTTCTGGTATTTCCTGTGGTACAGAAGCATATTTCCCTATTTATGAATAGGCAGGTAAAAGAGGAGACTTTTGTGGTTGCCGTAAAAAATCTTATTATTGTAAGTACTGTCTATGTACTTTCCTTAGGGGTTGGAGTGATATGGTAGGGATTGGTAATCAGCTAGAAAAGGGAGATCTTCTTTTTGCTTATATTAAGCTTGAAGAGGAAAACGAGGCGATTGCAAGACTTATTCAAGGGTGGCAGGGGCATAAGATAAACCATGTGGGTATTTTTGCTGGAGATGGGAGTGTGATAGAAGCGACTCATGAGGGGGTTGTACTTACTCCTGTTTCTGGTTTTTTTGCTAAGTCTCACCATATTTTTTTAGGAAGAACTCATCTTAAAGAGTTACATAATGCCGTAGTAAGAAAGGCTATGAGCCTTGTAGGAAAACCCTATAACTTTACCTATGAGCAGAGGTCTGATGGATACTACTGTAGCCAGCTTGTTTATGAGTGTTATTGCTATGAAAGTGGTGAACCCCTTTTCCCTTTGGACCGATTACGCTTCAGAGATCCAGAAACCGGTATAATTATTCCTTTTTTTGTTTCTTATTATGAAAAGTTAGGAGTTCCAATTCCTGAAGATGAACAAGGAACCCACCCTGCTACATTGAGCCTTCACCCCTCGCTTGCCATGGAGCAGGTTACATAAAAATATATTCTGTAAGGGAGGATAGAGTATGTAAGTTACCCATCTCAAAGAGGGTGCTAGTTATAAAAGAGAGATCCCGCATGAGATCGTCTCTTTTTATATAGTGGTGTGATTTTTATAAACAGAGGTTTTAACACTCTATAGACTCTTAATCGCTTCCTCGGAAAGTCCAGTTGCCTCTACAATAATCTGTAATTCTATTCCCTTTGC
>CAZBHR010000001.1:0-438471 GCA_964492025.1 uncultured Spirochaetia bacterium | reverse complement strand
GAGTACTGTTGAAACAGGTTTAGTAGATAAGAATCAATTAGCCTTTGAGAAAAAGCTTAGGGCTGAGGTGGTTACCCCAAGAGAGAAGCAGCCATCATACACTATTACTTCTAGAGAGTGGGAGTACTACTACTGCCATCAGTCCTACTGTGTCGATCGAAGTAGCTTCTATTCAACTCTCAAAAAAGTTGAGTATGATGCAATAACAACTCTTGTTTCCTCAGAAGCTCAACGAGTAAAAGTTCATCTATGGAGCTATTGTGCAGTAACTCTCTGGTGTAATGGAGAAAAGGTTGGAGGTATAGAAACTCCCGTCTATAAACCGATTGAACACAAAGAGCTATTTCTTAATTTAGAGGAAGGAGAAAATAGACTGTATATCTCCTTACAAACCCTTGGTGTCCGAGATACGAGGAGCCTCTTTTCAATAGAGGTTATAGATTGGGAGAGTGCTATAGAGAATAAGTACCCTCTTATTGATCAGGATGATCTGATAGAAGAGAAGGTTGATTTTTTAAACAGAATACAACTGGTGAATAATGAGTTAGTATTTCCTCAAAAAGCTTATGATGAAACCTACATCTGTTATGACACTCTTAGCAATGATTATGAAGAGCGGGATGTGAAGGTCCTTTGTCAGCCTATAGATGGGTTACATAGGGTTACCCTTGATAAGAAGTATCACACCTGCTTTATAAAAGTATCTATAGGGTCACAGAGTATTGCTAGAAAGATACAGAACTATCAGATGGTAGTTCCCACGGTGGAGACAGGGTTTAACCTAGAAGAAAATGCTCATAGGATTTATAGAAGTATTGCAAAAAAACGGAGCCTAAGCCGAGGTGGTAAGTTTGGATTCTCTATGCCAAACATATTGGCGAGAAAGTACTTTGGAATCTCAGGTGAGCATGACGAAGAACTCCTTCTGGAAACCCTAGACCAGATTGAACAACGATATGACTGTTCGGACTTTTTACTCAGTGGGATTATTCGGTATATGAATCAGTATGAGGTAACACCAGAACTGGCAGATCGAATAGCTGAAGTGGTACTAAACTACCGGTATTGGATGCATATGGATGGGGCCGATGGGATGTGCTATTGGAGTGAGAATCATGCGATGCTCTTTTATTCGTGTGCTCTGCTTATAGGAGAGATGTATCCAGATGAGTTTTTTTCTCGAGCTAAGATGAAGGGGAGAGACCTTGCTAGGTTTGGGGAAGAATTACTCCTCCAGTGGTTTGATGATGTGCTTAAACATGACTTTGAAGAGTTTAACAGTTCCGTATATGTGTGTATCACCGTAATGGGATTGCTTAATGTGTATGATTATTGTGGAGCTGACTTGTCTATGAAGGCAGAGAAGGCTTTAGATAGAATCTTTGAACTTATTGCGATGCACACCTTTGATGGAACACTGTTTTCACCTATGGGTAGGGTGTATCGACAGATTGTAGAACCCTTTGGGTATGGAGCCCAGTCTATGATTAACCTGATACACCCCGATACCCCTAGAGCCGATGGAGAGGGGTGGATATCTTACTTTGCCACCACAACATATCAGTTCAAGGATAACCTGATAGACGTAATGACTGCACCTATTTCTCGTTCCTACACAACTGCTAATGCACTTATCCACATAGAAAAAACCAATAATTACTGTGTAACCAGTGTTGAGAGCCCACAAGTAGAACCGTACATTTCTTGGAGTAATATTACTCTAAAGAACGATGAGTTTATCTTATCAAACGAGTATACCAAGAGTCTCAACGAGCGGTATCACGGTACATCTGATATTCGTCCTGGCGTGTATGGGTATCAGCAGCATCTGTGGAGTGTAGCTCTATCAAATGAAGCGTTTATCTTTGCAAATCACCCAGGAGAGAGTTGTGACGCCAGTTCCATGAGACCGGGATTTTGGTATGGGAATGGGGTAATGCCAGCAATACGGCAAGAGAGAAATACCCTTGCTATGATATATGATGTGCCACAGGAGCACCCAATTCAGTTTATCCATCTGTTTTTCCCTGTCATGAAGTTTGACAGAGTGGAGAGAGCGGGTAATTGGATATGTGCTTCCAAGGGGAATGGAGTTTTAGGTCTCTGGTGTAGTGAGGAACTATTTGAAAACAGTGATGTTCTCTTTGACTGTGAGCTACGAACTCAGAAACCAAGGTGTGCTATGTATATAGTGGTTTCAGAACATAAGATTTTTGACCAGTGGCAAGCTGAATGCTTAGGAATGGATGTGTGTTTTCATGATGATTCTTTACGATTCCAGAGTCCTACGATAACTCTGAAGTATAAAAAGCATGTCGATACAAGTCAGAAGGTGTAGTAAAAAAGAAACTTTTAATTATATTTAAAACGACGAGGAGAGAAGCAAATGAGAGCCATACAAACAGTGACATTGAATAAGGATTTGGTAGTAGTAGGGGGGGGGCTCTCTGGAGTGTGTGCTGCAGTAACAGCCGCACGAGGAGGGGCTTCTGTCGTGCTAATTCAAGATCGACCTGTTCTTGGAGGGAATGCTTCTAGCGAAGTACGCCTTTGGCCTCTTGGGGCAACTTCACACATGGGAAATAATAATCGTTGGTCTCGGGAAGGTGGAGTTATTGATGAGATTATCTTGGAAAATCTTTATAGAAATAGAGAGGGAAGTCCCGTTTTCTTTGATATGGTCTTATTTGATTTAGTAGAACAAGAGGAGAATGTTGAGCTACTGTTAAATACTGCTGTTCATCAGGTTAGCATGAAAAATAATGAATTGATAGAAAATGTTGTTGCATTTAACAGTAGAAATGAAACAACTTATATCATTACGGGATCTTTCTTTTGTGATGCTTCGGGAGATGGTATATTAAGCTATTTATCTGGGGCTGAGTTATTGTATCCTAGTGATAAAAGCTATCCTCAAGATCTTTTAAAGTACCCAGATTCTTTTGGTGAAAAATTAGGATCAAGTATATTTTTTTATACAAAAAAAACTAATAATCCTATTCAGTATAAAGCCCCATCATTTGCACTGCAAGATATATCAAGCATTACAAGAATGGAAAGAGTTAGCCTTGAGGCTTCTGGTTGTGACTACTGGTGGATAGAGTGGGGTGGTGATTTAGATACTATCCGTGATAATCAAGAAATTACAAAAAAGCTTTGGAGTGTGGTTTATGGAATTTGGGACTATATTAAAAATTCTGGTGAGTTTTCTGGCTCCGAGTACTATACTTTAGAATGGGTAGGTCTTATTTCTGGAAAGAGGGAAAGTCGTCGTTTTAAGGGTGACTATATTCTTAATCAACAGGATATAGTTTCTCAAAAGGAATTTCCCGATGTGATTTCTTATGGAGGATGGGCAATAGATCACCACCCATCAAGTGGAGTATTTAGTGCTCATGATCCCTGTTATCAATGGCATGTGAAAGGCATATATCAAATTCCTTTTAGGACTATGTATAGTAGTAATGTTCAGAATCTTTTTTTTGCAGGTCGCTTAATATCGGTTTCTCCTGTGGCTTATGGAAGTACTCGAGTTATGATGACTGCTGCCCATAATGCTCAAGCTGTAGGTGCCGCCAGTGTGCTTTGTTTGAGAAATGGAGTTCCTCCTAGAGCTTTGGTAGAAAATTCTGAGTTCCAAAGGAAATTGCAACAGTATCTTTTGAGAGATGGGCAATATATCCCTGCGGTTCCTTCCTTTGATCCTGCAGTCGATAAGGCTTGCTCCGCAAAGCTTGAGGTTAGTAGTGAAAAGATATTCAATGGGTTTGCTCCAAACGGAGATTTATACCCTTTAAATTACAGTGTTGCACTGCTATTTCCTCTAGTCGCAGGAGCAAATATAAGTTGTAGTTTGCAGATATTTGCAGAGAAGAGTAGCTCTTTATCTCTCTCTCTTATGAAATCGTATAAGTCTGAAAACTATCTCCCCGAGAAGATTATTAGTACTGAGGAGGTTGTCCTCTCAAAAGGTGAGCATACTTATGAATGCTTTAAAGCTATTGAGGTTGAAGAATCGGCATACTATTTTTTAGTTATTCCATCCACTGAGTTTGTATCTATTAGAAGAAGTTTAGATCTAATACCAGGTGTTATGACAGTATATCAAAAATTTAACCCTAAGGTGGCTAAGTCTGCATATCAACAATCACCTCAGGGCTCAGGTGTGGATAGTTTTCCTTTATGGACCCCTTACGCCCCAGAGAATCAACAAAATTTAGCGTGTACTTTTGGAGGGGGTAATCCTTTCTTTTCCTCAAAGTATTTAAAAAATGGATTTCATCGACCTTATATTCAGACAAATTGTTGGAGTCCTGACCCAGGCCAAGAAGAATCCTTCATTGCTTTAACGTGGGATAAAACTCAGGAAATTAAGGTGGTTTTATTATTTTTTGATGGATCTTTTGACTATTCTTTAGAGGCTATCCAAGTAGAGCATCCTTGGAATGTGACCCCATGTTGTGTTCGGGATTTTATTATATATGATAACATAACACATGAAGTCTTGTATCAAGAATATGGCAATTATCAAGCAAGAAAGAAAGTTGTATTGTCTGAAAAGGTTTCTACAAAATCTTTAAAAATAGAGTTTCCTAGGACTCCGGATAATCAGCCTGTTATAGTTTACGATGTTCAGTGTTTTTAGTAATTTGCTTGAGTAATTGATTGTCGGGATATGATATGTTCTTTGAGGTATATTGTTTTTGGTTTGGATTGGTGATTTTCTATTGAGTCTCGTAAAAGCTCCGCTCCCTGCTGCCCTGCTTCAAAAGCTGGTTGCTGGACTGTAGTGAGTGGAGGTGTTAGAAATTCAGTAAAGGAGTTTTCCTCATAACTACATATTGAAACCTCTTGAGGTATTTTTATGCTATGCTCTTGGAGGGCTTGATAAACACCGAGTGCAGGTTGAGATGATAAAGTGAAAATTGCGGAGAAATTAACTTTTGATTGGATAAGTTTTACGGCCTCTATGTAGGATCGTTCTCTTTCATAATCAGTGTAGATAATTTGATGTGACGAGAAAGGAAGCCCACTATCAATATGTAATTGTTTAAAGCGTTTGGTGAGTAGTTCTGTTGCGATTGAGTTAGGAGTTCCTGCAAAAAGTATAATATGCTTATGCCCTTTCGAAATAAAAGTTTGTACTGCCTGATCAAAGGCATTATTTTCTAATACTACTTGATTTATGTTCATTCCTAAATATGGCATATTTAGGACAAGGGTAGGGATCTTATATATAGTAAGCTGATTGATATTTTTTTTCATCCTTTTATAGTTTGTGTATCGTGTGCCAAAGAGTATTACTCCATCAAAGCTCTTACAGTGTAATATCACATCACGATCAATAACAGGATGGCTGTCATGCATTTTAACAGAGAGAAGGGTTAGACTATATCCATAGCTAGAAAGCGTGAGCTGGAGTCCACTTACCATCTCGTTTATAATTCTATATCGGAAAAAAGGGTGATCAATTGGAATAAGTATTGCTATAAGTCCTGTTTTCTCTTGGTTTTTTCTGAACCGTGTGGTAATTGGAGGGGTATAATTTAGATCTATGATAGCCTGATCTATTTTTTGTTTAAGTTCTTCACTTACTTTATTTGTGCTAGAATTTTTCAGGTAGTTTGACACTGTCATTTTACTGATACCCAAGTGATCAGCAACTTTTTGCATAGACATATAAACAGTGTACCAAGAGGACCATAAAAAAGCAACTAGGAGGGATGGCTCATCCCCTTCCATCTCCAGTTGATTTTCCCTCCCCGTGGTGGTATGCTGAAGGAATATTATTAGTAGGGGCAACCCCTTTTAGGAGGTTCCATGGAAAATTTTGTATTTCAGAGTGCCACAAAGATTATTTTTGGAAATGATACGATAGATAAGGTGGGAGAACACGCCTCGGGCTATGGTAAAAAGGTTCTTCTTCATTACGGGGGTTCCTACGCTGAACGAAGTGGTTTATTACAGAGGGTAGAGGGCTCTCTAGCTGCTGCAAATATTCCTTATATTACCTTAGGTGGGGTAGTTCCAAACCCACGACTCTCCCTAGTTCAAGAGGGTATTGCTCTTTGTAGAAAAGAGAGCATTGATCTAATTATTGCCCTAGGTGGCGGGAGTGTTATAGACTCTGCTAAGGCTATTGCTGTAGGGGTGTGCTACGATGGTGATGTTTGGGATTTTTATGATGGCAAGGCATCTCCTCAAGGGGCTCTCCCTCTGGGTGTTGTGCTTACTATTCCAGGTGCGGGGTCAGAAATGTCCAACTCCACGGTTATTTCTCGGGATGAAGGAATGCTTAAGCGTGCTATGGCATCGCCCTATGTGGTTCCTCAATTCTCTCTCGTGAATCCCGAAGTGTGTTACTCAATTCCTCCTCACCTTATGGCTGCGGGAATTGCGGATATGCTTGCACACCTATTTGAACGTTATTTTACTCCAACTCCTATGGCTGAGTTGAGTGACAGGCTTTTAGAAGGTGCTATGCAGGCTCTTGTTACGGTAGCTCCTAAGTTGATGAAGGATCCTACCAATTATGATCTCTGTGCGGAAATTATGTGGGTTGCCACTATTGCTCATAATGGAATTCTCGATGCAGGAAGAGTTACTGATTGGACATCTCATCGTATTGAACATGAAATGAGTGCTCTTTACAATGTGACCCATGGGGTAGGGCTTGCAATAGTGTTTCCTGCTTGGATGAAATATACTCGAGATGTTGATGTACATCGGTATGTTCAGCTAGCAACACGGGTATTTGGGGTTCCTTCAGGTGCAGATGTCACAGCTATAGCAGATAAGGGAATTGAGGCGGTAGAAAACTTTTTTATAGCCCTTGGTCTTCCTACTACCTTTGCTCAAGCAAAGATCCCTACGGATCGTTTTGAGGAGATGGCAGAAAAGGCTGTATGGGCAGGTTCTCTTGGTAATTTTACCAAGATTGGAAAAGATGATGTTCTAAGTATTTTAGAGTTAGCAAAGGAGTAGATGTGAAATATCTTATTGAGGATGTTGTTACTATTACGGTAGATAAGAATCAACGTGTATTGGATCATGGGTATATTGGAATTGATCAGGGAAAAATACTGTTTATAGAGGATGGAAAGGGACCTAAGTCTAAGGCTTTTCAGCCTGATAAAACTATTTTGGGAAGGGGTAAGATTGCTCTTCCTGGTCTTGTAAACGCCCATACCCATACGCCTATGACTCTGCTTCGAGGATGGGGAAGTGATCTTTCTCTTCAAGACTGGCTTTTTAAAAAGATACTGCCCGTAGAGGAGACTCTTACTGAGTCTGATTTGTACTGGGGTGGTATGCTTGGTATGGTAGAGCAGATACGGAGTGGTATTACCTGTTTTGCCGATATGTACCTTGGAATGGAGACTATGGCGCGGGTTGTACAGGAGTCTGGACTGCGTGCAAATCTTGCTGGTCCATTTTCTGCTAGTGATAGTGTGAGTGCCTATGGAGATAAGCTCCAAGCCTTTAATAGGCAGAATCCAGAATTTCTTAAGGGTTACGCAATAATTCATGCAATTTATACTACCCCTGAAGAGAAGATTTGTGACATTGCAACAATGGCTAAGAGTATTGGTACGGGAATTCATATTCACGTTTCAGAAACCCAGCATGAAGTTGAATCAACCCAAGCTCAATATGGAGGACCTACTCCTGTCGAGATGCTTGCTCAGTGGGGTGTGTTTGATGTTCCCTCCTTAGCTGCTCACTGTGTTCATGTGAATGATAGGGATATTGCTATTTTTCAGGAGAAGGGAGTAGGGGTAGCTCACTGCCCATCAAGCAACCTAAAGCTAGGAAGTGGAATTGCTCCTATACCTTCACTTCTTGATGCAGGTTTATCTGTTGGAATTGGTACCGATGGTGCTGCGAGTAATAACAACCTTAATATGATTGAAGAGATGCATCTTGCAGGACTTATTCATAAGGGGTTTCATCAGGATCCTCTTATGGTTAAGGCAGAACAAGTTGTAACTATGGCAACAAGAAATGGTGCACAGGCATTAGGCTTTGGAGACCTTGTAGGGTCTCTTGAAGTAGGAAAGTGTGCCGATATTGTATTGATTGATGGTACCGCTCCCCATGCAACGCCACTTCATGATCCAGTTGCTACGATTGCTTATAATATTCAGGGATCCGATGTAGATACGGTTATGGTAGGGGGAAAGATTCTTATGGAAGGTAAAGAACTTACTACTATAGATGAAGAGCGTATTCTCTTTGAGGCAAACCGAATAGGAGAGAGACTGAGAAGCTCCTCTTGTTAATGTTAGGATGAAAGGGGTTTCTGTCTGTTCTTTGGGCAGACCCTAAGTCCGGACCAGCGGTCAAAAAGCACCTGCTCCCGTTTCATCATACTTGCGGTGATGTACACAATAACAGAGCCAACTCCAAGGGTAAGTAACCCAGAGTATATAGTTTTTTCTAGGGTTGGCCCAGTTATGGTAAAAAAGTAGTACCCCTGTACCAAAAGAAGCACAGGAATATGTTTGATGATAACATCTTTGAGAAGGAGCTCTTTTTTTCTTCCAAAGCTAGGGAGTAATTTTATCTGGAGACACCAGCGTCCTAGGGTCTCTCCTTTTGTGATCATGGGTACTCCTACAAAATATCCCCATGCCGTAATGAATGCGATAAATTGAGATGTTCCAAGCAGCAAGAATAGGAGTGAGTTAGCTCCCCAAAGTATCCCTAGGTCAATAAGAGTTGATAGGGCTTTAGGAAACATTGAAACATCTCCAACTACTCCTGGTGAGTACCGCTTGCCAAGGGGATAGTATTTTTCAGGAATAGCTCCTAAAAAGAACCCAACAACTCCACCTAGGGTGTTTGTGATAAGGTCATCTACATCAAATATTCTATAGGCACCGGGAAAGAGAAAGAAGAATCCTGATAGCTGAATTACCTCAAGGATAAGAGAGAAGAGGAATGCTTCAAGGGTAACAATTAGCAGTTGTTGTCGCTTGTAATATCGTAAATAAACTCCTAAAGGGATAAACATAATAATGTTAAAAAACTGCTGGTAGATAACAGAATTTGAAATAATTGCTAGGAATGACCAGCTCCCAATAGCCCTTTGGGTAATCTGGAAATCAGACCACCAATCAAAGGCTTTAAGTTGGGGTTGCTGTACTATGTAGTCTAGGGTATTGGGGAAGGGAAGGTTTACCAAGCAAAAGACGGTTAAGAGGTAGTATATTGCCAGTAGGTTAATCACCATATGGCTACTGTGAATCTGTCCGTATCTTCTGTACTGTACTGCTAAATAGGGTACAATAAACATAACACTCACCACGGGAAAGTAGGTGAGTGCTATTTCGATAACCGCTACATAATAACCCATTTATGTATGAGAGCTTACTTTTTTTGATTTGTCAGATCGGTGACTCCCAAGAATTGTAGTAACTCCTACAATAGTGATAATAACAGCTATCACTCGAATAAGGGTTTCTCCTAAAATCTGAGGACTTGTTATAAGAAGAACTCCCACAAGTATAGAGAGAGCCACGTCCATAAAAAATCTTCCCTTAGGCATTTTAAAGCGTAATTTGAACCCCATCCAGATAGTGATTGCTGCATGGAGGAGTCGTTCAATACCAAAAATAAGAAGAAGTATAGACCAAAGTTTCTCTCCAAATATCAGGGGAGTAGATACCGCTATAATTCCTATTATAAGAGATATGATTCCCATAAATCTTACAATTCCCTTAAGGGGTGACACCATTTGGCTGATTCCTGAGATAATCATACTTACTCCAAAAAATAGGGTAAGAAATATTACAAAGAATCCTGGTTGAATAAAAGATACAACCCCAAAGATTGTAATAATAACTCCCAGAATGTAACCTGTGATTTTTGACTGTTTCTTTTCTACTTTAATTTTACTCATGTTATACCACCACGTTTACAATTTTACCGGGAACTACAATTACCTTTCGGATTGTTTTCCCTTCTATCAATTTTACCATTTTTTCATCTTGAAGTGCTAGTGCCTCAAGCTCCTCTTTTGTACTCTCTGGAGAAACCTCGGCAGATGATTTTACCTTTCCGTTCACCTGAAACACTACGGTAATAGATTGGTCTTTCGTAAGCTCTTCTTTGTAGGTTGGCCATGTTTCATGGGCAAGAGATGTTGTATTCCCAAGTTTTTCCCAAAGTTCCTCTGCAAGGTGAGGGGCGTATGGAGAGAGAAGAAGTACAAAATCCTTCCACTCATTTTTATAGAATTTTTTCTCTTGAAATAGCTCATTTATGTGTATCATCATTTGGGATATTGCAGTATTAAGCTCAAGATTTTGTGTGTTTTCACTTACCTTCTTTATTGTTTTGTGGAGCGATCTTACCACAGCGTCTGGAGCAGGTCCTGTTGCTGCGGGGAACTCAGAAGCTCTCCACACACGGTCTAAAAATCTATGTACCCCTTGAATTCCTCTGGTTGTCCAAGGTTTAGATACCTGAAGTGGACCCATAAACATCTCATAGAGTCTCAGTGAATCTGCTCCGAAATCACGAATAATATCGTCTGGGTTAATAACGTTCTTTAAACTTTTAGACATTTTTGTAACAACCTGGGTAAGTTCTTCTCCCGTAGCTGTCTCTATATACACCCCGGACTCTTTCTCTTCAACCATATCTACAGGAACAAGAGATTTGTTCTTTCTTTGGTAGGCAAAAGATGTAATAAGCCCTTGGTTTACGAGGCGAGAAAAAGGCTCATCCTGAGAAACAAGACCCAGTTTGTACAGTACCTTATGCCAGAATCGAGCGTAGAGTAGGTGAAGTACCGCATGCTCTACACCACCTACGTAGAGATCTACTGGCATCCAGTAATCAACTTTTTCCTTGTCTGCAAACACCTCGGTATTGTGGGGGTCTAAGTATCGTAGGTAGTACCAACAAGATCCTGCCCACTGGGGCATGGTGTTGGTCTCTCTCTTTGCGGATGCTCCACAGGTGGGGCAGGTGGTGTTTACCCACTCATCAATACCAGCAAGTGGAGACTCTCCTGTTCCTGTTGGAGCGTAACTCTCTACCTCTGGTAGGGTAAGTGGAAGCTGTTCTTCTGGTACTGGAACAATGCCACAGTGAGGGCAGTGTACCAATGGAATGGGCTCTCCCCAGTATCGTTGTCTACAAAATAGCCAATCTCTAAGCTTGTAGTTTACCTGCTTTTCTCCCACACCCTTATTCTCTAACCATGAAATCATGGTGGATATAGCCTCTTCTTTTCCAAGACCATTCAGGAAGTCAGAGTTTACATGGGGCCCATCTTCGGTGAACGCCGCCTCTTCAACATTTCCCCCTTGAAGAACCTCAATAATGGGGAGGTTGAATGTTTTAGCAAACTCCCAGTCTCTGTCATCGTGAGCAGGCACCGCCATAATAGCACCGGTTCCATAGGATATAAGTACATAATCTGCAACCCAAATAGGAACTTTTTTCCCATTTACAGGGTTAATCGCATAGGCTCCAGTAAATACTCCAGACTTATCTTTGTTGAGTTCTGTTCGCTCTAGGTCTGATTTTTTTGCCGCCATATCTTGGTACTCTCGTACCGCTGATATTTGGTCGCTGGTAGTAATTTTTTCTACAAGGTCATGTTCTGGGGCAAGTACCATATAGGTTGCTCCAAAAAGGGTGTCTGGCCTTGTGGTATACACCTCAATACTCTCTTCGGGGTGATTTTCAACAGCGAACCGAACATTGGCACCTTCGCTTCGTCCTATCCAGTTTGTTTGCATCGCCTTAAGAGAGTCTGACCAGTCAATCCGATTTAATCCCTCAAGAAGCTCCTCGCTGTACTCAGTAATTCTGAGCATCCACTGTTTCAAGTTTTTACGGGTTACCTCGGTATCACAACGTTCACATCGACCCTCTTTTACCTCTTCATTAGCAAGACCTGTTTTACAGTCGGGACACCAGTTAATAGGAGCCTCTTTTTCGTAGGCAAGACCCTCTTTGTAGAGTTGAAGAAAGATCCACTGGGTCCATCGGTAGTACTCGGGGGTGTGAGTTTGTACCATACGATCCCAGTCGTATGCAAATCCAATGGATTTGATCTGTTTGATAAAGTGAGCAATATTCGCTTCTGTAGTAACCTTTGGGTGGGTACCAGTTTTAATTGCATAGTTTTCAGCAGGAAGTCCAAAGGAGTCAAACCCCATAGGGTGAAGAACGTTATATCCGTTCATAAGAAGGTATCGTCCGTATATATCTGTGGCGGTATACCCTTCAGGGTGTCCCACATGAAGACCTGCACCAGAGGGGTAGGGGAACATATCCAACAAGTATACCCGCTTATCTTGAGGAACCGAAGGATCTTCGGTTACCTTAAAGGTTTTATTCTCTTCCCAGTAGTTTTGCCATTTCTTTTCAATGTCTCCAAAAGGGTACTTACTCATATCCCAACTCCTCTTTTGTGATTACCTAAAAATTGTGTGTAGAGATATTACCTGTTATTTGTCCTTTTTCATAGAGGAAAGAGGACAAAATTTTTATATTTAGAAAATATTGCGGAGTCCTTGACATAATAACGGATGAATGATATAGTCTTATCCAGTTTTGGGCTGTTAGCTCAGCCGGTAGAGCAACGCCCTTTTAAGGCGTGGGTCGCTGGTTCGAACCCAGCACAGCTCAATTCATAGGAGTACTCTTTTGGAGTACTCCTTTTTTTTAAGTATCTCCTTCTTAGAGGTAAAATTATGCTATAATTTTCTGGTGTTTTTCCTAATATGGTGTATAGTAATATAATGTTATATTAACTAAGGAGCTTTTGCTATGGAAGATCACATAAAGAAAATTGTAAAAGAGGCCTTTGGAACCGATAAGGTTACCATTCATCATCGGCTACTTGGTGGTCGTAGTAACTACACCTATGTTATTGAGGTTGAAGAGGAGAAGTATACCCTACGAATTCCGGGAAAAAATGGTAATCTCTTTGTAAACCGTACCTATGAGGAGAGAAATCTTGATGTGGTCCAGAAGTTGGGAATTAATAATGATACTGTTTATCTTAACCTAGATACGGGAGTAAAGATCTCTCAGTACATAGAGGGAGAAACTCTATTCGGTATGGATTATACAAACTACTACCCACGGTTAGTAAGTACTCTTAAGCAGGTTCATACTATGCCTCTCTTTAAGAATGATTATGCACCCACCGATAGGTTAGCCACCTATGAAAAGTACTGTAAAGAGTTAGGTTTTGAGCAACCAAAAAGGTATTATGAACTTAAAGAAGCCTTCCTTTCATATGTAAGTTTTCTTGAAGAAGATACTCTTGTGGCGTGTCATAATGATGCACAACCATCTAACTTTATTGTGGGATCCGATGATAAAATATATTTAACTGACTGGGAGTTTGGTGGGAATAACTATGTAGCATACGATATTGCCTGCTTTTGTGATAATAATATTGATCAGTCTATTGATTTACTCAACGCTTACTATAAGAATCCAAGTAGCAATAAGAAAAAACGAGTGTATTTATGGAGAATGTTTCAAACTCTCCAATGGTGTAACGTTGCTATGTATAAAGAACTTATTGGATTGAGCAAAGATTTAATGGTTGATTTTAAGGCTTTATCGGAACACTATCTCATCCTTGCGGAAGAGCTTCTTGCAGGAGCAGAGAAGTTGTAAAAAGGGGAGGCTTGTTACGTATAATTTTAGGGGGTTCCTAGGGGTAAAACTTTTAGGAATCCCTTTTTTTCTTTGTTGATTCTCTAAACCTTTATATTCTTAATTGACATCACCTTTTCTATATGTACAATAGGAGTATGAAACAGATTGGATTTGATAACGAAAAATACCTTAAGGAACAGACAGAAGCTATTCGAGAACGAACCGAAAAGTTTGGAAACAAGCTCTATTTAGAGTGTGGTGGGAAGCTGTTATACGATTATCATGCAACCCGAGTTCTTCCTGGGTTCGATCCAAACGTGAAGATGCGAGTATTCCAATCTTTCAAAGAGGATTTGGAGGTTATTATTTGTATTTATGCAGGTGATATTGAGCGTAAGAAAATCCGAAGTGACTTTGGGTTAGCCTACGATAGTGATCTTCTTAAAATGATTGATGACTTTGGTGAGTGGGGTCTTCCTATCTGTGGTGTGGTAATTACCCGTTTTGAGCAACAGCCTGCGGCGGTAATGTTTAAAAACAAGCTTAAACGGCGTGGTATTAAGGTGTATACACACGGGTACACCAAAGGGTACCCTACGGATGTTGATCTTATTGTAAGTGATAAGGGGTACGGAGCCAATAGTTATATTGAAACAACAAAACCTATTGTTGTAGTTACTGCACCAGGGCCTGGAAGTGGTAAGTTGGCTACCTGTCTTTCACAGCTCTACCATGATAATAAGCGAGGGGTTGCTGCAGGGTATGCAAAGTTTGAAACCTTTCCTATATGGAATCTCCCCTTAAAGCACCCGGTTAATGTGGCCTATGAGGCTGCAACAGCGGATCTTGCCGATGTAAACCAGTTAGATCACTTTCATATTGATGCGTACGATGAGATGGCTGTGAACTATAACCGAGACCTTGAGGCTTTTCCTGTGCTTAAACGTATTCTTGAACGTATTACAGGAGATGTCTCTCTCTATAAATCTCCCACCGATATGGGAGTAAACCGGTGTGGCTTTGGAATTATCGATGAAAAGATTGTAGAGCAAGCTGCACGACGAGAAATAATCCGAAGATATTACCGTGCAGCCTGTGAGTACCGTCTTGGTATGGGAACAAAAGAGTCGGTGGAGAGGGTAGACCTTCTTATGAAGGAGTTTTCTATTCTCTCTGACGAGAGACCTGTTATTGCTGCTGCTCAGAAGAAACTTAAGAAGGATAGGGGACCTATACAGGTACGAAATAGTGCTGCCATAGAATTAAAGGATGGTACTATTATCACCGCAAGAAATACAAACACCCTACATGCGGTATCAGGACTTATGCTTCATGCTCTGAAGTATTTAGCAAATATCCCAAAATCCGTAGATCTTCTTCCTAAGGATGTTATTGAACCAATGGTCCACCTTAAGAAAGAGGTGCTGAAAGAGCGACGGTGGAGTTTAGATTTGGATGAAACCCTTACGGCACTGGCAATTGCGGCTGCAACAAATGAGAATGCATCACTTGCTCTTAAACAACTTCCCAACCTGAGAGGGTGTGATAGTCATGTTACTCATATTCCATCCCCAGGAGATGAGTCTGGGGTGCGAAAAATAGGGATTCATCTTACCAGTGATCCTGAGTTTTCTACGAAACTTATGTTTCCCAGATAGGTTTTTGGCGTACTTTATAGAGAGAGGCTGTTGCAAACATCTGAAAAAGATGCAAGTAGCAGCCTCTCTTTTTGTCCTAACATACACCATCATGCAAAGGAGGTTGGAGTGCTACCAACGAAGGTGGTCTTGCCGTTGGGTTTCCCTCATCTAGTTCAGATAAGCCAACTACCTTGGAAGTAAACAGGCTATTTCAGAGCTGGAAGATGATGGAGTTATTCACGTAAAAAGGAGTAGGACATAGTTTTCTCACAGTATAGATTGGGATGTAGGTAATGTTACTACTATGGGTCATATGTTTGATGAGGCTGATAGCTTTAATTAGGATATAGGGAACTGGGATATAAGAAATGTTATTCGTATGGATAACATGTTTTATAACTCTTCTATGGTGTATAAAAGAGAGTGGCAACCGAAGAAGTAGATAGCAATAGGAGCGTTGCAATTAGCAACTTTATATGCCAATAAACCAGAGCCTCCCGCATTTGCTCTCGGTGCATTAGAAATACCTCAGGATATGCAAGCTACAATCCACCAAGGAGAGATGATACTTCCCAGACCCTTTGCTGAGGACGTAAGGCAAGGAAATATCGCCATAGGAGAGACCTGTGGGGGGGGGTAGGAGGATCTCATGTAAAAGTAGAGATCTATGCCAATGATTCAGTGGAGACCGAAGAGGTGCAGGATGGGGATATGACCAAGTTAAAAGTCTTTGTGGGTAAGGCGTGGTTAGATGCCTATAAGAAAGGACAGTTTGACAACCCTCTTATGAGTAGACAGGGTATAAAGAAACGGGGAATACGATAAACAACAAGAGGGGTAACTCAGAGAAGCTACCCCTCTTTATTGTAAGTAATTATATGGTTACTTCCATCCACTTACAGAGGATGTTGTAAAGGCTCCGGAGGATGATACTATTTTATAAAATATTCCATCTATATAAATGGCTACGACGACGCTGCCATAATCTCCTCTATTCTGAGCAGAAACATGGAGTTTTTTGTCATGGAAGTTACTATATGCAAATGAGTAGGGTAGTGTTATATTTCTGTATTGAGAGGTCTCTCCATTCTCATTACTTAAGGTAACATCTACGCTCTTTGCTGTTCCTGTTATTCTATACTCTACCTCTGGTATCCACTGATTAAAGGTAACCGTATTTCCCGATACTGATGACTTGAATGCATGACTTCCAAAAGATGTAGGGTAATAATTTATTCCATTATATAAGGGAGATGTGTAATAGACCTCGTATGTTTCTCCCTTAGGAACTTCTATGGTTTTCTTTACACTTTTCAAGCTAACCTTTAAAGTATAGTCTGTATTATTTACAAATATAGCAGAAGGAGTCGATCTTGGGTTATCTGAGAAGGTGAAAATTTTCATGTCAAGATCTTGGTTTTGTACCACCTTGCCATCGTACTCTGTGTATGAAAAAGGGAGGAGTGAAGTCCATTTATCAATTGTATATTTCTGTTTAATCAAAGCGGAGTCACCGGGGAGTAGGGAGGTAATATTTCCATTCCCACTGTCGATTTTTATCACATAGCTTGAGTCATTGCTAAATACATAAGAGTACTTATCTAACAGAGCCTCTTCCACAAATGGAGGTTTGTCAGAATTAATGAAAGATATCGTTTTATTTTTACTATCCTTTAGAGAACCTACTCTACCTTTTACCTCTTTAAATATATAATCTAAGGAGCCGAATGTATATCTTGATGGTATATCGAATAAGAAAGAATCTCCTGAGTTTAGAGGTATGCTGTTGTCATCTCCTGCTATATGTATTGTTAGCGGGTAGTCTGATTTATTTTTGAAAAGAACCTGATTACTGGCTAGATCTTCAACATCAATCGTTGGGTTATAGGCATTAATGAAAATCATAGTTTTAGCATCAATATCTTTTATGAGTCCTACTTTACCACTTTTAAAGCTGTATGAAAAATAGAAAGTAGTCGACCCATTACCAATTGTGTGGTTCTGTTTAATAAGGGCAGATTCACCAGGGAGAAGAGAGGTTATATTCCCTTCGCCACTGTCTACGGTCACCGTATAATTGGAGTTGTTTCTAAATACGTAAGAGTACTTATCTGACAGAGCCTCTTCGACAAATGGAGGTTTGTCAGAATTAATAAAAATCATAGTCTTAGCATCAATATCTTTCATTAACCCAACTCTGCCACTCTCGGAGCTGTATGAGAAAGGGTTACTGTACTTGGTGACTGGGTATTTTTGTTTAATCAAAGCGGATTCACCGGGGAGTAGGGAAGTAATATCCCCATCTGTACTATCAACAGTTACTTCGTAATCTGAGTCATTTCTAAACATATAATTATATTTATAGGATAGAGAATCTTTCGTATCAAAAAAGGTAATAGTTCTTGTATCATGGTCTCTTTCGAATATAACTTCATCGCTATCATTATTTGCCTCATGGATTACTTTATCATTCTCCGTTTTAAAGCTGAAATAAAGTTTTTGGCTAGCAGAAGTGATGGAGAATTTTTTTCGAATGATTGCTGAGGTATTAGGAGGTATAATAGTAGGGTCTTCATTATAAGTATTGACTGATAAGGTATGACTTGAGCTATTTTTAAAAATATATTCATACTTATCAACTAATGGCTTTTCAACATCGATGAAAGTAATAGTTCTTGTGCTATGGTCACGAACTACTCCGACATTCTCATTCTGGTCGTAGACACTGTATGGTATAGTATCATAGCTTCGAATAGGGTATTTAAATGAGTTTAAGTAGAACTCCTGTGGTTGTAGAGTAATAAGAATTGAGTCAAAGTTTTTGTCACGAGTTTTAACTTTTACTGTATAACTGGATTGGTTTGTAAATGTATACAACCTATCTTCACTGATAACACTACTAGCACATCCCGAGAGGAGCAATATAGTAGTTAGTGTTATTATAAGTAATTGTACCTGCTTCATAAAACCCCCTGTGTGACAAAGGGATTGTATCACGGTTACGCCATAAAAACAACTCTGAGGCTAATATGAATACACTAAGATTTTTGATAGAGAATTCTAAATAGTCAGGATACTGTAATGATATCATAGCGAAATAAATTCTGTTGGAATAAAATCTATGGAAGAACTAAAACCGCTTTTCTTTCTGCTAAACATATGATTTAATGTAAAATAGGGATGGGGCTTCTCTTAAATTATTGAATGATGGAGAGTTTATCTCAACTGTATTGAAAAAAGGAGTCTGTAAAGGTTATGAAGAAAGTTATTTTATTAGTGGTTCTTTTTATGGGGTTACTGATTCCCTTAAGTGCAAAGACTTATGTAGTTACAGTTCGACCCTATACATATAATTGGCGTGATTCCAATGTTGGACTTTTTGCTGCCGGTGGCTATGGTACAACAGGAGCAAACCTCTCTTTGTTTATAGATGTGGCAACTTCAGAGAGATTCTTTTTTATCTCAGAGATGGGAGGATCTTATGAACCAAGTAGCAAGGATCTTGGAGGTTTTGTTAATTTTGGTGGAGAGTTCGAGATATCAAGAACTCCTATTTCAAAACCTAAAAAAATAGAGGGGCAAGGAACTGTAGAGTATCTTGAAGGTAGCGACAGTAGGGTAAATCTTTTTCATACAAGAGCAGGACTTATGGCTGGTATGTACTTTGGAAGTGAAGATATATTGAGTTTCCCTATATTTGCTACATTTCAGCTAGGTTTTGATTTTCCTGTTGATACGAGTATGATTACCCTCTTTGCTAGAACCCACCTTGGAATATTGGTGACTCCTCCTTTTCTTTCTGAGCCAGAACAGATTGTGTCTCCATACTGTTTGGGACTTATTGGTGTGGGATATCGATTTTAATTTCTAGTGATAATGGATATGGTTGTTAGGTATTTCTTTACTTCTGATGATACCTCTTGACTAAAACCTCCTATATCGTTATAAACATGTGTAGCCTCAATAAGAGGTTCTGTGTCTCCTTCGTCTAGTGGTTAGGACTCCAGGTTTTCATCCTGGCAACAGGAGTTCAATTCTCCTAGGAGATGAAAGCTACCCTCATGGGTAGCTTTTTTATGCCCTAAACGGGAAATTACTCTTGTTCCCTTTATGAATTTAGCATATATTGAAAAAAGATTTATTTTATAAATGAGTTTTCTCATAAAAGGAGCGATGGTATGAAGAAAAAGGTATTCATGGGATTGGGTCTATTATTTATGGTAGTAACCCTAAGTAGTTGTGCAACTTTGTTTGCAAAAAACACAAAAACTGTTGCATTTGAGTCTGATCCTCCAGTGGCAGATGTATATGTAAATGGTGTTCTTATGGGACAGACTCCATTGAGTCTAGACCTTCCACAGGACGAGAACTACACTGTTCAGTTTAAGAAAGATGGATATGTTATTCAAACAGAGTTAATTAATAGCTCTATGGGAATTAAATGGCTTATCCTTGATATCCTCGGAGGAGGTATTCCAATAATCGTTGATGCTATTACTGGTGATTGGATGCAGCTCGATCGGGACAATGTAAGTGTTTTTCTTGCACCCGAAAAATAGAGATTAAGTATATTAACTATGAAAGCTACCCATTATTGGGTAGCTTTTTTTATCTCTTTTTTCTTCAATACTACCTGTTCCCCGTATTTGGTGCTTTTTCTATCTTGCAGATTGGTGTTTTTCTTGGTAGGATAGAGAAACGAGGTGAACAAAGATGGCAAGACAGGTTGTGTTAACCGCTGCGGATTTAGATGGGTATCTTACACAAGAGGATAATCGTTTTATTACACAGATGGAGGATCTCTATCAGAAAGCTCTCCTTTTAAGTCCTAAGCTAGAGAAGGGGAGTGACCCTGCACGGAGTTCTCTTATCTCTCTTTACAATGATATGGGTTCTCTTATGAAGGAGATCATTGATAAAGAGTCTGCACTGCATGTGTACTCTTTTGATACTCCCAGTCCTATGCATGGAGAGGCTTCTCGACTTATCCATAAATTGCGAGATCCCGCAACTGGTCATCATGAGTTTCTTTACTATATTCAGAGAGCATACGAGCTTCTCTTTACACACTCTGTCACTGCTCCACGATGCCATGATAAAAACTATCTAGTAGCCAGAACCCCTGTGAACTACCCTGTGCAGAACTACTCAGTACACAAGGTTCCCAATGTGGATAGCTTTGTGGAAAACAGTGTTATGTGTGTTATGTTACGAGGTGCTTTGCTACCTTCTATGATTATGAGTAAAGAGATGGAAGAGTACTCCTCCAGTGACCATGTAACTCCCTTTGCCCTGTTTCGTATTAGAAGGGATGATACAAAAACAGAAAAGAATATGGACTATATTCTGGATCTGGATGCCTCCTATTTTGACCTTGATCAATTACAGGGAAAGGATCTTATCTTTGCAGACCCCATGAATGCAACAGGAGGAAGTCTTGTTACTATTATTCAATATCTTTTACAAGCTGGGGTTCGTCCTAAATCGGTTACCTGCCTGAATGTAATTTCTGCATTAAAGGGATCTCTTCGAGTTGTACGTGCTGTGGAAAATCTTGAACTTTATACGCTATGGATGGATCCAGTACTAAATGAGAAGGCGTATATTTTACCTGGGCTAGGGGATGCTGGCGATAGACTTAATGGATCTGACCTTCCTGAAGCTCCTAGAAATATGATTCAGCTTATTGCGGACTACGGTTCCGGTATTGTTGATCTCTATCGAAGTCAAGTTCGTGAGATTGAGAGAACCGTCTTGGGGAGGTATCTATGAAAAGGTTGATGGGTGTATTGCTCCTAGTGGGGCTTTTTCTTTCGGGATGTGCTTCTGCTCGTAATACTCAGTTTGCTAATGAGTATGCAGCAACGCTCTACAACCTAGGAAATAGTTACCGTGAACTCAGAAATTATCCTGATGCAGTAGCTTCATATCGGGAAGCCCTTCTTATTGATCCTACCTTGGATGTTGCTCGGGTGAATCTTTATATTACCTATATGGATTTAAAAGCCTATGAGGAAGCCCTTGATTTAATCATACAACTTACAGAGGATTATCCAGATAACGTGACCTATCAAAAGCAGTTAGCATACACTTATTACATTAACGGTAAAACTTTTCCTGCTCGTCAGGTGTATGAGTCACTCTATGCAAAGGATCCTGAAGATTATGACTCCCTTTCAAATGTTGCTCAGCTCTATGTATTGGAAGAGAATTATCCTAAAGCAAGAGATTCCTATGCTCTCTTGCATAAATCCGATGCGGCGGATAACTCTGTTTATATGAAGTTGGGTGAAATTGAGGAGCAAATTGAGAGTACTGGATTAGAAGAGGCTCTGCGTTGGTATGAATTAGCTGCTTCCTACTCTGAAAGTGCTGAATCCCTTGAGTCCATTATTCGCTTAGCTGCACAGACAAAAAATCATACAAAGGTGTATGATACCTATAGCCGTTTAGAGGAAGTTACTACCTCTCCAGGGGAGCCAACTTTTAGAAAGTCCCAATATGCCTTCCTTGTAACCCAAGATTATTTGGTTGGTCTAGACCTTCTTGCAAAATCCATGGAGTTGGGGTTTGATGACTGGGAATCTGTTACAAATTTTAAAGGGCTGCCTGAGATGGAACCCTTTACTCAGCAGATTGATATTATTATATCTCTTTATATGAAAGTAGAAGATCCCCTTGAAGAAGAGGATCTCCCTATAATAGAGGGGGAGGGGCAATTCTAGTTGACCCTCTCTTTGTTTACCCCTTTAAAAGTTCTAAGGTTTTTTCTGAAACCTCGGTAATAGATACCTCTGCATCAATATTTTTGATTAACCTCTCTTTTGTATAGAATTCAATAAGGGGGGCTGTTTGCTTTTCGTACACCTCTAATCTATTGAGGATCGCATCCTCTTTGTCATCCTCTCTTTGAATGAGTGGCTCCCCAGAAACATCACAGATTCCATCCTGCTTGGGAGGGTTGTATAGGGTATGGTAGATTTTACCCGATTGCTTTGCAATACGTCGTCCAGAAAGTCGTTTTACTACGGACTCTTTACTAATAACAAAGTTGATCACCACATCAATCTGAGCAAATGTCTTGAGAGCCTTTGCTTGTTCAATTGTTCGTGGGTATCCGTCCAGTATTACTCCATTTGTACAATCCGATTCCTGTAATCTTTGTTGTACCATTTCTGTGGTAATAGAGTCTGGAACCAGCTCTCCAGAGTCAAGGATAGCCTTAACCTGCTTTCCTAAATCTGTTTGGTTTGCAATATGGCTTCGAAACAGATCACCCGTAGATATTTGAGGTAACTTCATTGCCTGTTCTACCTCTTTTGCTATAGTTCCTTTACCTGCTCCTGGAGGACCTAAAAAAATTACATGCATCGATAACTCCTTTGTGTTTCTGTTTCCTTATAACATATAGGACGAAATAGGGCAATATTTGTGTGTATACAGTTTTGATTTTGCCTATATCGATATACGAATTATTTGTATAAAATTTAATAAATGTCACTTCTTAGGTTGTCATGTGAAAATTTTTTCTGCTATACTTAAGGGGGAGGAGAGATTATGCGAAGGTTTTTGGTGATGATGTTTATTTTTTTCATAACACTCACTGTCTCGTGTTCTCAATTTATAGTTGTTGATCCTCCTGATAATATGGACTATGCCCTTATCATTAAGGGACCTATGGTATTAGAGCAGGGTGTTGTGTCTGAGCTTTCTGTAGAGGTTATATCCGCACAGCCTATGGCAATCCCTGATATCGCTTGGACTAGTAGTAGCTCTTCCGCTGTAATGTTGAGTCCCCGTGGAGAGTTTTGTGGTATTCTTGGTCTTGAGCCTATAACATCTCTGAGAATAACCGCAACCTCACTAGATGGCTTGGGGGTCTCAACGGATTTTTTGATAAGCGTAGTTGATTCTAGTGATGGAACAAATAGCACAACTCCCAGTGAGCCAACCGATAAAGCAGATTCAGGTAACACTGGTAACGAAGAACCTCCTCCTGAGGAACCCCCATCAACAGACACTGTGTATGATGCGTCCGCATTTGTAACCATTTGGAGTGTTCCAGAGAATACAGAAATTAGATTGCCCCTAGAAGGCAATAAGTCTTACGATATTGCCATTAACTGGGGTGATACCGTAGAGAGTTCTTCTATTGAGTTATTCCCAGAGCAGTATCAATTGGTAAGTAAGTTAGGGGTTCTTTTTGATAAGGGCAGTGAGCCAGAAATTGCAATCTCTCATAAGTATGAGCGAGCAGGGGAGTACACTGTTGTGATTACTGGTGATCTAGATTTAGGAGATTGGTCTTTTAGAGAGTATCCTGTTTCCAAGGATCTTTTAGTGAAGATAGAGCAGTGGGGTGATGCAGATTTTTCCGCAACTTCCAATACCTTTTACGAATGTTCTAATTTACAGGATATGCCTGCCTTAGATGCCTCTATTTTTGGAACGGACATGAGTTATCTGTTTTACGGAGCCTCATCTTTCAATGGTGACATAAGTGATTGGGATGTGAGTGGCGTAAAAAATATGAACTACCTTTTTGCGGGAGCAACCTCCTTTGATGGAGATATAAGTAACTGGGATGTTGGGCAGGTTCTTCGTATGGACTCTATGTTTGAGGGGGCCACCTCTTTTAATGGAGATATAGGTGACTGGGATGTTGGGCAGGTTCTTGATATGAACTCTATGTTTGCGGGAGCAGCCTCCTTTGACGGAGATATAAGTAACTGGGATGTTGGGCAAGTTCAAGATATGGGCTCTATGTTTGAGGGTGCTACCTCCTTTAACGGAAATATAAGCAACTGGGATGTTGGGCAAGTTCAAGATATGAACTCTATGTTTGCGGGGGCTGTCCTGTTTAATCGTAATATTGGTGGTTGGATTGTTACAAAGGTTCGTGATATGAGCTCTATGTTTCAGGGGGCAACTTCCTTTAACAGAGATATAAGTGACTGGGATGTTGGACAGGTTAAAAGTATGAATGCTATGTTTGCAGATGCCATTTCTTTTAATAATGGTGATATCACAGAGGCCCCTGAAGGGTTAAGTTTCAAAAACCCTTTAAGCCGAATAGATGAACCTATACAGAGCATAGCAAAGTGGAATGTAAGTCAGGTGGTGGACTTTACAAATATGTTTTTGAGGGCTGAGTCTTTTTATCAAGATCTTTCTGATTGGGAGCTTATGAAGAGAGCTTCTATGAGTGATATGTTTCTTGATTCCTCCATGACCAATACTGATTATTACCCCGATGGATATAGTAGTGATTGAGGAGCAAATCACTAGTTGAATAGACTATTTCCATAATAGGATACATCTCTTACCACTGACATGGAGACAGAAACTCTTTCTCTATCTCATCCTCTCTCTATTCTTGCGTTGTATCCTATTTTATGGTATAAATGGGATAAGATGAAAAGAGTGCTTGGTTCTTAAAGAATAGGCAGACCTTTGGTGGTATAAAACCCCTCTTTTTGTACAACAATGTCCCTTAAGAGGGGAGGATATAAGGTGTATTTAAAACGTATAGAAATTTTTGGGTTTAAGTCATTTGCAAACCCTACTACTATTGTGTGTAATCGTGGTATTACCGCTATTTTGGGACCCAACGGTTGTGGAAAAAGTAATGTAGTTGATGCCATTCGATGGGTTCTTGGTGAGCAGTCGTCGAAAAACATGAGAGCCTCTAAAATGGAGGATGTGATTTTCAATGGTACCGATACTAAAAAGCCTCTAAACCTTGCGGAGGTAACTCTTTTACTTGATAATGAGGATGGATCTATCCCTCTTGAGTTTCCAGAGATTTCAATAAAGCGACGTATTCACAGGAGTGGAGATAATGAGTATTTTCTCAATAATCGTCAGTGTAGACTTAAGGATATTCGGGAGTTGCTTTTTGATACCGGTATAGGAAGAAGCTCTTACTCCATTTTAGAACAGGGGAAAATAGATAAAATTCTTTCATCACGCCCAGAAGAGCGAAGGCAGATTTTTGAAGAGGCCGCAGGTATCACCAAGTATAAACAGTGGGAGTTAGAGGCTTCTCGGAAACTTGATAAGAACAAGGAGAATATGCACCGAGTTCAGGATATGTTCCGTGAGGTGAAACGGTCGCACTCCACCCTTAAGGTGCAGGCCGAGAGAGCAGAGGTGTATCGAACTATCCGAGATGAAATTTTTCTCTTAGAGGTTGATCTGCAACTTACACGGGTTAAGCGATATCTTGATACGCGGAAGGCGAAGCGGAAGGATTTAGAGAAGGAGACAGAAAGAGTAGAGGAGTACCGACTAAGCCTAGAAAAAATTCGGAATAAACAAGAGTCCGAAATGAGTATGCAACGGGAGATTGAAGAGGAGCTTCTTGATATTCAGAAGAGACTTTACGGAATAACTCATGTAAAGGAGAGTAAACTTTCTCAACTAGAGATGTTGCGAGAGCGGCAGGATGAGCTTTCCTCTCTCTTAGGTGGGATCTCTGAAAGGTTTACCCGATTCCTAGAGCAGGAGCAACAGCTTACTGGAGAGTCTCAAGAATTTGAAAAGCGTAGAGTGGATGTTACCAAGTCTGTTGCCAAGAATTTAGAGGCTCAAAAGTCTCTGCACAATCAATACAATGGACTACAGGATGACCGTACACAAGCACAGGAATCCCTAGAAAGAGAGGAGCTTCTTTTTGAGGATTTTGGAAAAAAGCTTATTCAGCTTCAAGAATCCTCGGAAGCACTTACGGCTCAAATTATTGAGGCTATTAATAGTGGCCTTGGGGAGTCAGAGGTTGGGGATACCAATCTTGAAGAGCGTAGAAACAGTATTACCCAACGAATAGACTCTCTTAAAGCTCTTCTTGCAGACAGCGTCTCAACTATTCAAGAGATACAACGTACCGGAAGCACCGATAAACTTCTTACACAAGCAGTAAAGATCTCAGAGGAGGGGCTAGCTTCCCTAGAAGTATTAACCAAAGAGGTTGCTGATCTTTATCAGAGTCTTCCGAGCTTCCTTGTTGACTTGCTAGCTCCCCAGGGTATCTTTGCAAAAAAATCAACACTCCAAGAGGAGATAAGAACGGTTCGTCAGTATGAAGAGGAGAGCCGAGAAAAAATTCGGACCCTTAGGCAGACAATTGCTCAGTGTGGAGAACGTATTGAAGATCTTGCCCAGCAACGAGAACGTTTACGTGTAGAGGGAGCGGAGCTTGCGGGGGAGTTAGACCGATTAGATCTTGCCCTTTCTCAGGTAACTAAGCAGATAGAGGAAGCACACCGTATGAGAACCTCCTTGGATCAGGAGAGGGATCACCTCACTCAACAGCTCCAGAAAAACCGAGAGCAGATGGGAGAGATGGACCAGGAGTGGGAGAGTATGACCAAGGAGGAGCATACGCTCCAAGGACAGCTTGAAAAACTTCGAGCATCCCTCAATCAGGTAGATGAAAAGTTAGAGCAAAAACACTCAAGAATTGCTCTTAAGCAGGAGCAGTATGTAAAAAGTCAAGGAAAGGTTGATAGACTTACCTATGAGTTGGAAACAATTGGACATGAGTTAGAGGGGTTGTACGAAAGTTTTGAGGAGACCCACTCAAGAAGCCTTAAGGAGTTTGACTCCCGCATATTCTCCATAAAAACCGATGGTCTTAAGGAAAAACTTCAAAAGAAACGGAGTAAGCTTCAGAGTCTTGGGCAGATTAACTTTGCCGCACCCGAAGAGTTTAAAGAGGTTCATGAGAGATATATGTTTCTTGATGAGCAACTTAAAGACTTAGAGAAAGCTTGTGCTGACTTAGAAGCGGTAACCAAAGAGATGAGACAGACCGCATCGGAACGGTTTATTAGTCAGTATCAGCAGATTCAGAAAAACTTTCATTCCATGTTTCGTCGACTATTTGCAGGGGGAAGGGGAGAGCTTAAGCTTGTGGATCCTGAGCATGTACTGGAGTCTGGAATCGATATTTTTGCCCAGCCCCCAGGAAAGGTTCTTGAGAATATATCACTCCTTTCTGGAGGGGAGCGTTCACTTACTGCGGTGGCTCTTCTCTTTGCTACATATATGGTAAAGCCTTCGCCCTTCTGTATTCTTGATGAGATGGATGCCGCACTAGATGAGGCTAATATTGGAAGATTTGTAGGGGTACTTTCGGAGTTTAGCGAAAACTCCCAGTTTATTATTATTACCCATAGTAAGAAAACGGTTACCGGTGCTCAATCGCTTATTGGTATTACCATGGAAGAGCCAGGTATCACCAAGATTATTACCCTAAAATTGGGAGATAATGAGAGTACCGACGGAAAACGATTGGTTATGAAATAAAAAGGACAGACTATGATAGAAAGAACATTAGTATTAATTAAGCCAGATGCCCTTCAGCGACAGCTCGTGGGTGAGATTATAGGAAGATTTGAACGGGTAGGCCTTAAGATTGTTGCTATGGAACTTCGTCAGCCCGATAAAGCTCTTGTAGAAAAACACTACCAAGAACACCATGGAAAAGATTTTTACCCTATGCTTGAGCAGACTCTCCTTGAGGCTCCTGTGGTTGCAATGGTATTAGAGGGGATTGGAGCAGTTGCGCTAGTAAGAAAATTGGTTGGAGCAACAGAGCCAGCGGCGGCTGCCCCTGGAACAATTCGAGGAGACCTTTGTCAGCTCTCTTATCAGTATGTTACTGCACATAATCAGGTGATTAGAAATGCTGTTCACGGTTCCGCTAACTTGGAAGATGCCACAAGAGAGGTTGCTCTCTGGTTTCCTTCTGATATGTTTTGTGAGTACCCCATTGCGGGGGAGGAGCACCACCGATAATGCACACTTACTATATTGAAAACTTGGGTTGCTCAAAAAATCAGGTTGATGCAGAGCAGATGGCAGACTACCTCTCTATGGGTAACTGGAAACTTCTCTCTTCCCCCGAAGGGGCGGAGGTTATTCTTATTAATACCTGTGGGTTTGTGGAGTCTGCTCGGGAGGAGTCTATTCAGGTTGCCCTAGAGTTTCGGACAGCCTTTCCAGATGTGAAAATTCTTATGTCTGGCTGTATGGCAGAACGGTACAGCAAAGAACTTATGGAGAGTATGCCTGAGGTAGATGGGTTCTTTGGAAACAAGGATCTCTCTCAAATTGAGCGGATTATGGATAGAGTGCTAGGAGGTGAGCGTTTTGCTGTTATTCCTCAACTGTCCTCGGATGATCAGCCTCAACAGGGAGTTCCTTATGGTGAACAGGAAAGAACTGCTCTCCGTAGAAAAAACTTTTTCTCATTCCCTAGGTCTGCCTATGTGAAACTATCGGAGGGGTGTAACCATAACTGTGCATACTGTGCAATTCCTCTTATCCGAGGGTCCCTAGTGAGCAGACCTTTTCATGAGGTTCTCTCTGAAATACAATCACTTATAGAGGATGGTATTTTTGAGATTAACTTAATAGCCCAAGATCTGGCATCCTTTGGGAATGATAGAGGGGAACCTCAGTTTGTAACCCTCCTAGAGGAGATTAGTAAGCTTCAGGGGGATTTTTGGGTGCGCATGTTGTACATTCATCCCGATAATTTCCCTTGGGACATTATTCCTATCATGAAAAAAGATCCCAGAATTTTACCGTATTTTGATATACCTATTCAGCATGTAGACCCAGCTATTCTTGCCCCAATGGGCAGAACAGGTAGTACTACTATCTATGGAGATCTTGTGACAAAGTTACGAGAAGTCTTTCCCAAAGGGGCAATTCGGACAACCTTTTTACTAGGCTTCCCAGGAGAGAACAAAGAGACCCTTGAGTCTTTGGTTTTGGCTCTTCCTGAGATCTCCTTTGATTGGGCTGGGTTTTTTATCTACTCTCCAGAAGAGGGGACCAAGGCTATTTCTCTCTGTGATGAAACCGCCCAAGAACAGAGTATTACTATTGCAAAGGAGTACCTCCCTCGGCTACAGGAGATTCAGTCAGAGATTACCACCCAGCGTATGGCTACGAGGGTAGGAGACTCTATTGAACTCTTTGTAGAGGAGCCTATAGAAGGAGAGGATCTCTCCTTTGGAAGAACCTTCTTTCAAGCTCCCGAGGTTGATGGTTGTGTGGTCATTACTTCAGGTGATCTCACTCCTGGTTCTGTTGTTTCTGGAAAAATTATTAACTCATCAGGACCCGACCTTACAGCAGAGGTTCTTGCATGAAATGGTTGGAACGGTTAAATGATGAGCAGAGAGAGGCGGTGGAGTGGAATGATTCACCCCTGCTAGTGCTTGCGGGTGCGGGCTCTGGCAAAACTCGAGTTATCACCACAAAAATTGCCTATCTTATTGAAGAACTAGATGCACCACCCTGGTCTATCTTAGCAATGACCTTTACCAATAAGGCGGCTCAGGAGATGCGAGAACGGGTGGGGAAGCTTGTTGGGGAAGAGAGTGCTAGTCAGGTTACCCTAAGAACCTTTCACTCCTTAGGGGCGTGGCTCTTACGGGTACATGCGGAAAAGCTTAACCTCTCTACAGATTTTACCATTTACGATGATGAAGAGAGTTTGACACTGCTTGCAAGCTGTTTTCCTAATTACCGTAAAAGTGAGCTTAAACGGTATCAGCGAGGTATTAGTCGGTGCAAAGATAGTTATCTCTCTCCAGATGACGACCTTACTATGATTGATGAAGATCCTCTTCTTTCCGATATGTATAGAGAGTACCAACGTCGGTTGGAGTCTATTGGGAATGTTGATTTTGGAGATCTTATTAGTAGAGCGGTGTTTCTGTTGAGAAACTTCCCAGAGGTAAAGAGTTGGTTTCATAAACGGTTTTCAATTCTTTTGGTAGACGAGTACCAAGATACGAATACGGCTCAGTATTTACTTCTCAAAGAGATGTGGGCAGAGGGTAATCTTCTTACTGCGGTGGGAGATGATGACCAGTCTATATATCGATTTCGGGGAGCGAAGGTTGAGAATATCCTCTCCTTTTCAAATGACTTTCCTAATACAAAAATTGTTAAACTTGAGCAGAACTACCGATCTACTGGAAATATTTTGGCCGCCGCATCTGCTGTTATTAGTAATAATCATGGACGTATGGATAAGACCATGTGGAGTGATTCTGAAGATGGCCCTAAGCCTGTGATT
This sequence comes from uncultured Spirochaetia bacterium, assembly GCA_964492025.1. Classification (GTDB taxonomy): domain Bacteria; phylum Spirochaetota; class Spirochaetia; order CAZBHR01; family CAZBHR01; genus CAZBHR01. The sequence goes on along the minus strand of CAZBHR010000001.1, from coordinate 408,093 downwards.
AAACATGTGCGAAACCACTATGAAGAGGCGGAATACTGTGCCTCTTTGGTAAGAAAACACCCATGGGGAACTGCTATTTTGTATCGTACAAATGCACAGTCTGTCGCCTTTGAAACTCTGTTTACCCGTCTTAATATTAATTATACGATTGTTGGGTCCTTTCGATTTTTTGATAGAGAGGAGATTAAAGATGGAATGGCGGCACTTAAGATTGTTCTTAACCCAAAAGATGAAGTATCCTTTGTAAGAGTGTTATCCCGATTTGTAAAGGGTGTAGGCTCACGGACAATAGAGCAGATTGTACATACGGCGGAGCAGGACTTTGACTCTGATATTGTTGCTGCTATTCGAGAGATCTTTGCCCCTAAAAAAAGTGCTTTACAGGATATGCTTGTTTGGTATGATAAGGGAGTAAAAGATCTTGAAGAACAGCTTCTCCCCGATATGATTCATGAGCTTATATATCAGTCGGGAATTCAGGAGTTTCATAGAAAGCAGGATGAGCAGCAAAAAACACATAAAGAGGAGACTTTGCAGGAGTTTGTAAACATATCTGCATCCTTTCCTAAGGGGCGTTCTGGACTTGTTGAAATGCTTGAATCTCTCGACCTAGACCCTCAGCAGGTACCAAACCAGAAAGAGGTAGCACCAGATCCTAATAATTTGGTTACCCTTATTACAATTCATAATACCAAGGGGTTGGAATTTGACAACGTTATTGTTTCTGGTATGGAAGATGAGCTGTTCCCTGGAGTACAGCAGCAGGGGTTTAGTACTCGTGATGTAGACATTGAAGAGGAGCGTCGTCTCTTTTATGTTGCCATGACCCGAGCCAAAAAGGCCCTCTATTTCACCACTGCCCATGAGAGACTTATCTGGGGTTCTCCAAGGCCTCACCATCCTTCACGGTTTTTACAAGAACTCCCTAAGGATATTATTGAGGTTGAGAATCTTGAGGAGAGTGGTAGGGGAGGTTTTACTAAGCGAGTTGTTCCAAAGTCATCTGGTAAGCCTAGCTTTGGCAAGGTGATTCCTAATCCTGTAGTATCAACAACAGATAATGAGGATTTTATCTACTCCCTAGGAGACAGGGTGTACCACATGAGCTACGGTTCTGGATATGTTATTGAGGTAAAAATGCACCAAGAGCAGGAGATTGTAAAAGTACGGTTTGATTCTGGAAAGGTAACTATTCTCATTGCAGAGTATGCGGGACTGGAAAAGATTTTTGATTCAATATAGGATAAACCCATGAAAGAGAATGTAAAAGTACTCTCCTGTCCTCCCATTGTAAGGACACGGGGACGGTATCTATATGGGCAAGATGGTAAGCAATATGTTGACCTCTGGCTTCACGACGGTAAGGCAGTATTGGGACATACAATTCCTGGATACCTTCGGGTACTTAAATCTTCTATCTCTCGGGGGCTTTTGGCTCCATACCCTTCGGTGTATCAGGGGAGGGTAGCAAAGCTTTTACGTGGGCTTTTTCCTTCTCATGGGTGTATAACCTTTCTCCCTTCAGATATTGCTGCGCAGGCTACACTTTCTGCTGTTCTCGGTGGAGAGGTTTCAGTAGTTGATCCTGCACTCGGAGAGAGTTCTTCTGGAAATGTTTTGAGGTGGCGACCTTACGCAAATTGTACTGGAGATTTTGTTGAATCCTTTGATGCAGTTATACCTGTTCTTCCTGTGGTTTCTGAATTTTTTCCAACTATTATTCTTACCAAGAAGGTTATTGATTATGGTGGAACCTATCCTCCTTCTCCTCTGATTCTTGATGGATTTGTTAAGGCTATTGCAGCCCTTAATAGGGAAGTAGGAGACCCGTCCATATCTCAATCTCTCCTAGATACTGTCGATAATTTAGGGTGGAAACGGGTTGGTCCCTATGTTCAAGTACCATTTTCTGGAGACAAGTATCAACTCTTTGAGGATCATATGGTTACGTCAGGTTTTATTGTTCCTCCCACCCCAGATAGCCCTCTTATTCTTCCTTGGAATATTTCTACTGGTTTTGAGAAACAGTTGATTACGCTATTGGAGCAGTACTCTTAGAATTACGGTTTAGGATGTATCACCCTTTGGGTTAAGCAGTTTTGCTCGTGTAATAGAGGCTCCTCTTTTATTAAGTTTAAAGATAGCCTCTTCAAGCGCACGTTGTTTTTCCTCTGTTTCATCGGGAAAAAGCTCTAACTGAACTTCATTGCTTTCGTTTTCTACATCTACACTTACTCCAATCAACCTAATTGGGGTGTAAGTATCCCACTTCTCATAGAGTAAGCTCTTTACCTCTTGAAACAGTGCTTGAGCAGAGGCTGCACGGTGTTTGCCTATTCTACGAGAACTCCATGATGATAAGTCTTTATACACCACTCGGATACCAGCAGAAATACCGTATACCTGCTCTTCCATAGTTCTAAATATCACTTTTTGAGAGAGTTGAAGGAGAGTTTTTTCAAGAATCTCTGGTGAAATAACATCCTCTGGAAAGGTTGTTTCATTGCTAATGGAGTGGGATTTTCTCGTCTCTTGAAAAGCTCCTGGGTCAATACCTCTAACTGCTTTATAAAGGAACTCTCCCATTCTATCTCCTAATATCTGTTGTAACTCTTTCTCTGAGCAGTTTAAGACCTGCTCTACGGTGGTAATTCTATGAGCTTTGAGAGCCTCTCTCCCTTTTTTCCCAAGTCCCCATATCTCCTTAAGTTCTCTTTCCGACATAAAGGAGCGCTCTTTACCCGGTGGAATAATGAACACCCCTCGGGGCTTTCTCATGTTTGATGCAATTTTCGCCACATATTTTGAGGAGCCTATTCCAATGGAGAGTGTAGCCCCTGTCTCCTCTTCAATTTTCTGCTGTATCTGCTTTGCAAGTTCCTCTGAAGAGCCTATATATCGTTGAAAACCTGTCATATCAAGAAACGCTTCGTCTATGGATACTTGATGTAATTTAGGGGTAAATTCTGCAAGAAGAGACATGATTTTTTTACTGGTCTTTTTATAAAAATCCATATCAATAGGTAGAAAAATACCTTGAGGACAGAGTTTCTTTGCTTGGAATGCGGGCATGCCAGAGTGTACTCCAAAGGTTCTTGCTTCATATGAACAGGTGGTTACAACTCCTCGTTGCGAAGAGCCTCCCACCATGATAGGTTTACCTCTGTACTCAGGATAACGAGCTTGCTCTATTGTTGCATAGAAGGCGTCCATATCTACATGGAAGAAAAGAGTGTTCATGGTCTTATAGGAAAGTTTAGTATGGAAATAGCTCGAGACTGATCCTTTGTATACATATTATTTATATAGGGTTCACTGGGAATATTTACATTGTGGAATATGGTTTCTAATCGAAGGTTTGATGTTGTATTCTGGTCTAATGTAAATGTTATTTCTAGAGGATTTGGCGGATTTGGCCCAATAAAAAACTGTGCCTCTTGGTTCTCAAAATCAAAGGAGACCGGGAAATTGGTATCATAAATAACAGGTATTGCACGAGAAATATCAAGAAAGGCGTTAACCTGAGAAACCTGACCAGGGGTTGTTATGGTAATAGTGTGTTCTATTCGATTTAGGAACCCTCTCTTTTCATGGGAGCTTTCTATCTCTCCTAAGGGGTGAATATTGCTGTCTTGTATGTTGTTTCTATCTATCTTTAGGGTCTCTCCTAACTCGGTAAAATCAAAAGGAGCTTCACCCTTAATCTGTAAGAACTGTTGAGAGGGAGTCTCTGTTTGGGTTATTTGGACTATCATTGGACTCTCTTGGGAGAATGGATTTACCATAAAAAGGTAGGTGAAACTACCTAGGAGAGTTACTGCCAAAAAAGATATTATTGAAATCCGTAGAACGGCTTGAGATTTTTTTAACATATCCCTCTGCATAATTCTTAATAGAAGAAGACCATAGGGGAGGAGGAGAAGTGTTTCTAGTATAGTTCCCTTTGGAGAGAGTGTGAGTATATAATAGATTCTTGGGGTAAAGGAGTTCATCACAAGGATAACATTACCTATCATAGCCATAAGAGATAGTAGGAAAAGTAACATTTTTATCCATCTTTTTTTTGTTAAGATAGATAAAACCATAAACATAATAGGAAAGAAGAAGTAGAGTGACAGAGTTATATCTAATAAGCTCACTCCAATGGCAACTACTCCCAGTATAAATATGGCAGAGGCACTGTAGAAACTATTATTTGCAATTACCCAGTGTTGGGGTATAATCTCTTTCACCAGTAAAATTACGAGAAGGGCTAAGGATAGTTTCCCTAGAATCATAAAAAGGGGAGTGTAGGCGTAAAAGTTTTGAATTCCCCTTAGGTTACTTATAGCAACTAATAAAGCTCCACCTAGTATCATAGAGAGAAAGGTGAGTATTGTTATCACAACCAATGAACTTAGGTGATGTCGAATTGATAATACATATCGAAAAAATTTCCGCTTTCGTAGAAATGATAGAATTAAGAATAGAAGGAATAACCCACCTACTACAAATATATAAGTTCGCTCCCGAATGGTAATAAGGGCGGAAGCATTTTGTAGGGCAAGGTAGTTTCTCTCTGATTTAGTTGTATCCACCTCCTGCAAAGTAAGAGATCCAAGAGCACGAACTATACCAGTTGGATCCTTTTCTCCTCTCTCGCCAGGGGCTTGAGATAGTTCAATTGCTGGATACCCTGTCTCTAAGTAGAGCTCAAGGGGAGATGTCTCAATGTCAATTCTCAACCTCTGGATCTGATTTTGCGTATGATTAAGAGATATTGGCACATTGAAATCTCTAAAGCTATTTGCAAGTAGTTCTAGTTGATACAGGGGAGTAGTGATCCCATTTGAAGATGTTAATATCCCCATTTTTGAGGGAATGTCATCAAAGGTTGAGTAGATAAACTGTCTATCTACAGGTTCCTGCTGTAGAATCCTAAGATACTCCTGTGAACCTATATAAGATGTTTCTCTATCCCCACCTAGAAATACAATTCTAGAGGTTAATAGATTGTTTTGACCTGCCAGTATAGGCATAAGGGTAATCCCTAAGGCAATAGAACCTGAAAGGGTATTCTTTGTAGAAAATGGAGGCTGGCTAGTTGGAAACAGATAAACAACCTCTTCTTGTGACTGCCCTGGAATGATAACCTCAATAATTGATGAGTATGAATGATCTCCCTCTAGGTCTTTAAAGGTGTGTATTGCGGTGTCCACATCTAATCTTTGGGCGTAGGTCAGAATATAGCGAAATACCTTACTCTCTTCTACGGAACCCTCACCCCTTGAGGGTAGGCTATCTAAGAAGTTGTAATGGAGATTGTAATCGTCAATTATCTCCCCTGTAAGAGGGGTTATGAGAAAGATAAGAGATAGGATTGTAAGCCACAATATTCGCATAAAGATAGAGTATAGGAAAAAGGCTGGAAAGTGAATACCTTCAATCTCAAGAGAACTTGAGAAGATAGCATTATTTCAGATTTGGATAAATCCTTAGGCTGTAGAGTCCAAAGTGTTTTTGTCTCTTAGTTATGTCTCTCAAGTGCCATCTGAACCCATTGATCAAAGAGATCCTCACCCGATATACCACTCTCCCTAAGGGTTGCGGGAAACATACTTATAGCTGTCATACCAGGAATGGTATTAATCTCATTAATATAAATTTCTCCCTCCGCCGTAAGGAACAGGTCTACCCGTGCAAAACTATCAATTCCCAGCACCTTATACGCTTTCAATGCAATCTGCTGCATCTCTTTGAGTGTATCCACTGGCAAATCAGCTTGGACAATTAAGGAGTCTCCTGGGTCTTTCTCATACTTTGTGTAGTAGCTATAAAACCCTTCGGTAGATTGAATCTCTCCAGGATGAAAAACCCTATCCCCTAGGGCTGCAAACTCAATTTCCCGTACGGTGAGCCCCAGTTCAATGAGAATATTTTTATCGTAGAGAAGGGCTTCCTGAATTCCCTTTAGAAACTCCTCTTTTGATGTAACCCGGCTAATCCCTAGGGATGATCCTCCTCTACTTGGTTTAATAAATAGGGGGCTTGGAAATACTTTTAAAAATGGTTGAAGTTGTACTCTTCCAACTCCCTCATTTTCCCACTCCTCCTTTGTAAGAGTGGTGTAGGGGGTTACTGGAAGGCTTTGATGCTCCCAGAGCATCTTTGCTCGGATCTTATCCATTCCTAAAGCACTTGCCATGAGGTTTGCCCCGGTGTAGGGAACTCCCGCACTTTCTAAGGTTCCCTGAAGTACCCCATCTTCACCATATGATCCATGAATCATAATAACAGCAACATCAATAAGTAATGGAATGTCTCCTACAAATAGTCCTCTCCCTGGTCGTATTGATACTTCTCTATCTTTATGTTCAATGATCTTTAGCGTTCCACCCTCATAGGGGTCTTGGAGGTACCAGTGGTTTTTCTTTGTAACACCAATTGGGAGTAGGGAGTATCGGTCTTTATTTGGGTACTGTAATACATTAGAAGCAGAAACTTTTGAAACCTCGTGTTCAGGAGAGTTTCCACCGTAGAAAATTGCAATATTCACTAGATCTTACCCTGTTGTATACGCAGAGTTTTCCTCAGAACCTCTTCTTCATCCCAAGGAACCTCTCTGTTGAGGTAGATAATCGATTTTTCATGACCCTTTCCTAGTAACAGGCAGGTGTCTCCCTCTTCAGCAATTTTACACGCCTCTATAATAGCATCCTCTCTGTTAAGAATTTTTAATACCTTAGGCTTTTTAATAACCCCAGCAATCTCATTAACAATATCAAGCTCATTTTCACCACGAGGATCTTCATTTGTCAGAATTACCACATCAGCCCATTTATTAACTTCCTGTCCAAGGAGTTCTCTTTTCTCAATGTCTCTCTCTCCTGCAGACCCAAAGAGTATGATAAGTCTTTTTTCCGTAATTTCACGCATCATGGGAAGAAGTCTCTGATAAGAACCTGGAGTGTGGGCAAAATCAATAACCGCCCTAAAAGGCTGTCCTTCATTAATTAGGTTCATTCTACCCTTTGGAGTCTTGAGACTTGGGAGAAGTTCTGTGATTGATCGAAGTGGAATAGCTAAAAGGTTTGCCACTGCAATTGAAGCCATCATGCTATTTTCAATATTAAACTCACCTAAAAGAGGAATATAGGCACTCCATGAGTCCTGCTCTCCCTGTTTTTTAAGATAAAACTCCACATCATAACCACTTCGCCGCGGCTCGTAGGATACTCCAAGAGTTCCTCCAGAATCTCTCTGGTGCTCTACAGAGTTAGATAGAGCAATAGTCCATAGATCCCTACTTCCTAGGGCGTCATTAAACTCATTGGGGTAGGGGAACTCATCACCTCGTATTGCCCACCCTGAGCTACTTATCTTATTGATAAGATTGAGTTTTGCAGAGAGGTAGTTTTCCATGGTTTTATGAAATTCCATGTGTTCATGGGTAATATTAGTAAATACTGCTCCTTGAAAAGTAAGTCCACCCAGTCTGTTGTACTGGTCAGAAAGGCCGTGGGATGTGGTCTCTACAATTCCAAACTCCAAACTGCCCTCAGCCATGGTATAGAGCATTCCGTACAGTTCAGGAGCTTCTGGAGTAGATTGGTGCATTGGATTTATAATGAGTCCATGACCTAAATCAATCTCTACGGTACTAATAAGTCCAACCCTATGACCTAACCTTTTGAGAAGTTGATATATAAAGGATGCGGTGGTTGACTTTCCATCGGTTCCGGTTACACCTACAAGTGATATCCTTCGCTCTGGGTGCTCCCAAAAAGCTGCTGCAAAGGGTGCCATAGCTTGGCGACTATTTTCAACAAATATATAGGTAACTCCCGGACGCTTAGGAACCTCTTTGTCTAGAACAATTGCTGCAGCTCCTGAGTCAATTGCTTGATCAATAAAATCATGACCGTCAACACGAAGTCCAGAAAGTGCAAAAAAGAGGTATCCTGGGTTCACCTTACGTGAATCGTAGGCTAGGCCTCTTATAGGTCTATTAGGATCCACGTAGGATATGGGTTGAGTAATTACTCTTTGGGTTGCAGGGTCTTCACAGAGATCCCTTAACACTATCTCTCTCATCGGTTGTAGTGTACCGATAAATGGGTAGAATGAAAAGTTCCTAGAAAGCTCTTTAGAGATAAAATACAATTGACAAGACCTTCTCTCTGCTACATACTGTTTGTAGGTATTTCAGTGGAAGTGAGGTGTAAATCCTCCACGATCCCGTCACTGTGATAGACATAACCAATAATTTCTTTTGCCACTGGGGAAAATCTCTCTGGGAAGGCTGAATTTTGGTGTCTTAAGTCAGGAAACTCTGGTGCCTATACTCTTACGTTGCGAGGAAACAATGAGAAAGGGATTATATATTCTGGGGCCATCTCTTTTGGTCTTACTTATTTTTGGAGATTTACTCTTTGGGTCTGTCCGTATACCAGGTAGTGAGGTCCTCTCAATTCTGGTGGGAAAGGGAGCCTCAAAAAGTACATGGGAGACAATCATTCTCAACTACCGTCTTCCTAGAGCCTTTACAGCGGTGTTGGCTGGTATGGCTTTAGGGGGGAGTGGGTTGCTGATGCAAACCCTTTTTAGAAATCCCCTAGCTGGTCCATCTCTGTTAGGAATTAACTCGGGAGCTAGTTTGGGGGCATCCTTAATTTTCTTCACCAATATTGTTCCTTCTTCAACAACCCTCTTTGGAGGACTCTCTCTCTCCGGTTATGGAATGGTGGCATTTGCCTCTATTTTGGGAGCTCTCTTTGTGCTACTTCTGGTTGTAGTTATTGCGAAACGAGTTGGTTCAGTTACTACACTTTTACTGTTTGGAGTAATGTTGGGGTATGGAGTCAACGCTTTGGTGAGTGTATTTATTCATTTTAGTGCTCCTGAAAAGGTTCAAGCTTATATTAACTGGACCTTTGGAGATTATGGTTCACTTACATGGTCCCATCTCTCCTTCGTTGCTCCTGTGGTGCTTGTTGGGTTATTTGCTATGTTTTTTCTTACAAAACCTCTCAATGGTCTTGTGCTTGGAGAGTCCTATGCTACAAGTATTGGTTTACATTTAGGAACTGTACGTATGCTTGTTATTACGGTTACTGCGGTACTAGCAGGAACTATTACAGCCTTTTGTGGTCCCATAGCATTTATTGGGCTTGCAGCACCACATATAGCACGGATGGTTACAAAAAATGGAGACCACCGTATTTTGATTCCTGCCACTCTTTTTGCTGGTGGTATTGTATCTGTTGCTGCGGATATTATCTCTCAAGCTCCTGGGTCTATAAAGGTGCTACCTCTTAACGCTGTTACCGCACTTTTTGGGGCTCCTGTGGTACTTATCCTTCTCATGAATCAGAGAAAAAAGGGGGTTATGTAATGAAACCTCCTGTGCTAGAGCTTCAAAATCTTTCTACCGGATATGTTCAGAAGAGAGGTGTTCCTAAGATTATTTCAGAAAACCTCTCCTTGCATCTCCATAAGGGAGAGGTTGTATCGCTTATTGGTCCAAATGGGGTAGGTAAGTCCACTCTTTTTAGAACCATAGCGGGAGTACAGCCTCCTCTAGGAGGACAAGTTCTTCTTAAGGGGAGCTCTATTGAGTCATTTGGCTTACGTGAGAGGGCTAAGCAGATTTCCCTTGTGTTTACAGGGAGACCTCAGGTGGGACTGATTACCGTAGAGTCTCTTGTGAGTTTAGGAAGGTACCCTCATACGGGTCAGCGAGGACGACTCTCCTCTGTTGATCAAGAGCAGATTACTAGGGCTATGGAGCTAACAGGTGTGTTGGAGTTTCGTTCCCGATATGCCGATGAACTAAGTGATGGTGAGTTGCAAAAAGTGATGATTGCCCGTGCGGTGGCTCAGGATACGGATATTATGATTCTTGATGAGCCCGCAGCTTTCCTTGATGTTGGGCACCGAATAGAACTTATGGGACTCCTTCACCATATAGCATCTACCACAGATCGAGCCATTCTGCTCTCTTCCCATGATTTAGAGCTTGTGTACCACTCTTCTCATGTTGTTTGGCTTATGGAGAAGGGTGGGTGTGTTTCTCAGGGCACCCCTGAAGACCTTATGAATCATAGACGGTTGAGTGAGGTGTTTCTTCATGAAAAAAGTCACCCCTTACAGTTAAAAGAGAGTCATGGAGAAGGTGTAAGTCTCTATCAGATATACCGGTATGGGAGAGAACACTCCGAGGAGGTACGGTAGTATGGATAGGGTTGTTGTTTCCCACAGCTTTGGAAAAGATAGCACACTTGCTCTCCATAAAATCATCGCACAGGGGTATGGTGTTGATGCCCTTTTGGTGTCGGTTAATGGAGATGACCAGCGGAGCTGGTTTCACGGACTGTCATCTTCTGTTATGGAGAAAACTTCACACTCCCTAGGAATTCCACTCTACCCTGTAGCCAGTAGGGGAGAGAACTATAGGGAGCAGTTTCTCCTTGCCCTTACAGAGTGGCAACAACGAGGAACCTCTGCTTGTGTGTATGGTGATATTGATATAGAGGAACACCGTACATGGTGTCAGAGTGTATCTCGTGATGCAGGACTACAGGCAATACATCCTCTCTGGGGCCAATCACGGGGTTCTCTTGTGGAGTCCTTTATGAATTTAGGGTACAAGGCAGTTATTAAAACTATTTCAAAAAGTCACGGTGTTCCTAAAGATTTCCTAGGAGCAACTTTAGACATTCAGTTGGTGAAGGAGTTTATAAAACTCTCTATTGATCCCTGTGGAGAGGGTGGAGAGTTTCACACCTTTGTCTATGATGGACCAATTTTTACTTCCCCCATTATCTGGGAAGATCAGGGGGTATATGAATCGGAGTATGGATACACCTTGATTATATAGTGATACCCATACTCCAATTTTCAAAGAGATTATCCTTAATCGACCCGAGTTACTCCACCAATACCGGTTGATCGAATCTCCACATCTTCCACCTCTCCAGTATAGGTTACTCTTCCAATTCCTGAAGCTTTAATAGATAAAAACTGTGAGGCATTTAGTGCTACATCACCAATTCCCTGTTGTGAAAGCGCTACATGTTCACCCTTAAGCTCTGAGAGGTCTAGTCTCCCAACACCCTTGGATTCTACTTTCAGGTTTTCCACTGTTCCAGAGAGGAAAAAATCTCCCACACCTTCAAATTCTATTTCTAAGGTTGAAAGTTCAAGATCCTTTCCTTCAACTTTGCCGACACCTTGAAACTCAAACTCCGTAAGATCGGTTATGGTGATATGAATTTCTAAATCCTTTGTATCGTAAAATCTTTGACCCCAAAAGCCAAAGTCCGCATCAATATAGAGCGTTCCTCCATATACTCTTGTCTCAATCCTTTCACGGAGTCTCTCTCTCCCCACTATTGTTAAAGATGGGGTGCTACCCTGTGTGATAAACACTTTTCCTGCTGTTTCAATATCAAGTTTTGTGAATGGTGCAACTACTCGCTCTTCTCGCCAGCTATCTGTACTACCTGCGGTAAGGGAAGCCACCACTAAAAAAAACATACTCACCACACATATGGTTATAACAATACTTTTTCTTTTCATACGTACTATCTCCTTGTATAAATTCTTTACTCTACCTATTATGCAAAGTATATGCCAACTTTTTCCACTCCTATTTCCTATATATTGACTTAAATTTTGTGTAAAATCACCTTTTTTATGTGAGGGATGGTGAAAATTACCAAATATGATTGGTTATATAGCCCATTTTCTTAGAGAGCATTCCTCTCTATATGTGGAATATTTCTTGCAATTCTCCATAGGCTCCCATATAATCAATAGAGGAGGAGTTTATGAATATATATCTCAAAAATGGAACCTTTGTAAGTGGGACAGAGCGTGTAACTGGAGATATGCTTATTACCAATGGTATAATAGCAGAGGTTGGAGATATCTCTTCCTGTAATATCCCAAAGAACACTGAAGTTCTTGACTGTACTGGAAAAATTGTTACCCCCGGTTTTATTGATGCCCATACTCATTACCATTTAGTATCACGGGGAACCGTAACGGCGGACAGTTTTTTTGAGGGGAGTAGGCTAGCCGCTTTTGGTGGTGTGACTACGGTGGTTGACTTTGCTAACCACCTTCCCAATGAGACCCTTGGGGAGTCTGCCCAAGCTAGAATCCTTGAAGCTCAAGATATGGCTATTGATTATAATATTCATCAGTGTGTATTTAGGCTCCCCCAAAATCCTAATCAAGAACTCAAAGAGTTAAGAGAACTAGGAATAACCTCAATTAAGGTATTTACTACCTATAAAAAGGCGGGTTTGTATATAGAGCAGGATGCTTTAGAATCGCTTTTTATGGCGTGTAGAGATACGGATATGCTTGTTATGGCTCACTGTGAAGATGATGCTACGGTAGAGGAATTAGAGCAAGCATATGCTTGCAAGCATGTTCTTCCTCCAGACCATGCGGATATGCGTCCACCAGAGGCGGAGACCCTCGCCATTAGGTGGATTGCAAACCTTTGCCATAGGGTAGGGGTAAAGCTATATGTGGTACATTTATCCTCAGCCCAAGGATTGGAGGAGATTAAGAGGTTGAGAAAGCAGGGGTATCATATTGAAGCAGAAACAACTCCACACTATCTTTTTAAAGATAGATCTCTTCTAGAGGGAGATGAGGGAGTACTCTATGTTATGACTCCACCTCTTAGGGATAACGCAGAAACTCATGGCCTTTGGCAGGGTGTGTTAGCTGGTGATATATCTATTGTAGCAACAGATCACTGTGCTTTTTCCCGGGAGCAGAAATTTGTAAGTACAGACCCAAGAAACACCTTTCCTGGTATTCCAGGAACCGAAGAGATGTTCTATATGCTCTACACAAGGGGTGTTGCTTCAGGACTACTTTCCATGGAAAAACTGGTACAGCTACTCTCTGAAAATCCCGCAAAACAGTTTGGGTTATATCCACAAAAGGGGAGTTTTGAGATTGGCTCCGATGGAGATCTTACTGTTATTGATCCTAACGAAAGTTGGGAGATAACCCATGAGAATCAACACAGTGCAGCAAAGTACTCTGCATTTCATGGAGAGACAGTTAAATCACGAGTTACTCACACCATTTTACGTGGTCGAGTGATTATGTCTCACGGTACCTTTCACGGGGCTCCGGGGGATGGGAATTTTATCAAGGGCGTGTGAGTGTATTTCCCTTATACTGGAACCTCTGTAAAGGATTGAGGCAGAAGTTCACCTAGGGTGTACGTTCTGACCACTCCATCAAGGTTAGCTATATCAACAACTGTCTCACTTGTTCCAAACTCCGCAATAACTTGCAAGCACATTGCACAGGGCGGAACTCCTGTTGGTGTATCTGTTACCACCGTGACTCGTTGTAACTCTATTGATCCCTCTTCTGATACAGCCTTGAGAATTGCGGTTCTTTCAGCACAAATAGTAGCTCCATAGCTAGCATTCTCTACGTTGCATCCACCATATATTGCACGTGATGTTTCTACCGAGGCTCCTACCATAAAGTGAGAGTAGGGAACATGTGCTCGGGTTCTGTACATTTTTGCCACCTCAAAGGGTGTTATCTGTGTATTGCTCATAAGTCAATTGTACCATAGCATAGTTCCCATTGCAATATTCTTTTATCTGTGGTACCACATAAGCATGATACAGAAATATAAAGATAAAACTCCACAGATTGGAAAAACAACCTATGTAGCACAGAGTGCGGATATTATTGGTGATGTAGTTATTGGAGAGGAGAGTTCTGTTTGGCAGAATGTTTCGATTCGAGGCGATCTTGATTCTATTGTTATTGGGGATAAGACGAGTATTCAAGAGAATAGCTCTCTCCATATTTCTACGGGAATCCCCTTAGAAATAGGCAGTTATGTGACCGTAGGGCATGGGGTTATTTTACACTCTTGTACTGTTGGGGATAATAGTATTATTGGAATGGGTGCAACTATTCTTGATGGTGCGGTTATTGGAGAAAACTCTATAGTTGGAGCTGGATCCTTAGTTACCCCAGGAAAGTCTTTTCCTCCAAACTCTATGATTATGGGGTCTCCTGCAAAGGTTGTTAGAGAACTCTCTATTGAGGAGCAGAAAAATAACAGAACCCATGCTGAGCATTATGCCCATCTTGGTAAAGAGTATTTAAACCAGTCTAACTAGAAATGCCGTTTTGTAGGAGGGGAGAGGTTACTCCTCTCCTAGATCCTCTATAGCCATAATTTTAGCAACCCGTCTACCGTGCCGTCCTGTGCTATCGTAGGAGGCATTCATATACGCTTCGATCATAGGAATTACTCCTTCGGGGTAATCAATTCTACCTCCAAAAGCTAGAAAGTTTGCATTGTTATGTTCCTTTGCCATGGTTGCGGCAAAGATGTTTTGGGGAAGGGCACAACGGATACCATCAACCTTATTAGCTGCTATGGATATTCCTATTCCAGTACCACAAAAAAGTAGCCCAAAGGCGTAGTCACCTTGGAGAAACTCCGTAACACCATGGAGTGCTGCATCAGGGTAGTCAATAGTTTCTTCCTCCTGAATTCCCATATCCTTTACCTCATATCCTTTAGATATGAAATACTCTTTTATCTGGTTTTTGAGGGTTACCCCACCGTGGTCTGCTGCTAAAACTATAGGTTTCATGAAGGAGTCCTCCTTGTTTTTATTACTTCGATGAATTACAATTATAACGATTTAATTATTTATCTACAAGAAAAGGAGAGGGTCCATGGCTCGTATTTACATAAGTGGTCATCAAAATCCAGATGTTGACTCTGTTGCTGCGGCGTACTGTTACGCATGGTTTAAGAATAGCATAGACTCACACAACACCTATCTGCCAATACGGTGTGGTAATTTAACGGGAGGAGCACGATTCCTCTTTACCATGGGTGGCGTTGAACCTCCAGACCTTAGGTACTCTATTGCACCTCGGGTTGGTGATGTGGTGAGTCCTCCAACCATCAAACTCTCAAAAAATACTCCGCTTATTCATGCTATTCAGAAAATGACAGAGAACACCTTAAGTGTTCTCCCCATATATGGTAGAGGTGGTGTGTACTATGGTTCGGTAAGTATGGATGATGTAACTGAGTTTCTTGTACAGGAGAACCTAGGATCACGCCCACAGTACAACTTTCGGGCATCAAACTTCCCCAAGGTTCTTGCGGGTGTTATGGCACAAAAGGGTAGGGTGAATCAGTTTTCTGCACCTCTTGTAACAGGAACAAAGGGAGATCTTAGTGTAGACGCTCCTCTTATTGTAACATGGCCATCACAGCAAGCGGTTAAT
Source organism: uncultured Spirochaetia bacterium (assembly GCA_964492025.1). Lineage (GTDB taxonomy): Bacteria > Spirochaetota > Spirochaetia > CAZBHR01 > CAZBHR01 > CAZBHR01. The sequence goes on along the minus strand of CAZBHR010000001.1, from coordinate 392,802 downwards.
TACGCTATTCAATCAAAGGCTCCAGCCCTAGTTTTAACTGGTATTAAGGGAGGAAAGCTTAATCCAAATATCGATATTTCTGGGTATTCTGGATACCTCTTTCTCTCGGAGCTGGATACGGCAGAAACAATTCGGCTGCTTCGTCTTAGTATATCAATAACCCATGCCATGGGAGAGGCTCCCGAGGAAATTGATTACGACCTCTCATTTGATGTTGCAAAAAAGAAACTTTTAGAGTCTCGATTACGAGGATTACCTGTTTTTCGGGATGGCATATTTTATGGAATTGTTACCAGACGTTGCTTTATTGAGAAACCCATTTCCCAGCTTATTATGGTTGATCATAATGAGACCTCCCAAAGCGTAGGAGGGGCAGATGAAGCAACTATTTGTGAGATTATTGATCATCATAGACTTGGAGCTGACCACACAAAGCGTCCAATTTACATATCAACAGCCCCTGTAGGAAGTACCTGTACCTTAGTATTTCAACATATTGAGAGGTCAGGTCTAACAATTCCTCGAAGTATTGCGATGCTTCTCTTGGGAGGAATACTTTCGGATACTCTTATTTTGGAATCCCCCACAACAACTAAGATTGATAGGGATGCGGTACAAACATTGGAAGAGCTTATCGGGATTCCCCATGTTCAGTTTGGGAAGGACCTTTTTTCACATACTGCTGCTCTTAAATCAATGGATCCTGTTACAGCAGTGGGAGAGGATTTTAAGATTTACACCCAGGGAAGTATCTCCTTTGGAATTGGTCAAGTTGAAGTTGTTACCTTTCGTGATGTATCTAGTGCAAAAGAGGGGCTTCTTCAGGCTCTTCAGGAGAAGAGAATAGAGAAGGGGCTTACGTGGTCAATGCTGCTTATAACCCATGTTGTACGGAAGCAGAGTATTCTTCTCTGTCAGGGGTGGAAAGAGGGTGAGGAGTTGCTTCACTATACAAAGGTAGCCCCCTCTGAGTACCACCTTCCAGATGTGCTTTCTCGTAAGAAACAACTTCTGCCAGAGATGTTCCGTATTGTATCTGAGTTTTTAGAAAGCCAAGTGTCTGGGTAGATTGATAAGCCCTACTTTTATGGCCTTGATTCCTTAAGGTGCTTTTTGAGCACCGGGATTAAGGCTTTTTTTATCTCCTCTGGGGATTTTGAGCTACGGAATCCCGAGGCTCTTATATGTCCTCCTCCTCCAAACACCTTAGCAACCTCAGACATATTAAGAAATGATTTTGATCGGAGACCTGCAATTGTACCCCCTTCGGCTGTTCTCTTGAGGTATATAGCTCCTTCACAGCTCCCAACGCCGAGTAGTAGATCATACACCTCTGCGGAGCCTCTATTCTCCTCTCCATAGGTTACAAGGTCATCCTCTGTTTCGTAGGTTATAATAAGTTCTCCATCAGAAAAGATTTCCATTCTCTGAAGCACGGAAGCAACAAATTGAGGTGACCGTATGTTTTTTCCTCCATAAATATTGTGGTATATTTCATGAGGATTTACTCCGTTATCTACGCATTGAGCTGCCATAGAGAATAGGTCCCCAGTGTAGGGACCAAGAAATCGAAAAAATCCGGTGTCCGCAGCAACTCCTTGAAACAGGAGTTCCCCCATCTCTGGAGTAAGGGGTACTTCTAAAGCTTTAATAAGAAGAAAGGTGAGGTATGCGGTAGCTGGAGAATTTGAGACAATCCACTGTACTCCATCGATAGGATTATGTACTTGGTGGTGGTCCACAATAAGAACGGGAAACTCTTTTATCAGTTCACCAAGTGATACTCTGTCTATTGAGTGGCAATCCATCACAATCGCATGGGTGTTACTGGGGTTCCACCCCTCTGGAATGGTATGAGAGAATGGTGCCTGTGACATGAGGTGGTGTCTACTATTCTCAATATCTCCCATGAGCTGTACTGATTTCCCCAGAGTCATAAGGGCTTTTGCTAGGCTTATCTGTGAACTGAGGCAGTCAGAATCTGGGTGGATATGGCCAAAAAGCAGGAAGTTTTTCCCTTCCTGTATTGCATTGATAAGTGCTTTTGGTGGTATCGGTTTTTCCATGTTCTAGTTCTCCTTAAAGAGTATATCAATAGCCTCTTGGAGACGTGATACATAGTGAATTGTAAGATCCTTCTGAATCTCTTCAGGTATTTCATCTGTCACTTCTGGTTCATTATCTTGAGGGAGAAGTACGCCGGTCATGCCGTTTCTGTGAGCTGCCAGAAGTTTTTCCTTAACTCCGCCAATAGCGGTAACCTCACCAGTAAGAGTTATCTCTCCTGTCATAGCGGTTCTGGGGAGTAGGGGTTTACCTGTAAGAATAGAGAGAAGTGCCATAGTTATAGAGATTCCTGCGGATGGTCCATCCTTTGGTACCGCACCTTGTGGCACATGAATATGAATAGTCATCTCATCAAAAATAGTGGGATCTATAGAGAACTCTTTACTGCGAGCCTTAATATAGGATAAGGCAATTTTTGCACTTTCCTGCATCACCGTACCAAGGTTCCCTGTAAGAAGAAGTGGCTCTTTTCCTGGGATAAGGGTTGTTTCAATTCTTAGTACCTTTCCTCCTACCTCTGTCCATGCTAGTCCATGGGCAACACCAGGAACCCCGTTTACCATAACCGATGAGTCCTTATATTTGGGAACTCCTAGGTATTTTTTTATCTCTTTCTCGGTAATAGCAATAGGGTACTGTTCCTGCTCTTTAATAGAGTGGTTTTCAAGGAAGTTTCGTCCCGCCTTTCTTAAGGTTGAGCCAATCTCTCTCTCTAGCTGACGTACCCCAGACTCTCGGGTGTACAGATTAATAATATTATCAATCGCTTCATCAGAAAAGGTTGGGGTGCTTTTTTCCATACCCAACTGATGTACCTGCTTAGGAATAAGAAAACGTTTTGCTATTTGGAACTTTTCATTCCGCGAGTATCCAGGTATCTCAATAATCTCCATTCGGTCAAGAAGGGGAGCTGGAATAGTGTGCAAGGAGTTTGCGGTAGCAATAAAAAGTACCTTTGAAAGATCATAGGGAACTTCTAAGTAGTGATCCGTAAAGGTACTGTTCTGCTCAGGATCAAGTACCTCAAGGAGGGCAGAGGAGGGGTCCCCTCGAAAATCAGAACCAAGTTTATCAATCTCATCTAAAAGGAATACGGGATTTGATGTTCCACACTTTGATATGGCTTGAATAATTTTACCGGGGAGTGCTCCTAGGTAGGTTCTTCTGTGTCCACGTATTTCCGCCTCATCCCGAACTCCTCCTAGAGATATTCGGAGAAACTTTTTATTGAGAGCCTCGGCAATAGATTTACCAAGAGATGTTTTTCCTGTTCCCGGAGGACCAACAAAGCAGAGGATTGCTCCCTGTGCTTTTGGGTTAAACTTCTTTACAGCAATAAAATCGAGAATTCGTTCTTTAACCTTTTTCATATCGTAATGATCTCGGTCTAAAATTTCCCGAGCCCTATTGATTTCAAAGGTATCCTTGCTCTCTTTTTTCCAAGGGAGTCCCACTATCCATTCAAGGTAGCTTCGAATAACTCCAGACTCAGGAGAGAGGGGAGGTAGCTTTTTCAGTCTGTTTGACTCTTTTTTTACCTTTTGAACAACCTCTTTTTTTGAGGTCTTGTTTTCAATGGTCTCCTGGAATTTGAGAATTTCGTCCTCCTCGTCTTCCTGGCCTAGCTCTCGGTGAATCTCCTTGATCTGTTCTTGGAGGAAATACTCCTTTTGTCCCTCTCTGAGTCGTCGATGAACCTCTCCCTCAATTGATACTCTTAGTTTAACGTACTCAATCTCCATGGTAAGTATTTCTATGGTGTGTTTTATTCGTTGGCTTGCATCTACCTCTGTAAGAAGTTTAACCTGTTCCTTTGTTTCAAAGGGAAAGTTTGAAGCAATGGTATCTATCAGCTTATTTGGGTAGGAGGATTGATTTATCTTTGCAAGAATATCTCCTGGAGATTTTCCCTGCACCTGAATATACTCTCTTGCAAGAGCTCTTATAGTTCGTAGCTCTCTCTCTGTTTCGGGAAGTATCTCAGATAGGGCTGGTACTCTCTTGTAGGATACCATAGTAATGGCGCCTCGGGGTTCAGAACTTTCTAAGGTCGCTCTGTGCAGCCCTGTAAGGATAACCTGCATAGTATTATCTTGAGTTCTACCCGCACGGGTTATTTTCATAACCGTTCCTACAGAGAGTCCCTTTGGTGCTAGGTGAGGATCAAAGTAGCGGGCAAATATAATTTTCTCTGTAGCCTGTTCTATGGTTGCTATATCTACCTCACTGGTAATAGTGTGATGATACACACCTCCAGGGAAAAATAGGGTAGGTATCGATAGCTGAGGTATCATTGATTGTGGGTTCTCTTTGTTCAAAATAGAACTCCTTTATGCTATAATTTTACGGAAAGCTCCCATATAGATTGAAAGCTTTCCGTATATAAAATGTAAGGGAAATCCTTCGAGTTTTCAACCCGAAAAGAGTCAATTCAGAACATACTCTAAAGAGGTAAGGTGTTCTGAATTGGTATGAATTAGGTCCTTAAGAAGAGCTTACCTGCTCAACTCGAGGAGCTGTGTTGCCAAGTACAACATCTTTGGTTATGTACACCTTAGTTTTTCCTTCCATGGAAGGAATATCGTACATAATATCAATCATGGTCTGTTCCATAATGGTTCGTAGTCCACGGGCCCCTGTTTTTGCCTCTAGAGCCTTCTTTGCAATTGCAAGAATCCCATCTTTCTCAAACACAAGTTCCGAGTTATCCAGTGAAAGCGTGTGCTTATACTGTTGAATCAGTGAATTCTGTGGCTCTGTCATAATACGAACAAGGTCATTCTCCTCAAGTTCATGAAGAAATGCGTACACCGGAAGTCGCCCAATAAACTCTGGAATAAGTCCAAATTTCACTAGGTCATCTGGGTGTATGTTACTGTAGAGTTCTTGAAGTGCTTGGTGGTCCCGCTTTTGTACAGGTGCGCCAAACCCCATAGGGTGCTGACCAATTCGCTTCTCTATAATACCATCAAGTCCTACAAAGGCTCCTCCGCAGATAAACAGTATATTGGAAGTATCAACCTTAATCATCTCTTGAGAGGGGTGCTTACGTCCTCCTTGGGGAGGTACCGATGCGATAGTTCCCTCAATAATTTTTAGAAGAGCCTGCTGAACTCCCTCTCCTGAAACATCTCGGGTTATGGAAACATTCTCACCCTTTCTGGCAATTTTATCAATCTCATCAACAAAAATGATACCTCGCTCTGCAGCTTTTACATCTCCATCTGCCGCAGAGATAAGTTTAAGAATAATGTTCTCTACATCCTCACCAACGTATCCAGCCTCCGTTAGGGTAGTGGCATCTGCAATAGCGAAAGGAACTTTGAGTTTTTTTGCAAGGGTTCGGGCTAGGTAGGTTTTTCCTGTTCCTGTGGGACCCATAATGAGAATATTTGATTTTTCTACCAGAATATCTTCATTCTCTGTTTTGCTCTCTTGCGCATGGAGTATCCGTTTATAGTGGTTGTATACCGCAACGCTGAGTCGTTTTTTTGCATGATCCTGTCCAATAACATATTTATCAAGGTGAGCTTTCATCTCCTGAGGAGTAGGAATCTCATCTGGTGTCATATCAATAATAGATGGTGCCTGTTCTTGCATATCCTCAAGAACCATATTACATGCATCAACACACATCTCACAAATTGCTATTCCAGGAGGTCCATTAATGATCGCAATTGATCCATCATTTGGGGCTCCGCAAAAAGAGCAACCCGCTGGAGTTTGAGGTCTATCATCTGACATGGATTATGATCTCCTTAGAATTTGGTCAATAAGTCCGTAAGAAACGGCCTCTTCTGGTGTTAGGTAGAGATCTCTCTCTAAATCTTGTGCTATAGCTTTCTCTGATTTTCCCGTGTGATGGGCAAAGTATGAGATAGATAACTTTTTCAGTCTGAGAATCTCCTGTGCCTGAATATCTATATCCCGAGACTGTCCCTGAGCTCCACCACGTGGTTGATGAATCATCATCCGAGAGGAGGGGAGTGCTGATCGTTTCCCCTTAGTTCCTGCAGTAAGAAGTAGTGCACCCATAGATGCTGCCTGTCCCATACAGATGGTGTGTACATCTGGTCGGATATATTGGATTGTATCGTATATAGCTAGTCCCGCAGTAACACTTCCTCCGGGGGAGTTAATGTATAGATGAATATCCTTTGCGGGGTCCTCACTTTCAAGGTAGAGAAGCTGTGCTACTACAAGATCAGCCCGAGTGTCTCCAATCGGACCGTCTAAAAAAATAATCCTATCCTTAAGAAGGCGAGAATAAATATCATAAGACCGTTCACCTACGCCGGTTTGTTCAACTACGTAGGGAACGAGTGTGCTATCTGTCATGGAGCCTCCTATTCCATTGATTGGAACTCTTTGAGAGATACCTTTTTCCCCTTCTTGATACTATTCTCTTTCATGAGGTAATCACCAAGTTTTCGAGCTTCAAGATTGTTTCGAACCATCTCAAAGTATCCCTGCTGTTGGTAAAAGTTCTTTACCTCTTCAAAGGTTTGTCCCTCTTGGAGAGGTACTTCCTTAAGCTCTGCATCAACTTCGTCGTCTGAAACTTCAATCTTTTGTTCTTTAATAAGAGCTACTTCAACAAGTTGCATTCGTACTGACTTTTCCGCTGGCTCTCTCCAGGTTGCCATCATATCCTCTTTGGTCTGCCCCTGGGCAGTAAGAATTTGCATAAGCTGCTGCTCTGGCATTCCTGTTTGTTGAGCAAAACGTCGCCACTGATTTTCGCACTCCGCATCAATCATAGACTCTGGTACGTCAATGGTACAATCCTCAAGAATTTTCTCCATCACCTTAGTGTGGGTGTATCCTTTAAGTTGTGATTCAAGGTTTTTCTCAAGTTTTTCTTTGATACTCTTCTCAAGATCCTTGAGGGTTTTAAAGTTTTCATCCACATCTTGAGCTAGGTCGTCATCAAGTGGTGGCATATCTTTTGTTTTTACCTGGGTAATCTCTACTTCGAGGGTAATAGTCTTTCCTGCATACTCCTCAAACTTATAGTCATCCGCATAGGTTTTAGTGATCTTTTTCTTGGCATCTTTTTTGAGTCCAATTACATCTTCATCTATGTCGTATTTGTTGTATCCAGAACCAACGGTAAAGGTGAAATCTTCACGGTTAGTACCGTCTACAACATTTCCCTCACCATCAAGCTCCCGATAGTTCATAGTAACAATGTCGTCTTTTGCAATCTTGCCACTCTTTTCTACAATCATGGAGTTCTGCTCTTGAATTTTTTTGAGCTCCTCTGCCATCTCCTCTTTTCCAACAGTTACATTGGGAACCTCTACGGTAAGACCAGTACTCTTTGGAATGTTCACCTCTGGGTATACATCATATACTAAGGTGTAGGTGAGGTCTTTTCCCTCTTTTCTTTCGAGCTTTTCCTCATCCTTGAGACGGGGAGTTGAGTAGGGGAGTGGTTTTGGCTCAACCTCTTTTAATACCTCTTGATAACTTGTATCTATGGCATTAAACATACTCTCCTGTTTCATGGATTCTCCATACTTTGTCTCTAGCACACTTTTGGGAACCTTTCCCTTTCTAAAACCCTTTATTTGGGCATTTGCACAGTACTTCTTGAGAGTTTTTTCATATTCCGCTTCAAGCATTTTTGCTGGAATAGTTACGGAAAGTTCCACCGCTGATTTTTCAATCTTCTTTGTCGTGTGTTTCACCATGGTATGGCTCCTTCAACATAATATTACATTTCTAAAAAAAAAGCACCCAAGCCCTGAGGGTTGAGCGCTAAGAGCGAGAGACGGGACTCGAACCCGCGGCCTCAACCTTGGCAAGGTTGAGCTCTACCAGCTGAGCTACTCTCGCTAGTAGTATTTTTCTGGGATACCCCAATTTTTTTTACGAGAGAAGGGACTTGAACCCTTACACCATACGGCACTAGATCCTAAATCTAGCGTGTCTACCAATTCCACCACTCTCGCGTGTGTATGAGCCGTGAAGGGATCGAACCTTCGACCCACAGATTAAGAGTCTGTTGCTCTCCCAGCTGAGCTAACGGCCCATAAGCCATATCTCTCAATACAGCAATTTGACAATAAAGCTAAAGGGTTTTCCCTTTAGCTTATTATCGGAAGTACGCCTGGCAGGATTCGAACCTGCGACCCACGGATTCGAAGTCCGGCACTCTATCCAGCTGAGCTACAGACGCATACGATCCAATATGAGAGGATCAAGGGTGGATAACGGGACTTGAACCCGCAACAACCAGAACCACAATCTGGTGCTCTACCATTGAACTATATCCACCATGTGATGGACAATTACACCCATCGGAGCATTCTCTCAACGCCAGAACAATATGACAAAAAATATCAATGTTGTCAATAGGGAAGGGCGGGAGTTTCTATTTAGATTTTTTATAGAATATATTTTTAAGGTAAACTGATTTTTACTTACTTCAATTATAGTATGTTTTTTATAGTTAGTATTGGTAGGAGTATCGGTTGTGGCGGATGCCGGAGCATGGGGAACTATGGATAATTGGAGATTAGTGAGACTTGATTAGTCCTTCTCTCAAGGGGAACTACTTGGTTCTCACCTTGACAAATATTGAATCTGTAGTATATTTGTTTACAGCACTCAAAAGGAGGAATGATATATGGCGTTAGAGCTAACAAAAGAAAATTTTGATTCAACCATTGCAACTGGAGTAACTTTAGTTGATTTTTGGGCAGAGTGGTGTGGACCTTGTCGAAAGCAGTTACCTATACTTGAAGAGGTAGCAAAGGCGGTTGAAGGAAAGGCTACTGTTGCCAAAGTGAATACCGATAATGCGGGAGAGGTTGCTATGAACTACGGTGTTTCAAGCATCCCTACACTAATTATCTTTAAAGATGGAGAGCCCGTGAGTAAATTTGTTGGGGTTCAATCAGAAGATACTTTGGTAGAAGCAATAGAAAACGTGCTTTAGTGTATGAGCTCTTGCGGCTTCCCCAGTATAGGGGAGGGTCGCAAGGAGTTATCAGTATGAAAGGGGTAAGGAGAGAGTTCTCTCTTCATGTTTTACTCTACAATCATGAAAAAGAGAGTTATTGATTTTATTAAAAATCTTCTGTATCTTTCTTTATATCAATAAATTCAAATGAATAAACTAAAAAAAGTGAGGTCAATAATATGGCAAAGCAGTTAAAATTCGATGAGGATGCTCGAAAATCCCTCCTAACAGGGGTAGAGAAGCTCTCTCATGCTGTTATGGTAACCTTGGGTCCTAAAGGACGGAACGTTCTTCTTGATAAGAAGTTTGGCGCTCCTACGGTAACAAAGGACGGAGTTTCTGTTGCTAAGGAGATTGAACTTGAAGATCCCTATGAAAATATGGGTGCCCAGTTACTACAAGAGGTTGCTAATAAAACCAACGATGTAGCTGGAGACGGAACTACTACTGCTACGGTTCTTGGTTATGCGATTATCCGAGAGGGAGTAAAGAGTGTAGCTGCGGGAATCAACCCAATGGGAATCAAAAAAGGTATTGATAAGGCCGTTGCTGATGCAGTGGTGGAAATTAAAAAAGCGTCTAAAGTTATTAAGGGGAAAGAGGAGACCGCTCAGGTTGCAACTATCTCTGCTAATAACGACCGAGAAATTGGTGATGAGATTGCCAACGCTGTTGATAAGGTTGGAAAAGATGGTGTTATTACTGTAGAGGAGTCAAAAACAATTGATACCACTACCGATTTTGTAGAGGGTATGCAGTTTGATAGAGGGTACCTTTCTCCTTATTTCGCAACAAATAGAGAGACCATGACTGCTGATATGGATAACCCTTATATCCTTATCTACGATAAAAAAATTAGCAACATGAAAGATCTTCTTCCTGTTTTAGAGAAGGTTGCACAGGCTGGAGCTCCTATCCTTATTATTGCTGAGGATGTAGAAGGGGAGGCTCTTGCTACCCTTGTAGTAAATAGTTTACGAGGAACTATCTCTGTTGTGGCAGTTAAGGCTCCTGGTTTTGGAGACCGACGAAAAGCTATGTTAGAGGATATTGCTATTCTTACTGGTGGACAGGTTATTTCTGAGGATATCGGTCTTAAGCTTGAGAATACAGAACTAGAGCAGCTTGGACGAGCAAAATCTATTAAGATTGAAAAAGAGAATACCACTATTGTAAATGGTGCTGGATCTCCAAAAGACCTTGAAGAGCGAATTGCTCAGATTCGAGTTCAGATTAAGGATACCTCTTCTGACTACGATAGAGAGAAGCTCGAAGAGCGACTTGCAAAACTTGTTGGTGGAGTAGCGGTAATCAATGTTGGTGCTGCAACTGAGGTTGAGTTAAAAGAGAAAAAACATCGAGTTGAGGATGCTCTTGCGGCAACTCGAGCGGCAATTGACGAAGGTGTTATTCCTGGTGGTGGTCTTACTCTTATTCAAATTGCTAAGACATTAGAGAAAAAAGATCTGAGCTCTCTCACAGAAGAGGAAGTTGTTGGTTATAAGATTGTACGACGAGCTCTTGAGGAGCCACTCCGACAGATTGCAACCAATGCTGGGCTTGATGGATCTGTGATTGCGGATAAAGCAAAACATGCAAAAGCTGGTATCGGGTTTAACGCAGCTACCTTTGAGTGGGTAAATATGATTGAGGCGGGAATTATTGATCCTGCTAAGGTTACTCGAAGTGCTCTTCAGCATGCTGCTTCTATTGCATCAATGCTACTTACTACAGAGTGTGCTATTACTGACATTCCAGAGCCTGAGGCAGCTGCTCCTATGGGTGGTGCTCCTGGTATGGGAGGAATGGGTGGCATGGGCGGCATGATGTAGGTCTCGCCAATGTTGTAAAAGAGAGGGTGCTTCGGCACCCTTTTTTTATGGAGAAGCAAAAGGGTGAAGCTGTTCCTCTCTTTCTTTGAAGGTAAGCCTTGACCGTAGTACTTTTGTCAGGTACAATTCCTTCATGAAAAAAATAGAGTTTATAAGTACCATCGGATATCAGGGGAATGCTGCGCTGGTATCTACTAAGTTAATAAAAATGTATAAAGGTCTTACCCTTGAGCAGTTAGTAGAGAAGGGGTATTATCGTGCGGCAGTAGCTTCTGTTCTTTTTGATAAGGCCTCAGATAAAGAGCAGTACCTTGTAGATGTATATAATAAACACTCTTCTGTGGCTGTACGAAACTTTGCTCATCTGCAACGAGTCTATGGAGTTCCTGAACCTCCAGAAAAAATTGGTAAAATTCAAAAAATAAAAGGCTAACACTCATAAGGAGATAGTATGAAACGTATTCTGTGTATACTGCTATTTGTGCTTTTGGGATTTTCTCCTTTAGCTGCAAATGCAACCCACTCTATGGTTCCTGTAGGGGACCGTGTGTATGATGTATTACGGTTTGGAGAGGTAAAAGGTTATATAGATAATCCATTCCCCCTAAAGCCGTATAGCCGGTCGGTTGTGGTTGATGCGCTAGAAGATATTCTAGAGCATCGTGATCAACTTTCTGAGCTAGAAATTATAAGAGTAGAGCGTGAGTTATCACGTTTTTCAGTGAGCTCTGAAAAACAGAGCTTTTTCAAAGATGGAGTACTTTTGTCCAGTGTAGATTTTGTGGGTGATGACAAGCCCGTCTCTGCCACCCTTGGATTAGGTCTAAGTTCAAGGTTCTACTCAAATATTGGAAGTGTTGATGATTTTGAGCATTTAAATCAGTTGCAAATTTACTTAGAAGGGGATCTTGGTTCCTCTGTTTCTTACCGTATGCTTGGTAAGTTGATGATTAATAATATTAATAATCCCAATATTATGTCGGTGAGTGGTAAGCAGTTTGCTCAGGGGGATAGCACAAATAATGCTACTAGAGAGTACGATTATCTTGATTTTGCTGCCTATGCTCCCTTCATGTATACAAAGACATGGGATGGTAAACATAATAACGGAAAAAGCTGGTTTTCTGGAACTACCGCCACCGTAAACTGGTGGCCTGAGAGCTACGCTGGTGCTTTTGGTATTGATGCAGATATTACAGCATCCTTTCTTGATAATCGTGTGCAACTACGGTTTGGTCGTGGACGTCACTCTATTGGGCCAATGGAACATGGAATCTTTCTTTCTTCCCAGGCAAGACCATTTGCGGCAATTGAAATGGTTGCACGCCCTGCAAAATGGTTAAGTATTTCATCGGTTATTGGAACTATGGAATATTTTTATAGTGAGCTTGATCATGTAAATAATCCTAATCTATTTATTGATTCAAGTGGTAAAGAACGCCCTTATATGTATCTTACTATGGCGCAACGCCAAAAGATGTACTCCGCCACAGTTGTTGAGCTTAAACCCTTTTCTTGGTTGACCCTTGGTGCTGTGGATACGGTGATTTTTTCTAAGAGGTATGAGCTTGGCTACCTCCATCCATTTTTACTTCCATTTTTGTACCAGGAGAGTATAGGAGATTTTGATAATGGAATGGCAGGAGGGTATATGGTGTTCTCTATCGGATCTTATGGAAGGGCGTATGCCGCACTCAATATAGATGAGATTCGATTTGGTAAAAATATTTTTTCAAATGCTCGGAATACCTTTGCTTATCAGGTTGGTGCTGAGGGAAGTATCCCTGGGCTTTCTCTCTCTCTGCTAACTGTCCAGTATACAAAAATTGAGCCATTTACTTATACTCATAATAGAGTAGTGGATCCTTCTAATTCTGCAGGACAAATTGTTGATGGTAAGGTTGTTGAGACAGGTACCGATATCTCCTTTGTGAATAATGGAGAGGGTCTTGCCTCCTATTTAAAGCCAAACTCCGATGAGTTCCTTCTCGATTTTGAGATGGCAGTGAGCTCTCCTTTTACCTTAGGAGTAAAATACCAGTTTATCCGACACGGTTGGCTTGGTGCATATAATAAAAATACAGCGGGTAAAGAGGAGATCTTTGGTGGAGCTGCAGGAGGTGAATATAATACATCTCTTGAATATCAAGGTGGGGCATATAGAGATAGGCCCAAGAGCTTCCTCAAGGATGGAACTTACGAGTGGTATCACATTATTGGAGTTCGTGGAGAGTTTGATTTTGCTGAGTATGGAGCTCCATTGAAAGTGGGAGGGTCTTTTACTTATGCACACCGATATCTTACTATCACCCCAGATAAAGATGGAGATGGGTACCTTGATCTGGGAGAGGACTATGAGTTCTTGGAAGGGTCAAGATCAAATAGATTTAACCTAGGATTTCACTTCTCTTACTGGTTGTAGAGAGGTTAGGGCATAAAAAAAGGTCTCAATCGAGACCTTTTTTTATATCAAAGAGGGGAGTTAATCCTCTCTCTTATTAAGAGCTAACTCTGTTTCTAGATCGAAAAGAATTACCTTATCTTGGTTAGGTTTCATATATACAGAAGAGCCAACCTCTGGAAGAATGTGTGGATCAACCTTAGCAACCATCTGATACTTTGCAGTATTAATGTATACGTGGGTCTCTGCTCCGAGAGGCTCAACAACACCTACTGTAGCGGTAATGGTTTCGTTAGGAGTGTTATCGCTCCACTCTAAATCTTCTGGTCGAATACCAAATACTACTTGAGTTCTATCCTCTATAAGAGCGGCTAAGTTATCATTAAGCTTGATTACAGAATTTTCCTCTTTAAGGTATACACCATCTTCAGTTCTCTCAACATCCATTACAAGGAAGTTCATTGGAGGTGATCCAATAAATCCCGCTACGAATTTGTTTACTGGTTGATTGTAGAGGGTGAGGGGAGATCCAATTTGCTGTATAATTCCACCCTTCATAACAACAATCTTATCTGCCATGGTCATCGCTTCAATCTGATCGTGGGTAACGTAGATCATTGTTGCTTCAAGTCTACTGTGAAGACTTGAAATCTCCGCTCTCATGGTTACACGAAGTTTTGCATCTAAGTTTGAAAGTGGTTCATCGAAAAGGAATACCTTTGGCTTTCGTACAATAGCTCGACCTACCGCAACACGCTGTCGCTGTCCTCCTGAGAGGGCTTTAGGTTTTCTGTCTAAGAGCTCTTCAATATCAAGAATCTTTGCCGCTTCTCGAACTCGTTGATCAATTTCCGCTTTAGGGAACTTTCGAATTTTTAACCCAAATGCCATGTTATCAAACACGGTCATGTGAGGATAAAGTGCGTAGTTTTGGAATACCATCGCAATATCTCGATCCTTTGGTGGAACATCATTTACCACTCTATCATCAATAGTAAGAGTTCCATCAGATATGTCCTCAAGACCTGCGATCATTCTTAGGGTAGTAGATTTACCACACCCAGATGGACCTACGAGAACTACAAATTCTCGGTCTTCAATGTCGATATTTGCTTTATCGACAGCCTTAACACCACCGTCATAAATTTTGGTAATGTCCTGCAAATGTACTGTAGCCATATGCATCCTCCTGATTATTTTATGGATTCATTGTACTTCAGCTTTTGCCAGATGTCAAATAAAAAAGTATTTTTTTTGTTGGGGGAGAGGAGGGCCTAGGAGGAGAGTAACTTAATATAGTGATATAAGAGCTCTTTTGCCTGCTCTCTTGGATACTGGATAGTTGCCATCTCTATCCCTATAGATACAAGTATATGCCAGAGAAAGGCTGCAGAGTCTGACGGAGAGATATCTCTGATTTCACCTTTGCGAATACCCTCTTTGAGTATCGAAATAAAGAGGAGCTCTAGACGAATTGTTCGTTTCCTGATCATTTGAGGAATATCTTTTCGCTCTTTATTTTGATGGGTGATATAGCTAATAAGAGATTTAATAAAGTTTTTTTGGTCATACATAAATGCAAGAATACTATCAAATATACGTTGCAATTTTTCCTCTGCCCTTAGCTCGTTATTTCCCCATATTTGATGGTATCGTTTGAGATTTGCATCGGTTTTTGTTTTGATTGCAAAGTAAAAGATCTCCTCTTTATTTTGAAAATACTGATAAATGGTAGGGCGAGAAATTCTGCTACGAGTTGCAATATGGCTCATCGTAGCATATTCATATCCCATAGATGCAAAGGTCGCAAGGGAAGCTTTGAGTATTTTTTCTTTTCGTTGTTCATGATTTACGACCTTTGGCATCTGTTTCCTCTTATTTTGAAATTCCTGGGATATCAAAACCGTGCATTTGGAGAAATTCCTCTTTGAAACCTTCGTAATCTGTTAGATCCTTAAGGTTTTCTGTGGTAATAGAACTCCATGCACTCTCAATTTCTGATTGTACATCCTCTCGCATCTCCCAATCATCAATCCGTATTCGTCCCTTATGATCTACAGGAGTAGTTGATCCGTTATATAAGAAGGAGCTTAATAGTCGGTACATCTGCTCAATGCACCCTTCATGTAACCCTTTTTCTTTCATGATTTTGTAAAGGAGAGATATGTAAATAGACACAGCAGGAATTACGGAGCTTGCTCTGGTTACCAGTGCTTTATTTACAGAAACCATAGCTTGTCCATCAATATCTGCCAGTGTTTTTGTGAGCTCATCGGCGGCTCTCTCTAAATCTTCCTTTGCTCGACCAATAGTTCCCTCAGTGTAGATAGGGAAGGTTACCTTTGGTCCAATGTAAGAGAATGATACGGTTTTAAAGCCATTTGCAAGTACTCCAGCTCCTTTAAGAGCGTTAACCCAGAGTTCCCAGTCCTCTCCACCCATTACTTTAACAGTATTGGTTATCTCTGTATCGCTAGATACAGGATCTATGGTTATTGATGAAAGTTCTCCCTTCATAATATCCATGGTGTTTGCTGTATAGGGTGATCCTATCGGTTTAAGAACAGACTTGTAAAGCTCACCTGTGTCAGGATCTTGTCTTGCAGGAGAGGCTATACTGTAAATAAGAAGATCTATAGACCCCCATGTCTCTTTAATCTTATCAATAACCAGTTTTCTTGTCTCATGGGAAAATGCGTCACAATTAAAGGAGTAACTTTCGATACCTTCAGCTTGTGCCATTTTTTCAAACTGCTGGTTGTTGTACCATCCTGGGGTGCCTCCCTTTTTCTCGGAATGCTCTCGCTCAAGAAATACCCCAATAGTTCCGGCTCCTCCACCAAAGGTGGCTGCAATTCTTGCTGCTAACCCAAAACCTCCAGAGGCTCCTATGATGAGTACTCGCTTAGGCATGGATAGGGTAGGCTGGCTTTTTACATAGTTAATCTGTTTATCAACCATTGCTGCACACCCTTCAGGATGGGCATTTAGGCAGATGTTTCTGAATACTTTCGGCTCCATATTACTCTCCTCGTATGCACATCCATGTTGCTTCTACCGCAAGCTCATCACCTACGTACCCTTTCCCAGATTGTCGAATCATCATAGTAGACACTTTTTCGTGGGTAATTTCCATTCTTAGAGTATCTCCTGGGCGAACAGGTCTTCTAAACTTTGCTTTTACAATAGATGCTAGGAGGTATATGTTGTTACCTTCAATGAGCTTCGCCTCTTTTACGCCTACACCTCCAGTTTGAGCCATAGCCTCCACAAGGAGTACCCCTGGTACCACTGGGTATTCAGGAAAGTGTCCTTTGAAGAAAAACTCATTTTCATAGGATCTCTCTCCTATAGCTCCGTTGTTATCCCAAGAGAGAAGCTTATCTACGAAAAGAAATGGATCTCTGTGATGGATGTGTTCTTTTATTCGTTCTTGATCAATCATAATTAGTACTCCTTTAGTCCTTATACTTTGAGATGAGAATAGTTCCGTTGTGTCCACCAAATCCAAGAGAGTTTGATATTGCGTTATCAATATTTTTTTCCTCTCCCTTATGTGGTGTATAGTTTAGATCACAACCCTCTCCTGGCTCATCTAAGTTCAGAGTACATGGAACAAAACTATCATTAATTGCTAAGGTACAAATAACTGCCTCCATGGCTCCTGCGGCACCAACCATGTGAGCGGTCATTGACTTTGTGGAAGATACATTGAGCTTGTATGCGTGGTCACCAAAGGTATCTCGAATTGCCTTACTCTCTACGGGATCATTGATTGGGGTAGATGTACCGTGGGCATTTATGTATTGAATGTCCTCTGGCTTTAAGTTCGCCTCTTCTAGGGCTAATTGCATAGCTCTTGCACATCCAGCACCCTCTGGGTCGGGGGAGGTGGTATGGTATGCGTCACAGCTAATACCGTACCCCTTTATTTCACCGTATATGGTAGCGCCTCGTTTTTTTGCGTGCTCTAACTCTTCTAGAACAAGTACAGCAGAACCCTCACCAAGCACAAAACCCTCTCTATCTTTGTCAAAGGGTCTACTTGCTTTAGCTGGATCATCATTAAAACTTGTTGCTAAGGTTTGGAGTTTTGAAAACCCAGAAACCGCGAGAGGAACAATTGATGCTTCAGAACCACCAGTTACCGCAACATCACTCTCTCCATATTTAATAGATCTAAAAGCAGCTCCAATTGCATCTGTTGCGGAAGAACATGCGGTTGCTACTGTATAACATGGTCCGTATAGACCAAGGGCAATAGCGATCTGTCCAGGTCCTTCATTGGTGATCATTTTTGGAATGGTAAGGGGAGGTACTGCATCGGGACCTTTCTCATGGAGCCTTACAACTGCATCAGAAAGTACCTCAATTCCACCAATCCCATTTCCTAAAATAGTTGCGGTTCTATGGGGATCAAAGTTTCCTTCCTTTAGCCCCGCATCTTTATAGGCTTGGATAGCTGCGGCTACCGCATACTGGGTAAAAAGAGCCATTTTACGTGCCTCTTTTTTATCCATGTGCTCTGAGGCTACAAAATTCTTTACAGCCCCAGCAATTTTTACCTTGTAGTCTGATGTATCAAATTGGGTGATTTGCTCAACTCCACTTTTTCCTGCTTTAATTGCAGCCCAAGTCTCCTCTATAGAGTGACCTAGTGGGTTAATGGTACCCATTCCTGTAATTACGACTCTTCGTCCTGCTATCATGCTAACTCCTTATGTTCTCATTCCACCGTCAACCTGAATTATCTGTCCAGTAATATAGGTTGACATATCTGATGCTAAAAATACTGCGGTTTTGGCAACTTCTTTGGGTTCTCCAATTCGTTGAAGAGGGATACTCTTTTGGAGTTCATCCTTTACATTATCGCCAAGTACTTCTGTCATATCTGTTTGGATAAATCCTGGGGCTATAGCGTTTACACGAACCCCACGAGATCCAACTTCTCGGGCAATACTTTTTGTAAGCCCTATAAGTCCTGCTTTAGAGGCTGAGTAGTTTGCTTGTCCTCCGTTTCCCATAATGCCAACTACCGAGGTCATGTTAATAATTGATCCTGAGCGTTGACGTGCCATCATTCTGGCAACCACCTTAGAAGTAAAGAATGCACTACTTAGGTTTGTATTAATCACCTGATCCCATGCATCTTTTTTCATTCCAAAGAGAAGTCCATCACGGGTAATTCCTGCGTTATTAATAAGTACATCTACTCCTCCAAGGAGCTTCGCTGCCTCTTGTATCGCTTCGGTAATAGAATCCTCATTTGATACATCCGCATATATCCAGTGAAGGGATACTCCCTTCTTCTCTGCTAAGTTGTTAAGTTCGTCTAGGTGAGGGGAGGGGCTTCTGTTAATAGAGCATATATGTGCTCCTTCCTGAAGTGCCTCTTCTACAATGGCTTTCCCTATACCTCGACTTCCGCCAGTAATGATAATTCGTTTCTGTTCTAATAACATCAATCTCTCCTTGTGTTACTGTAGCTGTTCTATTGATTCTGGGGTTCCTAGAGAGTGCACCGTGGTAGACCGATCAACACCCTTCCAGAGTCCTGCTAGTACCTTTCCTGGACCAACCTCTGCTACCAATGATGGAGTGGTGGAGGCTAGTATTGCACTCTCTATCTCTGTCCAACGTACTGGTGAGATAATCTGAGCCTGTAACAGTTTTACCGCTTCTTCTGCAGAGGTTACTACTCCCGCAGTGGCATTTGCGTATACCTGTTTTTTAGGCTCCTGAAAAGACACTGTTTGTAAGGCTTCACCAAAAGCCTCTGCCGCAGGTGCCATAAGAGGAGTATGAAAAGGTCCAGATACTTTAAGGGGTATAACCCTTTTTGCTCCAGCCGCTTTAAGTGGTTCAATAGCCGCTTCTATTCCAGCCATGGTTCCCGCTATTACTGTTTGGATAGGGCTGTTATAATTGGCTCCGTAGACAGTATCTATGGGAGAAATTGTTTCAAGTATAGTATCTTTGTCCAATCCCATAACCGCTGCCATACCTGGAGTTCCAAACTCTTTTTCTATTATTACAGACTGCTCTTGCATAATTTTCCCTCGGAGAGAGATAACCTTAAAGAACTCCTCCGTAGAGAGGATTCCTCCCTCCCAGTATGCCGCAATCTCACCTAGGCTAAACCCTGCGGTGATATCTGACTCAACACCCTTCTCTTTAAGGAGAAGGGTAGAAGCGGCCTGAATAGCTGCGATAGCAACCTGAGTGTTGTGGGTTTTCTTGAGAGTCTCTTCGTCTGCAGTGGTGAGGAGTTCCTTAATATGAATTCCCGTAATATCTGATGCCATGGTAAATAGCTCTGTTACCAGAGGGGTATCCATAAAAGGTTCTCCCATACCCGGTGCTTGAGCTCCTTGGCCTGTAAATAAAAATATGTTAGACATCTATTCTCCTGTCCTTTAGGGTGTATTAAAGTTAGTATTCCATAAAGGGCTATTTCTTTTTATTACATATTTGCTATAGTGTCAATATTGACAACATTGGAGAAGATGAGTATTCTCATTCTGTTGATACAAAACCATTTTTTTGGAGTGATAACATGGATACAAAAGAGGTATATGACCTAATTGATCGTTTTGAAGCGAGTGACCTTACAGAGCTTACCCTAAAAAGGGGTGATGACAAACTTGTATTAAAACGAGGAGGAGAGCAGGCTTTTGTTGCTTCCCATCCTGTAGCATATGGGGCTGCTCCAGTAGCTGCTCATGCGAATCCTTTAGGGATTACTCAAGCGGGAAGTTCTGATGCGGCACCTGTTTCTGAGGGAGAGGTTTTTGCTGCTCCCATTGTAGGAACTTTTTATCGAGCAGCAAGTCCTGATGCTCCTCCATACGTTGAGCCAGGAAAGGTTGTAAAGAAAGGAGACACTCTCTGTATTATTGAGGCTATGAAATCTATGAATGAGATTCCCGCAGAGTACGACTGTGAAATACTCGATGTACTTGTAGAAAATGGAGTATCTATAGAGTTTGATTCTCCTCTCTTTCGGGTGAAACCTCTATGATAAGTTCTCTTCTCATAGCAAATAGGGGAGAGATTGCGGTTAGGGTAATAAGGACCTGTCGAGAGATGGGGATTCGTACCGTTGCAGTTTACTCAACCGCAGACAAAGATAGTTTGCATGTCTCTCTTGCAGACCAGGCTATCTGTATTGGACCTCCCGCTTCTCGGGATAGTTACCTTCATATAAATAATATTATTTCTGCTGCATTAACAACACACTGTGATGCAATTCATCCTGGTGTAGGGTTTCTTTCTGAAAATGATATATTTGCACAGGAAGTAAAAAATGCAGGTCTTATCTTTATTGGAGCAGAACCAGAAACCATTAGGCTTTTGGGGAATAAGGTTGAGGCTCGTGGGTTGGCGGAGAAATACGGTATCCCCACAGTTCCCGGAACCAAGAGTGCCGTTACCCCTGGGCCAGAGGCTCTTAAGGAAGCTGAAGCTATTGGGTATCCCGTTATTATTAAAGCTGCCGCCGGCGGTGGTGGACGAGGAATGAGAATTGTACGATCCTCTGAAGAGTTGGTAGAGAATCTCAATATTGCAACCCACGAAGCAGCCACTAACTTTGCAGATGGTACCATATATATAGAGAAATACCTTGAGTCTCCCCGACACGTGGAAGTTCAGGTGGTTGCAGATAAGGATAGGGTGGTTTGTCTAGGAGAGCGAGACTGTTCTGTGCAGAGGAATCATCAGAAGCTGTTAGAGGAGTCTCCATCAACCGCAACAACACCAGAGATGAGGGAGGGGATGAATAAGGCAGCGCAGACGCTGTTTGCCTCTCTTGGGTATCTTGGAGCTGGGACTATTGAGTTCTTGGTTGAGGGTGATAACTTTTACTTTATGGAGATTAATGCTCGAGTTCAGGTAGAGCATCCAGTAAGTGAGATGGTAACAAACACCGATATTATTAGACAGCAGATTATTGCTGCCTGTGGTGGCTCTATGGAGTTTCCTCAGGGTGTTACGGAAATTCCCCAACAGGGATATGCCCTAGAGTGTCGTGTAAATGCTCTGACCCCAGGAACTGTTTCCCTTTTTGAACCACCACTTGGACAATTTGTTCGAACAGATACATTCCTTTACTCAGGGTCCTATGTTTCTCCCCATTATGACTCAATGGTTGCCAAGATTATTGTTTGGGCACCCACGAGACAGGAGGGAATTGATAGGATGGTACGATCTCTTCGAGAGCTCAAGGTAGAGGGAATTAAAACGAACGTAGATGAGCAACTTGCTATCATGACCTCTTCGGAGTTTCGGAGTGGTAAATTTGGTACCGATGTGTACGGAAGATTGAAAAAGAGTGCAAAAATATAGGAAGGTAGTATGAAAAAGAGACAACTGCTAGAGTGTCCCGAGTGTCACCAGAGTGCACAGCACGATGAGCATACTATGTTGGTATGTCCCCATTGTGACTATCATTTTAGAGTATCCGTAAGGGAACGAGTTTCGCAGATTGCGGACGAAGGAAGCTTTGAAGAGCTTTGGTCTCAGTTATCCAGTGGAGATCCTCTGGATATGAAAGGGTATGCAGAAAAGATACAGACAGCCCAAGAGAAAAGTGATATTCAAGAGGGTGTTGTTACTGGTAGTTGCACTATTGCTGGTATCCCCGTATTTCTTGGTGTTATGGCATTTGAATTTATGGGTGGAAGTATGGGTTCCGTAGTAGGTGAGAAGATTACCCGACTTATGATGGAGGGAGCCGATAGAGATATTCCTGTTATTCTAGTAACTGCATCTGGTGGAGCACGAATGCAGGAGGGAATACTCTCTCTCTTTCAAATGGCAAAAACTTCTAACGCTGCGGCTCTGATGGATGAACTAGGAACTCCTCTTTTTATTGTGCTTACCCATCCTACTACAGGGGGAGTAACCGCATCATTTGCTATGCTTGGAGATGTGATTATTGCTGAACCAAAGGCACTTATTGGTTTTGCAGGGCCCCGTGTTATACAGGGAACTATTAGAGAGGATCTTCCTCAGGGATTTCAGAAGTCTGAATTTCAGCAGGAGAAAGGGTTTGTTGATATGGTGGTTCATCGCCATGAATTACGTGAGAGATTACAGTTTCTCTTGGAGACCCATTAGGGGAGGAGTGTATGGAAAAACAGAACCTACAAGAACTACTGAATGAGTTACGACAGATTGCTGCGGAAAAAGATCTTGATCTATCAAGAGATATTGGAAGACTAGAGAAAAAGCTTATTGGGAAAATCGATGAGGAGACCTACGCTTGGAGTAAAGTTCAGGCAGCTCGTCATAGTAATAGACCGGGAGCTGTAGAGTATATTCGGGCAATTTTTGATGATTTTCAAGAGCTTCATGGAGATAGATATTATGGAGATGATCCTGCCATTGTTGGGGGAATTGCTCGAATTGGATCTCAGGCCTTTACGGTTATTGGGCACCAGAAAGGGAGTAACTTTAAGGAGAATAACTACCGAAACTTTGGAATGCCAAACCCCGAAGGGTACCGAAAAGCTCATAGGTTAGCAAAACAGGCAGAGAAATTCCATCGACCAATTGTTACCTTTATTGATACCCCCGGAGCTTATCCAGGAATGGGAGCGGAGGAGCGAGGAATAGGAGAGGCTATTGCGAAGAACTTACGTGATTTCTCTGTGCTACGAGTTCCTATTATCTGCTTTGTAGTAGGAGAGGGTGGAAGTGGAGGAGCCTTAGGAATTGGAGTAGGTGATAAACTGTACATGTTACAGAACTCTGTCTACTCAGTTATTACCCCCGAAGGATTTGCCTCTATTCTATTACGTGATGCTTCTCAGGCGAAAAAAGCTGCTGGAATGATGAAGATGACACCGAGAGACTTAGTGAAGTTAGGAATTATTCATGATGTTATTCCAGAGGACCCAGAGGGTGCTCATGTAAATATTAACCTCTCCGCAGAGATTATGAAGGATATTATTCTGAGAGATGTTTCCGATCTTTTAAAGAAGGATTCGGAAGCTTTAATTCGATACAGATCTAAAAAAATTCGACAGGTAGGTGTGGTAAAAGGAGATAAAGACCGTGTAAGCGGAAGAAACCTTCTCCATGTATTTAGTCGTATCTGGGGTGATGCTAAAAAAGATTAGCTCATGGGAGTATGTTTTATGAAAAGCGTCCTTTTAGGGCGCTTTTTTTGTGTTGATTTGATTGTTTCATCTAGCAGTTCTAACCGGTATTGATAGCCATTATCGCATAGAGAATTCACATCCACAGTAGTTTTGTCGATAGAAATTCATAGCACGGGCTATCTCTACACTTCGTTGATAGCCCCCTTTCTTTTTAAAGTCTATGGCTTGGAATGTGGGGTATGTTGACCCTATATCTGAGAGGGTATTAAAATTTTTATAGGGACTTATAGAAAGGGTAGTAGTGAAATGCGGGAATCCTAACTCTTGAGCTTTTTTAGCAGTAAGCTCCAAGTTGTATCCAAAGCAGAGTCCACAACGGGCTCCGCCTTCTGGCTCCTTTGCTAGGTCCGAAGTGACCTTAAGCCAATCTTTATGGTTGTACGGTTCTACAATGAGTTGTATAGTATGGTATGCAGCAAGTTTTTCTGCCTCTTTGAGACGCTTGTAAAACTCCTCTTCCGGAAATATGTTTGAGTTTGCATAATAGAGTGTTGGCTCCCAGTTTTCACTGAGAACTCTTTCAACAGCACCTCCTGCACATGGTGCACAGCAGGTGTGAAGTAATATCTTCTTTGGGTTCATAAAAATACTGTACCAAAGTATTCAGGGATAGGCAAGTAAATAATACGAGAGAACTATTTTTTATATTTTCCTTGACTTTTTCCTAATCTCTGATATTATTGCTATAAGGAAAGTATTTTAGTAAAGTATTTTTCTTGAATGAATGAATTAAATAAAAGGAGAAGTTTATGAAAAAATTAAAGGTATTGATGTTATTAGGGGTAGCTTTACTCATTGTTGCCTGTGGGCCAGTAGAGCCTAAGGCTCTAGCTACTGATGCAACAGTTGAGAAAGCATTAGAGTGGGTTGGTACGGCTTTTGATAATATTACAGAGGAAGAACTGAATGATTCCTTTGCTAAAACTACTGATATTTTTCAAGATGGTGTTATAACAATGGTTCGAGAAGTTAAGATCAACGGTGCTCGAACATTAGTAGATGTTAAATTGGACATTGTCGAAGATCCAGAGTTAGAGGAAATTGTTATAAATGGTACATTGGATATTAAATTTGATGGGAAAAGTGCTATTTTTGTTGCAAAGAACCTTACCAGAAATGGTTACTCCAGTCCACATTATAATGGATCGGTTTGGTATATTCCTTCGGACGGAGATGGATTTGTTGCACTTGATGCGGAACATCTAGATCTATTTTATAGTATTGGCTACGCATTTTTTTAATATTTCTGAGACCGGTTACTTTGGGAGAGGTTATGCCTCTCCCTTTTTTGTATATGCTCTTACAATCCTTGACATGGACAAAGAGGGGAGGTACACTTTTAGCTATATAGGAGATAGGATCATGATACCATTCCCAATTTTTGATATGCACACCCATACAACACACTGTGATGGAAAGGATTCCATAGCAGACATGGTCAACACAGCACAGCAGTTAGGGCATAAGGGAATCGGGTTCTCTGCACACTCCTATGCTCCTTTTGATGAGAGTTGTACAGGACTACAAAATCCCGACCTGTACAAACTTCACATTGAAGAACAGCGTCAGTTATATCCAGACTTTCCTATTCTCTGTGGTATTGAGTTAGACCTTTTTTCTGATGTGACTCCTTATGTAGACTTTGATTACACCATTGGAAGTGTTCACTATGTATCAATTGATAATCAGTATATCGCCATTGATGGGTATCCAGAGCAGCTTCGAAGAGTGTGTGACTCCCACTATGGCGGCAATGGACTTGCCTTAGCGGAGGATTTTTATGACCTTGTCATACGAAGCGTCAAAAAGAATACCCCTACAATTATTGGTCATTTTGATCTTATTACTAAACTGAATAAGGTGTGCAATCTGTTTGATGAAGAGAGTAGTGCTTATCGTTCAATGGCACTTGATGCTTTTACTGAAACAGCGAAAATTGCAAATGAGTATGGAGGAATCTTTGAGGTGAATACAGGGGGGATATCCCGTGGGTATAGAGATGATGTGTACCCTTCCCGTTATCTGCTTAAAGAGATGGGCGGCTCTATACGAGTTATGATTACCAGTGATTCCCACGCTGTATCAACCCTTGGTTATAAGTTTCATCACTATATTGAGTTACTTAAAACCTGTGGATATACCCGAATGACAACCTATTTGAACGGTACCTTTAAGGATATAAACATCCCGTAAAAGGACGTTTTCTTTTATTTGCTTTTCTCAAAAATGACTTTTAACTAAAAAAAACAGAAAAAAATTATGTAAAACTCAAAAATGATATAAAATAATGAAGAAAAACACAAAAAAAGTTGACATATGAAAAAAACCAGGTTATTCTTTTCTTATCTATGAAATAGAAGGAGTACTTCTTATGTATGAATTTAACACCTTTATGGCGGAGATAGAGAGAAAAAATCAGGGAGAGCCTGAATTTATTCAAGCAGTTCGAGAGGTTGCGGAGTCTCTTATCGATGTGGTAAATGAAAACCCCGCTTACGTGAATGCAAAAATTCTTGAGAGAATTACAGAGCCCGATCGAGTAATCTCTTTTAAGGTTGAGTGGGAAGATGATCATGGTAATGTTCAAATAAATCGGGGATACCGAGTTCAGTTTAATCAAGTTCTTGGTCCCTATAAAGGGGGATTACGTTTTCATCCCAGCGTGACCCAGGGAGGGCTTAAATTCTTAGGATTTGAGCAAACCTTTAAAAATAGTCTTACAACACTCCCCATGGGAGGAGGTAAGGGAGGATCCGATTTTAATCCAAAGGGTAAATCTGATGGAGAAATCCGACGTTTTTGTCGAGCCTTTATGACAGAGCTACAACGGTACATTGGTCCTGAGGTTGATGTGCCTGCTGGAGATATTGGAGTAGGTGGGCGAGAAATTGGATACATGTACGGTATGTATAAACGACTTCGAGGTGACCACACTGGAGTTCTTACAGGAAAGGGACGAGGTTGGGGTGGATCAATTATTCGACCCGAGGCAACAGGTTTTGGCTCTGTATACTTTGCCGATGAAATGCTAAAACGTGCTGGTGATACAATGAAAGGAAAAACCGTAGCTGTTTCTGGATTTGGTAATGTTTCTTGGGGAGTGTGTATGAAAGCAACCGAGCTTGGAGCTAAGGTTGTAACCATCTCTGGACCTGATGGATACATCTACGATGAAGAGGGAGTAGGGACAGAGGAGAAGTGGAACTATCTATTAGCTCTACGTGCCTCAAATAATGATGTGGTAGAACCCTATGCAAAACAGTTTGGAGCTAAGTTTGTTGCAGGGAAAAAACCTTGGGAAGTTCCTGTAGATATGGCATTCCCCTGTGCTATTCAGAATGAGCTTAATGAGCATGATGCAAAACAGCTCCTTGATAACGGAGTTTTATACGTAGTAGAAACCTCAAATATGGGATTGACCGCAGAGGCAGCTAACCTATTTTTAGCACATAAAATCCCATTAGCACCAGGTAAAGCAGCAAACGCAGGAGGAGTTGCAGTGTCTGGTCTTGAGATGACTCAGAACTCTATGAAACTCTCTTGGGAGGCTGCAGAGGTAGATACAAAGCTTAAAGGAATTATGAAGTCTATCCATAATGCTTGTGCCGAAGAGGGTGATAATGGAAGTTATGTTAACTACGTAAAAGGAGCAAATATTGCAGGTTTCCGTAAGGTTGCCGAAGCCATGCTTGATATGGGATATTAGTTTTAGTTAACAAGAGGGGACTGTGAACGCAGTTCCCTCTTTACTGTGTACTAGACAAGTATTAGAAATAAATGACTTGATTCCACGGAAATACCTTGAAACAACACTCTTTAATATGGCAGTATATGTACATATTTATTTGAGGAGCTTTTTATGAAAAAAGTTATGTTATTGAGTGCTGTTGTATTTTTTGCATTAGTTGCTGTTGGTTGTACTTCAGTACAGGCATATGATCCAGGGACTTCTGTGCCTGCTAGTGACAACTATAATGTTCTAGGTATGGTTGAAGCTGAGGTGAATGTACAGACTAGTATTTTTGGTGGGATGATCCGATGGGGTTCTTCTTCGGTAAGCGCTAAAAAACGACTTATGTCTGTAGCCCCTGTTGGAGCTAATGATATCATTAATATCTCATACGAAGAGGTTATTACTGATTACTTTGGATTTTTTAGAAAGACTAAGTACCGACTTATGGGTACTGCAATTCAGTACTATTAGGCAAGAGCCTTATATTGTAGAGGGAGAGTCCAATGGATTCTCCCTTTTTTTTGTGTTGATATTGGAGAGTTAAAATCTGAAATTAAACGTTGCTTTCTCTGTCCTTCTCTGCTATCCTAGTAGTATGATTAGCCAGGTGGAACCTCAGAAAATTGTAGAACGCCTTAACAATATCCTCTATAAAAATATTAATATTTTTAATACTAAGGGTATTATTGTCGCCTCTAACGATGTGAGTCGAATAGGGGAGTACCACTCTGCGGCTAAGGAGTGTGTTGACCACCGATCTATTGTTACTATATCTCAGGAGAATAAGAATGATTATACTGGTTGCAAAGAGGGTATAAATCTACCTGTTCTGTATGAGGGTACGGTTATTGGTGCTGTAGGTATTACTGGTGATCCTGGACAAGTTCGAGGGTACGGTCTTATTGTAAAAGAGCTCATTGAGCATATCTATCACGAGAACTCTACAAAGAGCTCCGACGCCCTGTATCAGGAGATGGTAAAGCTGTTCTTTTTTGAGCTGTTTAGGACAACTTCCAAAGAGAGCTTAGAAGATTTTGAGAAAAAGGCAAAATCTCTCAAAATTGATTACATAGGTTGTTCCCTTGTTGCTTGTGTGTTTGATGATGTAAAAAGTCTCATTGCTCCAGATGTTCCTGTTCAGAACTCCATATCATCCCTTGTGAGCTATCTTCGACAAAATCTTGGGTACTGTTTTACATTGTATGATAATAGGATTCTTGTGATTGCAAGAAAAACATATATTCTCGATAAAAAACTTATTGATTTACATCATGATATTATGAAAAAATTTGGGGTGTCCGTGACATTTATCCACACCTCACAGTGTAAACATCTATCTGATTACCCTGTACAATACACCCTTATTCGTAGCATGAGTCGATTCCAGAGAATACAGATTGAAGGGAAGCCTGTGTACAGTACAAGTGAACTTCAGGAGTTTTTTCTTCTCGAGAATCTTGACCCTGAGTACAGGAAAGGGTATCTCTCTTTTTATAAACGAATTTTCACATTAGAGAAACAGCCATCATCTACACTATTACAAACGGTAAAACAGTATTTTGAAAATGATCTAAGTATTAAAGCAACTGCCCTTGCTTTAGAAGTGCATCGAAATACCATAGTCTATCGTCTTCAGCAGTTTATGGAGACCTATGACATTGATGTGTACAGTGCAACTAGCTGTATGCGTTTATATTTGGCCATCTTGATGTTTGAGATGGAGCAGGGGAAGTAGACTCTCTCTTCACTATCTAATGTGTTGTGCCTACTTTATAATCAACTGTTACCCTCTGTAGTCCATTCACTCAAAAATTTCCTGTTTTATTATATGCAATTGTTTATAATATACAAAAATCAATTATATATAACATTGAATTTTAGACAAAATACACATTGCACACTTAAGAAATTGGATCTTATAATAAGATTATCAAACTTTAAGGAGCCATGCTGTGCGTATTATTGTTGCCACAGATTCATTTAAAGGAAGCCTCACAGCAAAAGAAGTGGGCAATGCTATCATTGGTGGGCTCCATCAATATAACTCTACTTACATGGTTAAAAATGTTCCTATGGCAGATGGGGGAGAGGGTACAGTTCAATCATTGATTGATGCAACAGGGGGATCTCTTATTACTGCACCAGTACACGACCCTCTTATGAGGAATATTCAGGCAACCTATGGTATTTTAGGTGATGGTAGTACTGCTGTTATTGAAATGGCTACGGCTTCGGGACTTCCTCTCCTTGCAAAGGAAGAACTTAATCCCTATATCACTACTACTTATGGAACAGGGGAGCTTATTCTTCATGCCTTAGATAGAGGCTGTCGTACCTTTATTATTGGGCTTGGAGGAAGTGCTACCAATGATGGTGGAATGGGAATGCTTCAAGCTTTAGGTGCACAATTCTTTGATAAAGATCATAATCTTCTTACCCATGGAGGATTTGAACTACAGAAACTGCATCACATTGATATTTCTCAGCTGGATGAGAGACTTTCCCGTACTACCTTTCGTATTGCTTGTGATGTAGATAATTCTCTATGTGGCCCAGAAGGAGCCTCTTCAGTATATGGACCACAAAAAGGAGCCACTCCAGAAATGGTCAAAGTCCTAGATGGTGCATTGCGTCATTATGCAGAGGTTGTGGAACGAGATTTTTCAACTACTCTGCAAAACCTACCTGGAGCTGGAGCTGCCGGAGGATTGGGTGCTGCTCTATTAGGGTTCTTAGATGGTGAGTTTTCTCGAGGTGTCGACTTAGTTATAGAAACTACAGGGTTAGAGAAAGATATACGTGAGGCAGATCTCGTAATTACAGGGGAGGGGAAGATTGACGGTCAAACTCGTTTTGGAAAAACCCCTTACGGCGTGGCTCAGGTTGCAAAAAAGTATGGAGTTCCTGTAATTGCTCTCTGTGGAGTAGTGGGTGATGGTTCGGAGACTCTATTTGATTGTGGGTTTTTAGAGATGTATGGACTTGTGAGAGAGGGTGTCTCTGTAGAGTATGCGATGACCCATGGGCCTACACTTTTGAAAGAACTCGCGTGGAAAGTAATAGAAAGGTATAGTACTAAGACTAGAGAATAACAATTACATAGAGAGGAGAGATCTTTCATTTCTGGATCTGTGTGTAGTTGAATATAAACTTTATGTAGGAGGTTTTGTATGGGTTTTCTTATGATTTTGTTATTACTATTATCTATTGTTCTCATTATTGTTACAACATCAGTTTTTAAATTACACCCTTTTATTGCTTTGATTTTTGCAGCACTTTTTGTGGGTTTGGGAGCTTCTGCACTGGGTCAATTTGATGTAATGGAGGTAGAATCTACAATTCGAAGTGGTTTTGGAAGTATCCTTGCTTACATTGGTATTGTTATTTCTCTGGGTACAATTATTGGTGTTTTTCTTGAGAAATCGGGAGCCGCTGTGAAGATGGCAGATACCATTTTAAAGATTGTTGGACCTAAACATCCAGGACTAGCTATGAGTATTATTGGTTGGTTTGTATCAATCCCTGTGTTTTGTGATTCTGGGTATGTTATTTTATCATCTTTACGAAAGTCTGTAACTCGGAAAGCTAAGGTTTCTGCCACTATGATGAGTGTTGCCCTAGCTACTGGTCTGTATGCTTCACACACTCTGGTTCCTCCAACCCCAGGCCCTATTGCCGCAGCAGGAAATCTGGGCTTAGAAGATAGTCTTGGGGTAGTCATTCTTTTTGGTGTGGGTATCTCCATATTTACTATGGTTGCTGGATTTTTATGGGCAAAATACATAGGGAAAAGGGTGAAAATTCAAGAGGACTTAGATAATGAAAAAGCCTTTGCTGAAGGACTGGATTTTGATAATAATGAGATCCAAGAGAAGTATGGTAAGCTACCTTCTACTTTTATGGCATTTGCTCCAATTCTTATTCCTATTTTTCTTATTGCACTAGGTACTGTAGCTGCTTTTCCTGGTAGCCCTATGGGAACTGGCTTTATTGCAAGTTTTTTTACCTTCTTTGGGAAACCTCTTATGGCTCTTCTTGTTGGTTTTTTATTCGCTCTAGGACTTGCTCCAAAACTCAATGAGGAAGTTTTGATGAAGTGGATAGGTGAGGGTGTTAAAATTGCAGGTCCTATTATTCTTATTACTGGAGCAGGAGGTGCTTTTGGTGCCATTATTAAAGCTACTCCAGTCGCAACATATCTTGGTGAAGTAATGAGTAGTTGGAGTATTGGTATTCTTGTGCCGTTCTTTATTGCAGCAGCCCTAAAAACGGCTCAGGGTTCATCTACCACCGCACTTGTTACAACATCTGCTCTTATGGCACCATTGCTTGCCTCACTGGGGTTAGACTCAACTATTGGTGCAGTGCTGACTGTGATGAGTATTGGTGCTGGAGCTATGACGGTTTCCCATGCAAATGACTCTTACTTTTGGGTCGTGGCTGAATTTACAGGTATGGATGTGAAAACTGCCTATAAAGCTCAAACTATGGCAACCTTAGTTCAAGGATTAGTAACTATTGGGGTGGTCTTTATTCTTTCTTTAATATTACTATAACTAAGAGGGTGACACCGGTCACCCTTTTACTCCGCTATATGGTAAATCGCTCCTGTGATTGATACAATGATAAAATTAGAGTACCATAACCTAAGTTTACCAATCAGGAGCAATCAATTATGAACATAGTAGTACTGGACGGATTCACCTTAAACCCAGGAGACCTCAGCTGGGAACCATTGCACGCCTTAGGGAGTGTAACCGTATACGATAGAACAAAGCCCGAGGAGACTATCTCTCGTATTGGGAATGCCGAAATTGTAATAACCAATAAAACTGTGATTACCTCAGAAGTTTTTGAAAGCTGTCCTAAGATCTCCTATGTTGGAGTTCTTGCTACGGGATATAATGTGGTAGATATTGTTTCGGCTAAGAGTCATGGGGTAGTGGTAACCAATATTCCTTCCTATGGAACAACCGCAGTAGGGCAGTTTGTTTTTGCTCTTCTTCTTGAACTTTGCCATCATGTGGGGAGTCATAACAACGATGTAAAAGCTGGTGCCTGGACAAATAGTAAGGATTTTTGCTTTTGGAATCACCCCTTAGTTGAGCTTGCTGGAAAGACCTTTGGAATTGTGGGGTTTGGTCGTATAGGGCAAAATGCAGCAAAGGTGGCACAAGGGTTTGGTATGAATGTGATAGCCTATAGCCGATCAGCAAAAGAGGGAACAGTACAGAATGGGGTTACCATGGTGTCTCTTAATACCCTATTTTCTGAATCCCATGTAATCACTCTGCACTGCCCATTATTCCCTGAAACAGAAGGGCTTATTAATAAACACTCAATTGCCAAAATGAAAGATGGGGTTAAGATTATTAACACCGCCAGAGGTGCTCTTATTGTAGAGGAGGATCTGGCTAAAGCTCTTAACGCAGGAAAGGTATCAGGTGCTGCGTTAGATGTTCTCTCAACAGAACCCCCAGAGCCGACAAATCCACTGTTACAAGCAAAAAACTGTATTATTACTCCCCATATTGCTTGGGCTCCAGAGGAGTCTCGAAGGAGACTCATGGATACGGCTGTTCATAATGTACAAGCTTTTATACAGGGGAGTCCGGAGAACGTAGTTAATCCGTAACGTTTTGCTTGTTAAACCCATAGCTCTCTGGTGGGTGTTTTTTCCAGAGAGCATATCCCAGTATGGCGGCACTTGCTTCGGAGAGAGGGAAGGCTAAAATAAACCATGGAGGTGGAAGTAGCTTTGTAAGAATTACAAGGTACAACACAGGAAATACTAGCAATCGCATAAGAGAAACCGTTGCAGATAGTGCGGCACTCTCTACAGAAGTAAAGTAGGATGATATACAAATTCCAACTCCCATAAAGATAAAAATAGGCCATAGAAATTGCACAAACTCACCAGATAAATGTATTACTTGGTTGTATAGAGGGTCCTCAGGGCTGATAAATATTTTGGCCCAAGGGGTATGAAAAAGCAGAATGCCAATGGCTAACAGAACTCCTACGGTAACAGATGAAAGTATTGCTATTTTTACAAAGTACCGAACCCTATCTGTTTTGTTTGCCCCATTATTCTGACTCATGAGGGGCTGTGCAGCTTCGGCGAATCCAAAAAATGTCATAGCCGCTAAGTTAACAACATATCCCAAGATAACATAGCTTGTAACACCTACGGCACCGTATGCTGTTATTAATATAGAGTTTAGTATTAATGCCTGCAGGCTATAAGAGATCTCTGAGAAAAATTCAGATATTCCATTAAAGATTGCCTTGAAAAGATCTCTTAGTGGAAGATTTGGTTTTGAGAGTCTCAGGGGGAAATCATCTTTGAGAATTACAATAAACCCAATAAGAACACCCCCTCCTTGGCATAGTCCTGTTGCAAGAGCGGCTCCCACTATTCCCCAGTCAAAAACTATAATAAATAGGGCATCCAGTACAATGTTAAGGAGTGCAGATGTTGTCATAACTGCACCATACAGCTTTGGATGTCCCGCAAGTCGGCAGCTATAGGAGAAAAATACATTTAGTCCAAAAAGGAAAATTAGCCCCATTACAATAGCAAAATACCGCTGTGCATCTGCACGGAGTGGGAGAGGTACCTTCAGAAGCATAATAATTGGTTTTTGTAAAAATAGTCCCGTGAAAGACCCTACAGCAGAGGCAATGAGTATTACAATAAATATTTGGGTAAAAAGCTTGTTCGCCTTCTCGTTGAGTCCTGCTCCAAGTAGGTTTCCTATTGCTGCACAACCCCCAATTACTATCATGTAAAATAGTCCAAAGGTGAATCCAATGATAGGCCAAACTAAGTTAAGTGCAGCTAAGGCATCTGCTCCAATCCACCTTCCTACAAAGAGTCCATCAATCATAATTGCAGAGGACATCGTAATCATACCAATTACCGTATGAATTGCGTAATGAATAAAAAGAGACCGAGGTGATGATGTGAGA
Organism: uncultured Spirochaetia bacterium; assembly: GCA_964492025.1. Lineage (GTDB taxonomy): Bacteria > Spirochaetota > Spirochaetia > CAZBHR01 > CAZBHR01 > CAZBHR01. Next base: position 358,661 of record CAZBHR010000001.1, on the reverse strand, counting down.
GGGTTAAGTTGCCCCATAGGAGACTCCTGTATATGAATTTACTCTATTGGCTAAGCAATATCTGAGTATGATAGCTTCCTTTCTATAAGTTGTCAATCAGATATACAGTGGGGTAATCTTTTTAAACCAAGGGCAGGGGAGTTACAGAGGGAATGTCGCTTTCTCTGTTCCTACGGTTGTAGTTGCTCCGTGTCCTGGGTATATCACAGTTGAGTCGGGGAGGTTATAAATTTTTTGAATACTTTCAAGAAGCTGTTGGTCATTACCACCGGTAAAGTCTGTTCTTCCTCGGGCTCCTTTAAATATGGTATCCCCAGAGAAAAGGATACCCTGCTCTTTCTGGTAGAGGCAAATTCCCCCTGGGGTGTGTCCAGGGGTGTGTAGTACTTGTAAGTCTCCAATACAGATTGAGCCATCCTCTACAAGCTGGGTTGGCTTTGCAGGAGTCTCTGGGGCAATGCCCTGAGCTGCGTAATATTGATACGCTCCCCACCGTTTCATAAAGGTAATGAAATATTCAGTGGCCTCATCGGTAAAGAGTTCCATCTCCTTAGTATGAGCAATAATAGGGGTATCTGGTGATACAATATTGGCAGCTGCAAGTATGTGATCCCAGTGACCATGGGTGTAAATAACTGCATCTAAAGATAGATTGAGGTCGTTCATTTTCCCCTGAAGAACTTCCCAATCACAACCAGGGTCAATCATAATAGTTCGCTGACCACTGTATTGATATAGATAACAGTTTGTTCCAATTGGTCCTACTGGGATCGTGGTAATCATACTACTGCTCTTTTGATTGGGCGATGTTTACTCGAACTGGTCGCCCATTGAGTTTTGTATTGTCAAGCTTTTCTACGAGCTGGCCTGCTTTATCCGCAGGAACCTCTACAAAAGAGTAGTTTGGAAGTACTCGAATTTTACCAATTTCCTCTTTTTCAATTCCACCCTGTTCCATAAAAAACTTTACAATATTCCCAGGGAAAATTCCCCGTTTTTTTCCACCACCAACAAAAATGGTCTGCATGTTTTCTCTAGGAACAATCTCTTTTCTCTCTTGGTTTCTTCCACCCTGTGAGCGAATGTTACCCTTTTTTTCGATAGAGCTTGCCATAAGGAAAGCGAGTAGGTGACCTCTGTCAAAAAATGAGGTGTTTTTCTTAATAAGTCTATGATAGATTTTGAGGGTTTCAGGGTCTGAGTTTGATCTCAGCTCTACCACCATGTCTCGTATCTTACCTGCAATAATATCCTCTTGTGAGGGCCGTGTTTTTTCTTCTGTACTCATACGTTGTTTCTCCTTCCATTGAGTAAATTGATGTTGTTGTTCCGGAGGCAGTAAAAAAAGTACCTCTTGAAGATCTCTAAAGTTTGTAAGGATCTCAATAAGGTGATCAAAGTCATTCGTTCTTTGAAAATCTGTTATAATGAGAAATTCAATGTGTTTGTTTGATAATATCTGTTCCGGATGGTCTGTAATAAGAAAGGTTTCTGCAATACCCCTAGATGTTCCCATTCCCGCAGCTCGAAGGGTGTTTTGGAGTTTTCCTTTTTTCTCTGGGCTTGCAAGCACTACACCATTCCCGTAGGAAGATGCGTAGACAAACTCCATCATCAGTCTCTCTATATCATGAGTAATATAGTGAGAGTAGATTGCTTGACAATATCTCCAATCTTTCCTTGCAATCATTTTTGGGGCTTTTAACATATCTTGAATCATGGTAGGCGCTATGCCATTTTGACAAAAGATTGTAATATCTCTGGTCTTTGGCATTTTTGCTTCAATGAACAGAGTATCTCTTTCAAAACGGTTCAACTCACTCTCTTGGGGAATTAACAGAACAAGTTGCTTTACACTACGCAGTGAAATATTATTAAGCCTTATATGATCAATAAGTCTTTCGGGGGAGGTCATGATACACCTTGATTTTTGCCGTAGAGAGGGGACTTCTTCTTTTGCACTCTCCTTCACACCGAGAATAAGAGGAGGTCTTCGTTTAAACTCTTTCTGTGGAACCTCTTTCATTATAGCAGCTATTTTTTGTAGGTCTGTTTGACCTGCAAGAAGAATAGTAGCAGGTTCCTTATTTGAAACAATACTCTTCTCTAAACACATGGCAAAGAAAGCGGCTCCTGTTACGGGTTGGTCGCTCATCTCAGTCTCAATAATTTTATCTCCTTCAAATCCCGCAAAATAGGGTGTTTGGAGGTGTAGGAGTGTTGGTGTCTGAATTGAGGTTTCGCTACAAATACGGTAGATGATTGACCTAGATATTTCGGATTGTTGTATCACAAATAGCCTTTCTTGATTTATAATAGTAGTAGCATATAAAAGAAAGGGACTGTTGTCAACCGAGAGCCCCTTCCACAAAATCCTTTTTCATGGTATCTCTGAAAGTAATGAAAAAGATAGCTATTAGTAAAAGAAGCTATCTCAGTGAGCTTTCTGAGATAGAACACCATCTTCGTGAACTCTCTACACTCCTCGGGGAGGGGTATTACTCTACGGGTACCTTGATTGATGATCCTAATAATATTCATAAAAAACATATTGATACGATCCAATCAAAAGAGCAGGCTATTGAGGATTACGAGAATCAGGTGGCGGAGATACGAAGAATTCTCCATCTGTATGTTGGTTCTCAAGAGCGTCGTCGAGAACTCTATGCAAAGAAACGAGAGGCCCAAAAGGTGTTGGGTGGAATTTATAATGCTATAGGTAGTTACTACTACAAACATCGAGAAGTTCCTATAGGCTCATACACCATTGTAGAAGAGCTCCTTAGTTCAATAGATAAGCTTGATGAGAAAATTGAGGATATTCGAGCAGACCTTAAGCTCTCTTCATGGCAGATGATGAGTCGCTCTATTCTCCGTAGGTTAAGGCAGAAAAGATCCCATGGCGAAATTCAAGAGAGTATTGATGATTATGGGTTTCAACGGGAAGAGCTTTTTCAGAGATTGGGAGAGCAGATCTGTGCAGCAAAAATTCTTGATCAGATTATTGGAGGAGAGAAAGGGGAGGAGCTTAAAGAGCAGTATCAGAAGGAACAACTTCTTTGGGATGAGCTACAGCAGCAGATTGAGGCAAACAGTGGGAGTATTCAAACCTGCTTGAGCAGACTCTCTACGTACCCTGTAGAGGAACCCTTTGAGAGATCAATTCGAAAAATCCTTTGGAAGCGTGATACCGCAATAGAGGAGAGGCGTACAAGTGTTTCCGATCTTGGATGGAGTCTGTATAAACAGGGGCTTCCTGAAGAGCTGCGTACAAGGCCAGATCTTTCAGAGCTCTATGAAAAAATATCCAACTTGAAACGACGTGAGAGCCAGGTGTTTCAAATGCTTAATGGTCATAATATGACAAAGGAACAGCGTCGACTTGAGCGTATGTTGGATTTTAATTATGAGCAACTTATGGTAAAGGACTATCAGACTCAGACACTTCAGAGAGAGATGGTTGAGCTAGAAAGAGAGAACCGCCAAATACGTAAACGTATTGAACAAATTCGGCAGCAGATGGATAGCTAGTTTACACTCTATGAGTATGTTTATAAAAAAGGGATCCCGAAGGATCCCTTTTTTGTTGTGGAATTACTCCGTAGCCTTAGAGTCTGCAATAACTTTATCGGCTAGTTTTCCTGAGAGAGTTTGATAGTGGTCAAACTCAACTTCAAAAGAACCGGTACCAGAGGTTATAGCTTTAAGGTCAAGTGCGTATTTTTGCAGCTCTCCCTGAGGCGCTTCTGCATCAATTTCAATAATACCTCCACCAAGATTTTCCTGTCCTATAACCCGAGCTCGCTTAGAGCTTAAATCAGATAGAATATCTCCAAGGTACTGTTCTTCGGCAAATACGGAAAGTCTCATGATTGGTTCAAGAAGCTTAGTTCCTGCAGTTTCAAAAGCCTTTTTCAGAGATCCCTTTGCGGCAAGCTTAAAAGCCATCTCCGAACTATCTACGGGGTGCTCTTTTCCATCGATAATTCGAATGCCAACATCTACTACAGGGTACCCCGCAAGAAATCCTTCCTCCATTGCCTCGTGGAGACCCTTTTCTATCCCTGGCATAAATCCCTTAGAAACAGATCCTCCCTTAATGGCATTTTCAAAGGTGTAGAACTGGCCCCTTGGTATCGGTGAAACCTCAATAACCACACGCCCAAACTGACCATGTCCTCCAGATTGCTTCTTGTGAGTATACTCAGCTTGGGTTGGCTTTGTGATGGTTTCCCTGTATGCAATTCGTGGTGATTTTGTTTCAATCTTGATTTTTTGCTTCTCTTCAACTGTCTGTAGAATAAGATTGATATGGAGCTCTCCCATTCCTGAAATCACATTTTCGTGGGTTTCTGTGTTGAATTGAATGGTAAAGGTTAGATCCTCTTCCGCAATTTTATGAAGAGCCTCGTTCATCTTATCTTCTGACTTTTTATCTGTTCCAGAAATAGCTAATGAGTAGATAGGTTGGGGGAGGGCAAGCTTGTTAAAGTGAAACAGGTCTTGGCTTGCTGTCATAGTATCATTTGTTTTAAGAGCGTTCACCTTGGTAATAATACCAATATCTCCTGCGGAGAGTTCCTGAACCTCGGTAACCTTTTTCCCTACAGCCCTAAATATTTTACCTATACGAACTTTTTCGCCATGGGCAAAAATATCACTGTCACCCTTAAGTGTTCCACTGGCAACCTTAATATAGGACATTCTTCCTATGTACTGGTCTATGGCAGTTTTAAAAACAAAGGCTTTCATTGGGCCATGGCTAGATATGGTTACATCTACAGGGTTTTCATCCCCGTCAACACCAGCCTCTGCGTAGCACGCAGGGGTAGGTGCTGCAAAGGTTAAAAAGTTAAGAAGTGACGCAATACCATTGTTAAGTTTAGCACTTCCCGCAAGTACCGGTACAATCTTGTTGTCTCGTAGTCCCTCTAGGAGTCCTGTTCGAATTTCATCTTCCGTAAGGGTACCTTTCTCAAAGTAGGTATCAAGAAGATCGTCATCTCCTTCTGCAGCAGTCTCGATAAGGGTAGCTCTATAACTCTCTACCAGATCTTTCATATCTGCTGGAATATCGGAGCTTTTATCTTTTTCTTGAGGGTTATGTACAAGGTACGCTTTGTTCTCAATAAGGTTGATAATTCCCTTGAAGTTTGGACCATCCCCAATAGGAATAGATACGGGTACACAGGTTTTTTTAAACTTTGTTTTAAGATCTTCAATAACTCCATCAAAAGAGGCTCTCTCTCGATCCATTTTATTTACAAATACTACACGCGACATATTTCGCTGATTGAGTCGTCTCCAAAGCTTTATGGTTTCAATCTGTACACCTGCTTGAGCATCAATCACCATTACCGCAGATTCCGCCGCACGGAAAGAGGATACAACTTCTCCTATAAATGCTGAGGTTCCTGGGGTATCTAATATATTAAGTTCTCGCTCTCTCCACTGGAGATTTGCCAAAGTTGTGTGAATAGAGAACCCACGGTCAATCTCTTCTTTTGCGTAATCGCTTACACTTTTTCCAGAGTCTACACTCTCGGCCTTAGGAATTACTCCAGCATTAAAAAGAATCTGTTCTAAAAGTGAGCTTTTTCCCGTCCCATTGTGCCCCGCAATAGCAATATTACGGATATTTTTTGTTTCGAAACCCATAGGCACTCCTTCTTATAATAGTATATACCTTAAACTATAACCTCCCCATGGTGAGGTGTCAAGTTTTAAGTGAACTTTTTGTGGTTTTGTGTGAGTAATACGTGATGAAGTGATGACAGGGTAGTGTGGTGATATGAACAGTACACCACAAATCGGCTTACATATATTACAGAGTTCCCTGAACCCTCTTTCCTCTATAGGTAATTGGCAGTCCCTCCACCCCTGGATAGAAGTGTGGCTCTGCGTGTGCTGTATGGCTGTTGGTTGTCTGTGATGAGCTTTGGAGTGGAGTGTGTCCTGTTTTCCAGTAAGCGGGATCCTCCTCTGGGAATAGCCACTCCTGTTTCGGTATTTTGGGTGCTCCTCTCTTGCTCTGTAGGGTGAGATATTGGAGAGATTTTTGGGGCAGTAGCTTTGCGGAGTACAACTTCTCAAGTGAGATAGACTCTTGTGCTTGTTGTATTTCTAAAATCTTATCCGCCGTAGTGGGGCCTATTCCAGGGACTCGCAAAAGATCACCCTTGGACGCTTTTGTAATCTCTACTGGGTATACCTCAGGGTGGGTAAGGGCATACGCCTCCTTGGGGTCAACTCCAATAGGGAGATCCCCCTTTGAGGTAAATACTAAATCTTCCACGTTGAATCCGTAGCCCCGAAGAAGGAAGTCACTCTGATATAGGCGGTGTTCTCGTACCAGCGGGGTAGGTGGAATATCGGGGTTGTTGCTTTGGTATGCAGAGAAATATGATCGAAAAAGGGCGGTTTTTCGGTAGGTCCAATCCATAGTCTTTATAATATCCAAATCACTTTCCCCCGAAGCTCCTACTACATATTGTGTGGTAAAACTTTTTACTCGGGTAGTACTATCTAAAACCGACTTCCCTGTCCATGCCATAGGGGTGAGTATGCCTGAAACAAAGTCCTTATCAGGAGCTATCTTTTCCAGGTGAGTTGGGGTAGGTGCTTCGATGTTTATAGAGAGTCGGTCTGCCAGCTTTCCTGCCCACTGAATGTACTGCCATGGAACATTGGGAACAATCTTCATATGAAGGTAATCAGTATATCTGTACTGAAACCTAAGAATTTCTGCGGTTTTAATCATCTGCTCCATAGTGTGAACTGCTCCACCAGAGATTCCTGATGAGAGAAATAGTCCATTTGCTAGCCCTCTGTGGTAGAGCTGTATAAAAGTTTTTGCCATGATCTCTGGGCTGAGGCTTGTACGACGCTGTGCTTGGTTTTTGCAGGAAAGAGAGCAGTATTCACAGCTGTTACTACAGGAGTTTGTCATAAGCACTTTAAGAATATGAATTATTCCCTTTCCAGGTACCGTGGCAGGGTAGAGCCATCGAGTGTAGGGGTTACGAGGATCTCGGGTACGGCCTCTTCCCACACTACCAGGAAGAGTTTTTTGATTGCACGCTGCAAGGCACACGTCGTACTGGGCGGACTCTGCAAGGAGATCTAGGGACTCCTCTGTAGTAAGCTTTTTTCGTATTTCCATACTTATATCATACAACTTAACGGATGTTAAGTAAATAGGCGAATGAATCCAGAATGATTTTTTAGTATGTCGAATCAGATTAAGTGAGTTATATGTATTTTAACTCTTATATGAGAGACAATTATATTGATTTATTTAATATCATACTATATATATCATGATATGGGGGAGTTTTTACATGATAGAGTTTCATGCGTCAGTTTTTCAACGAATTAAGGGGTGTCTACTTGGTTTTATTGCTATAGCTCCCCTTGTAGTAGGTTTTTATACAATTCTGATTTTGGCTGAGGTCTTAGGTTTTTTTATAAGTGATCGTATGTTTTTGGTGCTTGCTGGTATTTTTCTGGTATTATATATTTTTATTTTCGTTATGAGTATAATATCTTCATGTCAAACGTTTAAGATTACTGTGCAACCTAATCGAGTTACTCTTGATGTCTCTAAAAAGAAACATTATAGCTTTCTTTTAGATCAAATTACTATTGGGTATGAGGTTAAGAAAAGCTTTCTCTCCTTTAACGGGACTCTCCTTGTTACAGAACAAAATGAAGAGCCCTTAAAAATTGATTGTAGCCATCTGGGGAATCGTCAATTTGGAGAACTTATTGACTGTTTGAAAGTAAAAGATAAGGTAATCAAATTATAAAAAAGGAGGGTTTATAGATATGGGCTATTTTCTGTATATTCCTATAGTGGGATTATGTTTACTCATCACCGCAATTTCAGTGATGTCACGTAAAAAGAAACAGAAGCGAGGAGAAGAGTATCTTCGTAAGAACCCTAATGCAGCAAAGGTTCGGTTACAACAGGGGAGTGGGAGTGCCATTGGTTATCTTTGTGTTCATTCTGTTAATGGTAGTAGTGAAGACCTTGTTGGTTATACTGAGGGGTGTAAGCATATACTTATATTGTTACCAGGTACTCATATTATAGAAGCATCCTATCAGTACCGTAAGAAAAAAGCTTTGAGTAAAACAGTACAAAACGTAACTATAGGTCCTGTAAAGTTAGAAGTTTCCGTAGAACCTACAAAATCATATGTACTTGCGTATAACCTTCAAACAGAGACCTTTTCCTTTGAGGAAGAGAAGGGTGACTGCTAAAAAATCAAGAGACTCCTAGGGTTAAGGATTGACATAATTCATCCTTTTTGCTAGAGTCGTAAATCGCTATAACACAAAGAGTTCCTTTCTTAAGAGAGGAGAATATATTTGGAGGTCCATTGTGGCAAATATGAGTTCAGCCGAGAAACGGCACAAACAGAGCCTTGTTCGACGAGAGAGCAACCGAGCATGCAAGAGTGAGATCAAGACTTATACTCGATCTTTTTACGAGATTCTTGAGAGTGGAAAAACCACTGATGCTGAGGCTAAACTTCGAGAAGTTGTAAAGCTTATCGATACCGCAGCAGGGAAGGGTATATTCCATAAGAAAACCGCTGCTCGAAAAAAATCAAGACTCTATAAAACTCTTCATAAAGCGAGCTAAAACTTCCCGATGGCAGATCATCGTAAAAAAGTAACCAAGGCCGAAATTGTTGAGGCTATTCATCAAGATGTAGACCTGAAACAAGAGGAGATTCTTGATGTATTGGGTGCTTTTTTTTCTATTGTAAAAGAGTCCCTAGGGCAAGACAGAATTGTTGAGCTTCGGGGGCTTGGTACTTTTGAGATACGTACTAAGCAGGGCCGTTCTGGTGCTCGTAACCCAAAAACAGGGGAAATCGTATCTGTTGAAACCCATGGGGTTCCTATTTTTCGCCCAGGCCGAGAGTTGAGGTTGCTTGCATGGCCAGTCAGAACAGAATCGGAGAAGAGGTAAGTTTCCGAAAGTCCTATCTTTCGAGCTTGTGTCTTCTTTTATCACTTTTTCTTTACACCCTTTCATTTCCTAGTATACTGCACACCCAAGGTGTTCCTCAGTTTGGATATGTAGCAATTGCACCACTTATATTTCTTTCCTATCACATAACATTTCGAGAAGCCCTTTGGTATAGTGTCATCTTTGGAGCTCTTTTTTCTACGCTCTTTGCATGGTGGACTCGTAGTTACTTTCCTCCAGCTCTTTTTGGAGCTGCCATGATTACTGGGGTCTCCTTTCTTCCTATACTTCCTGCATTTCAATATATCTCAAAGAGGAGCTATATCGCTCCATTGATTCACCCCTTTGTTTGGGTTGCCTTTGAGTATCTCCGTACTAAGGGTGTTCTAGGTAACCCTTTTGGTGTTTTGGGGTACTCTCAATTTCGTTCTGTTGAACTTATTCAAATTGCCCAGTATGTGGGGGTGTGGGGAGTCTCTCTTTTGGTCATTACTCCATCTGCCCTTTTGGCAGGACTTGTACAACGAAGAAGACCGGTGCACCCCTTTGTGTTTAGTGGGGTGGGTGTTATTTGGGTTGTTCTGTTTGGGGGCGCCTTTGTTTTTGGGAGTGTATCACTTTCCAGAGACTCGTATGTCAATGAATCGGTAATCTCGGTGGCACTTATTCAGCATAACCCTCCAGCAGAGTCTTTAGATGATGAAATTGATAGACTTATTGATCTTTCTTATAGAGCTCTAGTAGAGGAGCCGGATTTGGTGGTTTGGCCAGAATCTGTGGTAGAGTTGGTGCTTCGCCCTGGGTACCAAAGCTCCCGTGGAGCCGAGGTGTATGATAAGATACAATCATTTCAGTTGTCCTCAGGTGTCCCTCTTCTATTTGGTGCTTTTGACCAAGTAGAGGAGGGTGGTCCTGTGTATAACAGTGCCCTACTTATGGAAAAAGGAACGATTACAGGTTCATGGAATAAGAAGAAGTTAGTACCTTTTATTGAGTACTCTCCTGTGCGCTGGTTTTCGCCCCTTCACCGTGGTCTTGAGAAGCTTGGATTTGGAACACTTTCTCCTGATATATCTTTTGATCCTATTCTCTTAGAGTTGGATTCAGGGGAAGTTGTTTCTATAGGGGCTCCTATCTGTTTTGAAGAGAGTTTTGGTCATATTGTTTCTCGTCAGATCAATGAGGGGGCAAAGTATCTTATAAACCTCACCAATGACTCATGGGCCGATGGGGAATATGCCCAGTGGCAGCATTTTGCTATGGCGGTGTTCCGTGCTGTAGAGCAACAGAGTATGCTTGTTAGATCTGCATCTTCGGGAGTCTCTGGGAAAATTAATCAAAGAGGAGAGTGGCTAGACACTGTTATTCCCCCACTAGAATTGGGTTTTCTTGTGGTAGATCTTTCTCCTGTACCTGAAAAACCTACGCTGTATCGCTTGTGGGGCGATTGGTTTGCCCTGCTTTGTGTTCTTGTGAGTTCTGTGGGATTCCTGTTCTTGAGAAAATCTGTCTGATCATTTTGTAGTCCTTAATACAATCAATCAACAGAGTTGTCTCCGTAGTGATGTATGTGCACTATCTTCTTTGTAACTTGCTTCCTTCTCATATATTACCCTAACTAGGATAATAGGTAAAACTCAATAAGAGGTTGACATAACGGTGTTGCCATAGTATATTTAGGTAATCAATGCGATGAAACCTTTTACGGTGTTTCTCTATTGCAAGGTGGAAATAATCAAACATGAATAATAGAAAAGATGAAGCCGATGCCCTTGAGGTATCAAGCGTGACCCCTTCTCAAAAAGAGAGGACCTCTTCAGCTGTCTCTATGTCAGAAGAGGGAAGTAGTCAACAAAAAGCCCAAGATAAAAAAGTTGTAGTAGTGAGTAAAAGTAGTACTTCGAAAACTGCAGGGCGTCCAAAAGCTCCTAAAGTAAGCAATCCTCGAGGCCAAAAACGCCGACAGGTGAAAACACCGAAAAAGGGGAGTTCTCCTATGGATGGAGGTGATAATTTTGGAGAGGGAGAAATGCAAATTCCTCCACCTGCTCCAGATGCTTTTGTGGGACAAGAAATTTGGATCAATGAGTTAGCAATCCAGCATATGCCAGATCTACGAAAAGAGGCGGTCTCTCGTGGGGTTTCTGAGGATAGTGTGATTATCATGAAACGGCAGGACTTGGTTTCTGTTATTATCAAATCTCATGTTCTCGGGGGAGGAACTCTTCTCGCTGAGGGTGCGTTGGAGGTTTTACCCGATGGGTATGGCTTTTTACGCTCCCATTATAATAGTTATCTTTCTGGACCTTGCGATATTTATGTATCTCCTGCACAGATTAGACTTTTTAACCTAAAAACAGGAGATCTTGTAACTGGTCAGGTTAGAACACCAAAAGAGGGGGAACGGTACTATGCTATTTCCCGTGTAGATAAGGTGAACCATGTGGATCCCTCTGTTGCACAAATGCGGGTAGCCTTTGAAAACCTTACTCCTCTCTATCCCGAGTCGCGTATTAATATGGAGTTTGAGCAAGAGCTACTTGCAACAAGAATGATCAACCTTTTCTGTCCAATAGGAAAGGGTCAGAGAGGGCTTATTGTATCCCCACCAAGAACTGGTAAAACTATTCTTATGCAGCAGATTGCCAATGCAATCACTACAAACCATCCAGAGATTGAACTTTTGGTTCTTCTTGTTGACGAGCGACCAGAAGAGGTTACCGATATGCAGCGACATGTAAAGGGTGAAGTTGTTGCTTCGACCTTTGACGAACAAGCTTCTAAGCATGTTCAGGTTGCTGAGATGGTTATTGAGCGTGCCAAGAGAATGGTAGAGTGTAAGAAGGACGTTGTGATTCTTCTAGACTCTATTACACGATTAGCCCGAGCATATAACCAGACTGTTCCTACCTCAGGAAAGATTCTTTCCGGTGGTGTAGACTCAAATGCACTTCATAAGCCTAAGCGGTTTTTTGGAGCTGCACGAAATATTGAGGGGGGAGGGAGCCTTACCATAGTAGCTACAGCCCTCATAGAGACAGGATCTAAGATGGATGAGGTTATCTTTGAGGAGTTCAAAGGAACCGGTAATATGGAAATTATTTTAGACCGAAGAATGGCAGATAAGCGCGTGTTTCCTGCGGTTAATATTAAACGTTCGGGTACACGAAAAGAGGAATTACTGCTTTCTGAGGTGGAATTACAGAAGATGTGGATACTTCGAAGGATGATCAATTCTATGGACGATGTAGAAACTACGGAGCTCATGATTGACAAAATGCGAAAAACACAGAATAATGAGGCGTTTCTACGCTCGATGAATACATCGGTGTAGTAAGTTAAGGAGATATAGTATGAAAAAAGATATACACCCAAAGTATGAGATGACAAAAATTACTTGTGTTTGTGGGAATGTAATTGAGACAAGATCTACCCATGATAATATTGAAGTAGAAATTTGTTCCCAGTGTCACCCCTTCTTTACCGGTAAGCAGAAGCTTGTTGATACCGCTGGACGAGTAGAAAGATTTAACAAGAAATACGGAATTTCAGAAAAATAAACATACTTCTTGTCATACCTTCTGAGTTGTGGTACAATTTAGAGGTAAGCGTATGAAAACAATAGAAAAACTGCATAAAGAGGAGTACGGTGTAGTTCCTAAGGTTGTTGCATCAGCCCCTGGACTTGCATGCCTCTTCGGTGAGTTTGTTGAGTTTTGCGATGGGCATGTACTCGTAGGTGCCCTTAATAAACGGGCGAGGGTAGCAATCTCTCCCCGTACTGATAATTCCTTACGGTTTTATTCTGCAGATCTTGGTGAACGGAAAAAAACAACAATCCCAAACTTGAAATATCGAAAAGAGGATAGGTGGGCGAATAATGTAAAAGGTATCCTCTATGAGCTCAATAGGAGAAACTATAGTTTTAAGGGGCTTGATATTACGATACAGTCAGACATACCTCTAGGTATGGGGTTTCGTTCTACCACCGCACTTGCTACTGCCGCCATGGCAGCTATGAAGGCTCTTCATGGATATCATTTAGATGATAGGCAGGTGATTGAGACTATCTACTTTGCTAAATCATCCTTTCTTGATGAGCATGTACATATTTCAGATATTATGGCAATGCTTTATGCAAAAGAGGGAATGTTCTCTCTCTTTGACATGAAGTCATTAGAGCATGAGGATATTCCTGCGGTGTATCCCGGAATATCTTACTACATTACCAATAGTAATGTTCCTGTCTTTGTTGATAAAGAGGAGACTGTTTCAAGATCTGAGCTTATTAAAGAGGGCTTTGATTTCATTAAGTCTCGTGTAGATATTCCAGTTCGTGAGATTGATACTACGGATATCCAGTTTTCGACCCAGGGGCTTTCTAAAGATGCCAAGCGGTACTGTCTACACATTGTTGAAGAGAATCGTAGAGCTGTAGAAGCTGCACGTTACCTTAAGCATGGTGATTTTGATCCATTTGGAAAGTACATTGTTCGATCCTATGAATCTCTAAGGGATAATTTTGAGATTTACTCTCCAGAGACAGACTGGCTTATTAAGCGTGCAGTGGAAATTCAAGGATGTTATAGTAGTCAGCTTATGGGTATCAACTTTGGTGGGTGCGTTTTAACTATTATTGATTCTGATAAAATTGCCGATCTTGAAGAGCGTTTTGTGGAGTATGAACATATTTTTGGATTTGCTCCTACTGCCTTTCTTATGGAGCCCTCTGCTGGGGTTATTGTAGAAAAGAGTTAACCTATGAACATTTTAATGACCAATGATGATGGAGTCTTTAGTCAGGGTATTACGACCTTGGCTAAGGTCTTTGCACCGTACCATAACGTATGGGTTGTAGCTCCAAGCACCCAACAGAGTGGAAAGTCCCATGGGATAACACTTCATAGTGAAGTTGTTTTTCAAGAACTCTCCTCACAAAGGTACTCATGCGAAGGAACTCCAGCAGATTGTGTTCTCTACTCTTTAGGAGGAGCCCTAGAGCTACGACCGGATCTCGTTATTTCTGGTATCAATGAAGGGTATAATGTAGGCACCGATATTGTGTACTCAGGTACTCTTGGCGCTGCAAGGGAAGCTCATTTACGAGGAATTCCTGCAATTGCGCTCTCCTCTGGAGACCCCTCTAGTGTTGAGAACTTTACTCATTTAGCGGAGATTGTATTAAATAACTTAAATCAGCTCATGGAACTTTCTAACTGTGAGTTTCTTGTTAATATTAACTATCCTCGTATTCCTGCCCCAGATATGAAGGCAAAGTTTACTACTCTTGGTATTCAATATTATGAGGATACGATTCACTCTGAAATAACAGAGGAGGGTGGTCAAAGGGTTATTACCCATCAGATTTCTGGGGCTGAGTCCAGTGTTGGTGATAACAGTAGTGATACAGATGTTGCGGTAACCCGAAATGGACATCTCTCTATCTCCAGAGTTGCGGGAGTATTCCTTTCTGATACTGATCTTCTTTTAAGGGATCCAATCTCTCTTTAGGGCTTCTGTTATATGGGGCGTGTATCTTGGGAGAGTCTCTGCCATCAGTGTGGACTTTGCTGTCATGAAAAAACAATTTTTAATGATGTTGTGGTATTGCATACCGATAAACCTTGTGAATTTTTAGATGTCGAAACCCATAAATGCAGATGCTATAATGATAGGTTTATCACAAATCCACGGTGCCTCAAGGTGACTCCTTTTCGTGCTATGTTCTCTACGTTACTCCCTCCATCTTGTGGTTATGTGCAGTACATGAAAAAACGACGACTTCGGTGGGTCAGAAAAGATGTTATATGTGAAGATAGCCATTGACCAATACTGGGTACATGATTATGTTTAGAGTATGAGTGAAGAGCACAGATTAATATACTTAGATAACAATGCCACTACACCTCTTGATAGTCGCGTTCTTTTGGCAATGCAAAATTCCCTTTCTCTTTATGGAAATCCCTCAAGTATGCACAGTGCAGGACGTGCTGCGAGTAATGTACTTGAGGAAGCGAGAAATCAGCTGCTTCATCTTATTGGAGTGGAGCATTCTGCCGTAAAAAACTGTGAAGCCCGACGTGAGTTTATTTTCTGCAGTGGAGGAAGTGAAGCTAATAATCAAATTTTAGATATGATGACAGGACCTCTTTGTAAGGAGGGTAGATGTAGGTTAGTAACCTCGGTCATAGAACACCCTAGTGTTCTGGAAAAAGCGAAACACCTTGAAAGCCTTGGAGTTCCAGTTACCTACGTTCCTGTGGATAAGAGTGGACATATTCAAATAGACGCCTATAAAGAGGCCCTAGGTGATGATGTAGCGCTTGTTTCAATTATGTATGGAAATAATGAGATTGGAACTATCCAGGACATTAAAACTCTTGTGAAATTAGCCCATGAGAAGGGAGCCCTGTTTCATACTGATGCGGTACAGGCTGTAGGGAAAATTCCAATTGATGTAAAGAGCTTAGGTGTTGACTACCTTACTCTCTCAGGGCATAAGTTGTATGGACCAAAGGGTGTTGGTGGATTATATGCTAAAAGTGGAGTTCCTATTTCTGGATTACTCAAGGGTGGACACCAGGAGCATGGTTTGAGAGCTGGAACGTATAATACCATGGGAATTATTGGCCTTGGTGTTGCAGCGGAGATTGCAGAGAAAGAGATGGGAGAGGATACTCCTCGTATTCAGGCTCTCTGTAAACAGCTCAAAGAGGGGATTCTTGAAAGGGTTCCTAAGGCGTTAGTGAACGGTTCAGAGGAAAACTCCCTTCCAGGAACTTTGAATATATCATTCCCTGGGGCCGAGGGAGAGTCAATCCTGCTCTATCTTGATTTTGAAGGGATTGCGGTATCTACTGGTTCTGCATGTGCCACAGGTTCATTGGAGCCATCCTATGTAATTACCGCACTGGGAGCATCGGAAGAGATTGCTCATAGTTCTATTCGGTTTAGTATTGGGAAGCATAACACCCATGAGGAGATCGAATATGTGTTAGAGAAGTTGCCACCTATTATTGAGAAGATTAGGGATATGTCAACGGTACGAAGTTAGAAAGGAAAAAATAGTATGAGTAATAATTGGATATATACAGAAACGGTAAAAGACCACTTTATAAACCCTAGAAACTCTATTAAAGATGTAGATGCCTACGATGATGATGGAAAGGGTAGAGTAGGAAGTATGGCTTGTGGTGACGAGATGCTGGTACTTATAAAAGTAGTCGATGGGAAGATTACCGAGTGTAAGTGGCAAACATACGGTTGTGCCAGTGCCATTGCCAGCACCTCAATGATGTCAGAGATGGTTATTGGGTGGACCTTAGCAGAGGCGTATAAGCTCTCTCCTGCAGAGATTACAGATAAGTTAGGAGGGCTTCCTGAGCACAAGTTTCACTGTTCTGTTCTTGGAGATAAAGCTCTACGTGCTGCAATTGATGACTACCTAGAGCGAAACGGTATGGATAACCCCTATAAGGCTGCATCTGCAACCATTCTCTGTGAGTGTAAGCAGGTTACGGATATTCAGCTTGAGGAGCTTGTAAAGAGTGGGGTTCGAGAGAAAGAGGCACTACAAGATCAAACAGGATATGGAACTGTTTGTGGTAAGTGTATTTCAAAAATAGAGGAGTACATTGATGAACTCCTCCATATGTATTAAATCTTATAATTTCAATCCTCCGATAAACTCTCGGAGGATTGAGTTTTTCGGAACATGTTCTGCAGAGATTGGGTAGAAGTTTGCTAAGAATGTCAGCAATCTCATAGCCCTAGGGTAGTGCTGGCTTGAGGGCTTTATCTCCCTTATAAGTGGTTCCGCAAAAAATCGTAACACCGAAAGTTCATAGTCTAAACTTGAATTGAATGCAATATCCGCTTCATTCTGATAGGGGAAAATATACTGCTTTTCTCCATGGTGTACATCGTCCCACATGTCCATAGTGGCCAGTGGAGAGGCTCCTCTGAACTCGTTATCCCTTACCATTCTTCTAATGAGTCTGTTATCGGTGGTAGAGATTCTATTATGTCCATCTAGGTTAATTTGGGTAAGAGCAGATATGAAAATTCTTAGTTGCTGATCCTTTGGTATAAGTTTTGATAGTTTTGGATTCAAACCATGAATTCCTTCTATCAGATATATATCCTCCTTTGATGGATGGATTGGAACTCCCTCTTTACGATCACCTATGTTGAAATGGTACTGTGGGATAGAAACAGATTTCCCCGCAAGAAGATCTGCCATATGACTCTGGAAGAGAGGAAGATCCAATGCTTCAAGCGCTTCAAGGTCTGGTTTTCCTGCTGCATTTTTAGGTATATCCTTCTTTGGGAGGTAGTAGTTATCTAAAGAGATAATATGGGGATGAATACCCAGTACTTGAAGTGCTAGTGCTACCTTATGTACAAAGGTTGTTTTCCCTGAGGATGACGGACCCGCAACAAATACAATACGAACAGACTCTTTCTTTGCATGAATTTCGTCTGCAATGGAATTAATCTTTCGCTGTTGTCTGAGTTCTGCCATACCAATCAGTTGAGCCTCTTTTTTATCGGTAATCATTTGATTGACATCACCCACCGATGTTATTCCTGTAATTCTTCCCCACTGTTTACTCTCTGCGTATACTGAATAGAGCAGAGGGTTCTCCGAGAACTTGGCAATACTGTGAGGAGTGTTGCTTCTTGGATACCTTAAGAGCAGTCCCTCTTTGTATGTACAAATTGAGAAACAAGAGAGTAGTGCTGTTGAGGCAACAAGAGGTTCATAGGATATATCAATATAATCGTTACAGTGATATGTTGGTAAGGTTGCATCATTCCGAAAGTTGAGCACTTGGAGTGCTTGGCTTAAATTCTTCTTGGTAAGATGATTTACAATTTCTTGGTAGGGAAATACTCCATAGGTTATGGGGCGATCCTCCTGTACAATTTTTCGTAGTTCCTGATCCAGCTTTTGTGCTACCTCTTCCAGTGACTTTTTTGGTTTTTCATCGAAGGTGAAGAAAAATCCATCTCCCAGAGAGTGTCCTATACGAAGGGTGTTATCTGGAAATAGAGATTCTGCCACCATAGCAAAAAGGAAACAGAGAGACCTTCGATACATTCTTCTTCCTAGGTCTGTTTCTAGGTGTATAGGTTCCAAGGTTCCAGAGTACTCAAGTGGGTGTGTTAGAGAGATAAAAGATCCTTCTAGACAGCAACCCACTACAGGATTGGTTACCATGTCGTGGTTTTGTTCAATAATATCTAAGGGGAGAGTTCCTCGCTCTACCTCGTACTGTTTCTTTTTATAGTTGATTGTGATTATCGTTTTTCCCATCGTATCTCCCAAATATGTGAAGAGCTCTCCTTGAGCTCTTTGGTAATTTCAAAGCCCCTATCGTGGGACTCTTTTTTTACATGAACCTTAACTTGATATATTAACCGAATCTCCGAATCTCCCTTAAACACGTAGTTTGTAGACTGTATTCGGCACCCCTTAGCTGTAAGAATTTCCCCTATGGCATTGGCATCTAAGTGGGAACTCCCAGTGATAGAAACCTGTCTATAGAAATCCTTCTTATAGGTTCTTTCAAGATAGTCTAGGAGTGAGAGTGATATAACTCCCAATATAGCTGTGGCCAGTGCCAAGGTGTAGTAGTGGAATCCCGCAGCCATACCAATAGCAGAAACTAACCAGAGAGAGGCGGCTGAAGTGAGCCCCTTAATGGATAAGCCAGATTTAATAATTACTCCAGCCCCAAGAAATCCTATACCAGATACGATTTGTGCGGCAATCCTAGTTGGATCACTACTCCCTTCAAAAGCGATAACTGTATAGCTAGAAATAAGGGTAAAAAGTGTTGATCCTAAGGCAACTACTAAATTTGTTCTCAGTCCAGCTGCTCGTCCCCGGATATCTCTCTCTATTCCAATGATTGACCCAAGTAGTGCAGAAATAAGTAATGCCATAAGTGGGGTTTGTGGAATATACTGTTCAACTATCATATTCAGTTCCTCGCTTTATTCTATGAATTGTGACACATATTGTATGGTTATTCAATCTTTATTTTACGGAGAGAGCTCAATCGAGAGCTCATTCATATCTTCTATAGGAGTTCCTGCAGCAGGATTTTGTTCTGTTACCCATCCAAAACCACGGGAGCTAAGAGGAATTCCGTAGGTTTCTGCAAAAACAGTCACCTGTCGTTTTGAGTACCCCCGAAGATCTGGAACTATGTTGTTTTCTACGACAATAGCTGTTTCTTCTTCTGGGATCTCTTGTGAGATATAAGGTTTTGTCTCAAGTGATGTACTCTCTTTGTGTACAATGTACTGGATCATTTTTTGTATCATCGGGGCAACAACTGTAGACCCATAGATACTTCTTCCTCTTGGCGTATCCATAACTCCGTAAACAATATACTGGGGATCTTCTGCAGGGAATAAAGACATTACCGATGCAATAAATGCAGAGTCTGAGTACATTTGAGTATTAGGGTCAACCTTCTGTCCTGTTCCCGTTTTTGTTGCAACTCGGACACCATTTACCCGAGTAAATATTCCTGTACCCCCAGGGGTTGTTGATGCTTCCATTCCATCTAATACTACTCGAGCATTTTCCCCATTAGTTGCTCTATCAAGTACTTGTCTTCCACCTTCCAGGTATATACCTCTAGAGGGAGATACAATCTGCTTGATAATTTGTGGTTCTAATACAAAACCGTCGTTTGCAAAGGCTGTTGCTGCAGAGACGAGTTGTATTGCTGTGGTAAGAGACTCCTGACCAAAAGCTATAGTAGGCTTTGATCTTCCAGACCAGTTATTGGGGTGTGGAATAAGCCCAGGTGCTTCATCACTTAAGGGTAGGTATGTTTTTGAGCCAAAACCAAAATTTCTTAATCCCTCATAAAAAAATAGATCATCTACCGTAAGTGAGAAAGCTGTCATTGCAGTATTGAGAGAGTACTTTAATGTTTCAATAGGGGTCACCAACCCATGGGCAATATTGTCGGTGTTTGAAATAACCGAAGTTTGTCCATTTGGAAAGGTTAGAACATACTGTCCCTCATCTTCAAAGGTTGTCTCCCTTGTAACCTCTCCATTGTTAAGGATTGTTGCCATAGAGAATATTTTAAATACAGATCCTGGCTCATATGGTTGTGTCATCAGGTGGTCTAATCGACTAAAGTCGTTGTACTGGTAGTATCTGTTTGGGTCATACGTAGGGTAGGAGGTGGATGCTAAAATCTCTCCCGTTTTTGCGTCCATAATAATGGCAATAAGAAAATCGGGGTTGTTCTCAGTAAAAGTTTTTGATGCTTGACGTTCCAACTCTTGTTGCAGGTCAATATCAATGGTCAGGTACACATCGTCTCCATAGGTTATGGGAACACCCGCTTCTGGTTGGGGGGATAATATTCTATCAAAGGCTCCCTCAATACCAGTAATACCCTTGTTTGTTGTATCGGTGTAACCTACAACCTTTGCTCCTGCAGAGTTGTAGGGGTAAAAACGCCCATCTTCCACATCAATACCAATACCAGATATTTTCCCTTGATCAATATAATCCTGCACCGCAAGGGCTTGCTTCTCTGTAGTCCTTCGGGATACATAGGTGAACCCTGATGTTGATTGTAACTTCTTCTTAATTGTCTCAACTGGTTCATGCATGGCAAGGGAGAGTAGTTGGGCTGTATTGTCAATATCTTTTATTTCGGGAATCCATGCGGTAACAGCATATACTCTTCCTGGGGTTGCTAGAAGGTTTCCATTTCTATCAAATATAGAGCCCCTGATAACTTCCTGCTGAATATTCTGCTGGCGTCGTTCTCCTCGTAGACCCGTTGGTGCCATAAGGAGAAAGTAATGAATCCCAACAGCACCCGAGAGTATGAGGAGTATAACAATAAATATGGTGAATCTTTTTATCATAAATCAGTTACGCACTTTCCGAACTCGTCCACGAACACTCTTTATGGGAACTAATCCATAATGCCGAGAGTCTGTGGACTGAGATCTGTTGTCTCCCACAAAAAAATAGTATCCCTCAGGAATGGTATCGATATGTTTAAGATCCTGAATAACGGAACGAGTTATTTCATACTTCTCTCCGTTTATATGCAGGTAGTTTCCCCTTATCTCTATCTTATCTCCGGGAATTCCAACACATCGTTTTATTACCAGTTCTTCAGACTGATACTGTACAATAGTTGACCGCTTTGGGCTACCCCAACGAAGAGCGTATGTATCTCCTAGTCGTATCCCGTAGGAGAGACTTTCCACAAGTACCAGCTCTCCAGAGAATATGGTTGGTTCCATTGAGCTACCAGAGATTTTATATATATCTACAGAGATAAATAGAAATAATACTACTATCATCAGTGTGAAAAGTGATACTACACTCCTTCGGTGGGCTTTACTATTGACCATAAAAGCATGATAATAGAGAAGATAGTCTCTGTCGACTATCTGTGAGGATAAATGGAGCAAGAAGTAAGAAATAGAAGAAACCGATCAGACCAGCACCGGCCTATTTTTCGACTCCCCACCTATAGGGGGAGGAGTGTTCTTCGTGCAGTACTTCCCTTAGCTATTCCGTTATTTGTGGTTATGATACTACTCATCATTGTAGTGGTTGGGCAGAGAGGAGGGGATGACCCCCTGCGTATTGTTTCCGATAACCTTGATATACCAGAGGATACGTTCTCAGAAAAAGAGTTGTTTCGAATTGTGGAGGGTTCATCTCTGGAATCCTCTGAGAGTCCTGCATTTAACAGGTTCCTCAATATTGTCCGCGTTACTCCATACACCATTGTTGCGGGAGATACCCTTACTTCTATTGGTATAAAATTTGGAGTTACTCCAGAAACTATTGCAAGTTATAATGGGATATCTCTTTATGGAGACCTTGTAGTTGGAAACATTATTCGAGTTCCAGGATCAAATGGTCGTATGTATACGGTACAGTCAGGAGACAGTCTTTCGGTTATTGCTCAGCGCTTCGGTGTAACTATGCAAGATGTAATTGATGCTAATGATCTCACCTCTACTACTATCTTTGTAGGACAAAAGCTATTCTTACCTGATATGTACGTTGGAAAATAATGTTCTTCTGTATTGTAAAGGATAATTTACTTTTAAGAATGGGGTAGCTATATTTATATTTTATAGGAATAAAAAAACCTCTACCCACTCCCAAGGGGAGGGTAGAGGTTTTTGATTGATACCCTTAGAGTATCTTTATCTACCGTGACACTGTTTGTATTTTTTGCCACTTCCGCAGGGGCAGGGCTCGTTCCTTCCCACCTTTGGAACGGATCGTACAACCCTCACCTGATCTGCCTCTGTTTTACGTACTGGGTCTGAACCACCGAGATTTTGCTGAACGGCCTGCATTTCTCTAGTAGGTTGGTTTTGTACGGGGTTCTTTCTAATCTTTACTCGAACCACTAATCGAGCCATTTTTGTTCGAATCTGGTCAATAAGATTTTCGAAGAAGTCAAATCCCTCAAGTTTGTACTCTAGGAGAGGGTTTTTCTGTGCGTAGCTTCGAAGTGATACGGACTCTCTGAGTTCTTCTAGAGCCTCTAGGTGGTTTTGCCACCCCTGATCAATTTCCCGTAAATAGTAATACCTGAGAAAATCGTTGAACTGCTCTTTTGGAATCTCCGCAGTTTTCTCATTAATCTCCTCAAGAAGATCTTTGATAATTTCATCTTTAATTGTGGAGTACTCTTTGTTTCCTTGAAGCTGGGTATCTGAGAACTTACTACTATCATAGCCAAACTGGGTTCTCAGTGTATCCCGGAAGTCGGAAACTCTGTGGGTGGTACTGTTTTGTGCAAAATTCTCTACAATAGAGGATACTAGCTCTTGTACTGCATCAATAGCACGACCGATGATAGCATCATCTCGTAAGATTTCATCTCTTTTCTCGTAGATAACTCGACGCTGTTCGTTGAGTACATCATCATACTCAAGGAGATGTTTTCGGATATCGAAGTTTCGTTCCTCAACTTTTCCCTGTGCTTTTTCTACCGATCTGGTTATCATTTTATGGGTAATTGGCTCACCCTCGTCAAACCCCATTCGTTGCATAAGTCCTTTCATATTATTTCTTGCAAAAAGTCTCATGAGAGTGTCATCAAGTGAGAGGTAGAACTCAGATACTCCCGCATCACCCTGTCGACCAGAACGCCCTCGAAGCTGGTTATCGATACGTCGGGATTCATGCCGCTCTGTTCCAAGGATAAAAAGTCCTCCAAGGTCTTTCACCTCTTGGGCGTCCTTTCTCCACTCTTCCTGTGCTTCTAAAAGTGCAGCCTTGTACTCCTCAGGAGAGGCGTCACTGCCAACTTTCTTTCTTGCTCTATGCTCGGGACTTCCTCCTAGCTTAATATCAGTTCCTCGTCCAGCCATGTTGGTTGCAATAGTTACCGCACCTTTGGCTCCCGCTTCCGCAATAATAAACGCCTCTCGTGCGTGGTTTTTAGCGTTAAGCACCTCATGCCTAATGCCGTTTTTTGAAAAATGTTTAGAGATAACCTCTGAGCTTTCAATAGAGGCGGTTCCCACAAGTACGGGTTGGCCCTTTTTCTGGAGTTCCTTGACTCGCTCTACAATAGCTTTAATTTTACAATCTAAATCAAAGTAGATGAGATCTTGCCTATCGTCCCTCCGTACTGGACGGTTTGTAGGAATTACCACAACGTCAACTCCGTAGATTGAGGAGAACTCTGCGGCCTCGGTATCTGCCGTACCTGTCATTCCTGATATTTTGTTGTACATCTTAAAGTAGTTCTGTAGTGTGATAGATGCGAGTGTCTTGTTTCTCCGTGCTACCTGAATGCCCTCTTTTGCTTCAATTGCTTGGTGGAGCCCATCGGAATATCTTCGTCCATGAAGAACACGTCCTGTAAACTGATCAACAATCTCTACCTTTCCATCTTGTACTACATATTCAACATCTCTGTCGTATAACTTATGGGCTCTAATAGCCTGAGTGGTGTAGTGGAGGTACTCAAAGTTGTCATAAAGGGAGCCTTGAATAATACCATGTTTCTGGAGTAACTCTTCCGCCTTCTGAATACCTTGGGTGGTAAACTGAACGTTTTTACTTTTTTCATTAAGTTTGTAATCACCCACTGGCTCTTCTGGGTAGTCTCCCGTATTTGGGTCCTTTTCACATTCGGTAAATGAGTTTGCTATGCGATTTACCGCCATGAAGCTCTTTCTATCATCCTCCGCAGGGCCAGATATAATAAGGGGTGTTCTTGATTCATCAATCAAGATAGAGTCGACCTCATCAATGATACAATAGTGGTGGGCTCTTTGGATTTTGTCCTCTGACCGTACCTTCATATTGTCTCGTAGATAATCAAATCCAAACTCCTTATTGGTTCCGTATGTGATATCTGCGTTGTAATTTCCTTTTCTTGTCTCGTTGTCCATGCTTGTAAGAATAGACCCAACAGAAACACCAAGATAGTCAAATACTGGGCGCATCCAGTTAGCATCACGTTCTGCTAGGTAGTCGTTCACTGTTACCACATGAACACCCTTTCCAGCTAAAGAGTTGAGGTATGCTGCAGGAACGGAAGCAAGTGTTTTTCCTTCTCCCGTTTTTAATTCCATAATATTTCCCTGATGCAGGGTAATGGCTCCTAATATCTGTACATTATAGGGACGCTCTCCAAGTACTCTATATGCCGCTTCTCGTGCAAGGGCAAAAGCTTCAGGTACGAGATCATCTAGCGATTCTCCCTTTGCAATTCTCTCTTTAAACTGGGCAGTTTGTTTTGGAAAATCCTCTGGAGTCAGGGAGTTAGCCCAAGACTCCTTCTCATTTATATTATGGAGAGTTCCAAAAAGTTTTTTTAAATCTCTCTGTTGTTTTGACCCAAAGAGGGCGGTAATTATCTTTTCTACGACTGCCATCAATAACCTCACTTTATTAGCTAGGATAAATATATCAAGAATTACCTTATTGGTATAGACCGCACCAATAAAAGAGTGGGGGAGTTTTAAAGAGGAGTGCTTTTTGTTGTTCCTTTTTTTGAAATGACCCACAGATTTTTATTCTGTTTGATAAAAAATAAAAAAGGGTATTGACTAAAAATTGCAAATCTTATATATTGCCACCAGTCAATCCGCTGCAGTGGTGGAATTGGTAGACACGCTAGCTTGAGGGGCTAGTGGCCGTTAGGCCGTGGAGGTTCAAGTCCTCTCTGCAGCATGTGTCCATTCAGAACACTGTGTGGATCCCTAAATGGGGGTGTAGCGAAGTCTGGTTATCGCGTCGGCCTGTCAAGCCGAAGATCGCGGGTTCGATCCCCGTCACTCCCGAAGCCGAGTTTTTATAACTCGGCTTTTTTTTTGTTATTTTTGATACATTTAATATGGAATTACTCATAGATCAATTTTTGGGAGATCTACTATTTTAGTAAGGATCTTCCAAAACTCACACAAAGGTATAGCAAGGGGCAGGGGAGAGGTATAAGAACTGCTCTAAAAACTAGAGGTTATTAATCTCTTCTAAGGAGAGACCCGTAGCATCAGCTATAACCTTAAGATCAACCCCTTGGGCTAGGAGGTTTTTTGCTACTCCTCGTTTTCCCTCTTCTACACCTTGAACACGTCCAGCCAGATGGCCAGCCTCATGACCAGCCGCATGACCGGCCGCATGACCGGCCGCATGACCGGCAACACGCCCCTCTTCAAATCCTTCTTGCTGGGCAGTCTCTTTAATAGCGTACTCATCCCACATTCTCTTTTGACTTGCCTCATACAGGTATATCTCTTCCTTTGTCATTCTCGCAATCTCTGCTGATGAAAAAAACTTATCAAAAATGGGGTCGTTTGTTTTCTTTGTCATACGCTTAAACTCCTCCAAGTAGCTCATATAGTATAACCACTCTTCATATCTATTTGCAAGTTCTTTTTTTTGGGTCTTGAGTTTTTTAAAAGTATGGAAATCCAAATATATAGATACCACCTTGTCATTCCAAATGTTTCCACTTTCAATATCTACCGATAGAACGGTACTTCGGTATTTTGTACTGTCATAGCTCATCTGTTCGCAAGGAAAGTTCATAATATTAATAAGATACACCTTATCAAGCTTGTAGTTCCATCCACCCCGAAGAGCTTGGGCAACAATGAGTTTTGACTTGTAGTACTCTGTGCGATCAACAAAGTGGTTCTGCTTACTGTTTTGCATCTCAATAAGAATGGTGGTACCCGATTGTGTTTTACAAGTGAGATCATAAATAGCGGTACGCTCTTCCTTAGTTACCCCAAGTTGTTCAGGATCCATTGGTTCTACTGATACAATATGTTCTCCGTGAGGTTGTAACATAGTTTGCAGAAAGTCTATAAGAATATCTTGATTTTGAGGTTCCTTAAAGAGCTTTTTAAATCCGAAGTCAGAGAATGGGTTTACATATGTACCGAGGGTATGTGGTTGGTTCGCATTATGGCGAATGTCTTGTGTGTTGTTGTGTTTGATAAAACACCTCCTTAAGGGGTAGTAGGCGTATTGGCTCAATAGATACCAAAGACCTCTATGATATATACTCGTATAAGTAATCCTTTTGCTTCTGCTTTCAGATATACTCTCTTAAATGTTGCATTCTGTTGCATATTTTTTATTGTCATATCATGGGTTCTGTGCTACTATAGCTCTGGTAAAGTAATCTCAACTGTATTATGATATTTTGAGAGTTACTCATAAGGGAGATATGCGATGCACAAAATTATTGAAAAACGTCAATTATCAGAGACCGTCTATCTTATGCGATTAGAGGCTCCTCATATAGCACGAGAGAGAAGGGCTGGTCAGTTTGTTATTGTTCAACTAGATAGTAGTTTTAGCGAAAGAATTCCACTTACCATTGCAGATGCAAACAGTGAAGAGGGGTGGATTACTATTATTTTTCAGACCGTAGGAAAAACCACAAAACTTATGGCAGAGCTCAATGAAGGAGATGCTATTGGCAATGTTCTTGGTCCCTTAGGGCAGCCTACACATATTGAAAATTTTGGGAAAGCTGTGTGTGTAGGAGGTGGAATTGGTGTTGCCCCTATGTACCCTATTGTTCAAGCGTTAAAGCAGGCGGGTAATCATGTTACGGTTATTATGGGAGCACGAAATAAGGAACTCCTTATTTTAGAAGATGAGATGCGAGCGATAGCAGATGAGCTCATTATCTGTACCGACGACGGTTCCGCGGGGATAAAAGCTTTAGTGACAGAACCTCTTAAGGAGATTTGTGAGAGCTCAGATCTTAAGCCAGATTTTTCGGTAGCAATCGGTCCTCCTATTATGATGAAATTCTGTGTAGAGACTGTAAAACCATACAACGTTCCTATGCAGGTTTCCCTGAATACTATTATGATTGATGGTACAGGAATGTGTGGTGGTTGCCGAGTAACTATTGGGGATACTACAAAGTTTGTTTGTGTAGATGGACCAGAGTTTGATGGGTACCTTGTTGATTTCGATAATATGATGAAGCGATTAGGCACATTTAGAAGTCGAGAGCAAGAGGATGATCATAAGTGTCGAGTAGGGAGGTCGTCGTGACAGAGTCAAAGGAAGTTTTACAGAAAAAGGCAAAGGATATTCTTGCTAGTGTAGAAGGCAAGGCCCTTACTCCAAAAGATAGAATGGTTATTCCTCCTCAGCCTATGCCTGAACAACCTGCTGAGTGTAGAGTTCAAAATATGAGTGAGGTAACGTATGGATACTCCCCAGAGCAGGCTCAGGTGGAGGCTATGCGATGCTTGCAGTGTAAAAATGCGCCCTGTGTGAAAGGGTGTCCAGTGGGTATTAATATTCCCAAGTTTCTAGCAGAGGCTGCTAAGGGTGATTTCTCCGAAGCTCTCTCTGTTATTAAAGAGGATAGTCTGCTTCCTGCAATCTGT
Source organism: uncultured Spirochaetia bacterium (assembly GCA_964492025.1). Taxonomy (GTDB): domain Bacteria; phylum Spirochaetota; class Spirochaetia; order CAZBHR01; family CAZBHR01; genus CAZBHR01. The sequence goes on along the minus strand of CAZBHR010000001.1, from coordinate 330,772 downwards.
GGAAGAGTGTGTCCCCAAGAGACCCAGTGCCAAGCTCCTTGTACCTTAGGAAAAGCTCTTAAAGATGTTGATAAGGCTGTCTCCATTGGTAGGGTAGAACGGTTTGTAGCAGATTTAGAAAGAGAGAAGGGTGAGACCGTTCTTCCTTCTCCTGCTCCAAATACAGGCAAAAAAGTTGCCGTTGTTGGATCTGGTCCTGCGGGTATTGCTGCGGCTGCGGATCTTAGAAAGTTTGGTCATGATGTAACTATTTTTGAAGCGTTCCACCTTCCAGGAGGTGTGTTGGTCTACGGTATTCCTGAGTTTCGTCTTCCTAAGAGTATTGTACAGGAGGAGATTGATAATCTTGTCTCTATGGGAGTAAAGGTGGAAACAAACTTTCTTGTAGGTCGAACACGAAAACTTCAAGATCTTATGACCCAAGATGGGTTTGATGCTGTTTTTGTTGGTTCTGGAGCTGGGTTACCTAAGTTTATGAGTATTCCAGGGGAGGATCTTATTGGGGTATTTAGTGCCAACGAGTATCTTACCCGTAGTAATCTTATGAAAGCGTATGACGAAAGTCAGGCTGCAACTCCTCTCTTTAGGGCAAAGAAAATTGCTATTTTTGGTGGTGGGAATGTTGCAATGGATGCAGCAAGAACCGCACTACGACTTGGTGCCGATAAGGTATACCTTGTGTATCGACGAACTGAGGCGGAGATGCCTGCTCGGGTAGAAGAGGTTCATCATGCGAAGGAAGAGGGGGTTGAGTTTCTTCTTTTAAACAACCCTGTGAGACTTGAGGGAGATGACTCTGCACGGCTTACCCATGCGGTACTTCAGCGATATGAGCTGGGCGAACCCGATGATTCCGGACGGAGGAGACCTGTTCCTATTGAAGGCAGTGAATACTCCTTGGAAATCGATGCCGCTATTATGTCTCTGGGGAATGCTTCAAATCCTCTGCTCCATCAAACAACTCCAGAGCTTGAGGTAAGTGATAGGGGTGCTATTGTGGTAGATGAGAATCTAGAAACGTCAATTCCTGGAATTTATGCGGGAGGGGATATTGTTTTAGGCGCGGCGACTGTAATTCTTGCCATGGGGCAAGGACGAAAGGCTGCAGCTGCTATCAATAAGGAGTTGTCAGGAGCCTAGGTTATTTGGTATAATGTCAAAATGATGATTGTAGGCGATAGTTATGGATAGAGTTGAACAACGATCAGTATGTAATGGGTCGATTTGTCATATTACAAGTACCGATAAATTTTTGGCGATACATGAGGTAATTGCTAAATGTTCAGTTTTTGATACCCTTGAATCTCGTGACTCCTTTGAACGACTTGTTGTAGATAGAGAAAAAATAGAGAGTACCGGTATTGGAAGGGGCGTCGCCATTGCCCACGGCAAGTGTGAGACCATAGATACAATTCATATTGGACTAGGGATTTCAAAGGAGGGAATCCCTTTTCACTCGCTTGATGGAAAACCTGTCCATTTACTCTTTGTTATTGCAAGTACTCCTAATGCACAGATTTCATACCTAAGGGCGCTTGCCTCAATTATGGGGTTTGTGAAGCAGACAAATACTCGTACTTTTTTGGAGCAACACACTAACTTGGATTTTCCAGAAGCCAGTGAGTGTGATGCTTTTTTTAAATTAATGGCGTCACAGGAGTTTTAAAGTACTCCTCCTCCTTGATTGAAATTAAGAGATCCCATGGAAAACTTGGTTGGTCTCGGTTCTGGTGCATCTTGTTGTCAGTTGAGATAATAAGATGTTTCTTCTTTGTCTCGTCAAGAATAATTGAAAATCCTAAGATGCTCTACTTCTCGAACAGTTGGTACTCCTGTATAATGATTCCATGAGTGTACAGATTATATCGGGAAAAGATACGGCACAGGAGATCAGAAAAGAGATCTCCCAAGAGGTTATAGAGCTGAAGAAAAGGGGAGTAACTCCAGGGTTGGCGGTAGTCCTTGTTGGAGAAGACCCAGCAAGTCTCTCCTACGTTTCAGGCAAAAAGCGGGGTTGTGAGGAGGTTGGTTTTTATGCTAAGGATATGCACCTTCCCTGTACAACAAGTCAAGAGGAACTACTTACTCTTGTACATCAGTTAAATGCAGATCCTGCAATCCACGGTATACTGGTACAGTTACCCCTTCCCAAGCAGATAGATCCAGAAATAATTATAGAATCAATAGATCCCAAAAAGGACGTAGATGGTTTTCATCCTATGAGCATTGGAAGGATGGTAGCGGGTCTTGATGCCTTTGTTTCCTGTACTCCTGCGGGGGTTATTGAACTGTTAGCTCGTAACGGAGTTACTATTGAGGGAAAACATGTTGTTATTGTTGGACGAAGTAATATTGTAGGAAAGCCACTTTCAAACCTCTTTTTACAAAAAGGGGAAAAAGGGAATGCTACGGTAACCGTATGTCACTCACGAACTCCCGATATAGGGGCTTATACTCGACAAGCGGATATCCTTGTAGCGGCAGTTGGTATCCCAGAGCTAGTACGGGGTGACATGATTAAACCCGGGGCAGTAGTTGTAGATGTAGGGGTGAACCGAGTGGAAGATTGTACAAAAAAACGGGGATACCGATTGGTTGGAGATGTTCAATATGAGGAGGCCCTTGAGGTTGCCTCTGCCGTTACTCCTGTGCCAGGAGGTGTTGGTCCCATGACTATTACCATGCTTCTTGCAAACACCTTAAAATCTGCTAAGGAGACACTCACCCATGAATAATACCTACTGGATGGAAACCTATGGGTGTCAAATGAATATTGCTGAGTCCCAAGCTTTGGAGAACGCCCTACAAGAGGGTGGTTGGATGCCTGCGGAATCAGAGGACAACAGCGCTGTGGTGATTTTAAACACCTGCTCTGTACGAAAAACTGCGGAGAATAGAATTTGGGGCCGGCTAGGATTTTTTTCAAGTATAAAGGCAAAACGCTCTCTTACGATTATTGTAATGGGGTGTATGGGAGAGCGTCTACGGGACTCTTTTAAAAAGGATGCTCCTATGGTTGATTATGTGTTTGGAACTCAAGATCAGCACCTAATTCCTCAGCTTCTGATAGGGGAGTCTGGGGGAGATCAAGGTATGCACTCAGTCGGTTCTGAGAGTGAACACTCCTATAGCTTTAGAAAGAGCCATCAAAAAGAGGGATCATTTAAGGCGTATGTTCCTATTATGCACGGGTGTAACAATTTTTGTACCTACTGCATAGTTCCCTATGTACGTGGACGAGAGGTTTCACGGAATCCCGAAGATATCTATAAAGAGATAGAGGCGCTTTCTCAGGGTGGAGTAAAGAAGGTGACCCTTCTTGGTCAGAATGTTAACTCCTATGCCTGGGGAGATTTGGACTTTCCTGATCTGCTTCGAGGCATTGTTGCACGAAGTGGAGATATTGTCTGGATTGATTTTCTTAGCTCCCACCCAAAGGATCTCTCTCCTAAACTGATAGAGGTGATTGCGGAGGAGCCAAAAATAACAAGAAATATTCACCTCCCTGTACAGCACGGATCCTCTCGTATTCTTCAGAGAATGAACCGTGGTTATAGTAGAGAGGAGTATAGTAAACTCATTACAGAGTTGAGAAAAGCGGTTCCTGAACTTACGGTAACCTCCGATATTATGGTAGGGTTTCCAGGGGAGACAGAAGAGGACCTTGAAGAACTTATCTCTCTTATGCGTGAAGTTCGATTTATTCAGTCCTTTACCTATTTCTACAACCCAAGAGAGGGAACTAAGGCTGCGGAGTACCCAGACCAGCTTTCGGATGAGGTTAAAAAAGATCGGCTTGCTAGAATTATTACTCTACAGCATGAAATTGGGCAGCAGGAGCATCAGAAAATGGTAGATACCTGTGTCACTGTTCTTGTAGAGGGCCCCTCTCGGAAGAGTGAGGATGAACTGCTTGGACGTACCCAGTCTGATAGTAAGGTGGTGTTTCCCCATAATGGACGTACTTTTAGCGTAGGGGACTCTGTACAAGTGTATATTACGGAGCTTCAGGGAAACACCCTTCGAGGGACTTTTGTTGATTCGGAGGATGTGTAGATGAGAACTGTTCTGGCAGAGAATCTAGTTACCCTAGTTGCAGACCTTGTTGTGGAGGCAAATAGGGTAATTCCTACCTCTGTTGCCAATGCTATAGCGTCATCTTTTGAGGGTGGAGAATCAAGGGATCAGGTGGTGTTAGATTGTATTATCAATAACCATCACATAGCAAAGGAAAAATCTCTTCCTCTCTGCCAAGATACCGGGGTTACCGTGGTATTTGTAGACCTAGGAGAGGATCTTCATATTGAGGGTTCCCTTACTGAAGCGATTACGAAAGGGGTCTCTCAAGGAACAACCCAAGGGTATTTACGAGCTTCTATGGTGAGTGACCCTCTAGATAGAGTGAATAGTGGGGATAACACTCCACCGGTTATTCATATTCGACCTGTATCAGGAGATACCTGTACCATTCATGTTATGCCAAAGGGTGGGGGCAGTGAAAATAAAAGTACCCTTACCATGCTCAACCCTGTAGATGGATGGGAGGGTGTGAAAAAAACAGTTATTGATACGGTTAAAAAAGCGGGATCCAACGCATGTCCTCCCTATATTATTGGGGTAGGAGTAGGGGGATCTTTTGAGAAGGCACCTCTTTTAGCAAAGGAGGCTCTTTTGAGAGACCCTGGCTCGCCGGGGGTATCAGATCTCTACCGTCAAAGAGAGCTCGAGTTAGTAGGCGAACTCAATCAGTTAGCCATTGGTCCTGCGGGAGTAGGTGAAGGTGTTACGGTGCTGGACGTATTTATTAACCCATACCCCTGCCACATTGCGACACTGCCTGTAGCTGTAAATATCTGTTGTCATGTACATCGCCACGCATCAAGGAGTGTGTAATGAGAAATCTTAAAACTCCACTTACCAGAGAGGTTATTCAAACCCTTAAGGTTGGAGAACTGATAACCCTTTCTGGCACTATATACACAGCTCGAGATGCGGCGCATATACGACTGTGCGATACCCTTAAGCGAGGGGAATCTTTACCATTCAATCCGGAGGGTTCAGTTATATTCTACGCTGGACCAGCTCCAGCACCTCCAGGGGAAATTATTGGGTCAATTGGTCCAACTACCAGTGGGCGTATGGATCCTCTTACAATCCCACTTCTGGAAGCGGGAGTTCGTGGTCTTATTGGAAAGGGGAGTAGAGATAGTGTTGTTACTGAGGGGATATCCAAAACAGGTTCTGTATATTTTACGGCTATTGGTGGAATTGCAGCACTTCTACAAAGTTGCATTGTTTCTGCTGAGGTTATTGCGTATCCTGAGCTTGGAACAGAGGCTATTCGGAAGCTGGAAGTGGAAAACTTCCCTCTAGAGGTGGGGCTGCTGTAACTTGCCTCTATTTTACTTGATAAATCGCCTAAGGTACCTTCTCTAATATCTCGCATTTGTAGTAGTATGCAGGGGAACAGTGAGTAAGGAGTTACCCCTATGAATCATACCATAAAGATTCCCCCTGCATTAGAGGGAGATACTAGTTATAACATACAGTTTCCCGGTCCTGAGGGACGTCGTATAGGAATAGACCGAAAGGGAATTACCCTAGAGGGTGAACGAGTTGTTCCTGTTATGGGAGAGGTTCATTATACAAGGGTTCCCCGTGTTTTTTGGAGAGATACCCTTGTATCCATGAAAGCAGCGGGAATAACCATTATTGCGTCCTACGTGTTCTGGAGTCATCATGAAGAGGAGGAGGGGACATTCCTTTTTAACGACAGGAGAGATCTTCGAGCCTTTATTGAGCTCTGTCAAGAACTGGGTTTTTGGGTGTTCTTGCGAATTGGCCCTTGGTGCCATGGGGAAGTCAGATACGGAGGATTCCCCGATTGGCTTGTAAAAAAAGTTCCCTTTGGTAAGCGAAAGGATCATAAGATATACTTAACCTATGTAGAACGTCTGTATGATGCGATACTTCATCAGGTAGAGGGGCTCAACTGGGAGGCCGGTGGTCCTATTGTGGCATTACAGGTAGAAAATGAGTATATGATTCGCAATAACGGAGGGGTGAGATATGTACAAAAACTTAAACAGTTTGTACTCGATAGAAAATTCTATCTTCCTATATATGTACTTACCGCTTGGCCTGTGTCAGGTCGGTTCCCTATAGAGGATTTTCTCCCTTTCTGGGGTGATTATCCCGCAACTCCATGGGCTCAACACACAAAACCCATTAGTAGGCCAGGTTCATTTCAATTCTCATTGAACTATATTCCTAAGGGTATTGGGACAGATCTACTTGGGAAAAAGAAGGCTGAGAAAAATCAGCGACTGATGGAAAATCCTTACTGTTTAACAGAGTTAGGAGTGGGGAATCAAATAACCGATCACCGAAGACCCTGTTTTGTTCCAGAGGATGGGGCTGCAATGTCTCTTGCTAAGGTTGGCTCTGGGGCAGCTCTTCCGGGGTACTATATGTTTACAGGAGGAACTAATCCACCTTCTCAAATTACCAGTTTGCAGGAGAGCCGAAAAACGGGGTATCCAAATGATCTACCCCGATTAAGCTATGACTTTCATGGACCAATAGGTGAAATGGGAGAACCAAAGGGACCATACCACCTATTAAAAAATATTCATTACGCCCTGGGGGAATTCCCTCAAACCCTTTCTGGCGGTAGGTTAGTGATTAATCAGGAGAAAGAGGGAGTTGATTGGGCGTATCGAGGTACAGATAAAGAGGGTTTTCTTTTTATCAATAACCATAATCGATACCTCAATGATGAGGTTCAGAGTAATCAGAATTTTTCCATTGAGTTGGAAGGCGATCCTATTTCTTTAGGTCCTCTTGATATTGAACCAGGGGTTTCCTGCTTTTTTCCTATTAATCTTAAGATATCCTCTTGGCGAGAGGGGATTTGTATAAAAAGTGCCACCCTGCAGCCTCTAGGTATTGTAGAAGAATCAGAGGATAAGCGAGATTTTTTCTTTGCAACAGTAAAAGGGGTATCACCTTCCTTTACCCTCTCTTTACGTGGAGAGGATAAGCTCATGATAAACACTTTGCAGGGAGAGTGGAATCAACAAACAGTAACGGCTGGGAACTCTCAAGAGATTCTCTTGCAGCCTCTTATGAATTCCGATTCTCCCGCTGTTGTAGAGTTTCTGCTTGGAAAGGAGGCAGTAAGAATTGTTGCAATACCCGCAGTACAGTCGGTGGGTTTTTGGAAAAATCAGAATACTGTATTTTTGGGAGGCAAGGATGTTCTTTTTCTTGATATGGGAGTGAGGATTCTCTCAGAATCCTCAGATGAGAAAGGGGTATTTTGGAACCATAACAAGGGAGTATTTGAGGATGCTCTTATGTTGCCTGACCAGCCTGTAACGCTCCCATCGGTTACCCCTAAATGTGAGATTCTTCCATGGGACCCCTTTGATCAATTTGGGTTACCTCAAAAAGATTCTCTTTCAAGTACTTTTATGGGTGGGGTTCCTTTAGAAGGAGTTTCTCCATTGGAAGGAGGCAGAGTTATCTATGAGCTAGTCCAAGATGCAACACTGTATTTTCAAGGGAAAAAGATTGCTCGATTTACTGCTGGATCAGGAGATGTATCTCTTAAAAGGGGTATCGTAAAACGTATCTCCCAGGGAGCAGCTTCTCTCGGTAACTCCACATCTCCCTTGAGGTTGGATCCCCCATCAGCAGGATCTGTATGTTTAGAGGTTGAAGACGCTCGTGGACAGAGGAGTAGGCTATACGGAGGTGAATTAGACTCTGGGTTTGATGGATTAGAGCCCGTTTGTATAGGAGAATACCGCATTGTTCTTAAAGGAATGGTTTGTTCTGAGAGATGTAAAGATTACCGGTTATACCTTCAATATTTAGGAGATAAGGCGGAATTACGTATTAATGGTAGGTTGGTGGCGGATCATTTTAATCAAGGATTGCCATGGATGGTTAGCCTTAATAGAATTTGTGAAAAGTCATCATCCTTAAGCGGTGATCCATACCCTGCATCATTGGAGCTCTCTCTCTTTTCTCGAAAACCGAAAAAGAGCGTGTATATTGAGGGAGGACTAGGACTAGAGGATCTGCAAAAGCAGGAACTCCTATCCGTTGAAATACAACCACTTTATGAAACACTCTTTATAAGAGATGGACAAAATGATATAGACTCTCCTGCAGGGTAGGGGAAATTGCGGAGGCTACTCTTTTCACGCATTCCGACTTTTGATATAATCGCCCCTATGGCAGATAATAATAAAAAACAGGACGGAAAAGAGCTCTCTGTTCAAGAACAGCTTTTACAGACAAGATCTATCCTTATTTCAGGTGAGATTAATAAAGAGTTAGCCCAGAAGACTATTCAATCTCTTCTTCTTTTGGAATCTAAGAGTCATGATCCTATTCGGGTATTTATTGATTCCCCCGGGGGAGATGCTGATGCTGGGTACGCTATTGTTGACATGATTCGATTTGTCTCTTGTCCTGTGTATACCATAGGAATGGGATTGGTAGCCAGTGCGGGAGCTCTGATTCTTCTTGGAGCAAAAAAGGAGAACCGCTTTGGGCTTCCTAATTCAAACTACCTGATTCACCAACCGCTTAGTGGTATTCAGGGAGTTGCTACGGATATTGAAATTCATGCGCAGCACCTAGCAAAGTTAAGAGAAAAGATTAATCACTTTATTGCAAAGGAGACAAAGGTACCTCTTAAACAGGTGCGTGTAGATACCGATAGAGACTACTGGTTAGATGCAAAAGAGGCAGAGTCTTATGGGCTTATCTCAAAGGTTATTACTAAGCGTTCCCATCTTCCTAAGTAGTTACATAATACCCTTACAAATGAACCGAACCAAGAAATACCCGTCGCTGTGTAGCGAGGGGTATTTTTATATACACCCATTGGAGAAGTAAAATCACATAAAAAAGAGTATTAGAGGTATGAAACTATTACTTTTACCATTACTTCTCTTTCTTGTATCCTGTTCTCCAGCCTCTGTAAGAAGAGAGAGTCGTATTACCATTATGAGCTTTAATGTACAGAACCTCTTTGATCACCGAGCAGATGGGGGTGAGTATGAAGAGTATGACCCCCAGAAAAGTAGTTGGAATGAGGAGTCCTATCATCTACGACTACGGCGGGTAGCGCAAGTGATTACCCAAGGAAGTTCTCGGTCTCCCGATATAGTGCTTCTGCAGGAGATTGAACATATTGGAGTACTGGAAGATCTGTGGAGGTTATATCTTGCCAGAGAGGGGTACACCTATTATCTTGCTACAGAAAGTTCTGGAAGTACCGAGGTTGGGGTGATTTCTCGTGTATCACCCCAAGAGGTCTCGGTTCACCATATTGAGGGTTTTCCATTTCATACTCGTCCCATTATGGAGATGCACTACACCTTTGGCGATGAAACTCTTGTACTATTTAATAACCATTGGAAATCTAAGATTCCATCTCCCCAGGAGAGTGAACCGCTACGTATTGCTATGGCAGAGGTTCTTCTTCGTCGGATTGTGGAGTTGGGGAGTTCCAGTTATGCTATTGTGGTAGGAGGCGATTTTAACGAAAGCTACAAAGAAAATCTCCTTGTTCGTGGGGCGTACCCAACAGCCATTTCCCTTGGTGGTGGTGGGCGTATTGAACTAGAACCCATTCCTGAAAGTCTGGGTGCTCACTCTTCGATAGGAACTCTTTATACTCCATGGTTGTTAGAACCCTCTGGTATTGGGAGCTTTTGGTATGGAGGGGAGTGGGAGCATATTGATCAATTTATGATAAACCATGTCCTTCTTAATGGGAAGGGTGTAGAGTATAGTAGGTTCTCTGTGGTGAACCCTCCATTCCTTCTTACTGAGAAGGGGTACCCTTATCGATGGAATGTAGCTACCCTTCGAGGGTACTCTGATCATCTACCGATACTCTTGGATCTTGAGGTAGTAGAAAAGTAAATTGTTGTAATATTGGTGGTATTTGGATTCTTAAGTCTTAGCTTTTTGTTATGAGAGCTCTTAAACACCTATAAATTTTCTGATTTTATATCGATTCATACTCTTTTTGGAGAGAATAGATTGGAACTTCTTTATAAGATGCTGTACATGGTTTCACAAAAACTCTATACTTAGGTTGGTATCCCTGAACGGTTATGGGGTATGCAATGTCTTTGCTCTTTCGCCATAGAAGGTTTTAGATGTTTTTTTGTGTTATGGCGAATATGAGGTTTTTTTTATGAATATTTATGTTGGAAACGTTGCGTACACTATGCGTGATGAGGCATTAGAGGCTGCTTTTGCACCCTATGGAACAGTTACTTCTGCTCGTATTATTATGGACAGAGCTACAGGTCGATCTAAGGGATTTGGATTTGTAGAGATGGAAAATGCAGAAGAAGCTCAAGCTGCAATCGATGCTCTTAACGGAAAAGAGTGTGAAGGTAGAGAGCTCCGAGTAAACGAGGCTCGACCAAGAGACTAAATTTACTGGACAAACAAAAAAGGGAGGTTTTTGCCTCCCTTTTTTTGTTTTTAGCGAAGAACATACTTTTTTTATTCGTATTCCCTTTACATTTTTCGCAAATATAGTATCATTTCTAGAAGATCGGTAGTTCTGCCCTTTTCCTGTGATAGAAGAACAGGGTAGGGTAAAAATCAACTACCCCTGAGAGGTACACGTGGAAGCACAGTTGCAGGAGCTCATAGAGCAAATCAAAGAAGAGGGAGTGGCTACAGCTAAGCAGAAGGCTGAGCAGATTGTATCCGAAGCTGAGGCAAAGGCAGCCGCAATTATAACAGAGGCAGAGGCTCGGGCTACTGCGATTCGTCAGGAAGCAGAACAGGATATTGCACGAAAAGAGGGGGGCTCTCGTGCTGCCCTAGAGCAAGCAGGTAGAGATCTTTTACTTGCGACAAGAACGAATATAGAGAAAATTTGTACCAGCTTATTACAGGGAGCAACAGAGAAAAGCTTTTCTGGAGACACCTTGGCAGAGCTTGTGTTTAGTAGTGTGAATGGTTTTCTTGCCAATGGTGCTCAGGGAGAGATTTTTTTAGATGATTCCCGTTACAAAGAACTTACAGGAGCCCTTCACCAAGGACTTCAAGAGAAGATAGAGCAGGGGCTTGTTATTACTCCTCAAGGAGAGAGCCAACCTGGGTTTACTCTTTCACTGCAAAATGGTGCTGCGTATATTGAAGTGTCAGATAAAGAGCTAGTGGAGCTTCTTAAACCTTATGTAAAGAGGTATTTGGCAGATCTTCTGGATCAGGCTGTTACAGAGTAGAGGTTTTTGTGGCTAAAAAATATTGGTACTTCTTAATATCATTACCCTATATCAAGTTTGGAGAGAAAAGTGAGTATACCCTTAAAGATTGCTTTGCTGCAATGGAGGGCGTTCTTGCCCTAGATGAGATTGCTTTGTGCCAAGAGGTTGTGCACGCCCCTTTTGGGGATGCTATAAGTGGGAAGTTTTCTGGAAAAATAGCCGAGTGGGAACTCTTTGAGCTGTCCTTACGACGTGAGCTACGTGCTCTTCGAGAGCGGCGTAGAGGAGCTTCTGAAACTCCAGTTGCCTCAGATAGTGACAGATCTTATAGTACCCTTGTTAAGGAAGCCTTTGAAATGGAATCTCCTCTAGAAATGGAGATCACCTTAGACAGACTGAGATGGAATAAGATAGAGGAGCTGTTATCAGGGGAGCTTTATACGAAGATCTCCCTTATAGGGTATCTGCTACAGTTGAAAATTATAGAAAGACACTCCTGTTTTAGAAATGAGTATGGACAACGTAATTTTGATAAAGCCTTTGCGGTAGTTGACCGATATATTCGAAAACATGAAGAGCGTTTGGAAGAGGGAGATAGTTATGAGTAAAACAACAGGAACCGTTGTTGGTGTTACGGGAAACATGGTAACCACTAGAGTTACGGATTCCGTTACTCTCAATGAGGTTGGGTATGTTTTGGTTGGAGATCAGCGCCTAAAATCTGAGGTTATTCGGGTGCGAGGAGAGGAAGCTGAGCTACAGTGTTTTGAGATGACCAATGGAATTGGTATCGGTGATACCGTAGAATTTACTGGAGACCTCTTAGCTGTAGAGCTTGGACCAGGACTTGTAGGGCAGGTGTACGACGGGTTACAGAACCCACTTCCAGAGCTTGCAGAGCAGTGTGGTTTTTTCCTTCAACGAGGAGTGTATCTCTCTGCACTAGATGGTGAAAGAGGGTGGGAGTTTACTCCAGTTGCCAATGTCGGTGATGTAGTAACTCACGGAGACCTCCTAGGAACCGTGCCTGAGGGTGTATTTACCCATAAAATTATGGTTCCCTTTAATATGTTTGAATCCTATACCGTGAAAACTGTTGTTTCCCATGGTATCTATAAAGTAACCGATACGGTTGCTACAGTAGAGGATAGTCAGGGAAATAGTTATGATCTAACAATGAAGTTTGAATGGGCAATTAAGCGGCCTATCAACCTCTATAAAGAGCGGTTAAAACCGGAAGAGCCTCTTATGATGCAGTCTCGAATTATCGACACCTTTTATCCCGTGGCTCTTGGAGGAACCTTCTGTATTCCCGGTCCTTTTGGTGCGGGGAAAACGGTTATTCAGCAGAGTATGAGTAGAAATGCTGCGGTAGATATTGTAATTGTTGCTGCCTGTGGAGAGCGAGCTGGTGAGGTTGTAGAGACCCTTCAGGAGTTTCCTGAGATTATCGATCCTCAAACAGGTAAATCTCTTATGGAGAGAACCATTATTATTTGTAATACCAGTTCTATGCCAGTTGCCGCACGGGAAGCGTCGGTATACACCGCAGTAACCATAGCAGAGTACTATCGACAGATGGGACTCAATGTACTGCTCCTTGCGGATTCAACTTCCCGATGGGCTCAGGCTATGAGAGAGATGTCTGGTCGACTAGAAGAGATTCCAGGTGAGGAGGCGTTCCCCGCATACCTTGAGTCGGTGATCGCATCTTTTTACGAGCGAGCTGGACTTGTAGAACTCCATGATGGAACACGAGGATCTGTTACCATAGGTGGTACCGTAAGTCCTGCGGGAGGAAACTTTGAGGAACCCGTAACACAAGCAACTCTTAAGGTTGTTGGAGCATTCTTAGGGCTTTCCAGAGAGAGATCTGACGCAAGAAAATACCCCGCTATTCATCCTCTTGAGAGCTGGAGTAAATATACTAGTGCCGTAGATAAAGATATGGTAGAGTATGCTCGGGCAGTGCTTCTTCGTGGAGAAGAGGTAAACCAGATGATGAAGGTAGTAGGAGAGGAAGGTACCAGTATAGAGGATTATATCCTTTACCTGAAAGGGGAGTTTTTAGATTTTGTATACCTTCAGCAGAACGCCTTTGATCCAGTAGATTGCTCGGTAAGTTCTGCCCGCCAAAATAGGGTTTTTAGACTGGTCTTCTCTATTTTGGGATCAAAATTTACCATTAAACATAAAAATGAGGCACTAAACTTTTTCTATAAACTTCGACAGAAATTTATAGATTTTCATAGTATCGCATGGGATACTCCTGAATTTGAAGCTGCTTACAGTGAGATTGAGAACTCCTGTAAAGAGGTTGTTGACGGTATAGATAGTCGAGCTAAGGAGTTGTTGGAGAGGAGTGCAGCGAAATGAGAAAGGTATACACAAAGATAGAATCTATTTCGGGAAACGTAATTACCGTAAAAGCAGATGGTGTTAAATATGGTGATTTAGCGGAGGTTAAAACAGCCTACGGAACATCACTGGCAAACGTTATTCGTCTGCGGGATGATATGGTCTCTTTACAGGTTTTTTCAGGAGGACGAGGAGTTTCTACGGGAGACGAGGTTCGTTTTTTAGGGCACCCACTAGAGGTATCTTATACTGATAATCTTTTGGGAAGAATTTTTAATGGAATAGGAACTCCCCGAGATAATGGTCCTCACCTAGAAGAGAACATGACCTCTATTGGTGGACCATCGGTAAACCCAGCAATGAGGATTGTTCCTCGGAACATGATTCGAACTGGTATTCCAATGATCGATATGTTTAACACCCTTGTGGAATCACAAAAGCTTCCTATCTTCTCTGTTTCAGGAGAGCCCTATAATGAGTTACTTGCTCGGGTGGCACTTCAGGCAGAGGTTGATGTTATTATTCTTGGAGGAATGGGTCTCAAATATGACGACTACCTTTATTTCCGAGAGACCCTAGAGAATGGGGGAGCCCTTAGCAGAACAGTCTTTTTTGTTCATACCGCTGCGGATCCTATCGTAGAGTGTCTTATGGTTCCAGATGTATCTCTTGCGGTGGCAGAGCGATTTGCCCTTGATGGGAAAAAAGTACTAGTGCTTCTTACTGATATGACAAACTTTGCAGATGCAATGAAAGAGATTGCCATTACCATGGAGCAAGTTCCCTCTAACCGAGGGTATCCTGGAGACCTTTACAGTCAGTTGGCATCTCGATATGAAAAGGCGGTAGACTTTAACGGTGCAGGTTCTGTTACCATTTTAAGTGTTACTACCATGCCTGGAGACGATGTAAGTCACCCTGTTCCAGATAATACTGGATACATTACCGAGGGACAGTACTACCTGAAAAATGGAAGAATTGAGCCATTCGGTTCTCTCTCTCGTTTGAAGCAGCAGGTGAATGGATCAACTCGGGACGATCACCGTGCCATTATGGACTGTATGATTAAACTGTATGCGGCGTATAAAGAGTCTCTAGAGAAAAAATCTATGGGATTTAGAATGTCCGAGTGGGATACAAAATTGTTAAAGTATGGTGAGATGTTTGAAGAACAGTTAATGTCTCTCTCTGTAAATATCCCACTTGAAGGTGCTTTGGATAGGGGATGGAAAATTCTCTCCTCCTGTTTTAATCCAGAGGATACAGGGCTTCGTACGGAAATGGTTAATAAGTACTGGGTGAAGGAGTAGCTATGGCTCGGGTGAAGCTCACAAAGAATGAGTTAAAAAACCAAAAGAACTCTCTCAAGCAGTTTAACCGCTACCTCCCCACACTTATGCTGAAAAAGCAGCAACTTCAGACGGTTATCCGTCAGGTGGAGGAGCAGATAGAGAAGGTAAAACAACAACGGGAAGTTCAAAAGAGCTCTCTTGATAAGTGGGTTGCTCTCTTTGGAGAGCCCCTTGAGTTAGATACTATTATTCATATTGACCGTATTCGGCACTCTATGGGAAATATTGCGGGTGTTGATATTCCCGTATATGAAGGGGTCGATTTTACGGAGAAAGAGATAGATCTTCTTACTACGCCACCTTGGCTAGATAGGGGTGTTGAGTCACTTAAGGAGCTGGCTGAGCTAGATGCGGAGATAGCTATTTTAGAGGAGCAGATTATTCATCTAGGTCAGGAGTTACGAGTTACCGCACAGCGAGTAAACCTTTTTGAAAAGGTTAAGATTCCCCAAGCAAAAGAGGCTATTCGAAAGATAACCATAGCCCAAGGAGATCAGCAGACCGCAGCGGTGGTTCGTGGAAAGATTTCTAAAAATAAACTTACGGAGGTACAGGTATGATAGTTCCTATGAAAAAAGCCTATATTGTAGCCCTCCGATCTCATCTGACAGCAACCCTGTCATCCCTTGCGGATATTGGTCTGCTGCATGTAGAAACCCATGTTATGGAGAGAAGCTCTGCACTTGATAAGTATGAGCGTAGGGTAGCGAATTTCTCTTCGGTGCTACAAATTATTGGGTCAGATTATGCTGATGTAGATCCTCTTGATGAGCCCTTTCTGTATGACTCAGCCAAGGATGAATGTAGAGAGATTTTACATGCGCAAGAGCGATTACAAGCTTTAGAGCAACAGGAAAGTGACCTCTTTTATCACCTTAAGAGGATTACTCCATGGGGTAGTATGAACCCTGAAGATATCAAAACTCTGAGAAATGATGGTGTTTTTACCACTCTTTTATCATGGCAGGGAAAACAGATCCCATCTTTAGATCCACAGGGTGTTCTTGACAAGAGTAGCTGCTCTGGGGTTATGGAGCTTTTCTCCTCAGAAGGGTATACATATGGAGTGGTTTTCTCTCTTAAGGAGATTGATATACCTTCGGAATTTCGGATTGTTCAGATTGAGAAAGGTGTGGAAACACTTCAAACAGAGATTGCTAAAGTTCAGTCTGAAAAAAACCAGTGTCTTGAGCGTATCCGTCAGGGTGCCATGAGAAAGGGACTACTTGAAAAAGGAATGAAGGTAGCCGAAGATAATCTTCACTTTGAAGAGGCGCGATGCTCTTTAACCGATACAGGAGAAGAGGTTGTATATATTTCTGGGTATATCCCTACAGAGAAAAGGGAGTCTCTTGTTAATCTTGCCCAGAGTAACTCATTTGGGGTTATTTTAGATGACCCTAGTGACGATGATCCTGTTCCTACAAAGCTTAAGTACAACAGATTTTCACGACTTATGAAACCGCTCTACGGTATTCTTGGAATTACCCCAGGATACAGAGAAATGGATATTAGTACACTATTCTTACTCTTTTTTGCTATCTTTGTAGGAGTTCTTATTGGAGATGCAGGGTATGGTCTTCTTATGGGTGCAGGAACCTTTGTACTTTGGAGAAAAAACAAAGAGCTTAGCTCCGGTGTGCTTCTTCTTGGTCTTTTAAGTCTTGTTATTACAACCTGGGGAGTGGTTACGGGAAACTGGTTTGGTATGGAGGCCTTAGCGCAAACAACCTTTGTAAAAACCCTTACTATCCCTTCGATTGCTGCATTTCCTGAGGTCTTTGGGCTGAGTGCATCGAGTAGTCAAGACAGTATTATTCAAATAAGTTTTCTTCTCGGGACCATCCAATTGAGTATTGCCAATGGACTTAATGTGTATCGTGAGAGAAAAAGTCTTCGAGCCTTTGCCCATGTGGGGTGGGGTATTTTCACCATAGCAATTTACCGACTTGCACTTAACCTTATTTTGGATCGAGTATTCCCTACTTGGGGAGTGTGGGCTCTTGCAGCAGGTGCTATACTTGTTCTCCTTTTTGGAGCACAGGAAGATGGAAAGTCTTTCTTCTACGGTCTCAAACGGGGTCTCAAGGGTGGATTCTTTCAGTTTCTTGATATGGTTGGAGTATTCTCTAACATAGTATCATATATACGACTATTTGCGGTTGGACTCTCTTCGGTGGCAATTGCAATTAGTTTTAACAGTCTTGGTGCCGATCTTATGGGGTCTTTCGTAGGATTGGTGTTTGGGGTTGTTATTGTTGTTTTCGGACACTCTCTGAACTTTGCTATGGGGTTATTATCCATGCTTGTTCATGGAGCCCGATTAAACCTTTTGGAATTTTCTGGACAGCTCAAAATTGAGTGGTCTGGCATACCATACAAACCGTTAGAAAAACAGTATAAGGAGTAATATATGAGTTTTGGATTAATTGGAGCAATGGCAGCCCTAGGGTTAGCGGCGGTTGGCTCAGCATTAGGAACAGGAATTGCCTCTCAGGGGGCAGCGGGTGCGTGGAAAAAATGTTATTCCGAGAATAAACCAGCTCCTTTTATGTTGATTGTATTTTCAGGAATGCCTCTTTCACAAACTCTTTATGGGTTTTTGTTAATGCAGTTTATCGTAGGTTCTACAGGAGGAGACTTTCTTCAGCTTGGAGCTGGTCTTTTTGGAGGACTTGGTATTGCAGCATCCGCTATGATGCAAGGACGAGCAGCCGCAGCGGCAGCTGATGCCTTAGCTTCTACAGGAAAGGGTGCTTCTAACTACATGTTAGCACTGGGTATTATTGAGACCGTTGCAATCTTTGTATTGGGACTCTCTCTCGTAGTACTATAGATGAAACAGACACGGGTTGTTCATATTTCAGAGGGTCTCTCCATAGGTGGAGGGGCCCCTATTTCTGTTCAGACCATGTGGAAACAGCCTCTGGTAGGTGTTGACCTTGATCCTGTTGTAGAGCAGATAAATCAACTCTACCTATCGGGGTGTGATCTTATCCGATTTTCTGTTCCTACTTCAGCAGAAGGGGACGCCTTAATTCAACTGAACAGAAAAAGCCCCATTCCTCTTGTTGCGGACATTCATTTTGATTATCGCTTAGCCTTACAAACCATTATGGGCGGAATTCCTAAGGTGCGAATTAACCCCGGTAATATTGGGGACTCTTCTAAGGTAGAGGAGGTTATTCGTGCAGCCCTAGGGGAGGGAACTGCAATTCGAGTTGGGGTAAATGGTGGATCCCTTCCTGCGCAGTTAAGAAACCACTCTGATCCAGCTGAAGCAATGGTATTAGCTGCGGAAATGGAGATGGAGATTTTAGAGAAGCTTAACTTTAAGCAGGTTATATTTTCTCTCAAGTCCTCCAATGTGAAAACTACCTGTGAAGCGAATAAGCGGTTTGCTACGAGGTATGATTATCCACTTCATTTGGGAGTTACCGAGGCGGGGCCTTTGGAGCAGGGTATCGCAAAGTCTGGAGTAGCCATGGGGATATTACTCTCCCAAGGAATTGGAGATACTATTCGAGTATCCTTGAGTGCTCCTATGGAAAAAGAGGTGGAGAGTGGAAATCACATTCTCCACGCTTTGGGTCTTCGTTCTCAGGGAGTTGAGATTATTTCCTGTCCCCAGTGTGGAAGATCAACCTTTGAAGTTCGAAACTTTCTTGAGCGTATTGTACCACATATAAGAACTATACAAAAACCGATAAAAGTTGCCGTAATGGGGTGTATCGTAAATGGACCCAATGAAGCTAAGGGTGCGGATATTGGTATTACCGGTTCCTCTTCTGGTGTGGTGATTTTTAGTAAGGGAAAGCAGGTTAAAGCGACCACTCCTGATGAGGGAGAACAGCTTTTTTTAGAGCTTCTTAATACTCTTTAACACAATTATTACAACTTCACCTATTGTGCGTCTGCTTATGATTTTTTAGATAAGATTTACAGAATGGTGTTGTATTTTTATTGATTTTTGGTTGCCCTGTTTTTTTACTATCCCCCTAGGCTATCCACCTAAAATATGATACTCTTAAAGGCGATTTTGAAGGAGGCAAGCGGATGCCAAAAAATATTCCAACTTCTCGAGATGTAACCCAACATCACGAAACTCAGAGATTGGTTCGAAAAATTTTAACTGATTGGGCGGGAGAACTCTCTTCGCAAGGGAGCCAAGGTTTTGGAGATAAGGTTGAAATTTTAGAGATGATCAGTCATCCAATCTTTTTTGGAAAGTTGCAAACCCTTTATGAAACTCGTGGGGTGTATGAAAAAGAGGTGCCCCTTGCTACCAATGAACATGTAACTCCTCAGATGGTCTACCGTATATCTCAAGTTGATCCATGGGCCCTTCACGTGGCTGACCACCGAGAGTTCTCGCCATTTCATCGAGACTACGTTGTTCCCGGTAGCTCGGTACTTGTTCCTTGCCCTCATTGCCATGGGGAGGAGAATGCTTGTCCTACCTGTGGAGGAACTACAATGATTCCTTGTCCCGATTGTCATGGGCGAGGATTAGGACCTTGTGTTTCTTGCGGAGGTTCTGGGCATAAAAGCTGTTCTGATTGTGATGGAAAGGGTTTTCTTTTCTGTCCTCACTGTTCTGGTACAGGAACGACAAACAGACAGGAAACAGAGCTTTCAGATCAAGGGGTAGTGGAGAATATTAGAACCATTACTCAACCCTGTGTGAAGTGTGGTGGTGTTGGTAAGGTTGAGTGTCGAAAATGTAGGGGAGAGGGGACTACTCTTTGTGCTACATGTCATGGAAAAAAAGATGTTTCCTGTGAGAGCTGTCGTGGTTCTGGTAAAACATTCTGCCCCGATTGTCAAATTGAGGAGAGTGAGTGTAAAACTTGTCGAGGATTAGGAAAGGTAAAGCAGCAGTTTGTGGTTCGCCAGGAGTTTATTCCAGCAGTAGAAAAAGTTATTGATGTAGATGATCATTTGGATATGTTTCGTCGATTCTATGAGAGCCTAGGGAATGCACATGCCACACTCCTTATGGATCAGGTAGCAACTGCGCTTCCTCAAGATATTCTTGCGGACACCCCTCTTGATGAGTGGTATACCGATACCCTAGGTATCATGAACTCAGGAGATAGTGTTGATTCTGAGGATGAGGTTCGAATTAAGTTACAGTCAGTAGAGATATCTTATATTAATGCGGTAGAGGTTACCTTTGTTTTTGATGAGAGAGAGTATACCTACCTCGTACGAATGGATACGGAAAAAGTGTTTATTCAGCAGATTCCTGAGAGTCATGTTACCGAATCTGAAGAGCCTCAAGAGGAGAGTGCTGTAGAACAATCTACAACAACCGAGACTGTAGCATCATCCCCTGAGGAGGAAGAGCCTTCTACTGGAACGGAGAGTACAGCACAGGAAGATAATAGTACGAAGCCCTTGAGTTTTTCTCAAATTAAAAAGCTTTTATGGGCAGGAAAAATTGTTACATCCCTTGCGGGTATTGTGCTATTTCTTTTCCTGTTTAGCAAACCTCTATTTATTCTTCCCTTTGTACGGAGTAGTTTTGAGAGCTCTCCATGGGCTCCACTTGCATACCCTTGGATTCTAGGAATTATATCAGTTTTTTGGATCTGTATGGGGCGTGGTGGATTGGATAGATTTAAAAATGGTGCTTTTGGTTTAGCCCCCCTTGGGTTTGAGCTAGCACGTGGTGGTATTATTATTGGGATTACTGCTCTTGTCTCTGTTACTGGAGCTTTTTATGGAATTATCTCTTTACTGTACCAGTTTGTACAACTTTTTGTGTAAGGAGATAGTATGAAAATTTCAAAGCGACTTCAGGGAATGCCGGCTTCACCTATTAGAAAACTGGCCCCATATGCAGCAGGAGCTAAGGAGCGAGGGGTTGAGGTTATTCACCTAAATATTGGGCAACCCGATGTAAAAAGTCCAGATATGCTTGCACGTGCTATTCGTGAAGCCTCCTGTGATCTCTTAGCCTATGGCCCCTCAGAGGGGCTTCCTGAGTATGTACGAGTACTACAAAGCTACTATAAAAAGAGTACCGGCGTAGAGGTTGGTGCTGATAATATTCTGGTAACCCAAGGGGGGAGTGAGGCGTTGCAGTTCGCTTTTTTTGCCACCTGTGATGATGGGGATGAGATCATTGTTCCTGAGCCATTTTATGCAAATGTAAATACCTTTGCCCAGGAGGTTGGAGTTTCCATTAAGCCTGTGTATACCGCACTGGAAAATAATTTTCGAATTCCTCCTATTGAGGAGTTTGAAAAACATATTACCCCAAAAACTCGGGCTATCCATATTGCAAATCCAGGAAATCCAACGGGTGTTGTGTATCGAGAGGACGAGCTGTTAATGCTCTGTCAGCTTGCGGAGAAGTATGATCTTTTTCTTATTGTTGATGAGGTGTATCGGGAGATTTTATACCCTGGAAATAGCACAAAGTCTATTCTCTTCTTTGATGCGTATAAAGAGAGAACCATTATGGTTGATAGTGTCTCAAAAAGGTACAATCTATGTGGTGCAAGAATTGGAGCACTCGTAAGTTGTAACAAATCTATCATTCAGGGGTTATTAAAGTGTGGGCAGGGAAGATTATGTCCTCCTACATTGGAGCAAAATATTTTGACAACCTTGGTAACAGAAACCAAGGATTCATATTTTGAAGAGGTTATGAAAACCTATGATGCTCGTAGAAGGGCTGTTGTAAGTGGGTTGTCAAAGATTGAGGGCGTAACCTTTTCGAATCCAGAAGGAGCGTTCTATCTTATAGCAGCTCTTCCTGTAGATGATGCGGAGAAGTTCTCTATATTTCTCCTTGAGGAGTTTTCTTATAATGGGAAAACGCTTATGGTAGCACCGGCTGCAGGGTTTTATGCTTCCCAGGGGGTTGCAAAAAATCAAATTCGAATAGCCTTTGTCTTAGATGAGGAGGTTATACGAATGAGCATGGATCTGTTAGCAAGAGCAATTCTTGCTTACAACAAGAAATAAGGAGAAAGGTAGTATGAAAAAAAGGGTAGTTCTATTCATTCTTATAATTGGTCTATTACTTGCGGGATGTAGCACCTCTGTGGGGTACTCCACGTATAAACCTGCAGAAATTGATATGTCTGGATATAGGACTATTGGAATTTTACCCTTTACTCCTAACTATAATTTTGGGAGTAGTCTTGAGATCTCTATTTCACCATTTCTTCAAAGTATCAGCTTTACGGTTCCTTCAAATAACCCAGGAAGAATTGCTCGGCACGCTACCGATGAGTTTTATAATCAGCTTGTTAAAGAACGAGCCTTTGTTGTTATCCCTCCAGGGCAGTTAGAAGCTTGGTATGGTGCATGGGGTTATGGTAATCAGCTAAACTATTTTGCAGAACACCTGAACATTGATGCTGTTGTGTTGGGTTCAGTGAATAATATTGATATTGATGACAGACTTACTTTTCGTTATGAGAAAAATAGTCTTGGGGTAACCGAGAAAAAAGCGTACTATCGACAGGCTGTTAACATAACCATTGATTACATGGTTGTTGACACCAGAACCAATAAAATTCTTGCCCGTAAACAGACTTCCGGTTCATCTTCCTCAGAGGAGTACGTGCCTCCCAGAGTTGAGCTTCCTCGTGACCAGTGGTACATCTATTATAATGCTCCTCCTCTGAATAGGATGTACGAGAGAGCAGTAGCAGAGGCGATGGAAGGAGTTGGAGCTAAGATGGTTCCTCAGGAGGTGCGAGTTAGTCGATTTCTCAAGGATGAGAAAAATGATCCATGGGTAACACAGGCAAATGAGATGGCAGCTAGTGGGTATTATCAGCAGGCTCTTCATGGATATTTGCAAGCCTGGACAAAGGCGAGAGTATTTGCTGGTGGATATAATGCAGCTATTATGTATGAACTCCTACGAGACTATCCCAGTGCTATTGCCCAAGCGGAGGATCTTCTTAACTATTACTACAACACGGATTCTGTAAAGCTTCTTAACGAGCTTAAGAGGGCAGAGATTGAGCGTAAGCAGGTGGAAGAGCAGCTCAATGGGTATGTTCTTCTCAACTAACATATGAGAACTCCAAGGCAACAAGCAAGGGAGCTTCCAGAAGCTCCCGGAGTATACCTCATGTACAGTCAGAAAAACGTAGTGCTGTATGTGGGTAAAGCAAAAAATTTACGTCGACGAGTTGCCTCTTATTTTGTAAAAAACAGAACTCCCAAAACCGAGAAACTTGTATCTCGAATCTTTCGGATTGAGTATATTGTTACTCCCAATGAGCTGGATGCACTGCTTCTTGAGAATAACCTCATAAAAACTCATTATCCAAAATATAATATTGATTTGAAAGACTGCTCTTCGTACCCCTATATTCGTATGACAAACCAAAAGTATCCACGAATGTTCGCTACTCGAAATATGGTAAAGGACGGATCTACCTACTTTGGACCATATCCAAAGGCGTACCAAGTTCATCGGTATCTAGAGATGGTGGAGCAGCTTTATCCATTAAGAAAGTGTCGTGGACCTCTCCCGAAACGCTCTGCACCCTGCCTCTATTACCATATCCATAGTTGTAAAGCTCCCTGCTGTGGATACCAAACTTATGATGAGTATCAAGAGTCGGTAGCAGCTCATATAAAACTGTTGAAGGGTGGGGAAGATGGATTACGAAAAGATCTTTTTCGGAGTATGAAGGATGCTTCTCAAAACTTACAGTTTGAGGAGGCTGCCAAGTTTCGTGATATGATTGAAGCGTTAGATGCTATTCAAGAGGGTCCTGGGGTTGAGGATTTTATGCTTGATAGTCGTGATTACATTGCCCAGGTGTATGGTGAGGAAGTATCGGTCTACTCAGTTATTAAAGTTCGAGACGGAAAGGTTCGTGATAAGGAGACCTATACGGTTGAGTCTCTTCTCTCTCAAGAGGAGGGGATTGTTGAGTTTGCTACCCAACTGTATGAGAATCCAGGAAACATACCGCCCCATCTTTATATTGATGGAGATACCGATAGCTGTGACCTGTTATCGCAATACCTTACCCATCAGGGTACTCGTAAAATAGAGGTAAGGGAGCCACAGCGAGGGAAGCATCGAGTTATTTTAGATATGGCTCGAGAGAATGGAAATCTCGCTTTTCAACAGGCTATGAGAAATCACCGACAGCAGGGACCTCTGCTTGCATTACAGAAGGCTTTGGGACTTAGCCAGATTCCTCAAAGGATTGAGGGGTACGATATTTCTCATCTGGCTGGAAAATATACTATCGCTTCTATGGTATGTCTCATAGGAGGGGTTCCCGCAAAGGATCAGTACCGAAGGTACTCAATTAAAACCTTAGGCGGTAAAATTGATGACTTTAAAGCTCTGCGAGAAGCTACATCACGAAGGTACAGTAGAGTTATTCATGATCAGCTTGATCCTCCGCAGCTCATTCTCATAGATGGCGGGGTAGGTCAGGTGAGTGGGGTAGAAAAAATTATAGATGCCCTTGGTTTAGATATACCCGTATGTGGATTAGCAAAGGGTGATGAAGAAATTATTCTTCCCAAAACTCATCAGATTGTAAAACTTCCTCCGGGAGATCCTGCTCTTCAGGTACTCCAGAGAGCTAGAGATGAGGCCCATCGGTTTGCAACTTCTCTTAATCAGCGAATCAGAACTAAGCAGGATGGAACATTCTCTCTCCTTGAATCTATTCCTGGAGTAGGCCCCAAGCGGAGTAAAGCAATTCTTAAAGAGTTTGGTTCCCTCTCTGCGGTTGCAAAAAGTACACCCTACGATGTACAGCAACGGAGTAATATTCCTGAGGAAGTTGCGGAGCTGGTGGTTCAGTACGTTGCTGAGTTCGGAGATGCGGACTTTGGAGATAGTAATTCCTAGAAGCCTCTCTCTTCGATTTAAAAAGTAATCCTATAATAGCACAAAAGATATTGCCATATTAAAAACCCTTAAGTATGATATAACCATGAATATTATATCTTGGAACGTCAATGGACTTCGTGCGGTATTAAAAAAGGATGCCCTTAAACCGGTATTTGATTTAGGGGCAGATATTGTCTGCCTTCAGGAAACTCGGGTTTTGGAAGGTGATATTCCAAAGGATATCCTTGAGTGTGGGTATAATCTCTCTCTTTTTCCTGCTCAGAAAAAAGGGTATAGTGGGGTAGGTATCTTTTCTCGGAAAGTTCCTGATGAAACACGGGTACTAGGGAACTCTGAGTTTGATGATGAGGGACGTGTATCGGTTGCCCGATTTGGAAATTTTCATGTGGTAAACTGCTATTTTCCTAATAGCCAGTCCGAGGGGAAACGACTGGACTACAAGCTTGCCTTTTGTGATGCTATTCACCGTTTTTGTGCTGATATTGTGAGCCAAGGTGGAGATGTAGTTCTCTGTGGGGATTACAATATTGCCCATGAGGATATTGATTTGGCAAATCCTAAAACTAATAGAAAGAATCCTGGGTTTTTACCAGAAGAGTGTAGTTGGATGGATCGGTTTTTATCAGAGGGGTTTAAGGATCCTTTTCGATTAAGTCATCCCGGTGAGAATGGGCATTACAGTTGGTGGTCCTATCGGTTTAATGCACGAGCAAACAACACAGGGTGGAGAATAGATTACCACTGTGTGAATGATGCCCTCCTGCCTCGAGTTCAGGAGAGCCGTATTCATTCGGACATTATGGGATCGGACCACTGTCCTGTTTCAATTACCTTAGCTTTGTAATTGGTCGAGCTTTTTGTACCACAGCACTCACCATATCACTGGGGGCAACCTCTTTGTTTAAGATGGCATAGAGCCCCTCGGTGATATTGAGTTTGAGTTTCTTCTCCTTTACCACCCTTGCAACATGGTAGCACGCTACGAGACCCTCGGGAAGGTATCCAATCTCATGAATCCTATTCAGTGCGTCTTCAATGCCATTAAAGGGTGCTAAAATATCTTTTGTTACAATTTCCTGACCAAATCGTCGATTACGTCCATATTGACTTCGGCACGTTACATCAAGATCTCCAACCCCTGCAATAGAGGTAAATGTTTCTGGGTGAGTAGCACCCATAGCAATTCCAAAGGTTTGTAACTCGTGTAGTCCTGTTGCAAGTAGGAGAGATTCTGTATTGTCTCCAAATCTGCTATCCGTCTCTTTAAGAGCATCCATAACTCCAAAGGCTATGGCAATAACGTTTTTCATAATAGCACACACCTGTACTCCAACCACATCAAGTGATGAGAATACAAAAAGGTTTTCTGAGCTAAGTAGGTGTCTCATTTTTACCGCTTCCTTGGGAGATCTGCTTGCAGTAATAAGACCTGTCATTTTTCCTCTTCCTACCTCTTCTGCGTGACTTGGACCAGAAATGTAAACAAGCTTTTTCTTGTAGCTACCTGGGAGGTACTGCTCTAAGGCTACGGTAATCAAGGTGGGGGAGTTGTTAATTTCTATAAGCCCCTTTGATAGAATTCCTATGGAGGTTTTCCCTTCTAAAATATTTGGAACTCCCACAATCTGCTTTGCAATATCTAGGAGAAAGAGTGAGGGAACTGCTAACAAGATAACATCCGCATCTGTGGCAACTTCCTGAATATCACTTGATACAATCATCTCAGGGGGAAGTGGTATTCCTGGGAGGTATCTAGAGTTCTCTCCCTGCTCTCGTATAATCTCAGGTAGGTCTTTTTCGAAGGACCAGAGAGAAACTGTATGACCCTTTTCTGCAAGAACTTTTGCTACTACTGTGCCCCAAGCTCCTGCTCCAATAACTGATACTCTTTTTAACTTCATAATAGGGAATATAATACACTTTGCGGTAAATTACAATAAACAAATCTCACTCTTTGCTGGATAACCTAAGTTCATGATATTTTGCTCTCACATACAGGTTGATTTTCAAGAAAAGAACCCTATGATGGTGGCAAAATTTGACTCCTTTCTCCTCTTGTTTGGTTGACAAGTTACGGTAATTGCTACATGATTGGTTAAGTCATGAAAAGTAAAAAATTTGCAGAAGAATCACACCCTCTCTTTACGGATGACTTAGTTCGGGTTATCTTGGATGAAGCCTCAATACAGGCAAAAGTTCAGGAGCTAGCGGACCTTATTTCATCTGAGTATGAAGGAGTAGGGAAGGATGAACTGGTTGTTGTTGGAGTCCTTAAAGGATCCTTCATCTTTATGGCTGACCTTTGTCGAAAGCTCTCTGTCCACCACTCAGTGGATTTTATTGCACTTTCCAGTTATGGCCGATCGGGATCTCTTCATACGGGAAATGTTCGTATGCTTATGGATGTTCGAGAAAACCTAGAGGGTAAGCATGTTCTTATTGTGGAAGATATCCTGGATAGTGGGTACACCTTAGACTACCTTATTCGGAATTTTAAAACACGAAAGCCAAAATCTCTTAAGACTATAGCATTTTTACGGAAGCCAGATTGTGTAAAAATTGATGTAGAGATGGATTATGTCGGATTCGATATACCCGATGTTTGGGTTGTTGGATACGGATTGGATTTAGCGGAGGAGTATAGAACTCTTCCCTTTTTAGCAGAAATTAAGCCGATAGCATAGCTGCTTCGGTTCCCATGAGTAAGGAGTAAATAATGAGTGTCACAGCGATTGTAGGAGCCCAGTGGGGAGACGAAGGTAAAGGACGATTAGTTGATTATCTTGCACAGGATGCGGATATGGTAATCCGATTTCAGGGAGGAGATAACGCAGGCCATACGGTAATTAATGAGTATGGTAAGTTTGCACTTCATATTCTACCTTCCGGTATTTTTAACCCTAAAACAACCTGTATTGTTGGAGCTGGAACGGTGGTAAACCTAGATACCATGCAAGAGGAGCTTCAGGGTGTGGTTGAGCAGGGTGGTTTTATTCCTGAAAAGCTTTTTATTGATAGACGGGCGCACCTTATTATGCCTTTCCACAGAGCTCTTGACGGAGCTGAGGAAGCGTCTAAGAAAAAAGAGTGGGCCGTTGGTACTACAAAACGAGGAATTGGCCCTGTATACAGTGATAAGGCTTCACGAAAGGGTATCCGAGCGGGTGATATCTTAGATCCTGAGCGATTAAAAACTCGACTAGAAATGATGTTACCAGAGAAAAACCGACAGCTTGAGTACTATGGACTTGAAAAGGTTTCTCTTGATGACCTTCTTGCTCTCTGTGCTAAGTGGAAAGAGGACTTTGGATCTCGAATTATTGACACCTATCCACTGGTACGAGATGCTATCAAAGGTGGAAAGCGAATTATTATGGAAGGGCAGTTGGGAGTTATGAGAGATTTAGACTGGGGTATTTACCCCTATGTTACTTCATCTTCTCCAACAGCTGGAGGTGTTTCTAGTGGTGCTGGAATTGCCCCTCGACGAATTGATGAAGTGATTGGAATTGTTAAGGTGTACTCAACCTCTGTTGGTGGTGGACCCTTTGTTGCCGAGTTACTTGATGAAACAGGTGAAGAGTTACGACGAATTGGAGGAGAGTTTGGAGCTACCACAGGACGACCTAGACGTTGTGGATGGTTTGATGCAGTAGCATCGTCTTACTCTTGTTGGTTAAATGGGTTTACCTCTATTGCCCTGACTAAACTTGATGTGCTTGACACCTTTAAAACAGTTAAAATCTGTACCGGATATAAAGTAGATGGTGAGATTCTTGATTACGTTCCAGACACACCTCTACAAGAGCGGGCAGAACCTGTGTATGAAGAGTGGGAAGGTTGGGAGTGTGATACCACTGGAATACGAAAGTGGCAGGATCTTCCTAAAAAAGCCCAAGCCTACCTTGAGCGAATAGAAGAGCTTACCGGTGCTTCCATGAAGTTTGTTTCTGTTGGTCCAGAACGAGATCAAATTATTGTACGATAGGACAAAGTAGGAGGTCCCATGGGTCAGCATTTTAGCCATGATACGTTCATATCTCCATTTACTTGGAGATATGGAAGTGAGGAGATGAGAGTCTTATGGTCAGAGGAGCATAAACGTCTCCTCTTGAGAAAGATTTGGTGTGCCTTGGCAAAGGTTCAGATGGAAGCAGGTATTGTATCCTCCGAAGAGTATGAGGATCTCCTTGCTCACCGAGAACAGATTGATATTGCTCGGGCTTCTGAGATAGAGTCTAAAATCCACCATGATTTGATGGCAGAGATTAAAACCTACGCAGAGCAGTGTTCTGTGGGGGGAGGGTGTATTCATATGGGAGCAACCAGTATGGATATACTTGACAATATGGATGCCCTCAGAATTAAAAGTGCCATGGAGCTACTTATCCAGCGGGTGAAAACCTTACTTGGGCTTGTAGGAAACAAGATTGAAACATATCTAGACACACCTACTATGGCGTTTACCCATATTCAACCTGCGGAGCCTACCACCATAGGGTACCGATTTGCCCAGTATGGACAGGATCTGTTAGTAGACCTTGAGGAGCTTGAACGGGTATGTTCTGGACTTCGAGGAAAAGGGATGAAAGGGGCCGTAGGTACTGCTGCCTCCTATGGAGAACTGCTCCATGACAGCCCTATGGAGGTTACGGATTTTGAAGATCAGGTTATGGAAGAACTTGGGATAGAGGCATTTGATGCAGCTACCCAAACATATCCACGTAAGCAAGATTGGCTAGTACTTAATGCACTGGCTGGTGTTGCAGCAACTCTGTATAAATTTTCCTTTGACCTGCGGATTCTACAGACCCCTCCTATGGGAGAGTGGAGTGAGCCATTTGGAACACATCAGGTTGGATCTTCTGCTATGCCGTTTAAAAGAAACCCTATTCGATCAGAGAAGGTTGATTCAATAGCAAGATATATTGCAACCCTTCCTCGTGTTGCTTGGGATAATGGGGCTCACTCTCTTCTAGAGCGAACCTTAGATGACTCTGCAAACAGACGAGAGCTTTTTCCTTCAGCCTTTCTTGGGGTGGATGAGATTGTTACCACTGTTATCAAAGTTGTAGAGGGTATGCAAATCCACGATATTGGGGTTCAGAAAAATTTAGCCGCCTACGGACCTTTTGCGGCAACCGAAAGAGTTATGATGGAGTGTGCAAAGGCTGGGGGAGACCGACAAGAACTCCATGAGATTATTCGAACATACTCCCTTCAAGCTTGGGCTGCAATTCAGCATGGAGAGGCTAATCCACTTGTTCCTCTTTTACAGAAAGATCCAGAGATTTCCAAATACCTATCTCCCTCTGAAGTTTCAGAGCTTATGGAGACTAAAGGGTATGTTGGAATGGCTCCTGTGTATGCAAGTCGAGTCCTTGCAAAGATACAAGCACTTTTAGTAAAGGAGTGTTCTTAGTGGCTGATCACCTGATCTTAGGTATAGAGAGCTCCTGTGATGAGTGTTCTATATCGGTGGTTCGTAATGGAAAAGAAATTTTAAGCAATGTGGTGGCAACTCAGATAGAAGAACATCTTCCGTATTGTGGGGTTGTTCCAGAGATTGCCTCACGACTGCATACTGAGTGGATTGTCGACGTATATAAAGAGTCTTTAGAGAAGGCTGGGATTGATCAAAGTGAACTTACTGCAATTGCGGTTGCCAGTGAACCAGGGCTTGTAGGATCTCTTCTTGTGGGAGTCTGCTTTGCCAAGAGCTTAGCCTTTGCTTTGGGAATCCCCTTAGTGAGTGTAAACCATATTTTTGCCCATCTCTATGCACCGTTTTTAGAGTTTGATATCCCATATCCCTTTCTTGGTATTTTAGTATCTGGGGGGCACTCAGTAATTTGTAGGGTTGATGATTTTGATCAAGTAGAGGTGCTCGGAACAACTATAGATGATGCTATAGGAGAGGCCTTTGATAAGGTTGCAAAGTATTATGACTTTGGGTACCCCGGTGGTCCTGCGATAGATAAACTTGCACAGCAGGGAGATGACTCTATGTTTCATTTTCCTATTCCATCTCTCCACAAAGGGGACCACACCTATGATGTATCCTATTCTGGACTTAAGACTGCGGTAATTAACCAGTTAGACTTTTTTCGTAAAAAGGGCGTTGCTCCAGATGATTCGGACAAGCCAATTCATATAGCCGCATCCTTCCAGCGAGTGGCGGTAGATACTATGATGCGAAAAGTTCGACGGGCTATCGAAGATACGGGACTTACCACCGTAGTTGCTGGAGGAGGGGTTGCTGCAAACTCTCGTTTTCGTAGTGAACTCCTCAATATCCCAAATGTACAAACATACTTTCCCAGTCTTAAGCTCTGTACCGATAACGGTGCAATGATTGCTGGTATTGGGTATCACTATGTAATAAGAGGGGAGTTTGCAGATATACGCCTACAACCCTCAGCACGAATTAAAAGATTTCAAAAGAAATTTATCAATGGAGGTCGGTAAATGAAAAAATACGATCTAGATGGAGCTATTCGAAAGGTTCCAAACTTCCCACATGAGGGGATTCTGTTTTATGACATTTCTAGTGTTCTTATGCAACCAGAGGCGTTTCGTTTCTGTATTGATGAGGCCGTAGAGTTTTATAAAGGAAGAGGGATTGATGCGATTGCCGCAATAGATGCACGGGGTTTTCTTTTTGCAACACCTATTGCCATGGCCTTGGATATTCCTGTTATTCTTGTACGAAAGGCGGGAAAGCTTCCGGGGAAAACTATTGAAAAATCCTACGCCCTAGAGTATGGAGAATCTCTCATCCAGATTCAAGCGGATGACGTGAAACCAGGAAGCAATATACTTATTATTGATGATCTTATTGCTACCGGAGGAACCATCCGAGCGGCTGCAGATATGCTTATTGAGGCTGGCGCACAGGTGAAGGATGTGTTTGGGGTTATTGGACTACCTTTTCTCAAGTATAAAGACGTACTCTCTGGAATTCATGTAAAAACTCTTGTGGAGTATTGGAACGAGTAGTATGATACTCTACTACATAGTCCCTATGGTTGTAGGATACCTCTGTGGGAGTGTATCCTTTAGCATTATTATTACCAGGCTCTTAGGGCGTGGAGATATTCGTAACCATGGGAGTGGAAATGCGGGAGGCACAAATACCGCCCGTACGCTTGGACTCCTCTGGGGTATTATCGTTATTCTGTTGGATATGGTAAAAGCGATACTCCCTGTAGGTGTTGCGGTCTATTTTGTTGGACCAAATTATGGGCTCAACACACCATTATTGGGAGTGCTTGTTACCTTTTCTGTACTTTTAGGACATCTCCTTCCTCTCTTTCATGGATTTAGAGGAGGGAAGGGCGTTGCGGTGCTTGCGGGAGCTATTGGAACACAATTTCCCCTGCTTGCACTTATTGCATTTTTACTTATGGTTCCTATTATCATTATAACACGGATGGTTTCTTTAGCTGTTTTTATAGTAGCTTTTTTGCTTCCCATAGGGTATATTGTATTATATCCCGATAGGGATGAAGTGTATATCGCATTTTTTATATTGATAGGGGTTACTCTGTTTTGGACCCATCGTAAAAATTTGGGACGCATTATTCGAGGTGAGGAGAATAAGCTCACCTTCAGGAGGAAATAATGAATATATTGACTGGACAAGATTTGTACCATGCAATTATCTCTGGGGGACGAGAGATCTTACAACATAAGGACTATATTAATGATATTAATGTGTTTCCTGTTCCCGATGGAGATACCGGTACTAACCTTGCACACACCCTCAATGCGGTTATGTGTAATGCCCAGGCAGACTCTTCAGCAAGTCTTACCATGGCCTCTGTTGCGGACGCGGCTCTTATGGGAGCCCGTGGAAACTCAGGAGTTATTTTTGCTCAATTTTTAGGTGGAATGAGTGATAATGTAGAAAGCCTGAAGGATATGAGTATCCATGATTTTTGCGATGCCGTAAAAGAGGCGGTTACCCGGGCTTATGAGTCTATGAGTAAGCCTGTAGAGGGTACCATTCTTACGGTTATGAAACACTGGAGTGAGTCGCTTCAAAAGCATAAACATTCTAGTCAATTTTCAGATCTTCTTCGGAAGACTCTACAAGATGCGGAAAAATCCTTAAAGCTTACTGCGGGAAAAATTAAGGAAGTAACCTTCTCTTACGATACAGTAGATGCGGGAGCCGAAGGTTTTGTCTGTTTTCTTCGAGGCATTTCACGATCAATAAAAGAGATGACCGAAGGGGTATTTTCTCCTGTTGCTACAATACAGACTGATAAGGTAGAGCGAATTGCCGCACCAGCCCACGGTACCGAAGCTCCCAATCTTCGGTACTGTACAGAACTCCTGTTACAGGGAGTGACAAAGAGAATACCATTTTTTAAAAAAACCTTAAAAGAGTTTGGCGATAGTATTATTGTGGCTGGGAATAAAAATAAGATCCGAGTTCACATTCATACGAATGAGCCAAATAGGGTAGTGTCCACATTGAAACCCTATGGAACTATCGTAGAGCAGAAGGTTGATGATATGGTAAGAGAGTATGAAGCCGCCTACGCTCGAAAGGGATCAATCGCGATTGTTACCGACGCAGCCTGTGATATGCCACAGGAGTTATTTGACCAGTATCAAATTCATGAGATGCCTATGATTATCTCCTTAGGGGGCATATCCTACTTAGATAAGAGAACATTTGACCATAAAGAGATATATGATGAGCTTATGCAGTACGATGAGCACCCCACATCATCTCAACCTACACCGGGATACATCACCCATATGTACGAATCGCTGTTGCATCATTACGACTCTATTATTTCTATCCACATATCCAATGAGTTAAGTGGAACCTATCAGAACTGTAAAAACGTTGCAAGCCAGCTTGATCCACAGGGTGAAAGAATTTCTGTTGTTAACTCCCACACCCTATCTGCGGGACTCGCAACAATGGTACTCAGAGCTGCTGAAATGGCAGAGGAGGGTGCCTCTCATCAGGAGATTGTTGAGCAGATTCAAAAGGTAGAGAAGAAACAGGACTTTTATGTATCCCTTGATACTATTGATTACCTAGGCCGAAGTGGTAGGGTAAGCGGTATGGTATCAAAAGTTGGAAAAAGTATCGGTTTTAGACCAACCCTGCACATTACAAAGGGTGGAATCCATATGCATAAGCAAGCCTTTAGCCGAAAGGGTGCGCGTAAACGAATCTTTGATGAGATAAAACAGAACCTTAAAAAAGGTACTATTAAATCATACACCATTATGCACAGCACTATTTCTACAGAGATTGATGAGATGGTAGAATATATGAGAAGCCTTACAGGTTTAGAGCCACGGTATACTGACTATGTGTGTAGCCCAATTGGAATATATGTGGGACGAGATGCTGTTGGCCTTCTTATCGATTGGGAGTAGAGGCTATTATGGAAGAGACCATTACCATACGGAAACTAAAGCGAACTGACCAGAGTAGGGTAAGTTATATTTGCCACCAAACATTTTTTGGAGGACCCAACTTTCCAGATCAAGAACTTGTAGCTCTACGGTGGGCACTGTATTACGTACTGTACGACTCTGAACACTGCTTTGTAGCAGCAGATGAAGATGACAAGCCTATCGGTTATGTTCTTTCTACGGTAAATTCTCTTAAGTACAGAGAGAATTATAAGCAAATTATAGTTCCCCTTATTAAAGATCGTATGAAAGATCTCAAAAAAGATTATCCCCAAGAGTACACAACCTATAAACGGTCTTTTCGACCAATTCTTGAGGATTACTCCTACCCATATATGAAGAAAATAGCGAAAGAGTATCCCTCTCATCTCCATATAGACATTCTTCCAGGATATCAGGGGATGGGGTTAGGGAAAGGGCTTATGACAGCACTCCTCAATCATCTTCGTGACATTGGATGTCCAGGGGTTCATCTAGGGGTAGGGAGTGATAACCATCGGGCAATCGCCTTTTACAAAAGTATGGGGTTCTCTGTGTTACTTACCAAGGGAGATGTAGATAAAGGTGTAACCCTTATGGGGAAGAAAATCGCTCTATCGTAAAAAAATATTTGTTTAAACGGCTACACTTGGGAAGTTTTTACTACATTTTTTTTGAGAGATAATATATATTGTACAAGTATGGAATTTTCAAAAGAAGCATTATTACAATCACTACGTGATACAAATTTTAGAAAAAGTTTTTTTGACCAAGAGGGTTATGAGGAATCTATATTAACTCATTATGTGCATAATAAGGATTATTACAAGAATAATGATTCTATGAAGAATGAAGCTCTAGCTTTAGTTAAAAAACTTTTATCTTACACATACCCTGAAAAGAGTGTAAGCTTAGAAGTTGCAGAGGCTGTAATGAATTATGGGCTATTTGACTTCGAGGCTCCTTTTTTACCTCAGCCTAGTCCTGAATTTACTTTTATAGATCTGTTTGCTGGAGTAGGTGGATTTCGATTAGCCTTGCAAAATATTGGTGGAAAGTGCATGTATTCAAGTGAGTGGGATTTTGGAGCAAAAAAAACCTATGAATGCAACTTTGGAGAAATTCCTTTTGGAGACATAACAGAAAAGAGAGTAAAGAATTATATCCCTGATAATTTTGATATATTATGTGCGGGGTTCCCTTGTCAGGCTTTCTCAATTGCAGGATATAGAAAAGGTTTTGATGATAGTCGGGGGAATTTATTCTTCGATATAGAGGAGATCGCAGAAAAACATAAGCCTAAAGTAATTTTTTTAGAAAATGTCAAAAATTTGGTCGCTCATGATAAAGGTCATACTTTTCAAGTAATATTAAACTCTCTGGAACATAAATTGGGATATAAAGTTTATTACCAAGTACTTAACTCAATGACTCATGCTAATGTCCCTCAAAACCGAGAGCGTATTTTTATTGTAGCCTTTGATCCTCTCCAAGTTCCTAATTATAGAAAATTCTCTTTTCCTAATGAGATTCCTCTCACTAAGAGTATTCATGATTTCTTAGAAGTTGGAAAGCAAGATCAAAAATTTTATTATTCTAAGGATCATATATATTATTCAGAATTGGAAAAAACAATTACTCGTAAAGATACAATATACCAGTGGCGGAGAGTTTATGTTCGAGAAAATAAAAGCTGTGTATGTCCTACGCTAACTGCAAATATGGGTACTGGTGGTCATAATGTTCCTTTGATTAAAGATGATTTTGGCATAAGGAAGTTAACACCGAAGGAATGCTTTGCCTTTCAGGGCTATCCTATTGAGCGGTTTATTTTACCAAGTATTGCTAATAGTAAGCTATATATGCAAGCAGGTAACTCAGTTACGACAACTTTGATTGAAAGAATCTCCTGTAAGATAAAAGAGGTTTTATGAAAATTTTTAGTAGTATTGATGTTAAGGAAAATGGCGGTTATTTAAAACTATTGTCTGCGATAGCTAAGCTATCAGGACTATTTAGTGATAATACGGTGCCATTTATTAACTATAGAGTTGTTGAGAATATTTTTTGTCGAAGTTTTGGAGCTCGGAACTTATCACGATCTGATACGGCTTTTGATGCGCAGTTGGGTGCCTTGGGAGTTGGTTTGAAAACTTTTATCTGTGCTAATAATAGTAGCGTTGAAAAAATTGCAGAGTTTAATGCTTTAGCTCCTGTTCTGTCAGAATGTTCTGGTAAAGAGTTGGCGGTTAAGCTTTCAGAATTTAGAAATGCACGAATTCAGCTTTCTAACCGATTATATAATATTGAGAATTCAATTTATCATATCGTGGCAAGACAAGAAAAAAAGCTTGTACTGTTTGATACAGACTATAATGAAATAGATACAGATCATATAAGGGTTATTAAAGATAGAAAGGCTAGCTTACATTTTGAAGATGGGAAGAATTTCTATAGTTATAATTACTCTAAAAGTACTCTATATCGAAAATTTTTAATCCCTTTAAGTGCATACTCATTAGATATTGAAATTCTAGAAGACCCGTATAGTTTACTGTTAGGTTTATTAGGAGAAGATCCCTCAATGAGTTTTACGAGAGTACCCTCTCGAGTCACATTACAGAATCAGCATAATGTAATTTATCTTCCCCTATATAGTACGAGATCCTCAAAACCTAAATCTGTTCCTGAGAAAAGTGGGTTAAATCAATGGAATGCCTCTGGTAGGACAAGAAACTATGGCGAAGTTTATATTCCTATTCCTAAAGTAATTCATACTATTGCTCCTGGATTTTTCCCTCCGCGTAATACTCCTTTTAATCTTAAAGTTCCCTCTGGAGACATTCTTTCTGCAAAAGTTTGTCAGGATGGAAATAAGGCTCTTATGACAAATCCCAATAAAGCCCTTTCTTCATGGTTATTAAGAACAGTCTTTGCGTTAAAAGAGGGTGAGTTATTGACTATAGAGAAGATGAATGAACTTGGATTTGATAGTGTTGTTATTGTCAAGCATGAGGATGGAAGCTTTGAAATTGATAAAGCAAAAATGGGTAGTTATGAAGAATTTTTGAGTAAAAACAAGGATGAAAAAAGATCTTTCCATGGTGATTAAGTGATGTACCCCCTCCATTATGAAGGGGGTTTTCAGATTAATGCTTAACCTGTTGCATCATATACACTTTATTAATTGCTTGAAGGTAGGCGAGGGTAGAAGCTTCAACAATATCGGTACTTGATCCATGACCGTGGTACTTTTTGCCCTCATACTCAGCAATAATACGAACCTCTCCAAGAGCGTCTCGGCCTCCTGTTACACCAGAGAGAGCGTAATCCGTAAGTTTTAATACTACTCCGGTAGCACGCTCAATAGCCTTACATGATGCATCAACAGGACCATCTCCAGTAGAGGCCTCTTGAACAACCTTACCCGTATCTCCAAAGGCTACCTTCACCGTAGCTGTAGGTACAATTCCTGAACCAGAAGTTGCGTTTAGGTACTGGAGGGTAAAGAATCCCTCTTCATCGGTAACTCCCAACTCCATTAACGCTTCAAGATCATCGTCATAGACAGATCCCTTTTTGTCAGCTAACTTTAAAAACCGCGAGTACACCTTATCTAAATTATAACTATCCTCTGTGTATCCCAAAAGTTGGAGTCTGTGCTTTATAACATGCCGACCACTTCTACTTGTAAGATTGAGTTGGTTAGCCTTAAGTCCAATGGTCTCAGGCTGAATGATTTCGTAGGTGTTTTTTGCCTTTAATACTCCATCCTGATGAATTCCAGAGGAGTGGGCAAAGGCATTTGCTCCAACAATAGCTTTATTTGGTTGAACTGGCATAGCACATACGTGGGATACCAAACGACTAGTAGGGTAGATCTCTGAAAGTTTTGCTCCCGTGGTAACCCCAAAAATATCCTTTCGAGTATCTAGGGCCATTACAATTTCTTCGAGAGAGGCATTTCCTGCGCGCTCTCCAATACCATTTATGGTACATTCAACCTGTCTAGCTCCATTGAGAATTGCCTGAAGAGAGTTTGCTGTTGCCATTCCTAAGTCGTTATGGCAGTGTACCGATATAATTGCTTGATCAATATTGGGAACTCTATTCATCACATCCTTAATAATCTCTCCAAACTGGTATCCCGCTGTATACCCTACGGTGTCTGGTATATTAATGGTTGTAGCTCCCGCAGCTATGACCGCTTCAATAATTTTAACCATAAAGTCTCGATCTGTCCGTCCTGCATCCTCGCAGGAAAACTCTATATTATTATGAAGGTTTCGTGCATAGGTTACTGCATCAACCGCCATAGTAATAATTTGATCATTGGATTTTCTTAACTTCTGGGACGTGTGGATTTCCGATGTTCCAATAAAGGTATGGATACGAGTATTTTCACACCCCTTAAATGCTTCCGCACAGGCGTCAATATCTCCCTTAACCGCTCGAGAAAGTCCAGCCACCCGAGGTCCTAATGGTGAAATCTCCTTCGCAATTGTACGAACACTGGTAAGGTCTCCGGGAGAGCTTACGGGAAACCCCGCTTCAATAATATCTACTCCTAGGTTTGCGAGAGCTCTGGCGATACCTAGTTTTTCTTTCACCGATAGACTTGACCGTAGGGCCTGCTCACCATCTCGTAGGGTTGTGTCAAAAAGTAATACCTTCTCCATGCTCTGCTCCTTTGTAATTTGAGTATAAGGAGTAGTGTAGAATTTTATCACGAAGCTGTCAACTCAGTTGGCCTGTTATTATAAACTTATGTTTTTATTTATAGATACAGAATGGTGAGAAGAGTTTTTGTTGAGTATTTCCCTCTTTCATTGAAATCAATACAACAGGTTCTTGCATAACCTCTTTCTCCATGATACAATCCCGCATCCTAATAGTTCAGTTTGCTCTGAATTATTAGTTATCTTACACAATATCTTAGGTACGAGAAATTCTTGTATCAGAGAGGAGTTTTATGAACAAGCGCATAGCCGTAATAGGTTTGGTTCTTGATGAACCAGAAGTAATTCAGAAAGAGGTGAACTCAAAAATTTCTGAATATTCTCACATTGTGAGAGGTCGTATGGGAATCCCTTTTCAGCAGTCTGGAGTCTCAGTTATCTCACTCACTGTTGTAGGTTCTTTAGATGAGATTAATGAGTTGACAGGAAAACTTGGTCGACTCTCAGGAGTTACTGCGGGTTCTTCTATTTCAAAGAAGGAGTTACAAGAAGAGGAGGGGTGTTATGAGTAAAAAATTTATTGGTTTATCTATTGTAATACTTGGGTTTTTGATAGCACTTAATTCATGTAGTACTGACCCTACAGGGGAATTTACTCTCAGTGTTCTTGCGGGACCTACTGGTATCTCTATGGCAGAGATGTTAGAAGAGCTCCCTGTTTACAAAGAGTATCAGGTGGTACCTCGGGTGTTTACTTCACCATTGGAGATTGTCCCTACCATGGTAACAGGAGAGAGTGATATTGTTGCAATACCACTTAATCTAGGAGCTAAGCTTTACACTGCTAAGGGAGTTAACTACTCCTTGGTTGCTATAACTGGTACAGGTATGCTTCAGGTTATTACTCGAGACTCAAGTATTCAAGATTTTCAGGATTTAGAAAATAGTACTGTCTATGGAGCTGGTCAAGGTGGTTCTCCTGAGGTTGTATATAATATACTTGCAAAGAATAGAGATATTCATGCACCTTTGGACTTTACCTACAACGCTCCTTCCCAGCTTGCTACGGCACTAATGGAGGGACTTGTGGATACAGCACTTCTTCCTGAACCCTTTGTTACTCTCGTATTAAATCGTCCGGATCTCTCTGTGGTAGTTGATATACAGGAGGAGTGGATTTCCTCTGTTGGTCAAGGAGAAACATATCCTATGACCGGTATTTTTATATCCTCAGAATTTCTGAACAATCAGCCAAAGGTTGTTAATCTGTTTCTTGATGATTTAGAAAGTTCAATTCAGTG
Organism: uncultured Spirochaetia bacterium; assembly: GCA_964492025.1. GTDB lineage: Bacteria > Spirochaetota > Spirochaetia > CAZBHR01 > CAZBHR01 > CAZBHR01. The sequence continues at coordinate 290,539 of CAZBHR010000001.1, read as the reverse complement.
GGTACAGGAGAACCCTGAAGATGCTGGTGCTATTGTAGAAGAGTGGGGTATTATGAAAAGCAGTGTTGCAGAAAAGGCTATTCCTAATTTAGCACTCACCTTTATTACGGGAGATACCGCACAATCTATGGCAACGGTCTATCTTAATCAGCTGTTTTTACAGGATCCTTCATCTGTCGGAGGGTCTCTTCCAGATGAAAATTTCTACTGGAAGTAAGGTATGAAGAAAGGTTGGTGGATCCCATTGTTGGGAGTGTTCTTTCTCCTACTTTTGTGGGAGGGGCTATCCCAAAGTATAGACTCAGAACTTATACTTCCTGGGGTTCTATCAACCTTTCGAGAACTCATAAGGATTTTCTCAGAAGAACCAATAATTATCTCTCTTGTCACTACCTTTTTTAGGGTTATTGTTGCCACACTTTTATCTTTGCTTATTGGAGGTGTCCTGGGTTTTTTTGCTACTCAAAGCAATATATTTCGAGGAATCATATCTCCACTTATAACAACCCTTAGAACTGTTCCTGTGGTTGCCTTTATCCTTATAACACTTATGTGGTTTAGTACTTCGGTTATACCTATCTTTTCTGGAGTAATCATGGCTTTTCCTATCATTACCCAAAATATTTTAGTCGCATCGGAGCGTAAAAACTTATCCTATGGCGAGATGGCTACACTCTTTGAGTTTACTCGCTGGCAACGGTTTAAGCATGTGCAATTCCCCGAGGTAATGGGGTATCTTCAGGCTGGAATCCTTTCATCCTACGGTATGTGTTGGAAGGTAGTAATTGCTGGTGAGATTTTGGCAATACCTGTCATAGGCCTTGGACGATCTATGCAGCTCGCTATGGTTGGTTTATCAACGGTGGAGCTTTTTGCTTATATAGGTATTGCGGTGCTAGGAAGTGCTCTAGGTGGAGCTCTTCTAGGTAGGGTATTAAGAAAGTATGCTATGGTAGGAGTTTCCTCATGAGTATAGATATCAATAATATTACCAAGGTGTACGATGAAAAGGTGGTGTATCGTAATTTTTCCATGACCATAGAGGAGGGGAGTATCACCACTATATTAGGACCTTCTGGGGCAGGAAAGACCACACTTCTTAGAATGATTGCAGGACTAGAAACCCCCGATGGGGGAGATGTATCTACTCCTAAGTGCCGAAGGAGTATGCTTTTTCAGGATCCAACACTCCTTCCTTGGTACAGTGTGAAAAAAAATATCTCACTTCCCTTAGAATCGCTTTATTCCAAAGATGAGGTGGAAGGCAAGGTTAATCACATATTACAAGCGGTAGAACTGATGAATGAGAGATCCTCATTGCCCAGAGAACTTTCGGGAGGTATGAAACAGCGGGTTGCTATGGCTCGTGCCTTTGCATACCCCAGTGAAATTCTTCTTCTTGATGAACCTTTTCAATCTCTAGACTTGAGGCTACAGCACCATCTTGCAGAACTTTTCTTGTTACTTTGGAAGGAGAGTCCCAGAACAACAGTTATGGTTACCCACGATGTACGAGATGCTCTACACCTCTCCCATAGAATCGTCGTTTTTTCTGAATCTCCTGTACAGAAGGTTCTGGATATTCATCTTCCAGGTGAGCCTGGAACACGGAATGTTTCCCAGAGTCCTTTTACCGAAATCTCCAAAAAAATATACGATGCTATACTAGAAGTGTAACTTCCCCCTCATTTATTTGTTCTATATACTATACTCAGGAGGTGGAGATGAAAAAATTATTATATCTTGGAGTAATGCTCCTTGTACTATTTATCGCAGGTTGTGCCACATCTACTAGCAATACTGTTGAAGAAGAGTTAGGAGAAGATAAAGATCTTACAGATATGTCTCCTGCAATAAGTGAGACCCCCTCTGATACTATTGCCTTTGATGATGCTGAGATTTCTGAATCATTTTTTGCAATGGATGGCGATATGCCTATGGCTGAGGGTTTTGTAAAGAGTGCGGGGCTTGGTGCTACTAGCTCTATGAGTCGACCGTCTGATATGGTCATTGACCCTACACCAGATTATTTTCAACCTTCCCCAGGCACGCTTACCGCAGGAGAGTGGTCAGATCTTGATAACTGGAATTTTTGGCTTAACCTTGGGCAAAGACAGGAGTTTTCTGGTATGGCATCATACTGGGAGTATGATCGAGTCTTAGGTGAGAGGTATCAAGTAAGTATTACTACCCCCGATGGACAGCCTGTTATTGGAGAGCCTATTCTTCTTATGTATCAGGATAAAACTCTTTGGCGGGCAGTTACAGATAACCATGGTGTTGCAGAGCTCTGGGCACCTCAGCCTATGTATCGAGATTCCTATAATTCACGTACCCTAAATTTCTGGATACGGGGAACCTCCTTTGCTGATGTTGTCTCCTATAGAGAAGGGGTAAACTCTATTGTTTTGCCTAACTCTCTTATTACAAAGGGTTCTGTAGATATCGCTTGGGTTGTAGATGCTACTGGTTCTATGAGTGATGAGCTTGAGTTTCTCAAAACCGAACTTCAGGATGTGATACGACGGGTGCAGATAGACAACTCCGACGCATCTATTCGAATGGGTACTGTTTTCTACCGAGATGAGGGGGATGAGTATCTCACAAAGAGTTCTCCTATGTCTAGCAACATTGGAACCACCATATCATTTATCGGTCAACAGTATGCCAGCGGAGGTGGAGATTTCCCAGAGGCCGTTCACACCGCACTTTTTGAGGCACTGAACGGATTAGAGTGGTCACAAGAGAGTTCTTCTAAACTTATGTTCCTTCTTCTTGATGCTCCTCCTCACTACAATGATCAGGTAATAGCGGATATTCACAATATGGTATCACTCTCAGCAAGTATGGGAGTAAGGATTATTCCCATTGTGGCAAGTGGAATTGATAAGAACACTGAGTTCCTTATGCGCTACATGGCCATTGCAACCGATGGAACATACACCTTTATTACAAACCACAGTGGGGTAGGGAATAATCACCTAGAGCCAACAATAGGATCCTACGATGTGGAGTTTCTTAATGATCTCCTTGTTCGGCTTATTGCTGAATCTCTCCAGTAAATATAGATACACTCTGTAGGAGGAGTTTATCCCTAATGGCATAGTACTATACAGTACTATGCCATTTTTTGTACTAAAACTTTTTGTGGTAGTATCCCTTTGCTCCAAGTAATACAACTGAAAGAAATAGAACTACCCCTAAGAGTGTCCAGAATACTACTTCATGAAAATATCCTGCAACAGCAATTCCCAAAATAAGTCCCCAATGCACTATAGCGAGAGTAGTATGGAACGCACGTCTTTCAATCTCTCTGCTTCTTTCATCCGTATGTTTTACAAATAGCTGTTGTATTCTAGTGGAATCCCTCAGAGCCCTTGTTATTCGTATGATCCGTATGGTGTTAAGAATAATAAAGGCTAGTACTAGTCCAACCCATGTTCCGTGAATTTCACTTTGAGACCACTCGGTCTGTCCTGCATTTGGTATCTTTGGAAGAACTGTCCCAATAATAACAAGTGCAAAAATAGCAATAAGACTTATTAATCTTTTTTTTGAAAGTTTCTTGGTGTAGTTAGCTATATCCATTATATCTCCTCCTTGCAATCTGAAAAATCGAATATATCCTCAATGGTGGTGTTAAAGTACTGGGCAATCTTATAAGCGAGAACCAAAGATGCCGTATATTTTTCACACTCAATTGAGGTAATAGTTTGGCGAGTTACTCCTACTGCAGCACCTAACTCTCCCTGAGATATTTTATGCTGTTTTCGAAGTTCCTGTATTTTTGTTTTCATACTCACCTCCTTGCTAGTTTGGTATACCTAATTTCAAGTTAACTTTATAATTATGTATAGCACGCTTTGCACAATATGTCAAGTTTGCTTTGCATTTTTTTATACTTCTGTAGGATATGATGAGTTTCTACTCAATTTTATCTCTTTTACCTAGCTTTTTTTTGACAGATAGTGTATTATGTTATTATAAGGAGGCTTGCATGAAAGTTGACTACAAAAAAATCACTATCAATGAGATGTGGAACCAGAGCCGAAATCTTTTTGCCCAAGATCCATTTCTTGGTTATGCAGGGGAAGAGGCGTTAACATTTAAAGAGGTGAGTAATAATATAGAGGCGCTACAGGCGTATTTGCAGAGTATTGGAATACAGAAGGGTGATAGGGTTTCTCTCGTTGCAGAGAGTTCTCCCTTTTGGGGACAAGTATATTTAGCTGTGGTAACCATGGGAGCTGTTATTGTTCCTATTATGGTTGAGTTTGGAGCAGAGCAGTTACAAAATGTTATTGAGCATAGTGAGTCATCATTTCTGTTTGCCTCAAAAAAGGTTATCTCTAAAATTGAGAACCTCACAATTGTAGAAAAAAATCAATACGCTATTATAGAGAGCGATGCTATCTATAAGGATGGAGTAAATCTCTTTGAGACAGCTCCTCAGGATCTTTTTCATGATGCGGAGGAGGGGGAGGTTGCGGCTATTCTTTACACCTCCGGTACCACAGGAAACTCCAAAGGTGTTATGTTAAGTCAGTTTAATATTGCCCATAATGCCCATTGTGGAATAACCATTGGTGGTCTTGCTCAAAGTACTCCCTACAGGTTTCTCTCGGTACTCCCATTGGCTCACTCCTATGAGTGTTCCTTAGGATTTATTCTTCCTATGGCTGCGGGTGCTTCTATCTCATATTTACGAGGAGCTCCTACTGCCAGTAAAATGCTTCCAGCTTTACAGAAGGTACACCCAACTCATATGCTCACGGTTCCTCTTCTTATGGAGAAAATTTACCGTAGCAGTATTTTACCAAATATTCAAAAGAGTTTTGTACTTCGTGGACTGTATAAGCTTCCTCCTGTACGGAAACTCCTTAATCGATTTGTGATTGGAAAAAAGATGACAAAGCTTTTCGGTGGAAGTTTAGAGTTTTTTGGGGTAGGTGGGGCACCACTTGCACCGGACGTAGAAAAGTTTTTACGGGAGGCTAAGTTTCCATACTCCGTTGGGTACGGACTTACCGAAACTTCCCCCTGTATTGCGGGAAATCCTGTTTCCGAATCAGTATTTAGAGGGATTGGACGATCCTTTGATCAAGTAGACATTCGAGTTGCTGAACCCGAGGGAAGCAATAAGGATGGTGAAGTACAAGCACGAGGAGCAAGTATCATGCTTGGATACTACAAGGATGAAGAGAAGACAAAGGCCGCATTCACCAGCGATGGATGGTTTAAGACCGGAGATCTTGGGCATATTGATAAGCATGGAAATCTTTTTATTCGAGGCCGTCTTAAGAGTATGATTTTAGGGGCAAATGGAAAAAATATTTACCCCGAGGAGATTGAGGCACTACTTAATAGAAATGCTTTTATTGAAGAGTCTCTCGTGGTAATGGCAAAGGGAAAATTAATTGCCCGTGTTCAGCTAAGTCAGGAGCAGATTGAGAAAGCCTTTGCTGGAATTAAAGATAAAGAGGCGTTACAGAAAAAGCAGGATGAAATTTTGGATGCTATTAAAAAGTCTGTAAACAGTAAGTTAAGCATGATTTCTCGATTGAGTGATCTGGTTGTAGAAAAAACTCCCTTTGAGAAAACTCCTTCTATGAAAATTAAAAGGTTTTTGTACACCTCTGAGTAGGGGCGTATTCACACATTCAGGCGGGTCTTATGACCCGCTTTTTTTGGGCTTGCTCCTTTTGTTTCTTTCTGAAAGATAAAAATACCGTAATATCTTCTTAGGGTTGTTTACTCAAACTTATGAGCTCAGTATAATCTTTCTTTATGAGTAACGAAAAGAAAAAATCTGTACATTGGGTTGATATTGCGGTAGATAGAGTACTGAGAGAGAAGGGTGATAAAGAGTTATATACCTGTGCCTCTGGTATTACTCCTTCGGGAACTGTTCATGTGGGGAACTTCCGAGAAATTATTTCGGTAGCCCTTGTAGCACAGGGATTGAAGGAACGGGGTAAGAATGTACGTTTTATATACTCTTGGGATGATTATGATACCTTTCGAAAGGTACCAAAGAATATGCCAAACCAAGAGCTTTTGGAAAGCTGTTTACGTATGCCTATTACCCAAGTGCCAGATACCCTTGGTAATGAAGAGAGTTATGCCCGAAGTAATGAGGTTGCCGTAGAGAAAAGTCTTCCTCTTGTCGGGATTTTTCCTGAGTACCTATATCAGTCAAAGGAGTACGGAGCCTCAAAGTATGCAGAGGGAATCCGAACAGCCTTAGAGCATAGAGATGAAATTAGAGAGATTCTTAACAGTCACAGAACCTCACCGCTGGAAGAGAACTGGTGGCCAATTTCAATTTTCAGTGAGTTTACTAAAAAAGATACCACCACCGTACTTAATTGGGACGGGGAGTGGAACGTTACGTATCGATGTGATGAGACAGCAAAAGAGTCAACCCTAGACTTACGAACTGCGGGGCAGGTTAAACTCCTCTGGCGGATTGACTGGCCTATGAGATGGGCAAAAGAGGGTGTAGATTGTGAGCCAGCAGGTAAGGATCACCACTCACAGGGTGGATCTTTTGATACCTGTCGTGAAATTGTTCCACTCTTTGGAGGAACCGCACCATCAACTTTTCAGTATGACTTTGTTCGAATAAAAGGTGGAGGGGGAAAAATGTCCTCCTCATCGGGAGAAGTTGTAAGTCTTAAGGAGTTATTAAAAATCTATACTCCAGAACTTATTCGTTACCAATTTGTAGGAACTCGACCAAATAGTGAGTTTGCAATCTCCTTCGATTTAGATGTACTTAAAACATACGAAGATTACGACAACTGCGAACGTATTTATTTTGGTGTTCAAGAGGTAAGTAAGAAGCGAGAGGATAAGGAGAAGCGAAACTATGAGCTTTCGCAGGTAGGTGATGTTCCTTCTTCTATGCCATATCAGGTGCCATTCCGACACCTCTGCAATTTACTCCAAATTCAGGGGGGTGATATTGAGGGTACCATTGGCATGCTAGGAGACCTGAGTGATGAGCAAAAGTCAATTATTAGGCCTCGATGTATCTGTGCATGGAACTGGATTACCACCTATGCACCGGAGGACTTCCGATTTGCCTTAACCCCTGTATCAGAGGTACAGTCTCTTACTGATGAGCAAGATAGAAAACTGTTCGCTTCGCTCATTGAACTGGTTAAAACCATGGACTCCATGGAGGAAAAACCCTTTAGTAACGGTCTGTATGATGTAGCAAGAGAGGTTGGTGTTGAGCCAGTTGAACTATTTACTAAAACCTATAGACTCCTTATTGGTAAGGAAAAAGGGCCACGGCTTGCTTCATTTATGCAGAGTTGTACTTCTGCAAAGGTTCTACCTATTTTGGAGAAAGCTATTAGTCAGTAGGAAGGGGATCAAGAGAGTCCTAACCTACAGGGCTCATGGGGGAATACATTTCATTTTTGCTCCTCTCTCTGCAGAGGAGCTTACTTAACTCACATACTATTTCTATGTTAGGTCTCGCTGAAAAGAGAGTCTAGGATAGAAAAAATATATAAAAGGTGGATAAAATAATATGAGAAGAAAAGAACATCAAAGTTTGCGATGGCTACTATCGCTCCTAGTGCTTTCTGCATTGGTGGTAGTAGGAACAGTTTCGTGTAACTCCTCGGACGCTGAGTCCTCGCTTTACACAGCAGGTGTGTATACAGGAGAGGGCCAAGGACATGGGGGAACCATTGTTGTTCAGGTTACTGTAAGTGATGATGCAATTGAATCAATTGAAGTTGTTGAGAATCCTGAATCAGAGTTTAGCCTTAAGCCTATAAATGATCTTATTACCGCAGCTATTAAGGCGAATAGTGGGGATATTGATGCCATAGCAGGAGCTTCAAAAACCTCTGCTGGTGTAATTACTGCTATTCAAAGTGCCCTTGCACAAGCTTCTACAGGTAAGGTTATTGCTCGAACAGAGAGTAAGAGTGAGGCGGTTACTCTAGAGAATGAAGAGACCGATGTTGTTATTATCGGAGCTGGTGGAGCTGGACTTTCTGCAGCACAAGCAGCGGCTGATGCTGGAGCAAAGGTAATTGTATTAGAGAAGATGCCCTTTGTTGGTGGTAACACAAACTACGCAACCGGTGGACTTAATGCATCCTACACTGATCAGCAGAAGGCAAATGGTATTGAAGATAGCCCAGAGCAGTTTTACGAAGATACCATGACAGGTGGTAAGAATATTAACAATCCAGTTCTTGTTGAAGTACTTACTAACAACTCCAAAGGTACAGTTGACTGGTTAGTGAATCTTGGAGCTGATTTAAGTGATGTAGGAAGAATGGGTGGATCTACAAACAACAGAACCCACCGGCCTACAGGTGGAGCTGGAATTGGAGCCCATGTTGTGGGTGTTCTTGACTCTTCTGCAGAGCAGGTAGCAGATATTCGTGTGAGCAGTAAGGTTATCTCCATTACTGGTGATGAAAATGGAGTTACCGGTGTTGAGGTAGAAACTTCAGAAGGAACATACCATATTGCGGCAAAAGCTGTAATTATTGCTACCGGAGGATTTGGAGCAAGTCAGGAGAAAGTGGTACAGTACCGACCAGACCTAAAAGGATTTGGAACCACAAACCATCCAGGAGCAACCGGAGATGCCTTAGACTTAGTGGCTACCTTTGATGTATCCTTGATAGATATGGATCAAATTCAAACTCACCCAACGGTAGTTCCTGTGAAAAACAAGATGATCACCGAAGCGGTACGTGGAAATGGAGCTATTCTTGTTAACCGACAGGCAGAGCGATTCGTTTCAGAGTTAGAGACACGAGATGTGGTTTCTGAAGCAGAGCTACAGCAAGAGGGACAAACTGCATTTCTTCTGTTTGATCAGGGAGTACGTGAGTCTCTTAGTGCTATTGAAAGTTATGCAAAGAGTGGGCTTCTAACCGAAGCTGCTACCTTAGCAGAGCTAGCAACACTTATCGGAGTAGATGGAGATACTTTAGAATCCACGGTTACTACCTACAACGGATATGTAGCAAGTGGGGTAGACTCTGATTTTGGACGAGCAAACATGCCACGAACCATTGCGACTGCACCATACTACGTAGTAGAGGTTGGACCAGCGGTTCACCACTCTATGGGTGGACTTGAAATAGATAGTGAAACTCGAGTGTATAATACCAGTGGTAACTGGATTCCTGGACTCTTTGCAGCAGGAGAGGTTACAGGAGGAGTACACGGAGCAAACCGACTAGGGGGTAATGCAATGACCGATATTACTACCTTTGGACGTATTGCTGGTGAGCAAGCAGCGGAGTACGTTAAGTAATCATTGTCTTGTTATAAGCTATAAAAGCCGTCCTTTTGGGACGGTTTTTTGTGTGTGATATATAAGATACCATGATTTTTATACCTTATAAACTGAAATATATCGTAATTCATGAGTAAAATTGTTAATTTTTTTCATAAATTGAGTGTTTCTAGGTTTTTTTTCTTGTTTTTTTTTGATAGCATAGGATCGATTAAAGAGGGGTGGATTCTTAAGAGTTTACCCATTTCTAAAAAATTATACCCAGATGGAGTCTGTTATCTTTAGTGAGAGTAGTGTGTTATAATCTCTCTCTGCACTCGTCTGGTTTTTTTTAGGTAAAAGGAGAGTATATATGGAATCTAAAAAATCCGGTTTAACTTTTTTATGTGTCACGGTGGTACTTGTCGCAATACTCACACTGGTTTCAGGGTGTAGGCAGGTATGGCTTACTGATGAGCTTGATCTACCACAGCAGCCCACAGATAATCCTGTAAATGAAATCACTGTGTCTGGGCCAACAGTTGTGTTTGTAGGGGAGACTATTAGCCTTACAGCCACCGTGCTCCCAAAAAGTGCCGAGCAGAAAGTATCTTGGAAAAGTGAAGATATTACAACTGCAACAGTAGATGCTTCTACAGGAGAGGTAAGAGGGGTAAAAGCAGGATCGGTAGAGATCGTAGCATTCGCTACGGATACAAGTGGCACAAGTACATTTCATAAGGTATCGGTTGTTGATAGTGATACAACGGTGGATCCCAGCGCAGATCTTGCTATATGGGCAGGAGATTTTGAGATAGGGATGGTACCTGCTTCCAAATTAGATGAATTAGGAGCAATAGGTATGGCTGAAGCAGTGGCATGGGTGCTCTCTACGGAGAACTCCGCTTTGGTTTCAGTAGATGAGGAAGAGCTCGGAGCAATACAGGGAGCTACTGATGTAGGGTCATATCCTCTTACTTTTACAGCAACTCATCCTGATAGTGGAAAAACAGTTGCCAAGGAAATTGAAGTTACTGTAACATTGGGAAACAACCCTTTTGTACTTGTCTACAGTATCCCTACGGCAGATACGGTATTAACGCTTCCTTTACGAACAGGTGAAACTGTATACGACCTTGTAATAGATTGGGGTGATGAAACCAAGGCAAGCAGAGTAAAAGAAGCGGCTGATGGGTCGCATGAGTATGCAGTAGAAGGGGATTATACCGTAAAAATCTATGGAGATCTAAGGTTTGGAGATATTGATGGAGATGGGATAGACGATGGAAGCTTTGGAAGTACGTATAAGGCTCAGTATGAGCATCATGAGCAATATCTCAAAGAGGTAGAAAGTTTTGGAGAGGTGCAGTTTATTAACAACCCTTACGTATTTGGATTTATCACGGAGAATGTGGGTTTACCTGCTGATACAACAGATACCCCTTATATAGAGGGCAATATGAGAGGTACATTCTTGAGTGCGAGTAAATTTGATCAAGATTTAAGCGGTTGGGATGTAAGTTCCGTGACAAATATGGTTGATATGTTCTCTGATGCAAAGGAATTTAATCAAGATCTCATCGGTTGGAATGTAAGCTCTGTGAAAAATATGAGTAGGATGTTCTCTGGTGCAAAGGAATTTAATCAAGATATAAGTGATTGGGATGTAGGATCTGTGGAAAATATGAGTAGGATGTTTTCGGATACGTTGGTATTTAATCAAGATATAAGTGGTTGGGATGTAGGATCTGTGGAAAATATGAGCAGTATGTTTTCGGGTACGTTGGTATTTAATCAAGATATAAGTGGTTGGGATGTAAGCTCTGTTACTGATATGAACGGGATGTTTTCCAATGCGAGCAAATTTAATCAAGATATAAGTGGTTGGGATATAAGTTCTGTGACAAATATGAGCTCAATGTTCCGTAATGCGAGTGCCTTTATTAACGGTGAGGTTTCCATGAATATAGATGTAAACAGCAATGTACATACCAGCTGGGACTGGACTGCAAGAACACCACCGAACACAACAGAGATGTTTGAAAATTCACCAATGTCCCGTAATCCTAATGATTATCCTAAAGGTTTTTAAGGGGGAGGAATCTCCCTGATAAACGTGTTGTAACAGCTCCGTTGGTAGTTAATTAATTAATACGCTCTGCCAATGGAGCTTGTGTGAGTTATGTACAAAAGGAAATTTTATAAAGGCAGATCAGTCGTATAAGTTTTTAACACTCCCTTACACAAGTCCATCAACATGTATCCCATCCTCCTCGAATCCACAGATCTCTCCTCCTAGGGGGGAGGTGACAATAAACCTTACCAGTCGCATCTAGTACCTTTCTAGAAAGTTCTCCTTGTAAAAACACGCTTTCTCTGCTACAATACGCCCATGCAGTGGAGAGCGAGCCATATTTTGGTAAAAAACAGAAATCAAGCCCAAAAAATTCTTGAGCAAGCGAAAAAGGGTGCATCCTTTGCCTCTCTTGCTCGACAACACTCTACGTGCCCTAGTAAAAACAAAGGTGGAGATCTTGGATGGTTTGGCCCAGGGCAGATGGTGCCTCCCTTTGAAGCTGCGGTAAAACGCCTTGGATATGGGGCAATCAGCAATATAGTGCAAACCCAATTTGGTTTTCATATTATTAAGAAAACCGGAGTGAAAGAGTAGGTAGCATATGAAAAAAATTATAGGTATTCCCGCTTCCTCTGGAGTTGTTATGGGTAAGGCCTTTCTTGCTGACCATAAGGAGGTTGTTCCTGTTCGTATCTCCATAACCAAAGAGGATATACCTCAAGAGAAACATCGATTCCAGCAGGTGAAAGTTCAGGTTCTTAAGGGTTTTCAGGAGCTTAAAGAGAAGGTGAGTCACGATAAAAAGCTTGTTGAGCTTATTGAAGCTCAAGAGCTTATGGTTGAGGATCCCATGTTATCTGAGGCGGTTGAAAAATATGTAACCCAGGAGATGGTAAATCTTGAGCGAGCGGTAGAGCTTGGGGTTGAGGAGATTTCCGCTATGTTTGAGCAGATTGATGACGAACTCCTCAGGGAGCGTGCGCTTGATGTTCGAGATGTAGGAAAACGGATCATTCATACCCTTATTGGCGAGGACATTCACAGTTTTCGAGAGATTAATGAAGAGGTAATTCTAGTAACTCATAATCTTATGCCTACCGATCTTCTTATGCTTGATAAAAGGTTTATTAAGGGGATTGCTATAGATCAGGGAGGGAAAACCTCACACACCTCTATTTTGGCGCGTGCCTTTGGTATTCCTACGGTTCTTGGGTTAGAGCATGTTACTGATGAAGTTTCTCATCATGACCAGATGGTTGTTGATGGGCTTCGTGGTATTGTTTTTGTCTCTCCCACTCAGGAAGTGATTTCGGAATATACAGAGATAATAGGTGCCCTTGAGAAGCAGTATGATCACTTTAAGGCGCTACAGAACCTACCGGCAGTTACCTTAGATGGTAGATCCTGTACACTTAAAGCGAATATAGAGATTCCCGAAGAGACTACTATGGCTAAAGATTATGGAGCCCAGGGAATAGGCCTGTACAGAACTGAGTTCTTGTATTTACAGAAAAACAGAATACCCACAGAAGAGGAGCAGACTGAGGCTTACACTCAGGTTGTTGAGGCTATGAAAGGACATGGTCCTGTGACTTTTAGAACCATAGATGTTGGGGGCGATAAAATTCTTGCGAAGATGGACTACTGGGGAGAGGAAAATCCTGTTCTCGGTTGGCGGGCTGTTCGATTCTGCTTGGATAATGTGGATATTTTCATTACTCAGCTACGAGCAATTTTACGAGCCTCAGCCAAGGGGAATGCACGAGTAATGTTTCCTATGGTGAGTGGGGTAGATGAGTTTGAAGAGGCTCTTGCTGTATTGCATGTTGCTATGGATCAGCTAGTTGCAGAGGGTATACCCTTTGATGAAAAAATACCCGTAGGGACAATGATTGAGGTTCCTTCGGCTGTGATGGTTGCTCCGTCACTAGCAAAACGGGCTGATTTTTTCTCCATAGGAACAAACGACCTTATTCAGTACACCTTGGCGGTAGATCGGAACAATGAGAAAATTGCAAATCTCTACCAACCGTACCACCCCAGTGTGTTAGGGGCTATTAAGCGAGTGATTGACAGTGCTAAGGCAGAGGGTATTCCTGTTACGGTATGTGGAGAGATGGCATCAGAGCCACTTTCGGCCCTTATTCTTATGGGATTGGGGGTTGATACCCTCAGTATGAGCTCTGTAATTATCCCACAAGTGAAAGAACAGGTGAGAAAGGCTAACTTTGGGGCTGTTCAAAAGATGGTTAACCATATATTATCTCTTGAACGTTTGAGTGATATTCAAGGGTACGTAGATCAGTGGAATCAAGAATTTTCAGGAGACAGCATTGAGTAAAGATAAAGATAAGCTACCAGTAGTAGCTGTAGTAGGACGTCCTAACGTTGGGAAGTCTACGCTATTTAACAGATTGATTGGAAAGCGACGAGCTATAACTGACCCAACTCCAGGAGTTACCCGAGATCCTATTGACGGTATCTGGGAGTGGGACGACCGACGTGTACGACTTGTTGATACCGGTGGAATAAAACTGGATCAGGAAGAGTTTGATAGTGCGGTGGCAGAGAAAAGTATTGAGTATATTGACTCTGCTGATCTTGTACTACTTCTTCTTGAGGCTAAAACTATTACCCCAGAAGATGAAGAGGTAATGGCTTATGCTAGACGTTGGACCGATAAAGTTGTGGTGGTTGTAAACAAGGTAGACCATGAAAAACATGAATCCGATGTTTGGAACTACTATCAATATGGATTTTCTCGTGTTGTGGGTATATCCGCAACCCACGGAAGAGGTATTGAAGAGCTAGAGGAGATGGTTGAAGAGTTTATTCCCCCCTCAGAACTCCTACAAGATGAAGAGGAGGGTGAGCAGATTATTCGTGTTGCAGTTCTTGGGAAACCGAATACCGGAAAATCAACACTTTGTAACCTGCTGACTCAAACAGAAGCGTCTATTGTAAGTCCCATTGCGGGTACTACCCGAGATGTTGTGGAGGGTGAGTTTCAGTTTGGTAACCAGAAGTTTACTCTCCTTGATACTGCGGGAATACGTCGTAAAAAGAAGGTTGATGAAAATGTAGAGTACTACTCGGTAAACCGAGCATTAGCAACTATTGACGAATGTGATGTAGTGTTTCTTATGGTTGATGCAAAAGAGGGACTCTCTGATCAGGATAAGAAAATTGCACAGCACATTGTAAAAAGAGGGCGAGGGGTTATTATTGTTCTTAATAAGTGGGATCTTGTTCAGGAGATGCCAAACCAGATTGAAGCTATTACCGACCGTGTTCGCTTTCTTTTCCCTATACTGCAGTTTGCTCCAATTATCCCTATATCCGCAACAACATCTCAGGGGTTAGAGGATTTACTTAAAAAGAGTATTACTATTTATAAGCAGTTAAACACTCGAATTGAGACCTCTCAAATAAACAGTGCCATAAAAGCTTGGCTTGAGTATAAGGAACCCCCACGGCCAAAAAGTGGGAGTCGGTTTAAGGTGTACTATGCAACTCAAACCTCAAGAAACCCCGTTGAGTTTGTACTTTTTGGGAATGCTAAGAAAAAGTGTCCTCTCTCCTATATTAATTACCTCAAAAATAATATCAGGAAGGAGTTTCGTATGAAGGAGATTCCAATTGCTATAACCATACGGGAGAAAACTCGATGACCTATAAGGGTGTAGCCTTTGATATTGATGGAACCCTCTACTCTGAGTGGAACCTGAGATCTCTTGGGATGGTTGGCCCCATGGCTCGCCATCCTAAACTTTTTAGTGCTTATAGAAAAACACGAGAAATCCTAAGGGAGAATAACTATACGATCCCTCTACGAGAGGAGCAAGCACGACTGGTTGGAGAGATGTTAAACCTCTCTCCACAAGTTGCGGAAAGAGAGATTGAACATAAACTCTATAAACCTTGGGATAGGGCGTACCGAAATATTAAGCCCTTTTCAGGAGTGTATGAGGCACTTAAGTGGATTCATGCTGAATCCATTCCTATGGCGGCACTCTCTGATTTTCCCGTATCCCATAAACTGGAAACCCTTGGAGTAGGGGAGTTTTTCCCCGTTAGGTTATCCTCGGAAGATGCGGGGTACCTAAAACCCCATAAGGCTCCATTTCTTGCTCTAGCAGAGGCTATGCAACTAGAACCCTCGGAAATTCTTTATGTAGGAAACAGTTATAGAAAGGATGTAGAGGGAGCTCATGCTGTAGGTATGGGTACAGTTCTTATAGGATCACTTCCTAAAGGGGCAGAGGTGACTCCGCTTTTCTCTGTAGCAAAGTACACGCAATTCTTACAAGAAATACAAAAAATACTCTAGAACGTTATTCACTCTTCCTGTAATATAAGTATATGAAAAAGATCTCCATATTACTAATGTCACTACTTTTTGTACTCATCCTTACAGGGTGTGATGCTCTCTTTGCCCGAGCAAGTAGAGTAACAATTTCTTATACCGTAGAGGATATTAAACTGGAAATACCCGAGCAGTTTGAGACTATTGCAGAATGGAATGGAGGGGATATTCCATTTCCCTCGGTGTTAGCTGTTAGTGGAAAACAGGAGTTTTCTACTAAGGTGGCACGAGCAAGCCGAGTAACCTCTATAGCTTTAGATTCTATAGACATTGTACAACTTAAAAAATTTGAGTTGCGCTTAGACGATAATGAGCCTCTGAATAAAGATATCGGATTTATCAAATCTATCTATGTTATTATTAATGCAGAAGGGCTAGATACAGAGCTGTTTGCTTATGTAGATGATGTGGATAAAGACACAAGGGTTATTAGTATGGTGACCTCTAACGATAATCTAGCAGATTATTTTAAGCAGGATACTTTTGAGATTCGAGTTATTCAAGCATCTGTTCAGGAGTTACCGAGTAAATCGGAATATACCTTTGACATAGAATTTGAAGTATTTGTAGATGTAAACCTTTTTGGGTATTAGTTTTCCCTGTTTGAGATGTATCTCTAGTCGCATAGGTATCTCATTTTAGTAAGTTATACTCACTCTATTTGTTTGTTATTTCTGAAAAAATGTTAGAAAACGAGTGAATATCTCAGTATTGATTCATTATCCTATGGCAAACGCTTATAAATTCTGGTATTATTTTTGGTAATGTGCTTATCATTATAGATAAGACCTTTGGGGAAGATAAGAGGTATTTATGGAGACTTTACTAGAAAATCAAACATTGCGACAATGGGCATTTGTTATAGCAGTACTACTTTCAGCTTTTCTTGTTACCTTTGTTTTAAGAAAACTTCTTAATATGTTTATTAGAAAGTATGCGGAAAAACTAAAAACGGATCCTACCCATTTCTCATTTATTAAAAACTCCCTTGGTTTTGTTATTTACACCATAGCATTTATTGTTATTTTTTATGGAATACCCCAGTTACGAGCGTTAGGAACAGCTCTGTTTGCTGGAGCGGGAGTCTTGGCATTAGTTATTGGTTTTGCTTCTCAGCAAGCCTTTTCTAATATTGTAAGTGGAGTATTTATTCTTGTATTCAAACCCTTCCGTGTTACCGATGTTATTGAGTTTAAAGATGGGCAGATGGGAGTGGTGGAGGAGATAACTCTACGTCATACAATTATCCGTGACTTTTCAAACCGAAGAATTATTATTCCAAACAGCGTTATTAGTGAAGAGACTATTATTAATAGTAGTATTCAGGATGAGAAAATTAAAAAGCATGTTACCTTTTCTATCAGTTATGATTCAAATATTGATAAAGCTATAGATATCATTCGTGAAGAGGCTATGAAGCACCCTCTGCTTCTTGATAATCGAACGCCTCAGGAGATTGTTGAAGGTGTTCCTGTTGTGGCTGTTCGTGTAGTAGGGTGGTCTGGTTCTTCTATTGATATTAAGGCTCTTACGTGGTCAACAAACCACGGAAATGCTTATATGCTTAAGTGTGACCTACTTAAATCGGTAAAAGAGCGATTTGATGCAGAGGGCATTGAGATTCCCTTTCCCTATAGAACTGTGGTATTTAAGAAGGATCTACCTCCAAATTTTCACCCTGGTGATGATAGTGAAGGTGATACTTTTGATGACACCTCTGATGATACCCAGAACACCACGGTTGTAACCACCTCTATGTTAAGTAATGATGCTGCAGAGTGGAGTGTTTCTGATACTGATGCGGATAGGTAGTACTCAAGCAGTGTTATTTTTTTAAGTTCTTTTTAGTAGGGTCAGATGTTGACAACTTTCTACTAATATAGCAAAATAGGTAAAAAGGAAAGGAAGGGAGGATATATGCTATCTCTATTTACTCTAGGCGACTTTATTGTGCTGCTTGTAGTGGCAGGTGCGCTTATTGCCTACCGTCAAATGGATAAGAATAATCGATCTATTCAGGTAGTAAAGCGATATATAGAGCACTCAGCCCGACGCTTTGAAGAGTATGTTGAAGAGCATATTGCAGAACTTCGGGAGATGGATGGCTATCTTAAGACAAAGGAGCAACAGGCTCGAGATCTTATGGTAGAAATGGATGCCATTCTCCAAGATATGGAAGGTCATACGGATGACGTATTTCTCCTCAAAGAAGCTATGGAGAAGTATGACCAAGTGTTAATTGATCTCTCCAATGCAACTCAGCAGGTTGATAATAATATTGAGAGAATTGTGGTTATGCGAGATGAGATTGTTACTGAAACAAAGAGAACCTTTCATGAAATTTCTAATACAGTTTTAGCCTTAGAGGCTCGTGTTGAGGGAGCGAAGGGGAGCAGTAATAAGCAAACGTATGTGCAAGATGAAACTGAAACTATGTTCACCGAAGCAAAGACCACTTCAAAATCTTCCCATGTAGTTCCTTCTGTAACCGTTGCTCACCCTAAAAGTTCCTTAGTTGAAACACCCCTTGCCAGTGCTGAAAATCAGGCTGAAAAGAGAAAAGATACCATAGAGATAGAGATTCCCCAAAAAAAGGAGACCTCTGCACCGAAGCGAAATGCACCTCTTGATTTTGTACTTCCTGGGGGACGAGATATTGAGAGAACATCACAGGTTGAAGCTCCTAAAGCTGAACTAGAGAGACCTGTAACTTCTTCTAGTCCTGTGGTAGCAGACAGAGAGCCTAGAGTTCAAGATAGAATTACTCCTAGTCAACCTCAACGGTCAGGAGAGGATACTCGTTCCCAGATTATTCGATTAAGAAAACAGGGGTTAGGTGTTGGCGAAATTGCAAGAACCTTAACCATACCTGCGGGGGAAGTAGAGTTAGTGCTAGGACTCCTTGATGAGCAGCATATGGGCTTTGCCAGTTCTCCTGATTTTGTTTCTCTTGGAAAATCTATCTAAGTATAGTTGACATCTTTCTCATCAGTGAGTATTTTATTAAAGTGACTCTTGATAGGGTCATGTCTGTAATTTACTAGGGGATGGAGTACGATTAACATGAGTAAAAAAAAGAAAGATACTTGTATTGAGCCCAAAGAGGATATAAAAGAGGAAGTTGCCTCTCAAGAAGAGGAGCAACCTACAGTTACCATTTCCGAGAAAGAGTATCAGAGCCTACTTGAAGAGAAGTCCACTTTGACCGATCAGATGCTACGTATTAGGGCGGACTCTGAAAACTTTCGAAGAAGAATGCTAAAAGAGAAAGAGGATTCCGTGGCGTATGCCAATGCCTCGCTTATTTCTGATATACTAACTGTTATTGATAACCTCGAAAGAGCACTTCAGTCATCTGAACAAACAAAAGATTTTCAAACACTTTACGACGGTGTTTCTCTTATGGAGAAGGACTTCCTCAGTCTTTTAGAAAAGAACTGGGGCTTGAAGAAAATGGTAGATATAGAATCAGAACCTTTTGATCCAGAAAAACACGAAGCCTATTTTAAAGAGAGTTCTGCAGACTGTTCTACCGATACCGTGGGACAGGTATTACAGAATGGATACTATCTTCATGATAGGGTTTTACGATCCGCTAAGGTGAAGGTATTGGTTCCCGAAGAGTAGGGAATTGAGTTTTAAAAGATTTTTAGAGATTTAAGGAATTAAGGAGAATACTATGGGAAGAATAATTGGAATTGACTTAGGAACAACAAACTCGTGTGTTTCCGTAATGGAGGGTAAGGAGCCAATTGTTATTCAGAATGCTGAAGGGCAAAGGACAACCCCCTCTATTGTTGGATTTACCGCTAAGGGTGATAGGCTTGTAGGACAGCCTGCAAAGAATCAGATTGTAACTAACCCAGAGAATACCATCTATTCGGTAAAACGTTTTATGGGATCCTCTTTTGCAGAGGTTAAAGATGAGATATCTCATATGCCTTATCACGTAACTGAGAGTGGTGGATCTATTCGAATTACCGCTCAGGGAAAAGATTACTCAGCTCCAGAGATTTCAGCAGCCACTCTCCAAAAAATGAAGCAAACCGCCGAGGACTATCTTGGGGAGAGTGTAACAGAAGCGGTTATTACAGTACCAGCTTACTTTAATGACTCCCAGAGACAGGCTACCAAGGATGCTGGTAAAATTGCGGGACTTGAAGTTCGACGAATTGTAAATGAGCCTACCGCAGCAGCCCTTGCTTACGGATTAGCTAAAGATAATAATAAGGATGAGAAAATTGCGGTATACGACCTTGGTGGTGGTACCTTTGATATCTCTATTCTTGAGCTTGCCGATGGTGTATTTGAGGTAAAATCTACCAATGGAGATACTCACCTCGGTGGAGATAACTTTGATCAAGTGCTTATTGACTGGTTAGTTGATACCTTCAAAAATGAGCAAGGCATTGATCTTAGATCTGATAAAATGGCACTACAGCGTCTTAAGGAGGCTGCGGAAAAGGCTAAAATTGAGCTTTCTAGTTCACAGTCTACCGATATAAACTTGCCCTTTATTACGGCTGATGCAAACGGTCCTAAACACCTTCAATGCCAGCTTACAAGAGCAAATTTTGAGAAGATGGTTGGTGGCCTTGTTGAGAGAACTAAACAGCCTTGTCTTAACGCACTTAAGGATGCGGGAATTGATGTTTCTGAAATTGATGAGGTTTTACTTGTTGGTGGATCTACTAGAATTCCAGCGGTACAAGCTATAGTACAAGAGATTTTTGGTAAAGCTCCTAATAAGGGAGTTAACCCAGATGAGGTTGTAGCCATGGGTGCTGCAATTCAGGGTGGTATCTTAGGAGGAGACGTAAATGATATTCTTCTTCTTGATGTTACTCCTCTTTCATTGGGTATTGAGACACTTGGAGGAGTATTTACTCGACTTATTGAGAGAAATACCACAATCCCAACCAAGAAGAGTCAAACTTTCTCTACTGCAGCAGATAATCAACCAGGTGTATCTATTCATGTACTTCAGGGAGAGCGAGAGCTTGCTGCACAAAACCGAACTCTAGGGCGATTTGAGCTTACCGATATTCCACCAGCACCACGAGGTGTTCCTCAGATTGAGGTATCCTTTGATATTGATGCTAACGGTATTGTACACGTATCAGCTAAGGATCTTGGTACAGGAAAAGAGCAGAAAATACGAATTGAGTCTTCTTCAGGTCTCAGTGATGATGAGATTGACAAGATGGTAAAAGATGCGGAAGCCCATGCGGCGGAAGATAAAAAGGCAAAAGAGCAAGTAGAGCTTCGAAACAACGCGGAGAATCTTGTGTACTCCACAGAGAAGCTCATGAAAGAGAATGGTGATAAGCTTTCTCCTGAAGAGAAGAGTGAAATTGAGAAAGCTTCTCAGGATCTTTCAGAGGCACTAAAAGGTACCGATAGTGATGCAATTTCTGCAAAAATGGAAGTACTTTCTGCTGCTGTTCAAAAGGTTGGAGAGAAGATGTATGCCAATGCACAGCCCGGTGCTGGACCAGCTCCAGAGGGTGCGGCTAGTCAGGCTAATGAATCTTCCAACGAGAATGACGTAGAGGATGCAACCTACGAAGTTGTAGACGAGGAGTAGGTGTAACTTGGCTAAACGAGATTATTACGAGGTTCTCGGCGTTGAGAAGGGAGCCTCTGTAGATGAGATAAAAAAGGCTTATCGTAAACTTGCACTTAAGTATCACCCAGATAAGAATCAGGGTAATGCGGAAGCTGAGGAGCATTTTAAAGAGGCTACCGAGGCGTATGAAGTGTTAAGTGACACCTCTAAACGGCAAAACTATGATCAATTTGGTTTTGCCGGTGTCGATGGCATGGGAGGTGGTCAGCACGACTACTCATCGGTATTTCGTGAGTTTAGCGATATATTTGGTAATGGCTTCGGTGGAGGCGGTGGTTTCTCTGGAGGTGGTAGTATCTTTGATGCTCTCTTTGGTCGTGCTGGTGGCAGGCAAGAGAGCCATCAGGGAGGAGAGGATCTTCGATACGATCTTACTATCTCCTTCCAAGATGCGGTTCACGGAACGAAAGAGACTATTAGTTACCAGCGATACATAGTTTGCGAAACCTGCCATGGAAGTGGTGCTGCTTCCGGATCTGGTAAAAAAGTTTGTAACACCTGTGGAGGTAATGGTCAGGTTCGAAGGAACTCTGGACTTTTCTCTGTAGCCACAACCTGTCCCTCCTGTCGAGGTGCTGGTATGGTGATAGAGAACCCCTGTTCTGCATGTAGTGGAAATGGTGTGGTGAAGAAAAAGACCACCCTCAATATTACCATACCTGCTGGTATTGATAATGGTAATAGAATTCCTGTTCGAGGGAAGGGGAATGCCAGTAGTGATGGATACCCACCAGGTGATCTCTATGTGGTAGTTCGTGTAAAAGAAGATAAGTACTTTGAAAGAGATAACGATGATGTGTACTGCGTTATTCCTATCTCTGTAACCCAAGCTATTTTAGGAAGTTCTATTACTGTATCTACCGTAGAGGGAAAGAAGATTAAACTTGAAATCCCCAGTGGTACCCAGAGTGGTAAGATTTTTCGCCTAAGAGGGCATGGTATGCCAATTCCCAACAGAAATAGATCTGGTGATATGTACGTTAAAATTGATGTTACTATTCCAAAGAAAGTTGGATCTAAGGAGAAAAAACTTCTTCAAGAGCTATCTGAAAGAATGGGTGAAGATTTGGCACCATCTCCGGTTCCTCTTAAGGATCTATAATGTATCTTACGGGGCTTCATTCAATAGAAGAGTCTATAAAGGCCGATCGACGGGGTACGCTTTATACAACTTCCGATGTGAAGAATAAGCGTGCCCTAAAAATTATTCTCCTTGCAAAGCAGAAAAAAATCCCCCATAAAAAAGTATCTCTCCAAGAGCTAGATCGTATGGGGGGAAAAGAGCATAGGAAGATTATTTTTGCTACCGAATCGGTGGGAAAAGTGAGTGGATCTCAAACACTTCAAGATATCATTACAAAAGATACTACCCAGGATATTATTGTTATTCTTGATGGTGTTTCTGATCCCCATAATCTTGGTGCTATTATTCGTAGTAGTGATCAGTTTGGAGTATCTGCTGTTGTGTGTCCCAAAGATAAAAGTGCCAAGATTACTCCCGTAGCCTCTCAAAGTGCGGCGGGAGCGGATGCTTACTTGCCTGTGTTCTTTGAGACAAATCTTATTCGAGTTGTAGAGATGCTTCAAGAAAATGGGTATTGGGTGTATGCAGCGGATATGGGAGGAACTCCTATTCAGGGTGCCACGTTCTCAGGAAAAGTTGCTGTTATTATGGGAGCTGAAGGTAGAGGGGTAGGAAGACTTCTTGGAGAGAGAGCGGATGAGACACTCTCTATTGCTACTATGGGTCATGTAGACTCACTCAATGTTTCTGTGGCTGCGGGTGTTATTCTTTATGAGATTCGTAAGCAACTATCTATTAAGCTGAATAAATAGAATTATTCCTGTAATAACTGTTGAGCATCCAAAAATCCCAACAAGTATTGCCATAGCTTTTGTACTTTTTTTCATGGTTCTCTAGCCTCATATTCTTCTTCCTCTATTGAGTAGTATACTCCTGCCCAGAGGAATAGGGGCATCATAGTAAAAGTAAGACTCCATAGCACTGTAAGGAATACCTGCCATCCCGTACTTATCTGGATGATAGAAACTTTCTGCTCTGTTAACCCTTTTATTAATCTATCAACAAGGGAAAAAAGTGTTTCCTTTCCTAGTATTGCAATAATAATCATAGCAATTGTACTTATTCCAGCTACAATAATAGCTGTACCCCCAAGAATTGAGTGGTTTCGGATGCGATAAGATGAGAGTGTATATAGTGGGTAGATGATGATATATATTACAAATGCGATAAGTACATCTACTGAAAAGGGACTAAAAATAGGGGTAGTTCCCCCTGTTAGCATAATAGCTATACTGCTTATGATTGCTGTTGAAAGAGTAAAAAAGAGAGTGATAAGGGGAAGGAGTAGGTGGGATATTATACAGATAAGAGCTGTTTTTTCTGCCGTACTAAGTGGTATGGGTAGCCATAGAGGCTTTAATTGTGGTTTATGGGTACTTCCACCAATAAGAGTTGAAAGATAAATCCCTGTACCTATGATTATTGTTCCCAGAATGTTTGCATAGCTTTTTGATGTAAGTGATAGTACATCAGGAACAAGAGCTCCTAAAAAAATAATACCCATGAGAATAAATACTCTTTTTTTCTGTGAATGCATAATAAAGAGTAGCATAGATAGTATAACCTTTCCTGAAAAACGTTGGTTCACGATAGTTCTTCTCCCTTTGTAAGAATGAGAGATTGAAATTTAGGCTCAATCTCTTTGTAGTTTGTAAAGAAAAGTGATCTTTTCCAAGAAGAGTCCCCAGGCTCTCTTTTTTGTATCATAATGTGCTTTGTCTCTTCATCAATATATAGGGTGAAGTCTCTTTCTAGGTCTGTTACTCTATCAGAGTAGATAATTTCACCCTTTTTTAATGCTACATAGTGGGATATTTCATCTTCAACATACGGAAGATCTGCACCAATGAATAGTATAGTGCTATCTTTTTCATTGTAATCATGAATAGCTGTACGAATGAGTTCTCCATCGGATGGAGTAATATGATAAAAGAGGTTTGAAGCAATAATAAGAGGTGCATGTATGGATAAACTGAGTGCAAGAAGGAATTTTTTCTGTATCCCAAGAGGTTGTTTTTTTAGGTTCCAATCTGTTTGTATTTGTAGTATATCACTGTAATGAAAAAAACTTTTCATATCGAAGGTTGGATAAAGAGACCCCATGTATTCAGCATAATGATACATCCTTATGGAGGGGAGGTTTGGGGTTTCTGGAATGAGAACGTATTGGCTTAAGTAGGTTGGGTCCCTTTTACATGGGACTCCATCTATCTCAATAAGAGAATCCCCTTTAGGCAGGTGTCTTTGGGCAGTAACGAGCATAGTGAGTGTCTGTTTTCCACAATAGGAACCTCCTAAGATAGCTACTTTTTCACCCCCTTTGAATTGAAGAGATACATCTTGAAACCCAAAAGAAGGGGTTATTGGATATGTGAGATTGGATATTTTAAGCACGCTTCACCTCAGCACATACTGTATCAGGGAAGAGAGGAGAGTGCAAGCCCAAAGAGAGGAGAGGGAATCACTTGCATAAATATGAAAATACTTCTATTATGGGAGAAAACAGAGGAGAGGTGAGGAATGGAATACAAGTTCCTCTTGTATGGAGCTACTGGTTACACTGGCTCATTAATATTAGAGCAGGCAGTAAAACTTGGAATGTCTCCCATAATAGCGGGAAGAGATGAGTCAAAGCTTATCACCCTTGCTAACTACTATGGAGTTCCCTATAGGGTATTTTCACTTAAGGATCGTCTTAACATGGAAGATGCGGTTACGGAAGTTCCTGTGGTTTTAAATGTTGCAGGACCCTACGTACAAACTGCACCCCTTCTTATTGAGGCTTGTTTAAATAAACGTGTTCACTATTTAGATCTCTCCTTTGAGTTGGCTCCTCTTATGATGTGTCAAAGTTCTCTGGATCTTGTTGCAAAGGACTCAGGTGTAATGCTTCTTCCTGGAGTAGGGTTTGGGATGAGTCTTATGGACTACGCTGGTCAAATGGTAAGAGATATGCTTCCCGATGTTGATAGTTTAAAAATTTTTATCTCTGGTATTGATCGAGTTTCTCGAGGGACATTAAAAAGCTTTATTCCTAGCATATCTAAGGGAATTGTAGAGCGACGTGGTGGGTGGCTTCACTACACTATTCGTCCTCGATATGAGAGATCTCCCTTTGAGGGAGCAAGAAAGCGTTGGCAATCTGTTCCCTGGGGAGCAGTTATTACCACCGCTTATACAACGAGTATTTCAAATATCACCACCTACATTCCCTCAGATTCTCCTTTAACCCGTTGGATTGCAGGAAAAGGGTGGCGTTACTATTTTTATAAGCTTCCCTTTGTAAAAAAGTATTTGGCAAAGCGTTTAGAGCAAGAGCCCTATGGTCCTACTGACGAAGAGCGACGTAGGCAAAACTCCTCTGTCTACATTATTGGAAGTAACGAAAAAGGGGAGGAGGTGAAATTTCTTATTACAACTCCAGACCCCTATAGCTATACGGTTCACTCATCCTTAGAGGCGGTAAAAAGAGTTATTTGGGGAGAGTTTAGTCCTGGGTTTCAAACTACCCCAATGGTATTTGATAAGGATTTTTTCTTAGATCTCCCCGGTATAAATATCTCTAGTATGTAGGTCTTTTGTGGGACTACTCTTTATCAGTAGAATAGGGTTCAGAGAAATCCGCTTCAGACCCTAAAAATACTCTTCCAATAATATTTCGTATCCATCTTTGAGGAAGAAGTCTCATTCCTATAGATAGCCATCTTGCCTCAGCTGTAACAGGGTAGCGCAGCTTCTGCTTTCTCCCAGTAGCTGCTTTATATATAGTTTTAGCAACTTTCTGAGGAGGTGCCCCTTTTGTACGGAATTTTTTACAACGTAAGGAGCACACATTGTGCATTTTTTTGCATTGTGGATCATCCATAGGGGGTAAGATATTTGCGGATGGTCCGTAAAAGTTTGTGGCAACACTCCCTGGCTCTACAAGTTTTACCCCAATTCCAAGTGGTGTAAGTTCATACCAGAGGGATTCTGAAAAACCTTCTACCGCAAATTTAGAGCTGTTATAAAGTGTATGCATGGGAAAACCAGCTCGCCCACCTACTGATGAGACATTGATAAATACCCCTCTTCGTTGGTTTCGAAAGTGGGGGAGAAACACCTTTGTCACTGACATAAGTCCAAATACGTTTACATCAAACTGTCGAGTAATGTCTTGATAATCTGCAGACTCAAAGAGTCCCATGGTTCCAAATCCCGCATTATTCACTACCGCTTCAATAGAACCCCAATCATGGAGTATCTGCAGTGCGGTCATCTCAATTGATGGTTCACTGGTCACATCTAGGGTGTATAACTTTAGTCGATCCGAGGGAATAAGTCCGTGATTGCCATGAACATCCCTCATAGTTGCGGCTACGTTCCAGCCTCGTTGGAGGAAGTAAAGTGCTGTTGCAGCTCCAATTCCAGAGGATGCTCCCGTAATGCAAACTGTGTTTCTCTTTTCCATATTTTTACTATACTAAAAAAGAGAGAAATAGCAAAGATGGTTGTATGGTAACAGAGATTGATAGTTCTAAGAAGGAGTATTAAATGTTTCTATTATAGGACAAAAAGAGCTAAGCTCATGGCTCCAGCTACGGTAAAAGGTATTAAGGTGTTATCCCAACTTCCTAAGGGGAGTAGCTCTACTATAGTTGCAACCGCTCCTCCAATGAGTGAGAGTATAAGAGATTGGGTAAATAGGTAGGCAGATATTGTAGATATCAGAAAGCATGAAAAGGCTCCGATATAGCTCTTATGACTAGGTCCTACTCTTTTAGGATTTTTTAGGATCTTTCCTCCTATTGCTGCAAATGAGTCTCCTAAAGCTGCTGCACAGATGGCGGAGTATATAATGGCATCATTTGGAAAAAGCAGTATTATTCCACCTATTCCTAGAGCCATTGCAAGAGGTGCAATAATCAGTTTATCCGACTCTTTCCCTCGTGCAGTATTCTCTACAATCACTGTTCCTATCCAGTGCCAACCACGTCTGAGCCTTCCATATTCAATACATAAAAAAACTATCATTGCTATACCAATAAGGGTGAGCGTAAGCACACGCCCACCAAAGTACATTATTGGTATAGTCAAAAGAGAGGTGAGGTGAATCGATTTTCTTAAAAGTTCATGCTTTAAGTTTATCGTATCATTAAACATGTCTTACTCACAGGAGTCTTCATAGGGAAGGCTCTTGATATTTTTATAAAATAGGGTTCCAGTGAGAATACTAGATAGTAAGTCTGCTATGGGAAATGCTAACCAAATTCCCTCAATTCCTATGGCGTATCCAAGGAGGAACAGCACCGGAATAAGAATAATAAACTGTCGAGAAAGGCTGAGAAAAAAAGCTTCTCCCTGTTTTCCAATGGCTTGAAAATATACGGATCCTAAAATATTTAAAGGGACAAGAATAAATGCGGCAACCATGGTTCTGAGTACTGGAGTTCCTTGGGTTACTACAGAAGCCTCTGAAACAAACATCTTAATAAAAATGGATGGGAAAATTATCGCAAAAAGCCAGAATGCTAAGGTAATAGTGAACATCCATTTTAGCCCAAGCTTACACACTTCCCGTAGTCTATGGTACTTCTGTGCTCCATAGTTGAATCCTGCTACAGGCTGGAATCCCTGTGCAATACCTATAGCAGGCATAACTAAAAACATAAGAAAGGTTTGCGAAATACCATAAATAATAATATCAGTATTGGTACCAAAAGCACGGAGTAGGTTGTTTACCACAATCGTAACAATGCTCATACCTGCTTGCTGAATAAAGGAGGCTAGACCAATGAGAGAGGTCTCTTTCAGTATGCCAAGATTAATTGCATATTCATGTAACTTAAGAGGTTTAGAACCTTTCTGAAGAACAACCATAACCCACACGCCAGATAGAATTCGGCTAAGTAGGGTTGCTAGAGCAGCACCTTTAATACCCATGTCAAAGGTGAAAATAAATATAGGATCTAAAATGATATTACCTACAGCACCAATTAAAAGGCTAGCCATTGCAGCTTTAGCACGTCCCTCAGATCGTAGTACATTATTTCCTAACATACCGAGACAGATAAAAGGAACACCCCAAACAATAATATCTAGGTACTCCCTACTATAGGGGAGGAGTTCTTCGGTAGCTCCCAAAAATATAAGTACTTGGTCAGGGAATATAAGAAGTACCAGCATCATGATAGCTGAAAGAATGGTAAGTACTGATATTCCTGTTCCTATGGTTTTTCGGGCCGTATCCGTGTCATTTGACCCCAAACTACGGGATACAAGAGAGGCACACCCAGCTCCCATACCAATACCAACGGCTCCAATAAAGAGCTGGATAGGGAAGGTGATAGAGAGGGCTCCAATAGCTAAGGCTCCAACACCTTGGCCTACAAAAATTCGGTCTACTACATTGTAAAGAGAGTTTACTACCATTGCAACGATAGCTGGTAATGACAGTTTAAATAAAAGTGATGATAATTTTTCTGTTCCTAAAAAAGAACCCTTTTGTTCGCTCATGGAGCTATCATACTGAAAAAAAGTGTTTATGCCTACTAGGCAAAAAGTAAAGATCCTGATATAGATTATACAGGAAGATTATTATACATAGAAACAAAAAGAGAAGGAGACATTATGAATGCAAGTGATTATGTAAACAAGGTTCTTAACAGAATTCACGAGAAAAGCACCCATGAAAGGGAGTTTATTCAAGCGGTAGATGAAGTTATTGAATCTTTGGAAGTTGTAATTGATCGTCACCCAAAATACTTGGAATACCAAGTATTGGAACGACTTGTTGAGCCTGAACGAGTGATCATGTTTAGAGTTCCATGGATAAGCGATAACGGTAATGTCCATGTAGCGAGAGGGTACCGTGTAGAGATGAATAGTGCCATAGGCCCATATAAGGGAGGCTTACGATTCCATCCTTCGGTAAACTTAAGCATTCTTAAGTTTTTAGCCTTTGAGCAAACCTTCAAGAACAGTTTAACAACCCTTCCTATGGGAGGAGGTAAGGGAGGTTCTGACTTTAACCCTAAGGGCAAGAGTGACCGTGAGGTTATGCGGTTTTGTCAATCCTTTATGAATGAGTTATACCGACATATAGGGGCTCATACTGATGTTCCAGCTGGAGATATCGGAGTAGGGGGAAGAGAGATAGGATACCTTTTTGGGCAGTATAAAAAAATTACTAACGAATTCACAGGAGTTCTCACAGGAAAAGGGCTTAACTGGGGTGGCTCTCTCATACGACCAGAGGCAACTGGGTACGGTTGTGTATACTTTGCTCAGGAGATGCTCGCTACGAGAGGCCAGTCAATGGAAGGTAAGAGGTGTCTTATTTCTGGTTCTGGAAATGTGGCCCAGTATACTGCAGAAAAAATCTTAGATCTTGGGGGAACCTGCTTAACATTCTCTGATTCTGGAGGAACTATCTACGATAAAGATGGTATTACTCGAGAAAAGCTTGATTTTGTAAAACAGCTCAAAAACAAAGAGAGAGGCAGAATAGAGGAGTATGCTGAAAAATTTAGTTCAGCTGTATATCTTGAAGGAAAGACCCCTTGGTCTATTCCAGCGGACTGTGCATTCCCCTCTGCTACACAAAATGAGATATCCGGAGAGGATGCAAAAACCTTGGTGAAGAATGGGTGTATCCTTGTATCTGAGGGAGCTAATATGCCAACAACCCCAGAGGGTGTAGACTGCTTTCTTGAAAATAAACTACTCTTTGGCCCAGGTAAGGCTGCTAATGCTGGAGGTGTTGCGGTATCTGGATTAGAGATGGCTCAGAATGCTCAGCACCTTAACTGGACAAGAGAAGAGGTTGATGGACGACTACGAGATATTATGAAGACTATTCACTTTCAGGTAAAAGATGCCTCAGATAGATATAACCTTGCTGGTAACTACGTGGTAGGAGCAAATATTGCTGGATTTAAAAAGGTTGCCGATGCTATGCTTGATCAAGGAGTAGTGTAGGTTGACAGCTGAAGAGGTTATAAAAAAACTACAACTTATCCCCCTTCCCGATGAAGGGGGATATTATCGAGAGACTTGGCATGTTAAGGGATTTTTGCAGAACGAAAGATCCTTAGGCAGTGCTATTTACTATCTTATGACAAATCAGCCAGGAGGTTGGTCACTGCCCCATAGACTAGATGCCGATGAGGTGTATCACTTTTATGCTGGAGATCCAGGGGTGCTTACTATCTTTCCACCAGAGGGGAGTGGAGAAACTCCAAGAGAAATTATACTGGGAAATAATCTTTCCAAAGGAGAGGTTCCTCAGTTTGTTGTTCCCGCTGGGTATATACAAGGATTACGCCCATTAGGGTCTTGGACACTTCTTGGTACTACTATGACTCCGGGGTTCCATTTTAAAGGATTTGAACTTATCTCAAAAAAAGAGTTGACATCCCTATACCCTATGTGGGAGAATCAAATAAAATTATTAACCCCATAAGGGTAAAAGGAGATTCTAATGGATCCACGTATAAAAGAGCTAGCAAAAGTGTTAGTGCGGTACTCGCTTAAAGTTCAGGAAGGTGAGAATGTACTTATTGAGATATCTGGAGATGAGTCAAGAGAGCTTGCTAGAGAGTTGGTAAAAGAGGTGTACGCCTCTGGGGGCTGTCCATACGTAGAGCTACGGGACGAACGAATTTCTCGTGAGTTAGTTCTTGGTGGGAATCCCGAGGTGTTCCGGCGATCTGCGGAGTATGAGCTTGATCAGATGAAGAGAATGGACTGCTTTATAGGTATTCGAGGTGCTTCTAACGTGAATGAGATGGCAGATATCCCAGGTAGTACTATGCAAGACTATATGAGCCTACATAGAATGCCTGTTACTAACAGGCGTGTTGATCATACTAGATGGGTAGTGCTTCGATACCCCAATGCCAGTATGGCACAACTTGCTAGTACCAGTTTGGAGAGCTTTGAAAACTTCTACTTTGATGTATGTACTATGGACTACTCTAAGATGGGGGCTGCCATGGAGCCTCTTAAAGCTCTCATGGAGAAAACTGATAAGGTACGTATTGTAGGAGAGGGAACAGACCTTACCTTTTCTATTAAGGGTATTCCCGCAGTTATTTGTGCAGGGGAGCTTAATATTCCAGATGGAGAGATCTATACAGCACCAGTAAAAGACTCTATTCAGGGAACTATACGGTACAATACTCCTGCGGTATATCAAGGGTTCACATACGAAGATGTGGAGCTAACTTTCAAGGATGGTAAAATAGTACATGCCACAGCTAATGACACTGAAAGAATTAACCAAATATTTAATACCGATGAGGGTGCTCGCTACGTAGGGGAGTTTGCTATTGGTGTAAACCCTTTTATTCTTAACCCTATGAAGGATACTCTTTTTGATGAAAAAATTATGGGGAGTTTTCACTTCACTCCAGGAGAAGCGTATGAAAATGCGGATAATGGAAATAGATCTTCTGTCCACTGGGATCTTGTGGTGATTCAGACAGAAGAGTATGGGGGTGGAGAGATCTACTTTGATGATGTGCTGATTCGAAAAGATGGACGGTTTGTACTTCCTGAACTTGATTGCCTAAACCCAGAAAATCTTAGGTAGCTGTGAAAAATATAACTTTTACTATTTTCAATTTTTCATAAAATCCGACTTGACGGCAGCTCAGTTAGGTGCTGTATAATAAGGGTATGGAGGTGGTATTATGAAAAAGTTTGTAATAGTTCTTATGGCCTTAGTTTTTATATCTAGTGGTCTTTACGCTAAGTCCTATAATTTTCGACTTGGAGTTGCCGCTGAGTCCACAAAGATTCTGGATGAGTCTTTCACCCTAGGAGGTGATAGTTTTGAGAGTGCTACCATTGGAGGGGTTGCGGCCTTCCTCTATGGACCTTTGTATCTCTCAACAACCGTACTGTATGAGGTGGGAAGTGGATCATTTTTTGAAGGTCGGCTCACCACGGGTTTAACAGGAAAAGGTCTTTTTGGCCCTTTTATTGGAGTTGGAGCATCTGGGTACTATGATAGTAATGATCAGTTTACCCTAAAAGGAATTTACCTTGATGCGGTAGGAGAGGCTGGACTCTCTGTTCAGATTTCTGACTTTGTTTTTACTGTGTATGTTGTAGGTAAGTACCCTATGGCAGGTATAAGTAATTTTGAATCCCAAGATATTAAGGATATTCGAATATTCTTAGGAGGTAAGGTTCAATATGAGTTGTAAACAGAGTTAAGGGGCACCTTTAGGGTGTCCCTTTTTTTATTTGTGAGAGACTCTGTCTCTTATAGGGATGAAACCTTTCATGTATGTAAGTAGGGAGTTTCTGAATGTGTCATATAGTTCTTCATGGTAGCACACTATTTCAAGAACATATTATTCATATTTTAATTGACAAAACTGAAAGCTCCGAGTATCCTTATATTATAATATAAAAGGGAGGATGTATGGAAATAACTATTACCGGTGTTCACTACCATGTTACAGATACAACTAAGGATTTTATTGAGAAGAAGAGTCAGCGAGTTGAGTTCGCAAGAAGTTTTGTACGTCAGCGAAACATGACAATTACAAAAGAGTCTCACGGGTACAGTGTGGAGATTAAGAGTCATATAGATGGTAAAAATGATATCGTGGTTTCTGCGGATGCTCATGAGTTATACCCTGCAATTGAGCAGGTGTTTGATAAGTATGAGGGAAAGCTTCGAAAGGTGAAGGATAAGTTACAAGAGCATCATGGAAAGCATAGCGATTCACTTGAAGGACACTACCAAGACTAGTGTCTGTCAAATGAAGATTCAATAGCTAATTCATTTCGATATTTTGCGACGGTTCTTCGGGCTATGGTAATTCCCTTAGCCTGAAGAGCCGTTCTTATTTTTTCGTCGGAAAGTCTCTTCTTTCCATCCTGTTCTTCAATAATTTCGGAGATAATCACTTTTATACTCTCTCTTGATAAGCTTTTTTCTCCTTGGTTTGTATTGTGTGTCAGGCTACTAGTAAAGAAGTATTTGATAGGGAATAGTCCCCACTCTGTTTGGATATACTTCCCATTCGCAATTCTTGATATAGTAGAATCACTGAGGTCCAAGCTCTCTGCAACCTCTTTTTGTGTGAGTGCTACAAGATGTTTTGTTCCTTGTAAAAAAAACTGTTGTTGCTTTTCTAGGAGTTCCCCTCCCACCTTCATGAGAGAGATGTTTCTCAGGTCTATCATCTGCATAAGTTGCTCCGCTTCGGAGATCTGTTTTTTTATGTAGGTAGAGGTATCCTTATCTTCAGTCTCTTCAGATAGCACTAAGAAGTCAGGATCTAGCTCAATAGAGGGAATTTGATCATCCCGAAGAATCAGTGAAAGCTTTTCTCCCTCTCTTAGAACCTCTAAGTCTGGGGCTACATAATTTGTAGATCCCTTAAAGAACTCAATCCCAGGGTAGGGGGTAAGCTGCTGAATCTCCACAATTGCCAAATCTAGCTCTTGAAGAGGTATATCGAGTTCCTTTGCAGTTTTATCAAGGTTTCCCATGTGGATATCATAGAGGTGTTCCTGTATAAGGGTTACTGCTAAATCTGATAGACCAAACTCTTTTGCTTGCACCTCTAAAGACTCCTGTACATCGGTAACTCCGGTTCCCACAGGGTCTAGTCTTTGAATAATAAAAAGAAGCTTTTCCACTTTATGGTTAAGATGTTCTGAAACAATCAGATGTAGGGGCTCTCTATGAAAACCGTGGTCATCAAGGTTCTGAATAATCGTATCTCCCAGAGCAAGCTCCTCTGGAGTGAGTTGTTGCATATGAAGTTGCATGAGCAGGTGGTCTTGCAACGACTCTGCTTGACTCAGAGTTCCCTCAATAATCTGATGGTGGAGAGACTCTTTTGATGGTTGGTAACTAGTATATGCGTAATCATCCAGCTCGTGCGTGTGGGATTGTGCATCTTTTGAGGTGAGTTCATCAAAGGATTCACTTTTACTATTTTGAATACGAAGTGCGGGGTTTGACTCTATAGCATGGGCAATATACTCCTGTAACTCAATACTATTTTGAGCAATAAGACCCATAGTTTGAATGAGTTGAGGCGTTAATTTTTGCTTCTGCCTAAGAGCTAAGCTCTGCTTCATATCAATCATTGTTTATAATATACCCTAATATCTCTTATGTTACAAGAAATGAAAAAAATCTCTACTGCTTTTATACACAAGAGATATCTTCTTCAGAACTTCTCCTCTCAGATTGACTTTTCACTCCTCATAAATCATACTATATGTATGAAACGCATTCTGCTTGTACTTGTTATAATGCTACCTCTTATTTGGGGGTGTCGCCCAGTGGATCCACCTCCACCTATTGATATGCCCATATCTGGTGAGTTTGAGTGGAATTTTCTGGTGTACATGGCTGCTGATAATAACCTAGAATCCTATGGAATAGCTGATTTGAAAGAGATGGAGGTTATTGGATCTACCGCAAAAGTAAATATTCTTGTGCTCTTTGATCGTTCTCCGAAATATGATACCTCTAATGATGATTGGACTACAACAAGACTTTATAGAGTGAAAAGAGATATAAGAAATTCAAAGGTTATTATATCAGAGCTTCTTAAAGATTATGGTGAGTTAGATATGTCAGATCCTCAGACTCTTTCAGATTTTGTGGATTTCTGTAATACGAATTATCCAGCAAAAAGAACCTTCCTTACTATTTGGAATCACGGAACAGGGGTGTATCCTCGATCAGCTGATACTCGTGGTATTGGTGTAGATCAGACTACAGGGCAGTCTGTATGGGATATGTTATTAACCGATGAAATAGCAGAAGCTCTTACTCCGGCAAAAGGGGCAGGTAAAATTGATATTTTGAACATGGATGCTTGTTTGATGCAGATGTTTGAAATAGGGTGGGAACTTTCTGGAGTTGCCCATGTACTAACAGGCTCTCAAACACTTACTTCTGTTAGAGGAAATCAGTATACCGATCTATTGCGATATCTCAACAGCTATCCAGAAGCAGAGTTGAATGAGGTTGCAGCATACGTGGTAGACCACTTTTATAGTATCTACGAAAGTACTCCATGGAATACAAGCTACGGAGCCTTATCCCTTGACCTCCTAGAGAGTGAGGTTATACCACTGTTTACCCAAGTTGTTGAGGAGATTGTACTCTTGCCAGCTGACAAGAAGAAAGGGATAAAAGATATACGTAAAAACAAAACCTCTAGTTCTAATCCTGTGTCTGATGCTACTTCTAATATACCTATGTATGAGTATATTGATATGGTGGATTTTTTTACCGAGTTGAAAAACTCAAATATTCTAGAAAATTCATTAAACAGCCTTATTGAGGAGCTGCTTGGGGCATTAGATAGGGCAATTATTTCTCATAAAGCTCTGGGTATATTTAGTTCCCAGGGAACTAATCCTCTGCATGGGCTCTCTTTGAATTTTCCCTATGATCTTAATAGATTTAAGTTATACTCCTTTGATCAGGGGTATAAAATGCTAAGAATCGCCAAAGAGAGTGGATGGTATCAATTTTTTGAAGAGTTATGCCTTTTTATCCCTTAAAATATAGATGAACCTCAGGTCTTCTTAATTTCTTATGCTTTAAGGGTTTGACACCGGTATTAGGAATCTTTATGATTTCATCAATAGAAACATGATAGGAGGAGTAGTATGAAGGTTTGTAAATTTGGAGGATCATCCTTAGCTGATAGTGGACAGATAAAAAAGGTAAAAGAGATTATTCAGCAGGATAGTTCTCGTACGTATATTGTTGTTTCTGCACCAGGTAAGCGAACAGCTGAGGATACAAAAGTTACTGACCTGTTGTACGCACTGCAAGGTGCCATTGAACAAAAACTCCCTTACCAAGAGTATGAGTCGGAGATTTCCCAAAGGTTTCTTACCCTTGCAAAAGAGTTAGGTGTTGATACTCAAATGGTAGAACAAGCCTTAGAGGAGATTACTAAGGATCTGTTGGCTGGAGCTAATAGAGACTACGCTGCCTCTCGAGGTGAGTTTCTGAATGGAAAAATTATCGCAGATTTTTTTGGTGCAACTTACATAGAACCCCGAGGAATTATTGAGATATCCCATGATGGAAGGGTAGAAGAGTGCAGCTATAAGCAGATGGCAGAAGCTCTTAAGGGTATTGATTTTGCGGTAATTCCCGGTTTTTATGGTTCCGATATTGATGGAAATATCAAAACATTCTCCCGAGGAGGATCTGATATTACAGGGTCTATTGTTGCACGCTCTGTTAAGGCTGAGTGTTATGAAAACTGGACCGATGTGTCTGGGGTCATGATGGCTCACCCGGGAATAGTAAAAAATCCCAAAATCAATAGTGAAATGACCTTTCGAGAGCTACGGGAACTGGCTCTAGTTGGAGCCTCTGTATTTCATGAAGAGGCGGTGCAGCCTGTGAGAAGCCAAGGAATTCCCATTCATATCAAAAATACCAATGCCCCTGAGGATCATGGAACACATATTATGTTAGACCGAGATTGTAGTTCTCAGCCTATTGTAGGTGTTGCTGGAGAGGGTGGTTATACGTCAGTACACGTACATCATGTGATGCTTAATAAATCTAAGAATCTTAGAAATAAGGTGTTATCGTATCTATCTGAATGTGGAGAGATTGCTCTCAATGTGGAGAGTGGAGATGATCTTACAGTTGTTCTTAAGGGCGATGTAGTAGATATACGAAAGTTAAACTCCCTAGGAGTAGAGGGAGTAACTCTTCGGGATAAGGTAGCTATTCTTTCTGTTGTGGGAGAGGGAATAACTCCTAGCACTGTTGGTATTTTCTCCTCAGATCTTATGGAGAAGCATGGAGTTTTTGCTCTTTCCTATGGCGGAGGTAGCTCTATAACCTGTGGTATTCCAGATAAACAGCTATCTGAAATAATTGGTGATATATACGGTAGAATTTCCTAAGAATTCTTCTTTAAACTCTTGTATATTGACATAAAATAAATATATGTCAATATACAATTCTTTTCTGTATAAGTAAATAGAAAGATTGAAAAATATATCTTACCATAGTATTAAGTATTTGAACAAATGATAGAAATATGTTATTCTCAGTGCTATGGCAAAAACGAGTAAAAAAGAAAAAGTCGCTGTTTACGACGAAAGTAAAATCCAGACCCTGAGTGCCCTAGAACATATTCGGCTCAGGACCGGTATGTATATCGGTAGGTTGGGTAATGGTGATAACTTCAATGACGGTATTTATATTCTCATTAAAGAGGTTGTAGATAACAGTATTGATGAGTATATCATGGGGCATGGAAAGAAGCTTGATATTACGCTTGGTGAAAATAAACAAGTAACTATCCGTGATTATGGGCGAGGAATTCCCCTAGGGAAAATTGTTGAGTGTGTTTCTGTTATTAATACAGGAGCAAAGTACAACGACGATGTATTTCAGTTTTCCGTAGGATTGAATGGTGTTGGTACAAAAGCAGTAAATGCTCTATCCAGCCATTTCAAAGTAATTGCGTACCGAGATGGTAAATATGCAGAGGCTGTATTTTCTCAAGGAAAGCTCTTATCCCAGAAGAAGGGGACCGCTAAGGACGAAGAGAACGGTACCTACGTTGAGTTTATTGCGGATACAGAAATCTTTGGTGAGTACAACTACAACCTTGAGTTTATTGCTCAACGAATGTGGAACTACGCATGTCTTAACGCTGGGTTCAGACTTATTTTTAATGGCGAGACCTTTCACTCGGCTAATGGACTTATGGATCTCCTTGAGGGTGAAGTTGCGGACATTAAGTTATATGATATTGGGCATTACAAAGGTGAAAAACTTGAGATTGCTTTTACCCACACAAACACCTATGGAGAAACGTACTTCTCCTTTGTAAATGGACAGTACACCAATGATGGTGGAACCCATGAGAGTGCTTTTCGTGAAGGGCTTCTAAAGGGTGTAAATGAGTTTTACAAAAAGAACTATAACGGTGTTGATGTTCGAGAGGGTATTGCGGGAGCTGTATCTATTAAGCTTCAAAATCCTGTATTTGAAAGTCAGACAAAGAATAAGCTAGGTAACTCAGAAATTCGTGGATGGATTGTTAAGGATGTAAAGAGTGCAGTAGTAGACTTTCTTCTGAAGAACACTGATATTGCTAAACAGTTAGAAAGCAAGATTGCCACCAACGAAAAGTTACGAAAGGAGCTTAACGTTGTTCGAAAAGAGGCAAGGGAAGCGGCAAAGCGAATCAGTATAAAGATTCCTAAACTTAAGGATTGTAAAATTCACCTTGGAGATAAGCATGAGCGAGCTGAAGAGAGCTCTATTTTTCTTACCGAGGGACAGTCTGCATCTGGTTCACTTGTAAGCTCTCGAGATGTTATGACTCAAGCCATCTTTAGTCTTAAGGGAAAACCTCAGAATCTCTATGGTAAAACAAAATCCGCTATTTATAAAAACGAAGAGCTGTACAATGTTATGATGGCTTTAGGGATTGAGCACGGAATTGATAAGCTACGATACGGAAAGGTTATTATTGCAACAGATGCGGATAACGACGGATTCCATATTCGAAATCTTCTGTTAACCTATTTTCTCTGCTACTTTGAGGAGTTAGTTGTTGCTGGAAGAGTGTATATTCTTGAAACTCCGTTATTTCGAGTGCGAAACAAAAAGGAGACTCGGTACTGTTACTCTATTGCTGAGCGAGATGATGCAATGGCGGCACTTCGGGGGTCTGAGGTTACACGATTTAAGGGATTAGGGGAGATATCTCCTAAGGAGTTTGGACAGTTTATCGGGGAAGATATAAAGCTTCTTCCTGTAGATGTACAGTCTTTGAAAGAGATTGATCAGGTGTTAAGCTTTTACATGGGTAAGAACACCCCTGATCGACGTGACTTTATTATGGAGAACTTAATTTAATGGCATACGTTAAAAAACTATATAAAGAAAATTTTTTAGAGTACGCTTCTTACGTTATTAAGGATCGAGCCATTCCTGAACTTATTGATGGAATGAAACCGGTTCAACGAAGAATTTTACACTCGCTCTTTGAGATGGACGATGGAAAGTTTCACAAGGTAGCCAATGTTGTAGGGCACTGTATGAAGTACCACCCCCACGGAGACGCTTCTATTTACTCTGCCCTTGTTGTGTTAGCTAATAAGGAACTCTTTATTGATAAGCAGGGAAACTTTGGTAACATTCTTACGGGAGATGAAGCATCTGCAGCACGATATATTGAGTGTCGGATTAGACCATTTGCAAAGAGAATTCTCTTTAACCCTGAGCTTACGGAGTGGACAGAGTCCTACGATGGAAGAAATAATGAGCCAGTTGCGTTCCCTGCAAAACTTCCATTGGTTATTATTCAAGGTGCAGAGGGTATTGCCGTAGGAATGGCAACAAAAATCTTGCCCCACAATATTGTTGAAGTTATTGATGCGGTATCTGCTGTACTTAAAAAGAAATCCTTTCAGCTATTTCCTGATTTTCCTACCGGTGGGCATATGGATGTTTCCGAGTATAAGGATGGATTGGGAAAGGTTTCTGTTCGGGCAAAGATGGATCTTAGTGACCCTAAAAAAGTTATTATTCAGGAAGTTCCCTACGGTGTTACAACTGAATCCCTTATTACCTCTATTGAGAGTGCTGCAAAGCGAAAAAAAGTAAAAATCAAGAAGATAAACGATTTTACCACAGAGGATGTAAATATTGAGGTTATTCCAGAAAATGGAGTTTCTGTAACCGATCTTGCTGATGCTCTTTATGCGTTTACCGATTGTGAAGCAAGTATCTCTGTAAATCTTCTGGTAATTAGAGATGGACTTCCTGCAGTTATGACTGTTACTGAGGTTATTAAGCATCATGCCACTCAGTTAGTAGATGTACTTACTCGTGAGCTGGAAAATGAGTTGCAGCACCTCTTAGATCGTCTGCACGCCCGTACCTTAGAGAGAATATTTATTGAAGAGGGTATCTATAAGAGAATCGAAAAAGAGAAAACTCGAGATGGAGTAGTTGCTACGGTGTATAAAGGGTTTGAGCCATTTGCAGCTGAGCTTCTCCGTCCCCTAGATGATGAGGATATTGAGCGTCTCTTAAAAATTCCAATACGGAGAATCTCTCTTTATGATATAGAGAAAGCGAAAAAAGAGATTGAGGAGATTAATGCTCGAATTGAA
This sequence comes from uncultured Spirochaetia bacterium, assembly GCA_964492025.1. Classification (GTDB taxonomy): domain Bacteria; phylum Spirochaetota; class Spirochaetia; order CAZBHR01; family CAZBHR01; genus CAZBHR01. The sequence goes on along the minus strand of CAZBHR010000001.1, from coordinate 249,980 downwards.
GAGATTCGAAAACATCTTGCAAACATTGTTAAGTACGCACTAGGGTTCCTTACAAACCTAAGAAAAGATGTTGCTACAGAGTTTGTACGTAAAACAGAGATGGGATCTTTTGATAAGATTGAAGCTCGACAAGTGGCAATACGAGACTTATCTGTAAAGTATGATAAATCAACAGGATATTTAGGGCATAATGTAAAAAGTGATCAAGCTGTTGAGCTGTACAAAGCGTCACAGTACGATAGAATTCTTATTGTGCGAAGTGATGGAACCTATTATGTTACTGACCTTCCTGATGTACTTTTTGTTGATAAGAGTTTAGCCCTTTCCTGTATTGCTGATAAGGAGATTCTCGCAAATCATGTACTTACTATTCTTTATTTAAACAAAGAGAATGGTTGTATGTACATAAAACGGTGTGCCATCAGTCAGTATATTCTTAATAAAGAGTACAACTTGGTACCCCCAGAAGGGAAGCTGGTAAAGGTGTCTGCACAGGAGAATTTGGCAATTATTCTCAAGTACAAAAAAACTCCTGGGATGAGAAAGACTGAAGAGCGATTTACTTCTGATAAATACCTTGTAAAGGGTGTGAAAGCAGGAGGAGTGAGGCTCTCCAACAAGATTGTTCAATCTATGAAAATTAGTGTAATACGATCTACTCCAAAGGGAAAAGGGCAATAAGTATGGCATTTACTAATGAGGTACTTTATGAAGATAACCACTTGGTGGTAGTGAATAAGCTACCATCACAAATTGTTCAGGGAGATAAGACAGGGGATCAACCTCTCTCTGATATGGTAAAGGAGTACCTTAAAAAGAAATACAAAAAGCCAGGAAATGTATTTTTAGGCATTCCTCATAGGCTTGATCGTCCCACCAGTGGTGTAGTTGTATACACCCGAACAGAGAAAGCTCTCTCTCGGGTTGCAGTGGCCTTTGCTGAACGAAAGGTGAAAAAGGTGTATTGGGCGGTAGTTGCAGAGATGCCACCTCAGGAGAAGGGCGAGCTTGTGCACTACCTGAAAAGGAACACCACAACCAATAGGTCTACTGCTACTACAAAACCAGGAAAGGATCGACAAGAGGCTAAGCTTACGTATAAGGTGATTGGTGCTTCTCAGCATTATTACCTCCTAGAGATTGAGCTACTTACTGGGCGACACCATCAGATTAGGGCGCAGCTTGCGGCTATTGGTCTTCCTATTAAGGGTGACTTGAAGTATGGAGCACCCCGTTCTAATAGGGGTGGGGGAATTGCGTTACATGCCCGTGCCTTAACCATACCACATCCTATCACTAAAGAGAATATTACCTTTGTGGCAGACCCTCCAAGGGATCCCCTTTGGAACTATTTTCTGGACTCCCAGAAGTAAGGCAATTTAATTATAGAGAAAAGCGTCCAAAAGGACGCTTTTTTTTATGACTCCAGTGAAAAGTGATATTGATGAAAAGGTATTATAAGGAGATAACTCCCTCTCGTGTTCTCCCATCTATTTGAGCAGTTACAGGCTGATCAAACTGAATATGGGTCACATAATTATCTTGGAACAGTACAGTTCCCTTTGATAAAGTGTCTTGAGAGAGTGTTTCATCAGAAGCTTCCATATCAACAGTCATATATCCTCTTCGCATGGAGGTTAGATTTTGGAAAAAGTGTGTTCCTTGGCTTGCCTCAATATGAAACCCCTTATACTGAAGTTCTACAATTACCGCAGCACCTCTTATCTGACCCCATGTACACGGTATTCCAAGCCATGGATCTCTTGAGCCCAATCGGCCAGGGGCAATAAGTATGTACCCTTCATTTAGGAGCTGTTCATTTATCTTGCCTATGGTTTCAGCCATACCCTTTGTATGAGCAGGATCAAATGTTGTGGGGTTCACAAATACAATGTGTTGGGATCTGTACGTTCCATTACCCATGCTTCTTTGAGAACGGGTAATAAGATTTGTTGGGTCTATATAAGAGGGAATCTCTACAGTTCCTCGCTGATCATCGGACATGATTGGACGGAGTTGAAGAAAATTAAACCTCATCTCCTTAGGGTCAATTTGAACAGAGAACTCAATCTCAACATGGGTGTTCATCTTGGCTCGGCCAAACTCAAGGGCTTTTTGAAGAATCTTTGCCAGAGGAAATACCTCGTATTTAAGAACTCCCGCAAAGGTGAGTACCCTCTGAGTTTTTGGCATAATCCCATCTCTTAACTGCCCACTATAGGGGTCATAACTGGATGCCACACTACCGAGGGCTGGGTCAACAGGAGCCTTATCTATGGGAATTGCTATCAATGCACCATCATGCTGAACCGTATCTTGCTGATTGCTCATATCAAGAGCATAAAACTCCTTTTGTGTGGTGCGTAGGGCCTCTTGTATATCGGTAAGCTGCAAAGCTCTTTTTGGGTTAGCAGGAGAAAATCGAAAGCCTCGTTCGCCCTCTACAATGGCCTTTCCAAAACCAAAGGCTATATAGGCAATTCCATCTTCCGGCTGCTCATGATCCATAGGATAGTAGTTGATTGAGCGAGCCACACCAGAGATTGCAGGATAGGCAATAGTATCATACTGTTTTGCCGTAGCACTTTGCACAATAACCGCCATTTTTTCCTCTTCTGGCACATGGTTTGTTGCAATCAGGTACTCTCGGCTCTCCTTGAAGAAGGTAGATGCGTACACCTCTTTAATAGCAGTGAGGAGTCTTTGGAGTCTATCCTCACGCTGCTCTTCGTTGTTTGGGATAATTTTTGTATCGTAGATTCCTGCAAATGGTTGCATATAGGAGTCCTCTAGAAGGCTTGACGACCGAACCGCTAAAGGCCCTTCTACCATAGAAATAAGGTGACCCATATCCTCAATAAGGTCTTGAGGGAGTACTCCTTGGCGAAATTTTTCTAGAATTTCACTATCCGTAAGCTGGTCAAGGTGTTCTGAATAGAGACGGTTTTGCTGAATAAAGGAGTCAAATTGGTCGGTAGTAATTACCACGGTTTTGGGTATGCCTATAGAGATGTTGGAAAACTCATTGTGAATAGGGGAGTTTGATAACTGGTTATCTATAAAGGCGAGTCCCCGTCCTTTTCCGCCTAATGATCCATATCCAATACGAGAGAAAGATAGGGCCTCATCAAAGTGGTCCCTAGAAAAGTGGGCAATTTTCCCTCGACTCTCCTGAACTCGGTACTCCCTAATAGCATTCACAAGAAGGGTTCTCAAGTCCTCTGCATCGGGAGTTCTGTCTAATCCCGTATTTCTAATATACTTTGCCAGAGAGAAGAGAGCTCTCGCTTTAAGCCATCGCGAAATATGGTGATTGCTTACATGGTATCGGAATGAGGATATATCAATAGTTTTTAGAGTGTGCTGTAAATCTCTTAGGGTTTCTGCTTCAGCAATAGGGGCTCCTGTTTTTGGATTGCGAAAGATAAATGGTCCAAACCCAAAGTTTTGTTCAATAAAGGAAGCAAGCTCTCGTAAAAGTCTCTTTGATTTTTTGTACAAGAATGATGCTTCGCACTGTTCAGCAGCAGCCCTATGGTTTTCATTAGATGATTGCAGAAGGATAGGGAGCTCTTTGTTCTCTTTTCGGATATATGTAGCAAGCTGAATACCCGCTTCATTGTTTCTCTGTCCATTCTGAAAGTATGATATATCAGAAACAATCCCTAGAAGGTTGTTTTTATACCTATCATATAGATTGAGTGCCTCTTCGTAGTTTCGAGCAAGAAGAATTTTTGGACGGCTTCGCAGTCTAAGAGCCCGTTCCCACTTGGTAAGCCCCTCATTCATCAGAGATCTTGCCTGTTTAATGAGTACTCTATACATCATAGGCAGATACATTGAGTAGTACCGAACAGAGTCCTCTACAAGAATAATTGTTTGCACCCCAAACTCCTCTACATCGTAGGGAGCGTTCATCTCATCTTCAAGAAGCTTTACCATGGCTAAAAGGATATTTGAGTTCCCCTGCCACGTAAAAAAGTGGTTTACTTTACTTCCTTGAAAGTGCTCTGAAGTTGCCATATGTAACCGTTTCATCGTAATCTCTGTTGGAATCATAGGGGAGAGAACAACAATTGGTTGTTTTGGGTATACCTGACGAATCTCCTCTGCTAGATCTACTACACCGGTCTCTCCCAGATTAAGCATGGTAATAACAAGGTCAAAATGATTCTCCTTTAGAAGGGCAAAGGCATTTTCCCCATTAGATGTTCGTACAATTTTTGGAGGACTTGTAAGCCCCAATGATGAGTACTCTTCAAAGAGCTCTTCCTCTATACGTCCATCTTCCTCTAACATAAAGATATCGTAATCGCTACAGACAAGAAGAATCTCCTTGATTCTTTTATTCATAAGTTGTTGAAATGGGGTAATATCAAATTGTATCCTACTCATGACTCATATTATATCACTTACTCTGTCGGTTGTCACTCTTTTTATATTGACCTTATGAAGGTGAATTCGGTAACATGGGAAAGCCTTTGGAGGGGCATCACATGCAGACAGATCTCTCTTATCTCATTATTACACCCTATACGATTGCAAAAAGTCGAATTGGTGGTGTATTATCACGACTACTTTCCCAGATTGACCTGGAATTGGTTGGAGCTCAAATGATAGCTCCCACAGAAGAGTTTGCCCAGAATTATGCAAACATTGTTTGGGAAACCAGCAAGGAACGAAATCCCCGTGCTGCTAAGTTGTTACGAGATTATATTGTTCGTGGATTAGGACCCAGTGGTGGACGAAAACACCGTGTATTGGTTCTTTTATTTAAGGGTGACCGAGCCCACGAAAAGTTGGCACAGGTTGCCGGTTCTTTGTATCAGGGTGAGTACTCTTTATGGGACTACACTGGTGAGACTATCAGAGATACCTATGGGGACTTTGTTCTTGATCCAAGTGATAGAGATAGGGTAGTATACTTTGAGCCAGGTATTTTAACTCCTAAGTATAAAGATACGGGAAGTGCTATTCTTAAATTACTCGGTGATTTTATGAAAGATCAGCCTACGATTGTTGAGAATATTACCTACCCAGACCCTAAGAAAATTGAAAGAACCCTAGTTATTATTAAACCTGATAACTGGAAATACGCAAGTTCTAGGCCTGGTACCATCATTGATATGTTCAGCCGAACTGGGTTAAGAATTATTGGTACAAAGGTGCTTAGGATGACCCTAAACGAAGCTCTTGAGTTTTACGGTCCCGTAGAGGACGCTTTGAAAAACAAACTGAGCCCTCGTTTTGGAGAGAAAGCTGCGGACTACCTTTCCAAAAAATTTAATATTCCCGTATCGCCAGAGGTTCGTCAAAGTTTAATTGACTCCTTTGGGGTAGAGGTTGCAAAGGATCAGTTTTACCAAATTGTAGAGTTTATGACAGGGAGACGACCTGATCTATTTGATCCATCGGAATACGATAAACCAGGACTACAAAAGTGTATGGTACTTATTTATGAGGGTGAAAATGCGGTTTCCAAAATTAGAGAGGTGCTTGGGCCTACAAACCCATTAGAAGCACCAGGAGGAACTATTCGACGTGAGTTTGGAACCGACGTTATGGTAAATACCGCCCACGCTTCAGACTCTGCGGAAAATGCAGCGCGTGAGATGAAAATTGTACGGTTTGAGAAAAACACCTGTTCCGATATTATTTTGGGTCACCTTGAAGCTGTTTCTGCTTTAGAGGAATAATCCTTATAATAAATTTTGTGTAAAAGAAAAGCCCGTGATGAGAGTCACGGGCTTTTTTATATGGTATGAACTTGTATTACATAACTAAATTTTTTCGTTTGAAGATTATAAAACTGAGAACATAGAGGAGTAGGGTTCCTCCACCTAGAATAATAAATGGAACTGTTTGAGATTCTCCTGCAAGGATTGAGGAGATGCTAAATAGCCCAAAGGGGGTGAGTTTTGTAAAGAATGAAAATTTGTCACCAACTCTCCCTATCATATCCATAAGAAAGAACACTATGGGGATACCTGCTCCAAAGGTGAGAGATGTTTTTGTTTCACTACAGAGGGTGGAGAAAAAGAAGGATATAGCACCTAAGAAGAGTAGAAGGAGAATCGCTCCAGCACAGAGCATTAAAAAGGGTTCCACATCTAACTGATTTGGATACATTCTTTTTGATATAAGGAGTAGGGTAATCCAGGCAATCAGCATTAAAGCTATGGTGGAAAATATCATAGTAATTGCTTGGGTACGAATAAAGGTTCCTCTTTTAAGAGGAGTTGATAAGAATGATGCTAAGCTTCCTTTATCCACATGCCGTGCCACAAGTCTATTCCCCAAGATTACAATATAGATCATAGGAAATATGATAAAGATAAATTGAAAAAGGTAATTTCCAAAAAATGATACAAGATCTGTTGGTATTACATTAAACCCAACAGCAGAAGCAAATCCTGGCATAGATTCAAGCATCCCGTACATGGATTCAATAGTCACAGGATCATACATACTCGATATGATTGAGGCGTACATCATAAGAATCGCCACAAATATAATAAAAAAGAGTCGATTCTCTCTTATGTTTATTCTCATTATCGTACTATTCATTAATTGCCTCCTTCTGATAATACCGGAAAAAGATATCCTCCAAAGAGGGTTCTGTAATAGACATCTCAACCACATTACATACGGATAATCGAGAGAGTGCGTAAGCGTAGTCTCCTTGAAACTCAATGGCAACTTTTCTATCTTCCATAACAGTAACTGTTAGGTTTCTTGCTTTTTGTAATTTTTTGACATCTTCCTCGCTACGAAGTTCTGCGTGGATAATAGCTTGCTGTTTCTCTTTCATTACAGAGATATCTTCCATGAGTACAATTTTACCATCTCGAATAATCCCAACGCGGTCAGAGGTTCTATCAATTTCCTCAAACAGGTGAGAAGATATGAGCATAGTTTTTCCTCTTTGTCGCTCCTCCTTCACAAGCTCCACAAAAGAGTGTTGCATGAGAGGGTCTAGTCCGCTTGTAGGCTCATCTAATATGTATACTGCAGGGTCGTGCATAAAGGCGGCAACTATGCCTATCTTTTGCTTATTACCCTTAGACATTCTTTTTATTTTCATACCAGGCTCAAGAGAGAAGCGTTCTATGAGATCATCTCGTCTTTTATTTGATAGGCGTCGACCACCTTGAAGATCTTGTACATATTTAAGGTACTGAAGACCTGTCATATTTTCTAAATATGCAGCTTCCCCAGGAAGGTACCCAATAGATTGATTTGTTTTATGGTGCTTTTCCCAGCAGCTATACCCGTTAATAGTAGCTTCACCCATCTTCGGTTTTAAAAATCCCAATAGGGTACGAATGGTTGTGGTTTTACCTGCTCCATTTGGTCCGAGAAATCCAAATACCTCTCCTTCAGAAATAGAGAAGTTTATATCAAAAACTCCCCGTCCACTGCGGTAGGTAAAAAAAAGGTTTTTAGCACTTATCATGCATGCCTCCTGTCTGTTTTCTATAACAGCCTAGTACAAGTATAAATATCTCTTCCACTAATTACAAGGAGTTTTTTTATTTTTTCTCACCCCTTTATGGTCATTTTAAAACATTTTGTTAATAAAATAACTTTTTGTTAGCAAAATAGGTTCACACGAAAGAAAAAATTCGTTACTATGGGCTCAATATATATTAAGGAGGAAGTGATGAAGAGAGTAGGGATTGTCGGATGGCGTGGTATGGTTGGGTCTGTTTTAATGGAGCGAATGGTTGCAGAGGGTGACTTTTCGACATGTGAGCCTACTTTTTTCAGTACCTCCCAGATTGGTGGTGTTGCTCCACAATTTCCTGGAGTACAGAATCCTCATTTATATGATGCCTTTGATATGGACCATCTCAGAGAGATGGATATCCTAGTCTCCTGCCAAGGAGGAGATTATACCTCTGAAATGTACGGAAAGCTACGGGATTCAGGGTGGGATGGATATTGGATTGATGCTGCATCAACATTGCGTATGGATAGCTCTGCAATTATTGTATTAGATCCAGTGAACTTAGATGTTATTACCTCAGGGTTAGAGCGGGGAGTGAAAAACTATATTGGGGGTAACTGTACGGTTAGCCTTATGCTTATGGCTATTGGTGGACTGTTTCGTGAGAACCTCGTAGAATGGGTATCTTCTATGACTTACCAAGCTGCCTCTGGTGGAGGTGCCCAAAATATGCGAGAGCTAATTGCTCAGATGGGTATGTTTCATGATACTGCTGGGAATCTTTTAGAAGATCCCGCTGCTACGATTCTTGATATTGATAGACAGATTATTTCTACTATGAGGGGAGGTTCCTTTCCTGTTGATTTATTTGGCGTTCCACTGGCAGGGAGTCTTATTCCTTGGATTGATAAAGCGGTGGACCTTGGTCAAACAAAAGAGGAGTGGAAAGGTTTTGTAGAGACCAATAAAATTTTAGGAAACTCAACACCAATACCAGTAGATGGAGTTTGTGTTCGTGTTGGAGCTATGAGATGTCACAGTCAGGGGCTTACACTTAAGTTGAAAAAGGATGTTCCGCTTACTGATATAGAGCAAATCATTGCATCCTCAAACTCTTGGGTAGATGTTGTTAATAATAATAAAGCAGATACTCTAGATCGTCTCACCCCAACCGCCGTGTCCGGTACGCTTAATGTTCCAATAGGTCGTATGAGAAAGATGCATATGGGACCAGAGTATCTTTCTGCCTTTACCGTAGGAGATCAGCTTCTCTGGGGGGCTGCAGAGCCTATTCGACGGACTTTACAGATTATTTTAAATCAGTAAAAACATATATTATATGGGTGTATAGGGGTATCTCTGAGAGGTGATACCCTTATGCACCGAAGTTCTATCTCGTTAAATTTTAATTCATCTATTTTTTCCACTGACATTCTCTCTGCTATTTGGTATAATTCCTTGCTATGAAGAGATATAAAGTAGCTATTACTGGAGGTGGAACAGGTGGACATGTGTATCCAGCCTTAGCGGTAGTAGAAAAGTTACAAAAAGATCCAGAGTGCGATATCTTTTGGATTGGATCATCACAAGGGATGGAGAGGGGAATAGTAGAGAGGGAAGGAATTCCATACTACTCAATCCCAACAGGAAAATTACGACGATACTTCTCCCTCAAAACTATACCCGATATGTTTCGCATTATTGGAGGACTATTTTCCTCTTTACGGATTTTACGTAAAACTCGGCCTCATGTACTCTTTTCTAAGGGTGGGTTTGTATCTGTACCACCGGTGATTGCTGCCAAATTATTAAGAATTCCTGTTATTAGTCATGAATCCGATATAGACCCTGGGCTAGCAACAAAAATTAACATGCGATTTTCAAAAGTTCTCTGTGTGCCCTATGAAAATTATGGAATAACCATTAAGAATGCAGAGGTTGTTGTTACAGGGAATCCTCAAAGACAAGCAATTTTTCAGGGAAACGCTCAGAGGGGACGTGAACGCCTTGGAGTGAGAGATGATAAGCCCATACTCCTTGTTTCTGGTGGTAGTTTAGGGGCTGGTCAGATTAATACACTCATTCAGGAGATCCTTGATGACCTACTAGAGCATTTTTTTGTAGTTCACCAAATGGGAGATACTGGATATATTCCCTCAGACCGAGATGGTTATGTGAGTGCCCCCTATTTTCATGAGGACTATGGAGATATTCTTGGAGCTGCGGACTTTGTAATATGCAGAGGGGGGGCAGGGTCTCTTTGGGAGGTTGGAATCCTTCGGAAAATTGCGGTAGTTATTCCCTTAGGCACCCAAAACTCTCGGGGTGATCAGGTTCGAAATGCGGAGCTTTTTGCCAGCCGTGGAGCTGTTATTACTATGGGCGGAGGTGATGTGTCCTCTGGGGAACTCCTGAATACCCTAGAAAAACTCCTGAAAGACAGGGATAAACAGGATCGTATGAGGTCCGCCGCTGTTGGGTTGTGTAATATTGATAGTGCTGATAAAATAGCAGAAATAATAGGAGCATATGTGTGAATGGTTTAGATATTGTTATTATAGTTATCCTCGGACTTTCGTTTATTAATGGATTGGTAAGAGGTTTTTCAAAGCAGATCACTACCTTAGTGGGGATTCCCCTCGGTTTAATTATTGCGGTTCTGTTTTCTGCACCCCTTGGAGAGTTTTTGGGTAGTATCTCTCCCTTTGCAAAGTTTGCAGACTTTCTTCCTGGAGACAACCCAAGTTGGTGGTTAAATGGTCTCTCCTTTGTCAGTATTTTTGCGGTGTCCTATCTTCTTATTAAATGGTTATTTTCTGCATTTAAGAAGGTGTTTGATGCGATACAGCTTGGAGTATTAGATATCTTTTTAGGTGGCTTGGTAGGCCTTTTTGTAGGAAGTCTCATTGTATGTCTTATTCTCTTTGCCCTACAATCATTTCCCGAAAACTCTTTATCAGTACAGGATATTCTTTCCCTTGAGAGTATAGAGGACATTTTTTCATTAAATGAGCAGAGTCCTATGAGGGAGTGGAGTGTCCGACTTCTTAATGGAAGTACCATTTTTCCCTACTTTTCAGGGTATTATAACGGAGTTGTGAGTGTTTTTAGCTTTCTCGCTGGACTCATAAAGTTTTAGGATATTTCTATGGTTACACTCTACAGGAGAGAGAACCCTCTCGCTGGCGTAGGAAATCTTCCTCCCGCCACACTATTTACTGGTCCTCGGTGGTCTGGCAAAATGACTACCGCCCTAGAGTGTGCAAGAGAGCTTTTTTGTCTTAGTAAAGAGAGTGGGTGTACGTGCAAACAGTGTATTTCGAGTGATACCCTAGGTTCTCCTGACCTATTAATACTTGGTAATCGAGACTTTATGGCTCATATTCACGGTACGGGAGATGCCTTTATGAAGGATCCTTCAACAGACCATTATGTGGGATTTGTCCGTGCGGTAAAAACTCTTTTGTCTCGGTGGTCACCCTTTCTGTATGATTCATCTGAGGGAAAGTATAAAAAGCCCCTAGGTATTGCTATTGAAATAGGGGAGCTTCTTTTTAATCAAGAGACAACTCATACAGTTCCACAAGGGAAAAAGGTAGAAACCTTTGTTCGTGGTATTATAAAAAAGGCGGATCAGCTCTGTAAAGAGATGAAACAAAGGTCTCTTACCATTGGAATGATTCGTAATATGGAGAGTTGGATTCGAGAAGCACCCCAAGGGGAGTATAAGGTTGTTATTTTAGAAGGAATTGATGAAGTTTCTCCAGCGGTAGCCAATGGGCTTCTTAAAATTATAGAAGAACCACCAAGTTATTTACGGTTTTTCCTTCTTGGCACTAACCGGTCTGGAGTTATTGCAACAATTCTTTCTCGGGTACGACATATCACAATTCCCCCATACAGGAAACGGGAACAAGAGCTCATTCTTAAAGAGGTTTTTGTGCAGGGGAGTGAGGTAGAATCACTTCAAGATTTTGCTCTTATTCTTGGGGGTATTGATACGGTGAGTTTACATGGATTGGCTGATGTATACCTTAAGACTCTTTACTCAACCCAGTTATGGGGAATCGAAGAGATGAACTCTCTTATTGATCATGTACATAACGAAGAGGCGTTTTCTGCGTATATACATATCCTCCAAAAAGGGATTCTTGAAAGTATTCCAGAGCACATTACTCCTGAGCAGGGAAAAATGGCCTACGATATTATTAGATCTGCAAAGCATAGAGCAGGGGCATTACGACTATCTTTACCCTTGGTTTTGGAGTCGTTATGCTTAGACTTGCGGAGCATTCTATGAGTGTTTTAGAGCAGGCAATGCACTCTCTTATTCAAGGGGTGATTGTATTAGATCCATCCCATAAGATTCAGTTTATTAATGATCCTGCTAAACGGTTTCTTCCCTTCACCACAGGAGATATTCAGGGTTCCTTAGTTTGGGAGGTCATTGCAGATAAAGATATTAGTACCATAGTAAAAGATACTCTCCAGTCTGAGTCTAATCTATTACATCGAGAGATTACCTTAGGACATAGAGGAGCTACCAGAACACTCTCCTTTGATATAACCCCTTTGGTAGAGGCTAAACGGATAGTTGGGTCTATTATTATGTGCACCGATATAACTGAACAGAAAATGCAGCATGTTCGGCTTAGGCGAGCTGAGAGCTTAGCTTCTCTTACTACCATGGTTGCTGGTGTTGCCCATGAGATAAAAAACCCTCTTGGTGCTATGGGTATTTATGTGCAACTTATGAAAAGAGAGCTGGAGACAAAGGGAAGCCTTTCTGATGATCCAGGGTTATCCTATGTTTCTGTATTAGAAGATGAGCTGAGTAGACTGAATAAAACTGTGGTAGACTTTCTTTTTGCTGTTCGTCCTATAACCCTAGAGTTAGAGACGGTAGACCCTCAAGAGGTGTGTGAGGAGGTGTTAAACTTTTTACAACCGGAGTTTGAGAAGGAACATATTCGGATTAGAAAGCGGTTTGGTAAGGGTCTTCCCTCTATAGAGTTAGATGTTCGACTATTCAAGCACCTCTTGTTAAATCTTCTTCAGAACAGTATTGCAGCAATTGAGTCTCCAAGACTTATCACCATAACCACCCAAGAGAAGGGACAGGAGTATCAAATTATGGTAAGTGACACGGGGAAAGGAATCTTACCTGATGTTATTGATAAGATTTTCGAACCATATTATACCACACGTGATACCGGTACAGGGCTTGGACTTACTATGGTGTATAAAATTGTCCAGGAGCATGGAGGAAATATCTCTGTTGATTCTTCTACCCGTGGAACTACAATAACCTGCTCATTCCCTGTTCCTACAGGAGATGTGGCACTCATTGGGAGTGATAACCTATGACAAATAAAATTCTTATTGTTGATGATGAAAAAAATATTCGATTAGGCCTCAGTACTGCACTGCAGCAAGAGGGGTATGAAACGGCGGTTGCCCAGGATGGGCAAGAGGGTTGGAATAGAATCAACCAAGAGCATTTTGATCTTGTGATCTCCGATATACGAATGCCAAATATGGGAGGCATTGATCTTCTTAAGCAGGTGAGCAGTGCCTATCCGAGACTTCCCGTTATTGTATTAACAGGACATGGAACCATAGAAACAGCGGTAACCTGTATGCAACATGGTGCCTACGACTTCATTACAAAACCTGTGAATTTAGACCGTCTTGCTCTTATGGTAGATAGAGCCTTAGGAGCCAGTAGGCTTATTGAGGAGAATCAATCATTAAAAGAGGAAGTAAAGCAACTCAAGGAAGCACGGTTTGGATCTAAAATTCTAGCACAGAGCTCCATTATGGATGAGATATTAGAGAAGGTTCGGAGTGTTGCTATTACCAAGAGCTCTGTACTTATTACTGGAGAGAGTGGAGTTGGTAAGGAGCTAGTTGCCGATGCTATTCATCAGAGCTCTCCTCGTAAGGATGGACCATTTGTAAAAGTTCACTGTGCTGCACTCTCTGAAAGTCTTTTAGAGAGTGAACTCTTTGGGCATGAAAAGGGATCTTTTACTGGGGCATTACATCAGAAAATTGGTCGTTTTGAGCGAGCCGATGGGGGCACTATCTTCCTTGATGAAATAGGGGAGATTAACAACGCAGTTCAGGTGAAGATTTTACGAGTTCTCCAAGAGCGAACCCTTGAGCGAGTAGGGGGAGCAAAGGAGCTTCCTATTGATATTCGACTTGTCTCTGCTACCAATAAAAACTTAGAAGAAGAGGTTGCTGCTGGACGGTTTCGGGAGGATCTCTTTTACCGTCTCAATGTGGTTCATATCCATGTACCTCCTTTACGTGAGAGGATGGATGATGTCCCTCTTCTTGCAGAGCACTTCCTGAAAGAGTTTGCCCAGGATATGGGAAAGGATATTACCCATATTACCAAAGAAGGCATTAATCGACTCACCGCATACCACTGGCCTGGGAATATTCGAGAACTCCGTAATGTTATAGAGAGTGCTGTGGTATTTGCAAAAGGAAAAACTTTAGGGCCCAGTGACTTCTCCCTAACCCGTGAATCTCAAATTGAAAGAGAGGGTATTACCATTGCCTCAGGAACATCTCTTGCCGATGCGGAGAGGGAGCTTATTCTTAAAACTTTAGAGAATTGTAAGGGGAATAAGTCAAAGGCTGCGGAACTCCTTGATATATCAAGAAAAACTCTTCACCGGAAGTTAGACAGCTATGGGAGCTATTGATACCTGGAAAGTAGTTTCACGATTCTCCCAGCAGGGTGAGTTTGCAAAAAATATCCCTAACTATCAAGTCCGAGATGGGCAGGTTGAGATGGCAGAGGGTGTTGCAGAGGCTTTTAATCAACGGGAGATTGCAGTTATTGAGGGTGGTACGGGTATTGGAAAATCTTTTGGTTATCTGGTTCCCGCAATTCATTGGATTTTAGATAACCCTAAAGATAGGGTTGTGGTATCTACCGCAACAATACACCTTCAACAGCAGCTGGTGGAAAAGGATATCCCCTTTGTTCTTAAGGTGCTTGGAGCATCTGTTCAGTACGCTCTTCTTAAGGGAAGAGGAAACTACCTTTGTAAGTCTCGGTTGGTTGATGAAGTACGACAAGGGGATATGCTCTTTGGTGAATCCTTTAAGAAGCTCATGGACTGGTCAGGGCAGACAGAGGATGGGAGTTACTCATCAGTACCATTTCAGGTTTCCCCATCTCTATGGGATATGGTCTGTTCTGATGGAGCTCTCTGCTTAGGTAAACGGTGTGGTCATGGGGAGAGTTGTTTTTTTATGAAAGCAAAAGAACGGGCAGAAAAATCCTCTCTTATAGTAGTAAATAACCATCTTCTTTTTGCAGATATTATCTCATCAGATGAGGATAATCGTGGTGTTATTATTCCAAATTACCATCACATTATTTTTGACGAAGCCCATAATATGGAGGAGAGTGGAATATCTCTTTTTACCGAGAGTCTCTCTCGAGGTCAGCTTATAAGAACCTTCCGTAGGGTCTACGGTATTCGTGATAAGCGTAAGGGATCACTTCTTAGGACCCTTGAACAGATAGTACCAAAAAAGTCCATGTTAGAGGATATTCCAGAGCTTATTTGGGAGTTATATCGGGCTCTGCAAAATATTGAGGGGTATATTCAAGGGATTCTCCCTTTCTATAACGATAGTGATACTACCATAGAACGGTCTTTTTCTGATCTCTCCCAAGATATTCTTGCCACACTGTTTGATCTTCTTACACAGTTTTCTGAGAGTGGACGAATGTTACAACGAACCATGTTCAAAGCAGTGGTAGATCTTCCAAAGGACATAGAGGAGTCTCGAGAAATTTTAGAGTGGAACGCTATTATTGATCAGGTGTCCTCCTATAGTGAGCTTGCACAGCGGTTTATCCATTTCGAAGAGGAGCGAGACTACTGGGTTGCGTGGATACGTAGAGAGGAGGCAGGGGCCACACTCTTTTATACACCTATTGATATCTCTGAAATTCTTCGAGAGAGAGTGTTTCATTGGGAGGGTTCTACCACCTGTGTGTCTGCAACCCTAAGAGTTCAGGACTCTTTTGATTTCTGGTTTCGCCAGGTTGGTCTTCATGAAAAGTGTCAGAAAAAGATAAACACCTACCATTTTGCATCACCCTTTTTATATAAAGAGCAGGTTGATCTTCTTATTCCTACGGATACTCCAGATCAAAGTGATTCACAGTATATTCCATTTTTACTGAAAACATTAGACCGTCTTATCTCCCGAGAGGAGGGAGGGGTTCTTGTGCTTTTTACCTCCTACGCAATGTTGCATCGCATGTATGAGAAGTGTGTTGACAGAGGGTACAGCAAACCAATTCTTAAGCAGGGAGATTCTGATAGGTTTTCTCTAATTCAGCAGTTCAAGCAAGAGCCCTCTATACTTTTTGCTACCTCATCTTTTTGGGAGGGGGTAGATATTCCTGGAGACTCCTTGAAACTTCTTATTATTACTAAGCTTCCCTTTGCAGTTCCTTCAACACCTATTCATCGTGCTCGTTCAGAAAAAATTACTAAAGAAGGGCATCACCCCTTTGGGTACTATTTTTTACCACAAGCAATTCTTAAATTGCGACAGGGTTTTGGAAGGTTGATTCGAAATGATCAGGATAGTGGAACCGTGGCAATCTTAGACTCCCGTATTGTAACCAAAGGATACGGATCACTTTTTATTAGGGATCTTCCATCCTGTAATACTAGGGTAGATAGGTTAGAGTTGCTATAGGGCATAAAAAAAGCGACCCTAAGGTCGCCTCCTGAGTTTGATTTCCTTACTTTACAATAGCAAGAATATCTCCCATATGAAGAATAAGGTGGTCAGCACCATCAATGGCAACTTGAGTACCTGCGTACTTATCATACATAACCTTTTGACCAACTTTTACAGTAATAGCATCTTTATCATCTCCAATTGCTACAACCGTACCAGATTGAGTTTTCTCTTGAGCTGTTTGGGGAATAAAAATACCCCCTACGGTTTTCTCTTCTAGCTCTTCGGTTTTAATAAGTACTCTATCTCCTAGTGGTGTAATGGACATATAATTCCTCCCTTTGATTATGGTAATTGTATAGATGTTAGTATAGAGATTTTGTTGAAATCGTCAATACCTCACATATTTTGAAACTCCCAGCTTCTCTATAAAGATACTTATAAAAATTTCTTTTGTATAGTGGTATCTTTGTAATATTTTTCTCATTTTATAAGGAAGGGTAAGGAGTGCCCCAGTTGTCAAGTTAATTGACACCCCTTGGGGGCAGAAAGCAGGGAGAGGTTGTGAGAAGGGCAATAAACCGTACCAGATTTTTCACAAATCTAAAAATTGTTACTTGACATTGAAAAAATATGTGATACACTAAAAATAGGTGGTGAACATTTAACATTTTATTGGGGGGTGTTTACCGATATGCTTGCCTTGCATAGGTTGGATACAAATGGAGGCGATAACATTGATGAGTCGCCCAAGACAGCCATTTGTCTTGTAGTCCTTGTATAGGGAGTGCAAAGATATCTCTTAAATACACAAGAGTCCTCCTTATAAGTTTAGGTTCTTCCTGTGATGTTTTGTGTAAAGACGTCACAGGAAACTGGTGTGGTACGGGTTATTGATTTTATAAGATTAAGGCAAGTATTTTTTAGTAATAGTTAGATTGCAGGAGGAATTGTATGAAGTTAAGAAAAGGGGAATGGCGTTATCCTAGTGCTTGGTTTGCGATTTTTGGGATTCTTGGTTTTTTAGGTTTTATCGGGGTATACGAGCTTTTTGTTCAAGGGGTACATAACTCAAGGTTTTTAAGTAATTTTGCTTCTTTTGGGTTCTTTGGGTTTTATTGGTTTGGAAAATATCGTAATGTAAAGAGGGATGAGCGATTTGTTTTAAATGAAAAGAAAGCACTAGCTCATAGTGCCTGTACTGCTGGAGGGTTAACCTATATTGCATATAGAGTTCTTTTGGGAGGAGCTGGTTTCTCTTTCCTCTCTATTGAATTAAAATACGATCTGTTTACCATAAGTATCAACCTGATGATTGCGTTATTTGTAATCTTATATGGGGTGTTACTACATCGATACGAAACTCAGTAATCATATGCAGACGACAGCATTCAAAGTCGTCCGAGACGAACTCTTCGCCTTGTAAGCATTTTTAGAGGAGACACTGTTTGATTACAAGTCACTTAAGAGTATATAGAAAAAAAGCAGGACTCACGCAAGCTGAATTGGCTGAGATTGTTGATGCTCGCCGAGAAACTGTTCTTCGGTTAGAAACTGGTCAATACAACGCCTCTTTGGAGCTTGCGCTACGAATTGCAAAGGTTGTACAAGCTCCGGTAGATAAGATTTTTGTTATTGATTGGGAGTATGCTCCAGAGAGTGAGTAGGGGGTGCGATGTTAGACTTTTTTCCCTTGTCAGCTTTTTCATAGTTTGATACTGTTTATTTTCGTTCATAGATACACTCATCCTTTTCAACAGGTTCTATCTTCCATAGAAAAGTATGAGAGGGATAGTATATCATATGAGGGAGGGAAGAAAGTTTCTCCGAGAAGTACAGATGAGTCCCTTTCGTCCTATTTCTGGAATGCCTTTCATTGAGTACCATCGCTATGGTGTGATTCCCAGCTTCTCTATAAAGATACTTATAAAAATTTCTTTTGTATAGTGGTATCTTTGTAATATTTTTCTAATTCAGCTTGAAAGGCTGGCACTCTGGTTTTAGGTATTGACTTTTACGGGTTCCATGGTATGATATGCGGTGTTATTTAAAGGAGCTTGAGCGTATGGAAAAGCGGTTTGCCGCCAAGATGGAAAAAGTGTTACTCGATATGAAAGCATCAATTGCAAAGAGAGTATTATCAGATCATGATGAGGTAGCTGCACTTTTACAGAGTCATCAGCGAGACCCTGTAGATGTTGCTACAGAGGATACAGATAGGGCTCAATTGGAAGTGTTTAGTGCCTATGAGATGAAACAGCTTCGTCTTATTGACTCCGCATTAATACGAATTAAGAATGGAACCTATGGAACCTGTTTAGGTTGTTCAAAAAAAATTCCTCATCCTCGGTTAGAGGCTGTTCCTTATGCAATAAAGTGTATTGAGTGTCAGTCTAAGGTTGGGCATAAATAATATGGTAGAATCTTCGGTTACACGACTGTTTCTTATTCGACACGGTGAGACAGAGTGGAATAGGGCAGGTCGAATTCAGGGTGTTACGGATAGTCCTCTTACTGAGCGAGGCAAATTGCAGGCTTCCTATATGGGGGAGTCTCTTCTTGCTTTGGATGTACCCTTTGCTGAGATGTACTCTAGTCCTATTCATCGTGCTACCGAAACGGCAACCCTTATAGGGGATAAGCTTGGAAAGACTTTCCGATTGGATGAAAGGCTGAAGGAGAGAAACTTTGGTATCTTTGAAGGGTTTACCAGAAAAGAGATATCCCAAAAGTTTCCTCATGAAGTAAAGATGAATCGAGAGCAACCGGGGTTTGTTATTCCAAAAGGAGAGAGCCGTGAGCATCTTTTAAACCGTGTAAAAGAGTGTTTTAATGATCTTGTGGCACTCCATAGTGGAGAAGATATTCTTCTTGTAACCCATGGAGGTTTAATCTCTATGGCTTTACGATATGTGCTTCATATTCCTATGATCATAGAAAATCGTTTTGTGATAGACAACACCCACCTTACCATTATAAGTCACTCTCCTAAGAGTGGTTGGCAGGTGGAGCGTGTCGGTGGAATTACGGTGGGGCAACGTTAATCTCTTACGAGAATTTCCCCACCACCAAGTACCTGTTCATCCTGATAGAATACTGCTGCCTGTCCTGGTGCCACACCTCCTAGGGGTGTGTGAAATGTTACTTCCCAAATATCATCACTTTTCTTACGAACTATTGCAGGGGTATCCTTATGTCCTAAACGAATCCTTGCGGTTACCTCAAACTCATCTGATGGCGGAGTAAATCCAATCCAGTTTACCCGATCAACCTCAATTGTTTGGTGGAACAGCTCATCCTTGGGTCCTACAACTACTTGGTTCTTTTCTGCATCTATCTTAATAACATAAAGAGGGTGGGCAGCTCCAATTCCGAGTCCTCTTCGTTGACCAACGGTGTACCGAATAATTCCTTGGTGTTTCCCAAGAACCTTTCCTGATGTATCTACAATATCTCCGGGCTCACCCTTGTCATCAAAAAGTTCTGTGTAGTCTCCAGCATAAAAGTCTTGGCTCTCTGTTCTTGTGGCACTTACAAGATTATACTTCTTTGCAATACTTCGAACCTCATCCTTAGTAAGCTCTCCTAAGGGGAACATTGACCTTGCTAAGTGGTGCTGTTGTAACTGAGAAAGAAAGTAGCTTTGATCTTTCTCTAAGTGTTTTGCTCTAAGGAGTTGATACCCCTCAGGACCTTTTCGTATACGAGCGTAATGGCCAGTTGCAAAGTAATCAAACTCAACACTTTTTGCAAAGGTGTCTACCAAGAGACCAAACTTAAGATACCTGTTACATCTAATACAGGGGTTTGGTGTTTTTCCCTGTTTGTAGGTCTCCTTAAAGTAGTCGAGAACAGCTTTCTCGTACTCTTCGGAGAGGTCAATAATATGGTGTTCAATTCCGAGCTGTTCGCAGAGTTTCTCTATGCACTCATGCTCCTCTGCCTCATCACCACCAAAGCAACAGGGCTTGTCTGTGAGAACAGGAGTTCCAGGGGGAGTATGGCTCATAGTGATACCAACAACGTCGTGTCCAGCTTCTTGTAATAGTGCAGCAGCTACAGATGAGTCCACTCCACCACTTAATCCTACGGCAATTTTCATGGCTGAATAGTACTAAAATCCTGTGTAAATTACAACCTAAAAACCGTAGCCCCTAGGAAATAGCTGTGATAATGAGTATACTTAGGAGGTATGAAAATTTCTTTATGTAAAAAAATAGTGCTGTCAATACTCCTCATTCTTCTATTTCTGGGAGGGACTCTTGCGGTGATGTACTTCTTTTTCCCTCATGTGATAGGAGAGGTTGTTGCCTCTCAATACACCCTTCCAGAGGAGCAGAGTGAACAAATTGGTCAAGCTATGTTAGAGGCCTATGAAAATAGCAATATTGAGTATGATGAAATGGAATATATTCTTAAACAGGTAACTCCCCGTATGGTTATGGATGGGTTCTCTTACTTTGGAGATGACCCAATTAACCGAAGTGAGCTTATCTCTTACCTCGGGAGCCAAGTAGACTTAGGAGCTGTTACTCCAGAGGATTTAGACCGTTTTACCGAGCCTCTTCTTCCGGATACTATGCCTCCCTTAGATGTACTCTTGAACGGATATACGGTGTCTGATCAAATGGTTGCTGTTCTTTTGCCTGTTGTAAAGAGTGAGCTCCTTCGAAGTCTTGAAACAATGAAAAGAGGGGAGTCTCCTACAATAGGTGTGCTACCTGAGGACTCCTTTGTACCAGAGGATACAGCTACTCAAGAGGTCACCACGCCTCAGGAAGAAGTGACTACGCAGGTTGTTTCTGAGCCAGAACTCTTTGAGGATACTGGCTATTCAGAAGAGGCAATTAAAGAGGATGTTGCAAAGTTTGTAAGTAAGGAAGAAATTATTGCAGCCCTTAGAGCTCCTACTGATGATCAGGTGTATGAAGTGCTTCTTCAGGTTATCGAGGATGATTTTATTGAGTATGAGGAGTTTCTTCTTTATGCAGAGGAGCTTTTTCCAGAACAAGAGGAGGAGTTATTGCGATACGCCTATGATACTCTTGCCACTATTGAGTCACAGGATCAATCGCTTTCTACCTTTGCAGATACCTTTGCAACCTTTCCTCCATTTCAACAGAAGGGTATGATAAAAATGATGCGGCCAATACTCATACAGTATGTGGAGAGTAGTTTTTAGTAAGTTGTCATAGTTTTGTATCATAAAGCTTCCAGGTTGGCAGGTGCTGTTCTGGAAGCTTTTTGTATGGTATTTAGCAATCCTTAGAAAAGTCCAGTAATGGTACCATCGGTAGTCACATTGATAAGTTCTGCGGATGGTACCTTTGGAAGTCCTGGCATCTTCATAATACTTCCCATTTGAACAACAACAAACCCAGCTCCTGAGGAGAGTGTTATTGCGGATACCTTTACGCTAAAATCTCTTGGAGCCCCAAGAAATTTTGCCTTATCGCTAAAGGAGTACTGGGTTTTTGCCACACAGATAGGTAGGTGTCCAAAGCCTAACTCCTCTAGCTCCTTAAGTGTGCGTTTTGCAGCAGCAGAGTAGGTTACCTTCTCTGCACGATAAATTTTCGTGGCTACCGCTTCAATTTTACTGGTAAGAGAGTCTTTTTCTTCGTATATTTGTGGAGTTTTAGCTTTGGAGTATTCAAGGGTTGCAAGAACTTCTTTTGCAAGATCTACTCCACCTTTTCCTCCAAGTTTCCATACCTGAGAGAGTGCTACTGAAGCTCCAGCTTGCTTACAAGCTGAGATGACAATTTCAAGCTCTTTCTGGGTATCCGTAGGAAATTCATTAATAGCTACAACAACTGGAGTCTCAAAGTGACCTGTAATATTCTCAATATGTTGTATGAGATTTGGTAATCCTTTTGTTACAGCCTCTGGGTTTGGTTCATTGAGATCTTTTTTTGATACTCCACCATTATACTTCATTGAGCGAATGGTGGTTACGAGTACCACTACATCGGGGTAGAGCCCACTTTTTCGAGCCTTAATATTGAAAAATTTCTCTGCCCCCAAGTCTGCTCCAAAGCCAGCCTCGGTAACCGCTATTTCGCTATAGGCTAGGGCTGTCTTTGTTGCAATAACTGAGTTACAGCCGTGGGCTATATTTGCAAAGGGGCCTCCGTGGATACACACAGGAGTTCCCTCCAATGTTTGTACAAGGTTTGGTTGAAAGGCATCTTTTAAAAGGGCCGTAATAGCTCCTTCTGCTTTGAGTTGTCCCGCTGTTACAGGAGCTCCCTCATAGGTGTATCCAATTGTGATCCGAGCGACCCTATCTTTTAGATCGTCTAAATCTGAAGCGAGACAAAAAATTGCCATAATTTCAGAGGCAACGGTAATATCAAACCCATCTTCTCGGGTAAATCCGTTAGCCTTACCACCTAATCCACTGACAATATTTCGGAGTTGTCTATCATTCATATCAACCGCCCGACGCCAGGTTACTCTCCGTGGATCAATCTGCAAGGAGTTACCCTGAAATAGGTGGTTATCAATCATTGCTGCTAAGAGATTGTTTGCTGCACCAATAGCGTGGAGATCCCCCGTAAAGTGAAGGTTAATATCCTCCATAGGAATTACCTGAGCGTAGCCACCTCCTGCTGCTCCTCCCTTAACCCCAAATACGGGACCCAATGATGGTTCTCTAAGAGCTGCCATTGATCGTTTCCCAAGTTGCTGTAGGGCATCGGTTAACCCGATTGAGGTGGTGGTTTTTCCTTCACCCGCAGGGGTAGGGTTTGTTGCAGTTACTAGAACAAGTTTGCCTCTTTTTGAGGTGCTCGGAAGGGGCTTCGTAATTTTTGCTTTGTAAGAACCGTAAAGCGAAAGATCCTTCTCTTCTAGGCCTATCTTTTTTGCAATATCTCGAATATCCTGAATTGTAGCATTTTGAGCTATTTCTATGTCTGATAACTGTTTCATACTGTAACTCCTCTCTCTTATCCTAAGCTAAGAATGGAAGAAGCGCAAGGGGAACTTTTCAAAGATGATAATTGATGATATAGTTATTTTCAATAATTCTATAGAGAGGAACATAATTATGGGAAAAAGTGTAGCTTACAAAATACTTGAGAATCACCTTATCTCTGGGAACCTTGTACCAGGAGAGGAGATTGAAATTTCTATTGACCAAACCTTAACACAGGATGCTACAGGAACTATGGCTTATTTACAATTTGAGGCAATGGGTATAGAACGAGTAGCAACAGAGCTCTCTGTAAGCTATGTAGATCATAATACGGTACAGGTTGGATTTGAAAATAGTGATGACCATCGGTACCTTCAAACCGTTGCAGATCGATATGGAATTGTGTTCTCTCCTCCTGGAAATGGTATCTGCCATCAGTTACACCTAGAGCGATTTGGAATTCCTGGAAAAACCTTGATTGGTTCAGACTCACACACTCCAACAGGTGGAGGCCTCTGTATGTTCTCTATGGGGGCAGGTGGAATTGATGTTGCTGTTGCCATGGGAGGAGGTGGTTTTTTTATTACCGCCCCACGGGTTATTGAAATTAGATTAGAGGGAAAACTACGCAATGGAGTTTCTCCCAAAGATATTATCTTAGAGGTTCTTAGACACTTTGGAACCAAAGGGAACGTGGGTACGGTATTTGAGTATACCGGGTCTGGTTTAGCTCATCTTGATGTTCCTGATCGTGCAACCATCACAAATATGGGTGCAGAGTGTGGTGTAACAACATCACTTTTTCCTAGTGATGAAAAGACTAAAAAGTTTTTAGAAGCCCAAGGTCGAGGGGAGGCGTGGAGTGAGATTATTGCTGATAAAGATGCTTCCTACGATAAAACTATTACTATAGATCTCTCTACCCTTGAGCCTCTTTCATCGGCTCCTCACTCTCCTGGGAACATTGTTCCTATCTCAGAACTTGAAGGGATGAAAGTTGATCAGGTGCTTATTGGTTCCTGTACAAATTCATCCTATAGAGACCTCCGAATGGTGGGAGAAATTCTCCGTGGAAGGAAGGTAAAGAGTGGGGTAAGTCTTGGTGTAGCTCCAGGTTCACGACAGGTACTTCAAATGATTACCTCAGAAGGGTATTTGAGTGATATCATTGGAGCTGGGGGGCGACTCTTAGAGAGTGCCTGTGGATTCTGTATAGGGAACCACATGTCTCCAGGAACCAATGCAATATCTCTAAGAACATCCAATAGAAACTTTGAGGGACGTTCTGGAACTCTATCTGCACAGGTGTATCTTGTAAGCCCTGAGGTTGCTGCTATTGCAGCGATTACCGGGGTATTTTCAAACCCCTTAACAGCGGTTGATGAAAATGGGAACTCCTACCTTCCCAAAAATCCGATCTCTATGCCAGAGAAGTTTTTATTAGACGACTCTATGTTTATTCAACCATCTATAAACCCAAATGTGGAGATTCTGCGAGGTCCAAATATTGGGAATCCTCCAGAGAGTGCCCCTCTTGTAGAGAGTATGAATGGGGTTGCTACTATCAAGGTAGGAGATAATATTACCACCGACCATATTATGCCTGCCGGTGCAAGATTAAAGTATAGATCAAATATTCCTAAGTATGCGGAGTTTGTATTTGAGTCTGTGGATGGTGAATTTTTTACACGGTCCTCGGATTATAGAGATAATAACCTAGCTAATATGATTGTAGCAGGGGAGTCCTATGGGCAGGGTTCAAGCCGAGAACATGCGGCACTCTGTCCTCGGTACTTGGGAGTTCAAGCGGTGGTAGCTAAATCAATTGAGAGAATTCACATGGCAAATCTCTTTAATTTTGGAATCATTCCACTTATCTTTAAGAATCCAGCGGACTATACCAATATACAACAGGGTGATTCACTAGAGATACCCTCTCTTCGAGAGCAGATTGCTGATGGAGCTACTGAGGTTGAGCTTCTTAATAAGACCTCTGGGGTATCAATAACACTTAGCACTGATTTCACCCAGAGACAACGAGATCTTCTCCTTGCGGGTGGACTCCTTCTGTATACAAAACAACAGGGGTAGTGAGTTAGCACTGTGTGAGTATTGTACACATTGATGTTAGTATTATTCATAAAAAAAGGCTAAGTCGAATGACTTAGCCTTTTTAGTTAGAGTACCGGCGATCGGACTCGAACCGATACAAGCAAAGCTCGGCAGATTTTGAATCTACTGTGTCTACCAATTTCACCACGCCGGCAACTGAAACGCACTATATCCGAAAAATAGGATAAAATCAACTCCCCATAGGGGAGCTATGTTTACAAACTACTGGGGTCCAATCTTTGTACCTTTGTACTCTTTTCCTCTTAGAATATTTTTTAGGTTTTCAATATCTCCACCTAGGGCAGTGATTACCTCAAGGTTTAGTTCGGACCCTCTTTTTGCAGCCACAGGGTCAAGGGGAGTGTGTTTTCCAGGTACCCATTCAGTTCCTGTGATTTTTAGCATATCCTCCCAAGAGATACTCTCTATTGGTTTTGCAGTGGGGTCTTTTTTTGGATCAGCCGTATATACATAGGCTATGTTTGAAAGGTTAAGAACTCGGGTTGCCCCAAATCTCTCTGCTAGTACAACCGCATCATTATCAGTAGAAAATCCCGGTTTCCACCCAGCTGCAATAAGTACTTTTCCGGTAAACTCAAAAGGTGCGGTGGGGTCTGTTACCACCATGTTATCGCAAAGGTCAGAAAAAAGAGCTCTCATAAGTTCTCCATTGAGGCGAGTTGCGGCAATACCAATCCAGTCAGATGCGTTATGATCAGGGGTAGGGGTAAGCTCTTTATATGCACTTTGATACACCCTTGCTGGGTTTCCACCTCCGGTAACCATAATAACTTTTCTTTCATCTTTTTCTTGCAACCACTCACGAATTGTGGGAACAAATTTTTTTAAAAAGTCCGTATCAACCTGATTGGGTGATACAATAGATCCACCCAGTGAAATAACCGTAACATCTGATTTATTCATTGGTACACTCCTTAACTGCCAATGTAAAGGAAAGAGGAGGGGCTGTCTAGAGAAACCCCTCCTGCAAGGAAATATTCCCTATAAGCTATATTGCCAAAGCTTCTTTTTCTTCATCCTCCTTTCCTGAAGTATCATCTTTTTTAGGGCCTTGCAAAAAATCAATATGCTCTGCTACTACTATGTGCCTGTCTCTATTTTTCCCCTCAGCATCTTCCCAGCGGTTTTGCTTTATTCGTCCAATAACTCGGACAGATCGCCCTTTTTTCAGATATTGAGCACAACTTTCACCTAATCCTGCCCACGCTTCAACCTGAATAAAGGTAACCTCCTGTTGGATCTTCTCCTGAGATTTGTAGCTTCGATTTATACCAATATCAAAGGTACAAACTTTGCTGTTTGTTAATTCTTTTGATTCGGGATCCTTCACTAAGTTCCCTTCAACAATTAATGTGTTTAGTTGATTCATATAATCTCCTCTTGTAAAAATTATGTAGAACTGCCGCTGCTAGCTTAATCGATAAGGCAGTACTCATTGTATGGGTAGTATATTTGGTTCTCCGAATGAGACACCTCCTGTTGGTGTGATATACCAATCTGCGGGACTCTCTGTATTTTTCCACAGATTATCTTTATTAATCCTTGCAATTGATCGTGTGGTGGTACTTCCCTTTGTGGAAATCGCAACCTCCATAGCTTTGGGTTCCAGAGGGTTTCCACTGGCAATCTGGTCTGTTCCTGTTTCGCCTAAAACCCACGCACCCTGTTCCATAATGTTTATTGCATGAGCATATACCTGTTCTGAGCCAAATCCGCTGTAACTAGATGAGGTTCCTTTACTAAATATCACCGCATCTATAATTGATCCTCCTGGGGTGGTGTGAATTGACAGTGCCCCATTTGAGGGTGATAAACCTTCACTTATGGGATCCTCATAGAGTTGAGGTTGTCTATTTGTAATCCATAGATCCCAAGCTTCTGGGTGGGTGTTTGGAGCTTGAGAGGAGTCTTTACGAGAGTCTTCATCTATTTCTGTAGTATCTCCTGTGCTTCGGTAGTGAAGAAGAATAAACTCTCCCTTTTCTACGGTAAGTTGAGGGAATATGTACCTTTGGTGGTTCTGGTATTTTGAGCTCTCTACAGTAACCCCTGCTAAGTTCCCATCGGATAGAGCAAGTATTTCTACCGTTTCTGGTCTAGTCTTTCCATTTCCCTCTACGGTAAACTCTGTAATAAGAAGGTTAGGAGGGTTGTTATTAAAACCGTAAAAGGGAAGAACCCCATGGAGAGAGTTATGGTGAGTATCATAAGCCACAACTTCTATGTGGTAGGACTTTCCTGGAATCATCTCCTCCTGAAACTCAACGGTTAGTAGCGTGTTGTTGATATTGTACTTGTGGACTGTAAGGGAGTTATCAACAACCAATGGGTTCTTTTTTAGGGTAATATTTTCTGAATAGGTGATAGTTATGGTAGTTGGACCTATTACTTGGGAAGATAGGACTATTGGAGGGGTAATATCAAGAGTAAGGAGATCTATTGGTGTTCCTGGGCAACCGAGGCAACTGTTTAAAAGTAGTAAGGATACAATCAATGTGAGAGTAATTCTTCTATGTGAATTAACAAAGTCTTGTATAGCATAAGCCCTTTTCATAAGTGCCTCCACTATAAATAACTCTTTTTTTTACAATATTACTTTCATGTTTTGAGAGAAAACTCTCTTTTTTTTAGAGCTGCTTGGAGAGATTCAAAGGATGGGGTGGTGTGGTTTATCAAAAATGGGCGTAACCCAACACCCCTTGGCATATGTGCATCAGATCCAGTAATAAGGGCGTTCCCCTTAATATCAATATTAGGTTCATGAGAGATTGATTCTACCGCAGCATAGGGAAGGTCTGGAAGGAAGCCCAACTGAGAAGAGATACTCATTGCGGGTCTATCAATATGGGCAGGGATAACTAGCCCGCCAATTGATTGAGCATCTTCCACAATTTCATCAATAGAGAAGGATGATGCGGTAAAAAGAGTTTTATCAAGAGCCCCAAGGATTTCATCGTACTCATTTACATACACCTGGTCTCCAAATCGTGATGGGTCGTGGAGAACATCAGGAAGAGAGTCCTCTATAATTTTCCCGTAGGAGATAGCTGTTGCAAGATCCCCAAATAGGGCGAGTATGTGAGCCTCTTCTACTGAGGTTATCTCCATACCAAAAATTGGCGTAATATTCCACTTTTTACAGCAGATCCCAAAGGTCTCTAGGTTTCTCCAGCTGTTGTGATCCGTAAGTGCTAATAGGGATATGTTTTTCTGAGCAGCCTCTTCCACAAGTCTTTTTGGAGAGAGATCCAACGAGCCACAGGGACTGAGACATGAGTGGTTATGAAGGTCTGCTAAATATGCCATTTATGATATCCCAAGAAGTTTTGCTACCTTCCAAGATACGGTAAACTGATTATCCTTTGTAGTTAACACGGTTATATCCTCTTCTGTAGCACTCTCTATCATGGTGTCGAGTGGTTTTTTTCCACTGCACAGGATAATTGCGGGCATTCCTGCAAGAGATGCAACGGCAATACTATTTTTATGAGCCTGAATAGTCACAAAGACAGAGTCCTCCTCAGCGTTGCCAATTACATCACTCAGCAGATCAGATGTGTAGCAATTTGTAATTTCTGGATTATCCGAAACCTCATTGAGGCTCTCATAGCCTAACTGTTTCTGTAATTCCTTAATCTTCATTGGTACCTCCTGTATGTAGCTGAATTATTAGTCGTACTTCCGTTCCTTCGGAAGATGAGGATATGGAGAAATCATCGGACACTCTTTTTGCATTAGGAAGACCCATTCCTGCACCAAAACCCATAGATCGGATCCACTCATTTGCCGTAGAAAATCCTTCGGTGAGAGCATCCTCGATAGAGGGAATTCCTGGTCCCATATCACGAGCAGTAATCTCAACTGACCCCTCCTGTATATGGGCAATAATCTCTCCTCCCCGGGAGTGGACTGCAATGTTTATCTCTAGTTCATAGGTCGCAATGGCAACTCTACGAATAATCTTTGACGCAATTCCCATATTTTTTAGAGTTTTCTTTATTTCTGTAGAGGCGTGACCAGCATTCTCAAAATCATGTTTTATAATTTGAAATCTCATGTACTGAGGGTCTGAAGAGGAGCTGCTCATGTTACACCTTCTTACATATTGATCCTCTATATGTTCCAGCTTTCTGTTCATTGCTTGGAGTAGGTGAGCAGATATATCTCGTGAGGAGATAATTCCTACAAGCTCTTTATGTTTATTAAGTACAGGAAATCGATGGAATCTATACCTATCAAAGTAGGTGATAGCAAAGGATAGAGGCATATCCGATTCTAGTACAATCACCTGTCGTGTCATATGGATGTGAGCTTTGTCATTGATATACCCCTGTTCTAGGGCGTTGATAATATCGTCCATACTTACAATGCCTAACAATCTTTTATCATTATCATCTGTTATAGGAACACCCGTAATTCCGTGTTCCTTCATAATAAGTTGTATCTCTTTTAAGGTTTGATCTCGGTGGCCGGTAACAAGGCTACTGTTCATTACGGAGTTTATCTTCATTTGAAAGATAATATCTAATACCGCATTGGATGTGTCCATTGTATTTATAGGTATATCTTGCATAGAAACAGTATATCCCTTTATACGCTCTTCGGCTACTCGAAGTAAGGGGAGTAGTGATAATTATCTACTGTGTGATTTTGGCATAAAAAAGGGGCTCAAAAGAGCCCCGTCTCCCCCTGACAGATTTGAACTGCCGACCTAGTGGTTAACAGCCACCCGCTCTACCGCTGAGCTAAAGGGGAATGCTTCACCTATAATGATAAATTTCGCTATTCTTGTCAATACCTATTAAAACTTCTATTTTAAATTTTATGAAAACCCTTGTCAGAGTTGGACCTATGAAGTACACTGCCCTCTATGGACAGAAAGGCATTAGACCAGCTGGGTGACCCCAGATGGTTTAGACTTGATAATGCGGGTAAAATTTTTGCCCCCATTCTGACAAAACGATACACCACAATGCTACGGGTTGGAGTAGGGCTTACCTGCTCAATAGACCCAGAGGTACTGCAGCAAGCGGTTAACCTTATGATGGATCGTTGTCCATACTATCAAGTTCAGTTACGCCGTGGGCTTTTCTGGTATTACCTTCAAGAGTTAAAAACTTATCCTCCCGTAGAAAAAGACTCATGTTACCCTTGCCGATACATTCCTTTGAAAAAACGTGGGCAGCTCCCTCTTAGAGTCTTGTACTTTAACAACCAAGTGCATGTAGAGTTTTCTCACTTTCTTACGGATGGAACGGGAGCTTTGAATTTTTTACTTGGTGTTGTGCGAGAGTATCTTGTATTACAGGGGATTGACGTGGGAGATACGGGGAGTGTTCTTCGTTGCGATGATGAACCACTTGACCCAAAGGAGTTTGAGGACTCCTTTCTGCAATACTATACACCAAACCTTCCAAAACCACTTAAAAGGGATAAGGCCTTTCATTTCTCTAAAGCTGGACGCATTCCTAAGAAACAGTATCTGGTTACCCATGGGTTTGTAGAAACGGCCACCCTTAAATCGGTTGCTAAAACATATGGAGCAACCATAGGTGCTTTTTTAACTGCGGTACTGCTCTTTTCTTTACAAGATTTAACGAAATATGAGAAAAAGCAGAAACCCCTAAGGATTGATATTCCTATAAACCTAAGAAAACTGTATCCATCAAAAACTATGAGAAATTTTGTATTAAATGTTATGCCCGAAATAGACCCTAGGCTAGGGTGGTATAAGTTTGAAGAAATAGTTGATAGAGTTCAGCGGTATATGAGGAATGAGATTGATCATAGGAGCTTAAAGCAGCAGATTTGTAGAAATGTTGAGGCTGAATCAAGTCTATATATTCGAGTTCTACCTCGATTTTTAAAAGATATTATTCTTAAGAGAGCTTATCGGTCATTGGGTCATCGTGCTATTACTATGACTCTCTCAAATTTAGGAGATATCAAGGTGGATGGTCCAATGGGTGAGTATATGAGTATGGCTACCTTTGTATTCCCTCCAAGTGACTTAATAAAAGGTTGTACCGTATCAACCTGTGGAAATCTTACAAATATAGCTTTTGGTTCCATGTCTCATAGCAAGGATCTTGAAAAGATATTTTATCGCAAGCTTGTATCCCTTGGGATCCCCGTAAAAATTTCGGAGAATTAGGAGAATATATGATTTACTGTCCAAAGTGTGGTGTTTCAATGAGTAGTAAAGAGGAGAGTTGTCCTCTCTGTAAATTTTCTATTGCCTCTATTCCTGGACTACATGGAGCCGAAGAGGAGTCATTACTTCCTGTAGAGCAGTTATACCCTGACCAAGAAACACGTCCCCAAAGAACATATAAAAAAATGACTACCCGGGAGAAGCAGAAGTTAGGTCTGCTTATTACAGGCTTTATTTTTGTACTGCCAATTGCTATTACCCTTGCAATTGATTTAGCAGTTTCTCGTCGTATTACTTGGTCTATATATGTTATGTTTCCTGTCTCCTTTATTTCACTCTCTCTTATGACTTTTTTTCTCCTGCCTAGAAAGCCTATTGTAGGTATTACAATTACCTTGGCTCTCTTTTTTCTGCTTGAGTTTGTGTTGAACTTGCTAGAACAAAGTACCATTGAGTGGAATATGAATAGTAGTATTGAACTATGGACACTCATTGTAATTGAGGTTCTTGCAATATACATTATCTACCTGAGAAGAGGGTGGGTAAGTATTGTAAATGGTTCATTTTTAGCAGTAGGGGTTTATCTTCTGGGGTTAGACTTTTTTCTCGGTGGACTCCCTCTTGGCTGGTCCCTTGTTCCAGCTCTTATTATGGCAGTGCTTATCTCCCAATTTGCCTATTCCAGTGTTGTGCGACGAAAGGGATTAAATATTATTGGGTGGGGATTTCTCATGGTAACTCTATTTCTTATGGGGCTCAATTTGATTATATCTCAAACCATAGATTGGTCTTTGATAACCTTTGCCATTTTAATGCCAATAGCTATTTGCTCCTACCTGCTCCACATCTTTTGGTTTAGGGATATTGATTGGCAAAAAGCACTACACCTCTAAGGGTGTTCTGAAATCTTTATAGTTGACAACTCCCCAAAAAGCTCATATACTGGTAAAAAATCTTTGAGGCAGGGTGAAACTCCCGACCGGTGGTTATAGTCCACAAGCCCTTCTGGGCAGATACGGTGAAACTCCGTGACCGACAGTACAGTCTGGATGGGAAGAGATTTTAAGACCAATTCAGGTCGAAATATCCGTGTACATGTGTACTTCCCTCAGCCTCTCCTTAGGAGGATGAGTATGAATGGACAGGCAAAAAAGATAGCCCTTATGGGTATTCTTGGAGCTCTAGGGTTTCTGGTGATGTTAGCGGCAATTCCGTGGCCTCTCGCTGGATTTCTTAAAATAGACCTCTCTGAGGTAATTGTGCTTTTTGGATTCTTTGCAGGGGGCCCTTCTGTAGGGATCGCTGTTGCACTCTTAAAAAGTCTTTTACAGTTTCTTATTCAGGGAAGTACTACAGGAGGAGTAGGGGAACTAACGGCGGTTATTGCATCCCTATCATACGCTTTTCCTGTATGGTTTATATACAAAAAACTTGCAGGTACAAAGGGTGTAATTCTCTCTCTTGTCATAGGCTCTCTAGTGGGGACTCTAACACTTTCTGTGGTTATGGTGGTACTCAACTATTTCTGGATCACCCCATTTTTTGCACGGCTTAACGAAATTGGATTCATTCTTGATATGATGGATGACAAGCCTGTATACACCAAGTGGGTTGTATCTATCTATGGACCCTTTAATTTCATAAAAGGTGTTATTATATCAATTGTTTACGGTATTATTCATATGAGATTGAAGAACTCCCGTCTTATGGAGCTTGATGATTAGATGGATTCCCGTACTTCTCCGATCCTAGAACTTCGAAATATTGGATTTCATATTCAAAAGGATGCTCCAATATTACAGAATATTTCTCTATCAATAGCCCAAGGAGAATCTTTGGCTATTGTGGGGAAAAACGGATCAGGGAAGTCTACCTTAGGTCGTATTATGGCAGGTCTATTGCAGCCTAAGGTGGGGGATTGTGTTATCCAAGAGAATCACAGTAGTTCTGGAGAATTCCTCAGTGCAACAGTTGGAATGGTATTTCAGAATCCTGATAATCAACTTGTTGGGAGTGTTGTAGATGAGGATCTACGGTACGGGTTAGAGAATTATGGGATCCCTCAAGATATTCAGGACCAGAGAATTGCAGAGGTGCTTGATTCTCTAGATATTACCAGCTTGCGGTCTCGATTTATAGAGACCCTTTCTGGAGGACAAAAGCAGATTGTTGCACTGGCAGGCATGTTGGTTCTTCAACCAAAAATTCTTATTTTAGATGAGGTTGCCTCTATGGTTGATCCATGGATGAAAGAACGGATGATACAGATTATAGAGCGTCTTAAAAAGGATTTTACCCTCATTACTATATCCCATGATCCTCTGCTTGTTTCCCATGCAGAACGGGTAATTGTTCTTGATAGAGGTTCAATTGTTGGAGATATGACACCTCTGGAGTTGTACTATGAAAGAGCAGAGGATTTTGATATTACTCCTCCACCCATAGTGACTCTTACAAAGAGTTGGAAAAAGCGAGGGTACTCTGTTCCTGAGGGTTTTTCGGCTGAAAAGCTAGCGGAGGCTGTATGTCAATTGTTATAGAGTCAATCAGCTTTTCCTATGATCAAAGTCGTGAAGCAAAACCTCTTTTGGTAGATTTAAGTCTCACCATTCAGAGGGGAGAGCGAGTTGGAATTATTGGAAGGAATGGATCTGGTAAGACCACGCTAGCAAAACATATGAACGGACTCCTAACTCCTACAAAGGGGAGTGTGACGGTAGATGGAGTTACGCTCACAGCCGCCCATGGATATAGAGAAAGAAAGGCTCAGAGAAAAATAGTGCATGAACTACACAGGAAAGTTGGGTATCTTTTTCAGTTTCCTAGGGAGCAGCTTTTTGGAAAAACGGTTCTACACGATATTGTTAATGGGTTAAAAAACTATGGGTATACCGAAGAAAAAGCGGAGAAGCTCACTTTTGACCTTCTTGATAGACTCTATCTTTCCCGAGATTTAGCTGAGCGATCTCCTCTTCATCTCAGTGGGGGAGAAGCAAGAAAGGTTGCCCTTGCAGGAATCCTTGCGGTGGAGCCATCGGTGCTGGTACTAGATGAGCCAACCATTGGACTAGACCCACAAAGTCGTATAGAGTTATTCTCTCTCTTAGAAGAGGAGCAGGAGCGGGGAATGACCACCGTAATTATATCTAACAGTATGGAGGATTTGTGGGATAGGGTAGATAGAATTATTATTATGGATGGGGGGCGTATTATTGCGGATGACTCATCTCACAATATCCTACAAGATAAGCAGCTTCTAACAACTGCTCATATGGTGCTTCCTGGACATATTGCATTCTTACGCTCCCTAGAAGAGCGGGTTGGCAGAAGTTTTACTATACCTCAGAGTGGTGCTCCCATGGCACTGGATAGTTGGGTGGGTGAGTTGGCAAAGGAGTTAAAATTATGAAGTTAGGATCCTTTGTACCCAGAGAGTCTCTTATTCATAAAGTTCCATCGGTGTGGAAGTTTCTTATCTTTCTTGTATTGGTGGTAACAGTATTTATTACAAAGAGTTTTACTCTTTTAGGTGTTATTGCTTTTGCAATGGTTGTAACTGTAATCCTCTCAAAAGTTGGACTAGGGAACTTTTTTCGAAGCATGAAACCTCTTCTTTGGTTTATCCTATTCTTAGGAGTTCTTCAATTTTTTATGGTGAAGGAAGGGGCTGTTCTTTTTACTCTATTTGGTTTTCCCATATATGACCAAACACTTCTTATTATTGCGCGTGTTACTCTCAGGCTGATTATCTTAACAGGACTCTCCCTTATACTCACCATGACAACCTCTCCCATAGCACTAGCAAAGGGAATAGAAACAGTTGGTAAGCCTTTGGCTATTATCGGATTCCCTGTGAAGGATGGTGCCTTAGCATTCTCTATTGCCCTACGTTTTATACCGGTTTTTCTTGGGGAATTTCAGAGGATAGGAGATGCTCGAAGATCCCGTGGTTTTGGGAGTGAATCTTTTTTACAGAGACTTAAACATCTTACTGCTACAATCATTCCTCTGTTAATTTCATCAATACAACATGCAGAGGAGTTAGGGAACGCTTTAGAGATTCGTGGGTACTCCATTTCAAAAAAGAAAAAGAGTAAATAACTCATATATTGTGAAAAAAAGATCGAACTAGTACACGTATGTTAAGTTGAGTTGTAATATATTATTTGAATTTATTTTCTTTTTTATAAAATTGAGTTATTACTCATAATTTTTTTTGGTAGAATATTCTATATACTTTTTGGGAGAATACTCTATGAAAACGAATTATATCAAACGAGCTATCTTATTTACCTTAATCCTATCAGTCAGCATAATAGTATCGTGCAGGCAGGTTGCGGAGCCATCGGATCGAAGTATATCTATTGAACCGGTGAGTGGAGGGGCCCGTGTGCTTCAGGGCGGGAGTATAGAGCTTGCCGTAAAGTATAGAAATCCTCTTAAAGAGGGTGATCCTGATGATATCAGATGGAGTATTCTATCTATGGAGCAAGGTTGTGCTTCCTTGAGAACAGGGGAGTCTAGCAATATTTGTATCATTACAGGGGAGGCTGCTGGTGATGTTGTTGTTCAAGCAGTTGCTAATAAGGGAGATGTTGCAACTTTTAGGGTCTCCATATATGCACCTATGGTCCTCACCTATATGCTTCCAGTTGGAGGGATTGATGATTTTACACTTCCTCTTCGCACAGAGGGTGATAAATACGATCTTATTGTTGATTGGGGTGATGGGTCAGAGACTACCTCTGTTACCAGAGCGAGTGATGCTATACACTCCTATGACTCAGTTTTAGGAGGTACCCCTGTAGATATTACTATTTATGGAGACCTACGGTTTGGTGATATTGATGGAGATAGACCAGAAGATGAGCCCTATGAACTTACTGGAGATTGGGATGATGGAAGCTGGGGAGATCCTATGGTTAACCCTGGACAGGGAAACCGAACTCCAGTATACAACTCTAGCCATTACTTGGTAAGGGTGAAAAGTTTTGGAAGTTCCCAGTTTATCAACAATAGGTATACCTTTGCGGGAGTATCAAATAACTTCAGTCTCCCTCTCGATTCAAATGACGTTCCTCATATAGTGGGTGATGCAATAGGTATGTTTGAAGCGTCGCCTAGGTTTAATCAGGATATTAGTAACTGGGATATCAGTAAGGTTGCAGATTTTCGTTGGTTCTTTCATTATACAGAGGGATTTAATAATGGAGGGAAGCCTTTAGGTTGGGACGGTTTTGGTGAGAATATAGGTGAAGATGAGAGTGTTAATATGTATAGCATGTTTAAACAGGCAAGATCTTTTAATCAGAATATAGGAGACTGGGATGTAAGTAAGGTGACTGATATGGGCTATATGTTTGGATCATCTTCAGGGTGTCCTATGAAGTTTAATCAAGATATTAGTGACTGGGATGTAAGTAATGTAATCAATATGTCAGGAATGTTTTACAATTCTGGTAACTTTAATCAAGATATAAGTAAGTGGGACGTATCAAATGTTGAAAAGTGGAAAAACTTTGATAAAAATGCTTCCAAGAACTGGACTTCTGAGGCAAAACCGGAGTGGAAAGTCCTGTAACGACCAAGAGGAGTGCTCATGGGGAAACAGGTTAAAACCCTTTTCCCCTCATTTACGTATTGATATAACAAGAGGCTCTTCTGTATACTATAAAGAGAAACAAGGAGAGGTGTATGGAAGAGCTATTACGTATTGCAATACAGAAGGGTGGAAGGTTGAGTGAGAAATCTCAAGCTATTATTGAATCCTGTGGTATAGATTTTGCCTATGGAGGACGTGTTCTTAAAGCTAAGGCCACTAACTTTCCTTTGGAGTTTATTTTTCTTCGGGATGATGATATCCCAGGGTATGTGGAAGATGGAATTGCGGATATTGGGATTGTTGGGAAAAACACTATTGATGAAGAGGGTGTTACTGTAGAGGAAGTTCTTGATTTAGGGTTCTCAAAATGTCGTCTCTCTATTGCGGTACCTCGAGATATGAATTATAAGGGTGCTAAAAGTCTCGAGGGAAAACGAATAGCTACCAGCTATCCACGAATCTTGGGTGAATATCTACAAGAAGAGGGAGTGACTGCTGATATCCATACAATTACCGGTTCTGTCGAAATAGCCCCAACTATAGGGTTGGCAGATGCTATCTGTGATATTGTCAGTACAGGAAGTACCCTGCTAAGTAATGGACTCAAGGAGGTAGACTCTTTCTACTTCTCCTCTGCTCGTATGATAGCTACTCCTGGTCTTTCGCCTGAAAAACGTGTGATCTTACATAAGCTTCTTATGAGAATCGAAGCTGTCCAAAAAGCTAAGAATTTTAAATATATTATCTTTAATCTCCCTACGCAGTATGTAGATCAGGTAAGCGATATTTTTCCTGGTCTAGAGAGCCCTACGGTAACTCCTCTAGTAGAGAAGGGGTGGAGCTCGGTTCAGACCGTTGTAGAGGAGAGTAAATTCTGGGATACCCTAGAACAGTTAAAAGCCTTGGGTGCCCAAGGCGTACTTGTTACCCCAATTGAGAAGTTTGTGGAGTAGATATGGAAAATAACGTTGGGTTTGGTCTATATAATAACCCTGACCGAGATATGTGGCCCTTTATTATGGAGCGCCCTGCAAATCACAATGAATCTACGATGGATCAGGTGCGAACCATTATGGACAGAGTGAAAAGGGATGGAGATGCGGCACTTAGGGAGTACGCAAAGAACTTTGATCGGGTAGATCTCAAGGATTTAACACTGTCTCAGGAGGATCTTCAGAAGGCGGCATCTCTTATTGATTCAAAACTTAAGAGGGCGATTGATCAGAGTGCAGAAAATATTAAACTTTTTCATCAAGCACAACAGTTACAAGAAGAACCGGTAGAAACTATGGCTGGAGTACTCTGTTTTAGAGAGGCTAGACCCATTGAAAAAGTTGGTATCTACGTTCCAGGAGGGACCGCTCCTCTATTTTCTTCTGTATTGATGTTAGCAATACCCGCAACTATTGCAGGGTGTAAGGAAATTGTTCTTACAACACCACCGCAAAAAGAGGGAATTCACCCTGCGGTTGCCTACAGTGCCCTTATTTCAGGAGTTACTCAGGTTGTACTCTCTGGAGGGGCCCAAGGAATAGCTGCTCTTACCTACGGTACGGAATCGGTTCCTAAGGTGTATAAAATTTTTGGGCCAGGGAATAGATACGTTACCATTGCCAAACTGCTTGCTTCTGCCGAAGGAACAGCCATTGATATGCCCGCAGGTCCATCTGAAGTTATGGTTATTGCGGATGATGGTGCGGACTACCGCGTTATTGCTCAGGATCTGCTCAGTCAGGCTGAACATGGTGCTGATTCCCAGTGTATGTTTGTTACTTCATCGGAAAAGCAAGCTTTTAATGTATTCCGGTACATACAGGGGTTAGATCATGGAGATCGCAAAGAGATGATAGAGAGTTCTCTTGGTCATAGTGCGGTAGTTATTCTTGAAAATCAACATGATATTGTTGATTTTATCAATGACTACGCACCTGAACACCTTATTCTCTCGGTTAAAGAGCCAGAAGAGTGGATTCCTTTTGTACAAAATAGTGGATCTGTTTTTCTTGGATACTACACCCCAGAGTCTGCGGGAGATTATGCCTCAGGAACAAATCACACACTGCCTACAAATGGGTGGGCTAAGATGTACAGTGGAGTGAACCTTGGCGCGTACACTAAGGAGATTACCTTTCAGAAGATGACGCTCCAAGGACTTGAATCCCTAGGTGATACCATAGAGGTTATGGCAGAGGCCGAGGGGCTTGAGGCACATAAGGCTGCGGTATCTGTCCGAAGAGTTTTATATAAAACTGAGAAGTAAGTACTATTTTGGAGTGTTCTATGCTAGCTGATTTTACCTATACCACTATTGAGCAACCCTCTGATTATGAGGGAGATGTAGTTACCACCTTAATTGCCCATAAAGAGAACCAACCGGGGAGAACCAATATTCTCTATGTCCATGGATTTGTAGATTATTTTTTTCACCCCCATGTAGCAAAGGCTTTTATAGAGCAGGGGTATAACTTTTACGCTATTGAATTACGAAAATATGGGCACTCTCTATTGGCACACCAGAAACCTAACTACTGTAAATCTCTATCTGAGTACTACGAAGATATTGATGCAGCCCTTAACCGTATAGAGGGTAATGTTATTCTTCTTGGGCACTCCACGGGAGGGCTCACCTCAACCCTGTATACACTCCATGGAACTCACAAGCATAGGGTAAAGGGACTTATCCTTAACTCTCCATTTTATCGATTCAATAAGCCCTTTCTTTTGGAGCATACCGCAATACCTCTGTTAGGGGTACTCTCCCACATAGTTCCATCGGGGAAGATTGATAAAGCTTTATCTGAAAATTACCCCATGAGTGTTCATAAAGATTACTACGGTGAATGGAATTTTGATCTTAGCTTTAAACCGATTGCTGGATACCCTGCATATTTATCATGGTTCCGTGCTATTGTGAAGGGACAACGCAATGTTTGGAAACACCGAGGGAGTGTATCTATTCCTGTGTTGCTCATGAGAAGTTCCCATTCAACATACGGCCGTAAGTGGAGTGATGCATTCCTTAAGGGGGATGCGGTACTTAATGTGAAAGACATTAAGAAGGTGGGGGAGGCACTAGGAAACCAGGTTACCTCCTTAGTAATTCCTGATGGCCTTCATGACCTCTACTTATCCCAGGAACCTATCCGTTCAGACGCTTTATCACGTACTATTCAGTGGTGTAGGGATAACTCTTTATAAGGTTTTCCTTTGGTGAACTTCTCCACCTAAAAAATGGTGAAAGAGTAGGCGTTCAGACGGAAAATATGGCGGATTTTACCATCTTCTCTCATCTCTTAGGATTCCTCCCTGTTTTATGAAAAAAATATGCTTAAGGGAGTAGTTTTTTCTTGACTTTTAAGGGAACTGTGTAATAATGACAGAACCAGTAGAGAAGTGATAGCTCACTTTCAATCTAATCGGTAAAATTATGTATCACAGGAGTCTTGAACGGATGAGTACAGCCACATCAGGCAGGGTATCAAAATTACCCTTCAAAAACAAGTTTGGACTTGCATTAACTACAAGTAGTGCGAGCCTTTCGATGGTATTTATCGGTAATATTTTTGTTAAATATTACACCGATATTATTAAGGTGGATCCCGTAGTTGTGGGAGCCATATACTATTGGATTAGTATGTGGGCAGCGGTAAATGGAATTGTTATTGGGTACTTAATTGACCGGGTAAAGTATCATCCTAAAAAAGGTAAGTATGTTCGTGTATTACGACGGGCAGCTCCACTCATGATTCTTGCTCTTTTTGGAATGATAGTTGCCTCACCAGGTATGCCTGAGTGGCTTATTGCAACACTTTTTGTGTTAGAGTTAATGCTGTTTTATACCGCATTTACCACATATACCTACGCATACAACTGTTACTATCTCTTAGTAGCACCTACTAAGGAAGATCGTATTGATGTAGGGGTTATTATGGCGTATGTATCTAATATTTTAAGCTTTTTTGCAACCCTTATTCCAAACTTTCTTCTTGTGGGTAACGACTCTATGCCACGAGAGAAAATTATGTTCTATCTTATGTTGGTATTAGCATTTAACACTCTTGTGTATTTTATTGCTCTTAGGTCTCTTAAAGACCCCGCAGAGCTGTATCAAGCGGGAGAGGTGAAGAATGATAAGATTAATCTTAAAAATCTATGGGCAGATGTAAAAAGCTTTTTAACCATGCGATCATACTGGACTGTATTTCTCTTTAACCTATTAGCCCTTGCACCTATGGCAATATCGTACACCATCTTTTTATATATGATGGATCATGTTATTGGAGCCACAGGATGGCAGGCAGCAGTGGTTGATGCGGCACCTATGATTCTTGTTCTTTTACTGCTTCCTTTTGTAGGGAAAATTATTAAAAGAATTGGAGGAAAAACCTCTATATTCTTTGGAATTGGAATATTTGTATTTGGACAATTCCTTCTATTTTCATCCTATGGATGGTTACTCGCTTTTATTGCATACTTCTTTATTTGGTTGGGGCATAACAGTGTAGTTACTGCAAACAGTCCCCTTACTGCAGCGGTTATTGATGAGAATGAGTGGGATACGGATGTAAGAAAGACTGGGCTTCATCAGGCTATTACTGCGGTACTTAACATGCCCTTTATGGGAGTATGGACTCTTGTGTATATGGCTCTTATTAAATATTTTGGCTATGTACAAGGAGCACCTAGCCAAACAGCAGAGGCTATTATGGGTATTCGAGTTACCAGTACACTGCTTCCTACGGTAA
Organism: uncultured Spirochaetia bacterium; assembly: GCA_964492025.1. Classification (GTDB taxonomy): domain Bacteria; phylum Spirochaetota; class Spirochaetia; order CAZBHR01; family CAZBHR01; genus CAZBHR01. The sequence continues at coordinate 208,244 of CAZBHR010000001.1, read as the reverse complement.
TGTACCTTCTTGGAATTATTCCTCTCGTTTTTAACCCTTTTAACAAAAAGCGAGAACGTGAGATTTCTGAGTGGTCCCATAATCGACGACATGGAGATGAATAATCTTCTCTTTTGAAAGTAAAAGGCTTCCTCTCTAGGGGAGGCCTTTTTTTGTGTTGTAAAGGGTTTATAGTTTTATCATAAGGGGAGTATGGTTTCCCCTTATGGTAAAATATGATACTCTTCCCATAGGATATGTACCAAGGGGTTATTATGAGAAGATTAGGTTATATTACTGGTATTGGAATACTTTTTTTTGTATCTCTCTTTGTATCTTGTGCCACTGAACAGGAAATCTCCTTTGATAGAGAGACGCTTCTTGTTGGTATGTGGGATGATACATCCGACGCTAACTTAGATTTTTCTCTTTTTCCCGATGGAACTGCTCGGTCTGAAAGTATGAGTACCCTCCTATATAAACGGTGGGAACTTCAGGATAACAATCTTATTATTACTACGGAAAGCATTGGTAATGGAATCTCATTTTTATACGATGGAGTGTATAGTATAGAAACTCTTAATGAGACTTCTCTTGTGATAAGAGATGGTGATATTCGCTACTCCTATATACGAAAGTAGGGAGGTGGAGGATACCTATGTATTGATAGTTTTAGTGACTTAGGGAACCTATATCATCTTTTTCTATTTTTCTTAATAGGTGGTCTCTAATTCTAATTATGCTAATCTCTTCTTCCTTTGATTGGATGGCCTCTAATATATTTGAGTGATCTCGAATGTTTTTTTCAAGAGGTAACGCTTCATAGATATTTTTGGCACTTATAAAATATTTTGGATATGAGCAAGGTACTCTGGTTCAAACCGAAGAGGCTATTCTTGGTATCCGGGTGGCGAGTACCTGGTTGCCTTCTATTATGTATCTTCTTGCTATAATTCCATTGATGTTGAACCCCTTTAATAAGGAGAAGGAGCGTGAGATCTCTGAGTGGTCCCATAATCGACGACATGGAAAGGTCGAAGAGTAAGTGGCCTCTCTTTATCATACAAAGCTCCTGTTGCGCAGGAGCTTTGTATTGTGGTAAGGGTGGGGGCTTACCAAAGGGTTTTCTGGGGGGCTTTCGCTTTTGTACGAGAATATCTATACGAAAACAAATAAGCACAACTCCATTACCTAGCATAAATAGGAAAGAACTTGTATTGTACAGAAAAGAGGAGAAATATGAAGAGAGCAAATTATATTCTTAAACTTAGGTTAAAGCCAAATATTGAATTATATGATATAACGCAGCAGTTCAAAATTTTTAATGATGAATATACGTATAAATTAAAAACAAAAGGCAAGAGTGGTTTGTGGATTTACTCCGAAGAACCATTAAGAATTTATACCGAGAAGCTTTTAAGCGAATTTCTCCAAGAGATTGAAGATTTAGGAGATGCCGAATTTTTAGGGAATCATAATAATATAAGTTTTATTTTCTCTGATCATGGAGCGGAGGGGGCTGAACCTAACGACCAAGATAAAGCTGAATCATACTCGGAAGAGACCAAGGGATTAGAGGCCATATCTCAAGAAAATAAACAAGATTCTGATATTCCTAGTTTTATACAGGGACAAAATCATGAGCAGGAAGAGTCTGTCGCTTTGCTAAAATCTAAAATTGCATATCTTGAAAGAGAAGGTGAAATCAATAAGCAGAAAATGCAAGAATCTCTTATAGAGAACAATGCGATACACGAATCCCTTGTAAAGCAAAATATCAGACAAGAGCGTCTTTTAAGGAAGATTTCTTATAATACAGATGATGGTTCTGGTTGTTTGGGTTTAATCATTATCATCATAATCATAGGATTGTTGGTAAGAGGGTGTTGGTGAGGAAATTCTCTTCTTGCTCTGTGCTTCAAGTTTCGGGACATCGAATAATACGATAATAGGGGGTGCTATAATTCCTATGATGGCTCTTGGTTAACCTATAAAGTCTTCTTTTCCCCCTAAGTTACTCGACGAATTCTTTTTCGTGATACCAGTAGGAGTATCACTGAAAAAGTGGAGATGTAGAAAAAGAGGTAGAGAAAAAGTGTGCCTCCATTAAGTCCCCCAGAAACCCAATACGGAGGAATCTTATGTACAATATGGTAGGTGGGTAGTGTTTTTGATGCTACCTGCACAGCTCTTGGCATTGTATCGGGAGATACTCCCATAAGTCCAGAAAAAATCATAATAGTAAAATATATGATAAGGGATAAAGATAAGGCTGTCCCATTATTTGGAACAACTAATGCAATAATCGATCCAATGAGAAAAAGTAAAAAGGTAAGAAGTGTCAGTGCTGCAATACTGGTGATGAGTGATGATATGTTTGGTGCTGGTAGAGGAAGAACAGAAACTCCTAATATTACGTAAATTGTGATGCAAAAGAGGAGGACTAGAAGGTTTGCCAAAATTTTATGGGAAATAATTTTTCCATAGGAAAATCCAAATAGGTGTAGGCGTCGAAGAACTCCACTGATTCGTTGTTCTGCAGTATCGGTGGTAAACCCCATAAGAATGAGTGCCATAGGAATAATAAGGAGATATGAAAGAAATAGGGTAATACCAAACATTTCAACTCCAGCTTCTGGGATATCTCCTACAATTGCATTATACATGATTTGCAACATAAATATGGGAAAGAAAAGTGAAAAGATAATATTTAAAGGAGATGTAATAATAGTCATGATTTCGCATTGTAATAGGTTACCTCTTTTCATTGCTTATTCCCCTTGCTTCAAGTGCTTTTGTATAAATTGCTTCTAAGTTTAAATAGCTCACATGGTACTCTATTTCTGTATCCATGAGTTGTTCTAGAATTTTGGATGTTTGGTCCTTTGTTTTTGAGCAGATTGTATGCCATCCTTTTTTGTAAAATGTACTACTGTCAGTAATCAAAGATAGCTCTTTTTCTTCTTTCAGGTTTACCGTAATAGTTGAGTGTCCACAGTATTTTTTAAATAGCTCTTTTGTTTTTCCGTAGTCAATCAATCTACCCTTGTCTAAAATCATGAGGGTATCCGTAAAATTTTCCAGTTCGTCGTAATAGTGGGATACAAAAAAGAGAGTTGATTGAGTGTTTTGATACCACTCTTTAATTTTACCTACAAGCTCCTGTCTTGTAAGGAAATCTAATCCAGAGGTTATCTCATCAAAGAATATCAGCTCTTTATTCTGCATCATAACCAGTATAAGGGTAAGTTTCTGTTTCTCTCCTCCCGATAGGTGTTTAAATTTTTTTTTGAGACACCCTTGAAATGAGAAAAACTCAATAAGTTCTACCAATCTTGTATTATCCTTAAGAGAGGTTTCTAAAATAGTCTCAATAAGTGACTGGATTGATACAGCAGATATATAGGTATTCTCCTGAAGATGCACCGCCATATCTTGAAAGCTTAGGGGGGTGGAAATGTTTCCAGAGTATGGAACCCCTCCAATGCACGCATTGATGAATGTTGTTTTTCCTGCTCCGTTATTTCCCAGTACTCCAATGCACTCACCTCGATAGAATGTGACCTTTTCATGTATATCTAAGGCAATATGATCCTTATACTTTACCTGAAGGTTATCAATTTCTATAATTGGAATCACTATGGGTTCCTCCTTTATACATATCTATGTCTACAAGAACACTGTTCTTATGATTTTTTATTGAGAGAGTATATCCTAAGATGGAGCAGTAGTAGGATGCTATATAAAGCCCAAGCCCAGATCCTTCTGTATCCGTATCTCCCCGTGTGAATGGTTTACATAGTGCGGGAAGTATAGCTTCATCAATATGGGTATTGCTGTTTTCAATACTGAGGCTATTATTGGCATATCTCACAGTTACTCTGCTCTCCTCGGGAGAGTAGGTAATAGCATTACCAATAATATTCTCAACAATTCTAGTCAGCATGATCCTGCTTGAGGTAATTGTCTGATTAGGATCTATACTGTTATGCAAGTGTATTCTCTTCTCTTCACAGAGTACTGAATGTTGTTGACTTATTGTGGCAATAAAACTTTGAAGATCTATCGGTTCATAGGAGATATTGATATCTAGGGATATGGCGAGCATATTATCAACTATCTCTTTCAGACGCAGAAGCTCTATCTTTAATTTGGGGAGATAGTTAGTATGATCTCTATACACTCCAATATTATCAATCATACCAGAGAGCACTAGGAGTGATGATGCAATAGGAGTTTTGAGTTGGTGGGAGGAGGCTTGTATAAAGAACTCCTGATTCTTTTTCTCCTGTTCAACCTCTTTAATATGGTGTTCTAAGGTGGATAATAAGTTATGGAGACTCTGTTCCAATACTTTTATCTCATTGTCCTCTCGAATAGGTATACTGGTTGTACGGTAAAGAGACTCCTTTTCTAAGGTAGTTTGTGTGAGTTTTTGAATAGGTTTGCTAAGTTGTCTGGAGAAGTAAGAGTTTACAATAAACAGTGCTACAAGAAGCACTCCTAAAATAGCTCCAATGATTTGTAGGGCGATGAGTACAATACCTCGAAATGAGGATTGTACAAGTGGTGCATAGGTTATGTACAGAGTATCTTCCGATTGATAGAGAGTAAATAAATTCAGATACTGTCCTTCGTCAATATGTATACCACCCTTGTATATTTCTATGCCTTGGTAGTTGATAATCTCAAAAAACTCTACACCCTCTGTATTGTTCACATACTTTTGCGAATCTATTACATGAAACATATCGGTGAACTGATTTGAAATATATGGTTCAATTGCTTTAAAAAGAGTACCAAAATCCGCAAGCTTGGTGGTTGTCGCTTCCGTAAGAATCTGTTGTAGGGTAGGATCGGAAATTTGTACCTGAGTCATACCGTGTACACTTTCTGCACGTATCTCGTAGGTCTCAGGCTGTATAGCCAGAGTTATTGTATTTACACCGTATCCCTCTCCAGAGTGTATAAGGGTGTTGTTTTGTTGATAATAGGTCTGAAGTTTGTAGAGTTCTTGAAGTTTTTTATTTTCTAGACTCTGAAGGTAAAGATCTGGAAAGAGTAGGGTGAAAAGTAGAGTAATAGTTAGGAGTGTGAGTATTGATACTCCCATGGAGTAGAGAAATATTTTATTGCCTATTTTCAAATTGCACCTCCCTGTTAAAGGCGTATCCAACTCCTCGAACTGTTTCAATAAGAGGGACTGGAAGCTTCTTTCGTAGGTTTTTAATATGGGCATCAATAATACGATCATTTATGTTAAATTCATCATTAAATACAGAATCGAGAAGTTCTGTTCTTGTGAAAGTTTTATGAGGGTACTGGTATAGCAGATCAAAGATAAGAAACTCGGTGAGTGTTAGTTTAAGGGATGTACCATTCCAGTATAGGTTGTACCGATCTCTATCTATGAATAGTCCCGCCTGCTCCTGTAAAGAAGGTAGTGAAGAGTCTTTATTATGATATCTTCTCAACACAGCTTCAACTCGTTTTATGAGCAGTTGGGGAGAGAAGGGTTTTGTTACATAATCATCAGCATAGAGGTCAAACGCTTGAAGTTGGGTCTTTTCATCATTCAAGGCGGTGAGCATGATAACAGGAGTACTCATCTTCTTTTTGTGAATCTCTTCTAATACTTGAAGCCCCGTAACAAAGGGTGTCATAATGTCGAGTATAGCAAGATGAAAAGGGGTTTCCTGGGATTCCATTTCTGAGAGAGCTTCCAAAGCCTCCCGTCCATGGGTTACCACTGTTACCTGATACCCACTATGCTCTAAGTATGCAGTAGTAACTTCCCGAATAGTTGTTTCATCCTCTAAAAGTAATATTCTTGTAATACGCACCTCCTTCATACATTATGACTGTATAAAGAGTACCGTATCAATATGAAGATAGTGTGAAGATAATGAGAAAAGCAAGAAAGTAAAGCTAAAGTGCCCTTGGGTTTTTTCTCCCACCCTTTGACTAAGGTGAGAAAATATGATATATTCCCTCTTACCGTATAACGGGCTGTAGCGCAGGGGTTTAGCGTACAAGTCTGGGGGACTTGGGGTCGGCGGTTCGAATCCGCCCAGCCCGATAAGAGCTTTGCTGTAAGCAAGGCTCTTTTTTTATGTAGAGAGCTTTATATATGTTTTACAATCTTCTCTATGAGTTTCCCAAAGTTCTTAGCAACCATTTTACCAATTTCCATAACCTCACTTTCTGTTATAGGTTGATCCAATACACCGGCTGCCATGTTTGAGATACAGGAGATACCAAGAACCTGTATTCCCGAGTGTGCTGCGGTAATAGCTTCTGGTACGGTTGACATTCCAACTGCATCTCCACCATTGTTTCGTACCATTGTAATCTCTGCGGGTGTTTCAAAAGATGGACCGGTCATCCATGCGTATACACCCTCTTTGAGTGATATTCCCAACTCCTGCGCAGAGGTGTGAGCTAGGGTTCGTAGAGAGGGGGAGTAGAGGTATGAGAGATCGGGAAACCTTGGACCTAGGGTATCGTAGTTTTGTCCAATGAGAGGGTTTTGACCTGTCATATTGATATGGTCGGATATAACCATGAGGTCTCCTGGAGCAAACTCCTGATTCACTCCTCCCGCAGCATTTGTGAGGATGAGTGTTTTACAGCCTAACAGTTTTAGACAACGAATAGGGAAGGCTATCTGCTCCATACGATACCCTTCGTAAAGGTGGAATCGACCCTTAAATAGGATAACAGGAACTCCTGAAAGTTTACCAATAATCAGCTGGGATGCGTGTCCTGGTGCAGTTGATACGGGGAACCCCGGAATCTCTTTATAGGGAATTACTACCGCTTCCGTAAGATTCTCTGCTATGTGTCCTAGGCCAGACCCTAGGATAATTGCGGTTTCTGGAATGTCCTTGACGTGGTTTTGGATATACTGTTTTGCCTCTTCTAGTGTTTTCACCGTTTACTCTCCTTCATACAAAGAAATGAGAGTACCTCAACTACTTTGAAGTACTCCCATTTATAATCATGTTACATGGCTATAAGTACTATAGTCCAGCTTGTTCTCGTGTTTCGGGAACTACTACTTCACCAGTAAGAATCTGCTGCTTAGCATATTCAACTGCATCTCGTACCTCCTGGGGTACTACAGATTCAAAGTTGTGGTAAGGAGCAAGGTCAATTGCATTTTCCTGAAGACCAAATACTACGTTAGTCCCAGCCTCAAAGGTTCCTTCAAGAAAGGATTTTACCGTAAGGTAGGTAGCTTGGGTTGTTCCTTTTAGAGCGGATGTCATGGTGTATTCTGGTGCAGCCCAAGATTGATCAATATCGGCACCCATTACGGTAATGTTTTTCTCTTTTGCCGCTGTAAAAATACCCATTCCTGTAAGTCCTGCAAACTGGATTACTACATCAGCACCTTTCTCTGCCATTGCAATGGTTGCCTCTTTTCCCTTTGCTTGGTCTGCAAAATCTCCGGTAACAACTGAGAGTACTTTCACATCAGGGTTAACTGACTTTGCTCCTGCTGCAAAACCTGCAAAGTATCGTACCACAGGGGGAATATCCATACCAAGTACCGCTCCAATAACATTTTGGTCATTAAGCTTATCTGATCGGTCTGCATACTCCTTAGTCATGAGTCCTGCAACAACTCCCGCTAGGTATCCTGATTCTTGCTCTTTCCAGTTAATTCCTAATACATTGCTAGGCATGGTTGAAGGATCAAATGATAGGTCGATTCCCGCAAACATGGTGTCTGGATAGTTAGGCGCAACCTCAAGAAGAGCATCGGCAAAAAGAAACCCAACCGCAAATACAATATCTGCTCCATCTTCCGCAAGTCCAGATAGGTTAGGAACGTAATCTGTCATTGAGGTAGGTTCAATGAGACGAATCTCAATAAGACCTTCATCTTCTGCTTGCTTTAACCCTGCGTATACACCGTCGTTAAAGGATCCATCTCCCAACCCATTTGCATCGGTTGCCATTCCCACGATAAGCTTTTTAGCTGTTTTTGTGGTCTCATTGGTGCTTGAAGAACCGGACTGTTGAGAGCTTTCACTCTTTGAACATCCTATAAGTGTCAAGGATAGTAGTGCCACTACCAAGAACCCAATAATTGCCTTCTTTTTCATCTTTTATTTCTCCTTATATATTATTAGGCTTCTGCCTAAATATTACTCTATATCTGTCCTTTCTATGGCAAAGTCTTGTCCCAATGCTTTTGGAGCTCTTGATCTTTTTACAAATCCAGCAATTGCTAACAGTGCTGCTACGTAGGGGATTAATGAGAACACCTCTGAGGGAACCTTTAAAATTCCATGCACCTGAATTCGTAGGGCAAAGGCGTCTACTAGTCCAAAGAAAAAGGATGCAATGGCACTTCCTAAAATAGTCCATCCTCCAGCAATATTTGCTCCAAGGGCAATGAATCCTCTTCCACTTGTCATCCCTTCTGAGAAACTGTTACCGTTCTCTATAGAGAGGTAAGCACCTGCAATACCACAGAGAATACCACTTATGATGACTGCGGTATAACGAACCTTCTTTACAGATATTCCTAATGTTTCTAGAGCAATAGGGTGTTCTCCTGCTGCTTTTATGTGTAATCCTAATCTGCTTTTCTTCATCATCCACATAAAGAATATGATTAATAGTATGGTTAGGTATACAATGGGTGTTTGGTTAAACAAAATTGGCCCAATAATGGGAATTTTTGAAAGTAGTGGTATTTCCCAACGATAGTCACCTAGGGTGTGTCTAATAATTTCAGAGGTTCCCTGCCTTTTATAAATCAGTGCCATCAGGTAACGGGTAACTCCAAAACCAAGGATATTAATAACAGCTCCTGATACTACGTGATTTAGGTGTAGGGTTATTGTTGCCCATGCATGAAAGAGTGCAATGGTACCACCTGCAACCATTCCTCCAATAAGTCCCATCCATGGGTTTCCTGTGAGCCAGGCTAACCATGCTGCAAAAAACGCTCCTATGAGCATCATGCCTTCCATGGCAATATTAATAATTCCAGCACGCTCACAAATAGTTGCCCCAATGGCAGCCAGTGCAATTGGCGTTGTGAGTCGCATAGCGGCAATGAAAAACTCTATATTGAACAGTTCAAAAAAACTCATAAGGACCTCCCTTGCTTTTTAGCTCTTCGAAGGAAGATAGATTGTACCAAATATTTTGCTAAGATAAGAAAAAGTATTGTCCCTTTTATGATCTCTACAATGGCATTAGATGTTTGTACTGTTCTTGCCATGTACTGTCCACCCGCATCAAGAACACCCCAGAGAAGGGCAGTGAAAATAACACCAATAGGAGAATTTCCCGCAAGGAGTGCCACGGCAATACCATTCCATCCATACCCTGCGTTAAGGTTTTCAAACATTTTGTGATCCAACCCAAGTACCTGAGTTACTCCAGACATTGATGCAAGAAATCCTGCCCCCATCATGGCAATGGTAATTGTCTTTCCTATTGATATTCCCTGAGTTCTTGCTGCCTCTTTATTGGATCCTACCGCTCTAATTTCAAAGCCAACCTTTGTTTTATATAAAATTATATGTACTAAAAATGCCGTTCCAATAGCAATAAGAATTCCTATATGAAGTCGGTAGTTTGCATTTGGTAAAATAGCTTTAAATCGAGGAAGCCACGCTGATGTATATATAGTGTCCGTAATATATGCGTGGGTAGACGTTGCGGGGTCTCCTCCATTTGCTTTTACAAAGAGAGAGGATAGGGTAGTGGCAATGTAAGCAAACATCATAGTTGTCACTACCTCGGAAGCCCCAGTTTTCACCTTAAGAAGTGCAGGAATAGCATTGTACGCTGCTCCTGCAAAGCCAGCAATAATAAAAATAAGAGGGATAATAAACAGGGGGTTCAAATCAAGTCGTAACCCTAGCCAGGTAGCCGCCATAGCACCAATGTAGTATTGCCCCTCTGCTCCGATATTAAATAACCCAGCCTGAAAGGCAAAGGCAATAGACAATCCCGTAAACATAAGAGGTACCGCATTGAGTATGGATATGTGCCAGTTTGCGATAAACCCTCCATATAGCAGTGCCTTGTATGAGACAATAGGGTTATACCCCGTAAGTAGCATGAGGACTGCACCAAGAAGAAGTGCTATGAGCACTCCTATACAAGGGGTAACCGCTTTTTTACCAAGATAGATAAGTTTTTTAAGAAAAACTGATATGCCCTGATCTGCAATGGTAAGTCCTCCCAGAATTGCAACTCCTCCTCCCATAAAGTAGAGTCCTGAGAAGTAGCTAGCAATGTAAAGGAATCCACCTACAAAAAAGAGAAGACCCGCAAGAACCTTGCCTGTGTAGGTAACTGTATTATTCATGGTTCACCGCCTTAGTGGTGTTATCTTCGTTATGACTATTACTTCCTGTCATATATAAACCAACCTCCTGCTCATTTGTCTCTTTTGGGTTCAGCTCTTTTACAATCCTACCCTCAAAAAGCACAAGAATCCTATCTGCCAGTGAGAAAACTTCCTCTAACTCTAGTGATATAAGAAGAATACCAACACCCTGATCTCTCATCCGTATAATCTGTGAGTGGATATATTCAATCGCCCCAACATCTAACCCTCTGGTTGGTTGTGCAACAATAATAAATTTGGGATCTCTCTCAAACTCCCGAGCCAGAACAACTTTTTGCTGGTTACCTCCAGAAAGGTGAGATGCTAGCTCTTGGGAAGATGGTGTCATAACTCCATATTGGTCTATGAGGGTATCACTGTACTGATATATCTCCTTTTCCTGAAGAAACCCTCTTGATACAAGGGGAGGTGTTCTATGGTTTCCTAGTAGGATATTTTCACCTAAGGTAAAATCGAGAACAAGACCAGACTTGTGCCGGTCTGCTGGAACATAGGATATTCCTTGTGCAATTCTATCTTTTGTAGGTGTTTTTGTAATAGATTCACCCTCAAAAGATATGACTCCTTTTTGCACCTTCCGGAGTCCCATAATAGCCTCTGCTAACTCCTCTTGTCCATTTCCATCAACCCCAGCTATAGCTACAATCTCTCCTGGTCTTACGGATAATGATAGATCGTGCAGGGCGAGGGTACCTCTATTTCCCAAGACTTGAAGATTTTTTGTAGAGAGTAGCTCTCTGTTTTCAACCTTCGGTTCAGGTTTTTCTACGTTGAGCACCACATTTCGACCTACCATGAGGTTTGCAAGTTCCTCTCGGTTTAGCCCCTCTGTTTGTTGCTCTCCAACTATTTTACCTTTACGGAGGATATATACTCGACGGGATATCTGTTTTATCTCTTCCAGTTTATGGGTGATAATAATAACAGAAACACCCCTGTCTCGCAGGGTTCTAATTACCTGAAAAAAATCTTGAATCTCCTGAGGTGTTAATACCGCAGTGGGCTCATCTAGGATCAGAACGTCTACCTTTCGATACAGGGCTTTTACAATCTCTACTCGTTGTTGAAGTCCTACGGGAATATCCTCTACCTTTGCATCAAGATCTATATGAAGATTGAATCTCTCTATGAGTTCGGAGACCTCTTTTCTTGCTTGTGTATGGTCAATTCCTTTCCAACTATACGGTTCATTGCCAAGGATAATATTTTCTAGTACCGAAAGGGGCTCAATAAGCATAAAGTGCTGATGAACCATGCCAATACCTTGGGCAATTGCATCTCGAGGGGAGGTGAATGATACGGACTTTCCCTTTACGTATATCTGTCCTGCCGAGGGTTTGTACAACCCGTAGAGCATATTCATAAGAGTAGATTTTCCGGCACCATTCTCTCCTAAGATGGAAATAATCTCACCTTGATAGAGAGTAATATCAATATCTTTATTGGCTATTACAGAACCAAAGGATTTTGATAATCCCTGGGTCCGTAGAATCTCCTGTTCCTCAAAGAGTGGCGGTATACCACTCTCATGTTGTGTCGTTGTTGTGCTCATGGTTACTCCATTGTGATGATTATTGAGATTCACCCATAAGGTAGTTGAAAAATGCTTGGTTCACCCAGAACTGAGTACTCTCAATCTGCAATGTATCATCAATACTGAGAAATCCATCAACCGCATGTTCCGCAGCCTCATTGAGAGAAAAGGGGTGAGCCTCGTACTCTCCGTAGGTAATCACATTATCCGTGATTATTTGGTACCCATCTCCCATTGGTGTTGTGGAAGAGTAGAGTGGTTGCCACCAAGAGGCGTAAATGAGGCCCTCTTCATCGGGGGTATCTTTTTTTGCATACTGTAGAATAATAGTATTAAACATCTCTTTGTCCTCTGAGCTCATAAATTCAAAGGTTATGTTGTACTCCTTTGCGTATGCCACATAATCACCACTGGGAATCTGCTTTACCTTAAAGCCCTCTGTTTCATAGGGGGTTCCCCAATCTTCAAGGTAGAGAAATGCACCTGTTTTACCTTGAAAATACACTTTTCCATCAACACCCTCACTTCGGAGTAGTCCAATAAGTTGCATTGCATGTTTTATATCGTTATGTCCATAGGTAATAGCAAGGTATGGGTTCACATCTGGGTTTGATGAAGAACTTACCACATTGTAACCAGTGGTCACTCCTTGAATAACCCCCTCATCAACAATATTGACCAGTTCGTTATCCTCTTCAATGGTGTAGTTACTCCAGTTTGTTAAGAGATTTTTGTATATATTATTATCTGAGATACGTCCTAAGTATCCTAGGGGTAATCCTAGAAAATCCCCAGCTGCATATTGAAGTTCTTTACTTGCAGCATAGCCTAAGGTGTCTCTCTTAAGCTGGGATGTGTACCAGTCTGGTGTGAAAAGTCCTGTAGACAGAGCTGTTGCTATCAGCTGGTTCTCTCTTGGCTGTACCTGTGGAGTAACACCGTAGGATTTTATGAGCTCCACTGATTTTTCAGGAGTCATAGTCCAAGCGAGTTCTAACATATTAACAGCATCAAGGGTGTATTCAATAGCTTGGGATAGAGATAAAAAGTTAGGTTCACCAACAGGTTTGTTCTGAACGGTAAATCCTAGGTTTTCCAATTCCTCTACATACGTAGTATCAATGGCAAGTCTAATCATTGATAGATTTTGTTGTTCTTTCAGCTCTGTAGTGTTATTCAACTGTTCGGTTGATACTACATCTGTGGTGCTACAGGATAAAACAAGAATTGATACATACATAATGGTGAGTAGGGATACCATTTTTTTCATACATCCTCCTTAGGAAGCTTTTTTATGAGTGTAATGGGTAAGGCTGTTTTTGTCAAACAAAAAAGCTTTGACAAAGTTATAGATTCAATCTATGATAGTATTATGAAAATTAATAATAAACATTACCGTTCTATATGGCTTACAGAAGATGGTATATACCCTCAAATAATTGACCAAACAAAGCTTCCTCATGTTTTTGAAATTATGACTTTGAAAACAGTGGAAGAAGTGTATCGGGCTATTCAAGATATGAATCTGCGAGGAGCACCGCTTATTGGTGCTGCAGGAGCATACGGAATTGCACTTGCAATGCACTTTGACTCCTCTGATACATCACTCCAAGAGGTGTGTTCACATATGGTTACTGCTCGACCTACGGCGGTAAACTTGGCGTGGGCATGTGATATAATGGAACAGGAGTTGAGCCAGACACCTGCGGGAGAGAGAGCGTCACGGGCGTATGAACTTGCTGCAGAGATTTGTGATGAAGATGTTGCGATAAATAGTGCGATTGGTGATTACGGTTTGCAAATTATTGAAGAGATTGCAAGCAAAAAAGAGGGAGAGACTGTTCACATTCTTACCCACTGTAACGCAGGGTGGCTTGCAACGGTAGACTGGGGAACAGCCCTAGCTCCTATATATAAGGCCCACGATAAGGGAATTCCCGTACATGTGTGGGTAGATGAGACACGTCCGCGTAGTCAAGGTGCAAATTTAACAGCCTTTGAATTATCTAGCCATGGAGTTCCTCATACCCTTATTGTTGATAACGCAGGAGGACACCTTATGCAACATGGTATGGTAGATCTCTGCTTTGTTGGAACCGATAGAACAACCCGTCATGGAGATGTGTGTAATAAAATTGGAACCTACCTCAAGGCACTAGCTGCCCACGATAATGGAGTCCCTTTTTACGTGTGTCTCCCATCTCCCACCTTTGATTGGAGTATGGATGACGCCTTTCAAGAGATACCTATTGAGTTACGCTCTGGGTCAGAGGTTACAGAGATAACTGGAGCTCACATTGATACGGGAGAACTTACCACCATACGTATCTGTTCTTCAAAGACAGATGGTGACAAGGGTAACTTTGGATTTGATGTAACGCCTGCAAAGTATGTAACCGGACTTATTACCGAGAGAGGTGTGTGTAAAGCGAATACCGAGGATATAGCAAAGCTCTTTCCTGAGAAAGGTTAGGGGTGAGTTTTATCATGATAAACTATAGTTTCTCTCCCACACATATAAGGTATAGGATTTTCCCCCTTGGCAGAAAACCTATTATCGGTATACTTTAAAACATGATTAATTATAACTCACCTGAAGCTATTGCTACCTACCTTGAAGATCATGGTTTGGCAATGAATAAAAAGTTAGGTCAAAATTTTTTAATTGCTCCCCATGTAAGAGAGAAAATAGCCGAGGTTCTTGATGCCTCTTCTGGTGACTCTGTATGGGAGGTTGGGCCAGGTATTGGAGCCATGACCTCTCAGTTTGTTAAGAAGGGGTATAACCTTACACTCTTTGAGTTGGACCATGGGTTTTGTCGTATCCTGCGAGATGAGTATGGAGAGGATGCTTTTACTCTGGTTGAGGGTGATGCTTTAAAGCTTTGGAAACCCTACCATAAGGAGCATGGAGCTCCAAAGGTACTTATGGGAAACCTCCCTTATAATGTAGGGTCTCAACTCATTACCGATCTTATGCAGGGTGGTTGTGTAGCTGATCAGATGGTTTTTATGCTACAAAAAGAGGTGTGTCAGCGTATGATGGCACAGCCAAATACAAAGCTCTACTCAACCTTTACCGCAATTTGTCAATACAACTGTAAAATCACCTACCTTGGAGATGTCCCTGCTGGGTGTTTTTATCCCGCTCCCATGGTAACCTCAGGAGTAGTTGAACTACGACCTAATACGGATATCCCAAGAGCTAAGAACGAATCTCTTTTTTATAGGCTTCTGAAAGATCTATATCTCTCACGAAGGAAAACAATAAAGAATAGCCTTCTTCGTGGTTCTGCTCTTAATCATGGAGGAGTAGAGGTTGTTGAAGAGGTGTTAAAAGCAGAGCAGATTTCTCCAGAGGCGAGGGGGGAGGCTTTGAGTTTAACCCAGATTATCAACCTTGCTGATAGAATAGACAGTCTTAAATCTTAATCTTTCAGTTTTATACCCATAAAAAAAGTCCCCATTAGGGGACTTTTTTACAAACTTAACTATTTCTTATTCAGCCTGAGCTAGAGTCATTGCGGAGGTTACCACAATATCCTCTACGCTACAGCCCCGAGAGAGGTCACTTACGGGCTTTGCAAATCCCTGTAATACTGGTCCATAGGCATCTGCTCCAGCAAGTCGTTGTACCAGTTTGTAGCCAATATTTCCCGCCTGAAGATCAGGGAAAATAAGGGTATTAGCTTTTCCTGCTACCTGAGATCCTGGTGCCTTAGAAGCTCCTACACTGGGAACAATAGCTGCATCTAGCTGTAACTCTCCATCAATACTGAGCTCTGGAGCTTTCTCTTTAGCAATAGCAAGAGCTTCTCTCACTTTGTCTACAAGCTCATGTTCTGCAGATCCCTTAGTAGAGAAGGATAACATTGCTGTTTCTGCAGGAACCTTAAGGAATGTTTCACAAGACTTAGCTGAAGCTATTGCAATCTCCGCAAGTTGTTCTGCTGTTGGGTTAGGGATTGTAGCACAATCTCCAAAAATGAACTTACCTTCAACACCAAAGTCAGTAGCGGGGGTACACATAATAAAACATGAAGAGGCGTAGTTAATTCCAGGAGCTGTTTTGATAATGGTAAAAGCGGCTACTAAAACTTTTCCTGTGGAGTTTTCTGCTCCTGCTACCATGGCATCCGCATCACCGAGACGAACCATCATGGCTCCCCAGTGAAGAGGGTCAACAATTTTTGCCTGCGCCTCTTCCATAGATATACCTTTCTTCTTTCGAAGTTCATGGTACTCCGCAGAATACGCTTCAATTCGGTCGCTGGAAGCTGGGTCGAGTAGGGTGATAGCTGAAATATCTACGGATATCTCATTTGCTTTAGCCTTGATCTGTGCAGGATCTCCTAGGAGTATTACCTCCGAAGCAAGCCCCTCAGCCATAATCTTTGCGGCACCCTCAATAGTTCTTGGTTCTGTTCCCTCTGGGAGAACGAGTTTTTTGTTTTTTGCCCTTGCTAGGGACTTCATCTCATCTGCAAATGTCATATTAATTTCCTAATACCTTTGATTGAAAAGTTTTTGTAAAGTTATTTTTTAACAGATCACTTTCCATAATGTTGTTCTCAATAGATCTTGTACGGAGTTGGTTATCCGCCACAGAGTATCCATATTCCATAAGGAACGTATCCTGCTCTTCCTCAATAATAATATCATCTAAGCTTACAATCATGGTACCTGCTACGGTATCAAAGGTTGTAACGGCTCCTTTCTCCATAGAGAAAAGCTCTGTAATCTGATCCTTGGTTAGGGATGATGAACTAAAGAGGTTTTGGCTATCACTTCCTTGTATACCACCCATACCAAAGTAGTTTGCCGAAGCAAGGGCTGACCCATTATACTGGAAGGTGTTATTCATTGCTGTGTAGGAATCAATACCAGTTTTTTCACTAGCCATCTCCATTGTTCCTCCACTTGCAAGCTGATCAAGGATTGCCTTGGACTGCTTCTCTAGGTACGCATCCATAACTTCAGGACTCTCTGCCATAATAGTAGAAGAGATAAGTCCTGTTGACCCCATAGCAAGAAGAGGTTCTGGCTCACCAGTAATTTTCATAACTGAGTACGTAGAGTTTGTTCCTTCCATTAAGGGAGATATATCACCAACTGTCCCCTCAAGGAAATATGGTTTAAGTTCTTCGTTGTTTACAAAACGAGTACGAAGTCCTGCGTAGGATCCTGTTGTTTTTTCCTGAGTATACACACCATCGGTGTCAGCAGCACTATCAAGAACTGTTTGGAAATATGCTGGATCATCCATGATTTTTGCATACTCAGCTTCCACAGTAGATAACGGTTGGTTCTCATCAACAATAAAAGTGATCATAGATATATCAGCAGAAGAGAACATGTCTGGGTTGTTATGTACATACTCCTGAGCTAAATCTTCAGGGTAGGTTGATTTAGATACTACCATGTATGAGAAGTTTCGCTTCTCTTTCTGTAAATCTGCTATTAAATCAAGTTGTCCCTGAGGAAGAATCGCATAGGAGAATAACCCATTACTGAGATACTGCATTTTTTGTTGTGACTCTAGTTGTTTCTCAAGGGTTCTTATCTCTGTTGGTGAAGTGTTAAGATACTGCTCTTTGAGGAATACACCATCTGCTGTATAGTGATTTGCAACTAGCTCATTAAGCCTGTCTCGAGATACCTCAGCCTCAGCCTTATCAAGGTAGTACGAAAATGCCTCTTGATGTGCTGCACTTTCAAACGCCCTATTCCAAAGCATGGTTACTGCAAAGTCTGAGGTAAGCGAGTTTGAGTCACTCCCACTAATATACTGATACATGTGATTGCTACTGTCACCCCATCGCATAGAGATATCTCTATTTCCGTATGACCCAAAAGTTATCTCGTTGCTAGAGCCTACAATTTGTAGTACTGGAGCAAACACCAAAGCGACAACAATGATGACCAGTATAACTACCGATCCTGCCCAGAGAAGGGGAGATCTTTTTTTTGTGCTCTGTTGTTCAATCTCCTTCTTTGAGGTCTCTTTTTTAGTTCGTCGTTGTAATCTATTTTCCATTATCCTATCATCCTTTGAAAGTCTTTATAAAAAGTACCACAACCGTGGGGTTTCGTCAATTCAAGGAGACCCCTAAACAGGTGAGCAACTATGATATTTTAGGAGAACCGTATGTATTTCTTTCACGGTGTAATATGAGAGAGAGATAATAAGTCTTTTTTTGTAGGATACTCTTATTATTGGCGGAGCTTTTTAGCACTGCTTATAATAATATTCTTATAGGGGATACGTCATTATCTCTCAATGTGAAAAACCTAAAGAAAACTAAAACTTTCTCTTAACATATACAAAACTTTGTGTTATAATATTAACAAAATGACAGTTTTATAACGATTGGAGGGGTATATGAGTGTAGCTAAGAGTGTGGAAGAGATGATTGAAAGTCGACCATTTTTATCCGAAGCTTTAGTAAAAAACCTTATTAATTTCAATCATCTGGCGGCGTACCTTCGAGATGAAATTGAAAGAAAGTTAGGAAAAGAGGTAAAGGAGCCCGCAATTGTTATGGCTCTTCGGAGATATAGTGATAAAATAAAATCTTCCAATACCCAGAGTGGTCTTGCTCAAATGAGTTGCTCCCTCTCTCTTCAAACAAATATTTGTGACTTTAATTTAAAAAAGAACCTTAATGTTCTCGGTTGTGTGGGGGATATTGGACGTATTGCAGCAAAGGAGTCTAAGGGGTTTATCAACACCATTATAGGCAATAAGGAGGTTGCAGTTACACTCTCTTCCTCTCTGAAAGATCAATTTGAAGAGGGACTTAATCCTTCGGATATCTTAACTTACTCAGAGGATCTTGTTGCTATAACCTTAACCTTCTCAGGAGACTTTTTAGCAACCCCTGGAATTGTATTCCAAACAACTCGTATGTTAGCGTGGGAGCATATTAATGTGTATGAGATTGTCTCAACTATGAATGAACTCACCTTTGTCGTTAAGAGTTCAGACTCTCCTAGGGCTCTTGGGAAGTTACAGTTTCTTACACTACAGCCTGCGTTATAGGGGGATATATGGACTCTAAACTTGTACTTCTCGTAGATGGTCATGCCCTTGTGTACCGTGCGTATTACGCTTTTATCAATCATCCTCTTACCAGCCCTCAGGGAGATAATATCTCAGCTATCTATGGATTCTTTTCAACTGTATTTTCTTTAATGGAATCGGAAAAACCAGATTGTTTGGTAGCAGTATTTGATGCTAAAGGCCCCACCTTTAGGCATGAGAAATATCCAGACTACAAGGCTACAAGAAAGCCTGCTCCTGAAGATTTGCATCAGCAAGTTGATCAGGTGATTGAGATTCTGCGTGCCATAAATGTACCGGTATTTCAGAAGAGTGGTTATGAGGCGGATGATATTATTGGTACCATTGCAAAACAGGAGAGTGCTCAAGGCAATAGAGTTCGAATTCTCTCCGGAGATAAGGATCTCATGCAGCTTGTTGATAAAAATATTCACATGCTCAGACCGCAGCATAAGGGCAATGGAAATATTCTCTTTGATCCCGCAAAGGTAGAGGAGAGTATGGGGGTACGACCCGATCAAATTATAGATTACCTTTCCCTTGTTGGAGACTCTTCTGATAATGTTCCTGGGGTGTCTGGAGTGGGTGCCAAGGGTGCTGCACAGTATTTACAGAAATATGGAACCCTAGAGGCACTGTACGAAAAAAGATCTGAACTGACCCCTAAGCAGCGAGAAAAGTT
Source organism: uncultured Spirochaetia bacterium (assembly GCA_964492025.1). Classification (GTDB taxonomy): domain Bacteria; phylum Spirochaetota; class Spirochaetia; order CAZBHR01; family CAZBHR01; genus CAZBHR01. The sequence continues at coordinate 188,602 of CAZBHR010000001.1, read as the reverse complement.
AGAGCTTGGGTGGGAGTCTGCACAGTTTAGTAAATTTCTTGTTACCCTAGTTACCGATGTAGATATGGATTTAGATATTTCTGGTCAGCCAAATTTCTCCGCCGCAGTTCCTTTCTTTGAGAGTATTGATTCTAAACGTCTTATTACTGTTGCTAAGAGTTTAGGAAGTTCCCAAGGGAGCGAGGAGTTTGTGACAAATAATGAGCCCAGGGAGCTTGATTTTTCACTTATAACTACAGGTAAAAAGCTGGAAAAAGCGGTGCATAATCTTATGAATGCTTCACATATTGTGGTAGACTCCCTTATGGATGGGAGTAACTCCATGGAGTCCGATTTAATAGCTTTATCCCTAACCACCAGTAGTTCTTCTGGAATTATTATTCCACTCCAGAGAGAGTCGGAGCATCTCCTGCTAGATGAGGGTTTTCATGTGTGGCAAGGGCTTCCTATTTCATCGGTTACGGATGCACTAAAACCACTGTTTCATAACCCAAAAATTACGTTTATTTGTCACAACTTTTCGGAGCAAAGAAAAGCACTTCTTCGCGTAGGGATTGATCCTCCTAAGGTTGACTTCGATACAATTATTGCGGGTTGGCTTCTGGGTGATGCCCAAGGGTTTTCTATCGATGATCTTATGAGTAAGTATTTGCAAGAGGAGAGAGAATCCCTGTCAGCTGTTACTGAGAAAAAACCACTCCGTGAGGTTTCTGTAGAGAGTGTGAAAGAGTATGTTGCACATCAGGGTGCTGTTCTTTTTGAGCTGTACGAGATATTCTCTGCAAAAATAAAACAGCAGGGGATGGAGGATATTTTCTCAACCCTAGAGATGCCTGTGGTAACCATTCTTTCAGATATGGAGTATCGGGGTATTTATGTAGATAAGGATATTTTAAAGGAGGAGGGAGAACAGCTTCGGAATGAGCTCTCTTCTCTTGAGCAGGAGATTTACAGACTTTGTGGTAAGGAGTTTAACCTTAACTCTACTCAGCAGCTTCAGGAGGTACTCTTTGAAGAGAGAGGTCTTCCAAAGGGGAAAAAGACCAAGACCGGTTATTCCACCGATACTACAGTGCTAGAGGCTTTAGCTCCCTTGGACCCTGTTCCTCGATACATGTTACGGTTTCGAGTGGTGAGTAAGTTGCTATCAACCTATGTAGAGGCTCTCCCAAACTTAGTAAATCCCAAAACTGGTAGGTTGCATACAACATTTGTACAGACAGGAACAGCTACGGGTAGGCTCTCTAGTCGAAACCCTAACTTGCAAAATATTCCTATTCGTACAGATGAGGGAAGGGCTGTGAGAAGGGCATTTGTTGCATCTCCTGGAAAAGTGTTTATCTCTGCGGATTACGCTCAAATTGAGCTAGTACTTTTGGCACACCTTTCACAAGATGAAAATCTGATTGGGGCATTTACTCGAGGCGATGATGTTCATGCTTCTACGGGGTCTCTTATCTTTGGAGTTCCTTCGGGGGATATTACTTCTGAACAGCGTCGTATTGCAAAAACTATCAACTTTGGAATTATGTATGGAATGTCTCCCTTTAGGCTCTCCCGGGAGCTTGGTATTACCTTGGCTGCGGCAAAGGAGTTTATTACCGCCTATTTTAGGGAGTATGATAAGGTAAAAAGTTTTTTTGACGACACCCTTAATGAGGCTGTAGACCGTGGATTTGTAGAGACTTTACGGGGACGACGGCGATCTGTACGAGGTCTTGATAGCAGTAATGGAAATCTCAGAAAGGGGGCTGAACGTAGTGCTATAAATACTCGTATTCAGGGAAGTGCTGCGGATGTAGTAAAAGAGGCTATGCTTCAAATTGATCAGTGGGCAGAAAGGAGTGGTGGGGTGGATCTCCTTTTACAGGTGCATGATGAGTTGCTCTTTGAGGTTGATGAGAGCCTTGCAGAGTCCTATGCTGAGGAGATTAAATCTATTATGGAAAAAGCTGTTCCCTTATCACTACCTCTTAGGGTCTCTGTTGAAATAGGAAAATCCTGGGGAGATTTTCATTAATGGTGATTGGTATTGTTGGTGGTTACTGTGCTGGAAAAAGTGAAATAACTACTTCACTTTCACAAGATGGTTGGGTAACCATAGATCTTGATAAAATAGGTCATCTGGCACATATTGAGAAAAAAGACCTTATTGTGCAGCACTTTGGTACAGAGGTGCTGAATCATCAGGGTGCTATTGATAGGCAGGCATTAGGGCGAATTGTGTTTTCTCACTGCCAAGAGATGAAAGCCCTTGAAGCTATAGTTCACCCTTGGATGGTTGAGTATGTAGAAGGTGTTGTAGCAACCTCCGGTAATGTAGTGGTTGATGCGGCTGTTCTTTTTACTGCAGGTCTTGGAGAGCTATGTGATCTTATTATTTTTGTTGATACTCCATATCTTGTTCGTGTATACCGAGGAATGAAGAGAGATGGACTTTCTTTTACTCAAAGTTGGAAAAGAGTGAAAAAAGTTCGTCATATTATCCCTAGGGGCGTGAAAAAAATGGAGAAGGTCTATACAATAAGTGGGATGGGTAAATCTGGAGTAGGCCAGGTTCGTAAAATTATAAGGAAGATCCAAGGAGCAGCAGATGGGCAGGATTAAGGGTTGGAGAGTTATTCTCCTCTCTATTGTAGTTGCAATTTTTATTATTGAAACAGTGCTATTAGGTAGCACACTATTGCAGCCAGAAAAGGTACGACCCCCTCTGGTTACCCTAGAGCCCATAACAGTAGCATCCCTTCCAGAGAAAGAGGTTGTATGGGAGACCGAAGAGGTTGTTCCTAGTACTTCTGAGGAGAACTCTGGGTACATTTTTAATATGAAACCTATAATTTACCCTGTATACAACGAATTACGTGACATGCAATATTTCTGGGTGGATTTTGGTGCCTATGAAGATCAGGATAACATTGTTATTGTACAAAAATCATTACAGGAGTTAGGCCTGTATACTACGGTTCATCTTTTAGATGATGGGAATAAACATCTTATGATTGGTCCCTTCTTGAGTTATCAATCTGCAGAGAAAGGCAGAGATCGGTTCCTTCTAAAAAATATGGCTCCTTAAAGATTACATGACCATAAAAAAGGTGCTTTCCCTTAGGATAGCACCTTTTTTTATCAAGTAGGGTAGACTATTTGTTTACCCTTTCTAGATACTCTTTTGTATCGGTATTAAGGAGGATGTTTTCTCCTTCCTTAATAAATCCAGGAACCCGAACTTCAAGTCCAGTTTCAATCTCTACCATTTTAGTAACAGAGTTTACTGTGTCACCCTTTACTGCTGGCTCTGATCGCGTAACGGTATACACCATTTTAGGAGGAAGCTTAATATCTAATGGTCGCTCATTCCAAAATACAATACGGTAAGAGTCTCCATCTTTCATAAGAAATTCGTACCCCTCAAAGGCGGTCATAGGAATTTCAAACTGGTCGTATGTTCCATTATTCATAAAGTGGAAGTTTTCGCCATCACTGTATAAGTATTGGCAGTCCTGATCGTCAAGCTCAATGTCTTCAACATTTTCTTGACTTTTAATGGTTTCTCGAAGAACCTGACCGGTAGCTGGACTCTTAAGTTTGAATCGAACAAAGGCAGATCCCTTACCTGGGTTTACAAACTCTCTATCTACAATAATAAATGGCTCACCCTTCATGAGTAGGGCCATTCCTTTCTCTGTATTACCCGCTTTTATCATGCATTACACCTCTAGTTTTTGTATAGATTGTAAAGAGTATACCAAAAGCAATGAAAAAAATCACCCCCTAAGAGGGTATGTTAAAATTCATGAGTTTTGGGAATCTAAGATTCTTAGCTATGGGAAATTGAGTAGACTGGTTTTTCCAGTGCAAGTGACTTTATCAGTTGTATTTAGGAGTGTGAGGAATCAGACCAGCCAAAGGGGAGCACTTCACTCATATCAGAAGCACCCATCAGTAACATAAGTATTCTATCCATTCCAAGGGCTACTCCCGAACAGGGAGGAAACTGTTCAAATATGGTGTGGTACTCCATATCTCGGTCCACCACAGGAGCGTACTGATCAGATAGACGTAGAGCGTACTCCTCATCCAGTAAGCGAGAAACCTCTTTTTGGTTGTCCTCTTCGGTGTAGCAATTTGCAATTTCTAAGGATCCTACGAATAGCTCCCACCGCTCTCTATAGGGTGTTCCTGCTTTTCTTTTTGCTAAACAGGGGAGTTGTGCTGGGTAGTCGTACAGAACTAGAGGAGTATCTTTTGGAAAGTGTGGTTCTACCTTAGTAAGAAAAATTTTATGGAATAGAGACTCCCAGTTATCCTCGGAGTCTATGGTTATGTTGTGCTTTTTTGCAACCTTCCGAATCTCTGGAATCCTGAGGGCTGCAGACAGTTCAAAGTCTCCGTAGGTTCTGCATAGTTCTTCCACGGAGGTGGAGATCCATGGTGTTTTACCTAAAGGGTTATTAGGTGCAATCTTTTGAAACAGGTATCTCCATAACTCCTCCATTATGGTTGCGGATTCTTTGTATGTTACTCCCATGGTGTACCACTCAAGCATGGTAAACTCTGGGTTGTGCTGCTTCCCAAGTTGCTCGTAGTTTCTGAATGATCGGGCAATTTCATACACGTTACCAACTCCATTGGCAATAAGTTCCTTGAGATGAACCTCTGGGGAGGGAATCAGATATCGCTCTCCACCACCTGAAAATTCATTGTAGTAAGTGGTGGTGAATGGGTGAATGGTAGATTCAGGAATAAGATGTTTTGCCAGTGATGGGGTCTCTACCTCTAGGTAGTTACGACCTTGAAAGAAATCTCGAACTCCTTGATTCAGTTTTTGCCTTGTGGAAAATACTTTTTTAAGAGCCTCTGCATCTTGTAGCTTAGTCATCTTGCTTACCTTCAAGGAACTCTGAAAAGATTGATTCATACTCTCCTAAGGTAGAGGCATGGATAATGGTTCTTCTAAACCAGCGAGCTCCGGGGAGGTCTTTGATATAGGTACAGCTCTGCTTTCTCATCTCCAAACAGGCCCGGTGCTCTCCCTTAGCCGAAATAACCTCTTTCAGTTGGATCATTGCTGCTTCTAGCCGCTCTTGTGCTGTAGGTTCAGGGGGGAGGGTTCCCGTTTGTAAGAGCTCTCGAGTTCTCTCAAATATAAAGGGGTTACCCATAGCTCCACGGGCAAAGAGGAGTCCATCTATACCTGTCTCGTGTAGCATCCTGTATCCAGCTTCTGGAGAAAAAAGGTCACCAGATCCAATAACTGGAATAGATACCCTCTGCTTAAGGGTTGCCAGGTGTTCCCAGTGGGCAGTACCGCTGTATCCCTCTTTTTTAGTCCTGCCGTGCATAGTGAGAAGTCCTGCTCCCGCATCTTCCACAGCCTTTGCAACATCTAAATAGTTAATAGAGCTGTTATCTATTCCAAGACGAATTTTTACAGTAATAGGTGTTGAGGTATGTTTTTTAAGGGTTCTTACAATAGTGGCAAGTTTTTCAGGATCTGTCATAAGTGCAGATCCACATCCATTTTTTACCACCTTAGGAACGGGGCAACCACAGTTAATATCTATGGTTGTTGGGTTATATTCTAGAACCTTTTCAATACAACGTTCTCCTTGGTCTGGGTCGGATAGGAATATTTGAATCCCTAAGAGATCTTCGCCCTCCGTACGAGTCATCATATTTTCGGTCTTGTCGTTTCCCCGTGCTACCGCTTCCGCAGAGATCATCTCTGTGTAGGTGTAGTTAGCTCCGTGGAGTAGGGCAACCTTTCTCATTCCTCTGTCTGTATACCCAGCCAGAGGGGCAAGGAAAAGGTTGCCCGGAATGGTAATGTGGTCTATCTCTATGGGATGATAAAGATCGCCCATGGTACAGGTGTCCTAGGATAAACCAAAAAATCGTAAACTATTTTCCCAGAGTGCTTCAGCAATCTCCTCAACCGAGGTTTCACGAATCTCTGCAATAGCTTCAACTGTGGCATGAAGATATGATGGACTATTTCGTTTACCCTTATAGAGAGATGGCACCATAAATGGACTTTCTGATTCTACAAGAATTCTATCAAGAGGCATCATTGCCACGGTTTCGTGGAGATTTTTTGCATTTCTGTAGGTTACATTTCCCGCAAAGGAGATGTAAAGATTATTGAGGGCTAGAGCTTTTTTTGCGTACGCCATATTCTCAGAGTAGCAGTGGAGTACCGCACCCTTTTGAGGAATCTTATTTTGTAGTACCTGAAGCACATCTGATCCCGCATCTCTATTGTGAATAATTACAGGTAGGTCAAGCTGCTGTGCTATCTCTAGTTGTCGCACAAATAGGTGTATCTGAGAGTCCTTGCTTCCAAACTTTCGGTAGTAGTCAAGTCCAATCTCTCCAATAGCAACAACCCTTGGATCCTTTGCGTGGGTCATAACAAAACGTTCCCACTCTTTTCCTGGGTTATTCACTTCAGAGGGTGATACTCCAAGGGCGTGGTAGATATGACTTGAGGTAGAGAGGTTCTCGTACACCTTTGCATAGTCACTAAGACTATTACAAATACTAACAATATGTTTTACTCCAGCACGCTTTGCGTGTTGAACTACAAAAAGTTGTTCTATCGGGTCATCATGTATTAACCCAATGTGGGCATGAGTATCAAATAACTGCATAGGCTTTTTCCAAATATAATTATAGAGTGATTAGAAGACTCTTATTTGCAAGGAGCCTTCACCTACCTCAAAGGTATCATGTTAATACTCTATGGTCAAGTGTTCAATTTGATTTGACAATTATTTCTTCCCATGGTATAACGGAAAGATGGGAAAGAAGGATAACAACACCCCAGAGAAACAGAGCTGGGATAACACATATATTACAAGGCATATCATATCGAAAGAGACAGAGCTTTACGGATCAAACATCGATATAGAACCAGGTACAACTGTTGTAGTACGTGGGAAATTTGGGCTCGACTTAGCAGAGGTGCTGGGGAAGAAGGAGTGCAACCATCAGGGGTGTTCTAAAAAGTACTTTCCCATAGAGCGAGTTGCAACAGATTCAGACCTTGCTTCTCAGAAGGAGCATAAAGAGGTTGAGGATTCCGCATTTAAACTGTGTAAATCTGAGATTGATAGACTTAAGCTAGATATGAAGCTTGTTGCAGTGCACCGTATGATAGAGAATAAACTTATGTTTTACTTCTCTTCGGAGCATCGTGTAGACTTTCGGGAGCTTATAAAAAGCCTTGTGGCAAGGTTCCATACTCGGGTTGAGCTACGTCAAATTGGAGTACGTGATGAAGCGGCTCTTTTAGGTGGAGTAGGGATTTGTGGACGTGTGCTTTGTTGTCATGGTGTTACAGAAAAGGCACCATCTGTCTCTATTAAGATGGCAAAGGATCAGAACCTATCACTTAACTCTGAGAAGATTTCCGGTTGCTGTGGACGGTTACTCTGCTGTCTCTCCTATGAAGAGGAATTTTACCGAGAGGAGCAAAAGAAGCACCCCTCTGTGCGTAATAAGGTGTTTATTGATAACCAATCTTACCATGTTACCGATGTAAACTTACTTACCCAAAAGATATCTCTCCATGGGCGAGGGGCTTCAATGCTCTTCCTTCACTTAGATGATGTTTTTAGAAATCCCACTACCAATAGGTGGGAAGCTAAACCAGAGGTGTTAGAAGAAGATTAATGTATGATACCCCGCTGGGTTATATGAGTCTATGTAAGTCAGTGGGTTAGTACTTATCTCTGAGTTCTCGGCCAGCCTCTTTCTTCTGGTCTCGAGCTTTTATTGTTTCCCGCTTATCGTGGAGTTTCTTACCTTTTCCTAAACCTATTTCCACTTTTATATATCCCTTCTTAAGATACACCTTGGTTGGCACAATGGTATATCCCCGTTCCTGAACTTTTTTCTCAAGTCGGCTTATCTCTCTTTTATGGGCAAGTAGCTTTCTTGGTCTTGTTTCAACATGGTTATGAATATTTCCCTGGGTATATTGAGATATATGGAGTGAGTGAATCCACAGCTCGCCATTGACTATTTTACAGTACGCATCACCAAATGATATCTTTCCCTGTTTTATTGATTTCACCTCGGTACCCACAAGAGCAATTCCACACTCTAGTGTCTCATCAATAGCGTAGTTGAACCGTGCTTTTTTATTGGTCTGTACAACCTTTACTCCTTCCATGAGTTGCTCCTTATTACTACTCGAAACCCTACAACCGGTGTAGTCCACTCTGGTGGGTGGCTTCCACGGGTTTCTGGGAGTACTGTTCCCTCTGTATCAATATAACTTCCCCCACGAAGAGATTTTTCAGCTCCCGAAAGTCCGAAGAACTCCTCTTCATAGGATCCTGTTATTCCTGCCATAGGGGCATAGTCATTTTTCATCCACTCCCATACATTACCCATAAGATTGAGTGAGTCGGTTCCTCTTTTAAGATAGGGTGTTCCCTTATTGAAGTTTCCAGATGAGGAGTTTTCAAATATACGGGTTGCCAGCTCCCATTCTGATTCAGTAGGAAGTGTTACGGTGTAATCTTCTCCAAGCTGGGAGTCTAGCCAATCTGCGTACGCCTGTGCTGCATACCATGATACGTATGTTACCGGGAGAGAAGTGGAGGTGGAGGTGATGTTTTGTAGGTAGTAATCATCAACCAAACCCTGTTCTTTTAAGGCTTTTTTCTGAGATCCCTTCCAAGTGGGGTTCTCCTCTAAAAAGTTAAAAAATTCAGCTACCGTAACCTCATGATCTAAAAATGCAAAAGGCTCAAGCTCTACATTGTAGGGAGCCTCTTTAAGGTTTTCTGGATTGGATCCCCCAAGGGTGTAAGATCCTCCCTCTACATAGATATACTTTTTACCCTCTATAGAGATAACCTCTCCCGTACGTCCTGTTGCAGGAATTCGGGTTAGTACAGGGGTGTTTGTAAAATACTCCTGAATAGAGGTATTATCTTCTTTGAACGCATCGGTAATAAGCGTGTCGTTTTCTATAAAAAGCGATATCTTCGCCTCTGCCAGTGAGGTTGCTTCCTTGTAGTCATTCACTATCTCTTGGTGGGATAACTGTCTCTGTGCTGCATAAAAAAATGATTCGAGTTCCTTGATAAATGGTCCATTAGTTGCGAATATAAGAGCCTCTGCTGTTTCCGTAATAATTGAAGGGTAGTGATACCCTGTAACATAGTTATCCGTAAAATTGTCCACCAGTGCCCACTGGCTGAGCTCTTTGTACTGGGCTTGAAGAAAGAGATCTACCTCTTCTATTGTTGGTGAGTAGGATTTCTTTACCACCTTGCTAAAGAAAAGGGATCCTATAAGACGAGAGGGTATGTTTTCCTCCCACTCAATGGGTTCAAAAAAATCTCTTTCTAGCCTAAATGTGTGTTCTCCCTTGGGTACATCTATTTCAAGTGGTGTTCCTCCAACATACAGGTCATCTATGTATAGAGCCATTGGAATTTGACTAGTCACCCTGAGTTCGCTATGGGGGTTTTTTATTCCAGGAAAGATAAAAAGGAAAAAGAGAGCAATAAGAAGTATACTTCCGTAGAGTATGGTTAACCACTTTCCAGGGGATAATCCAAAAAGTGATGGGATCTGTATTGAGTCTGGGTCTTTTGGTGTTCTCTTTTTCATAAGAAAGAAGATATCAAATATCTAGGGTAATTGCAATCTGTTACCAACTAAGTTCTCTGCCCATTGGGATGTTTATGAAGGAGCTAGAGCTGGAAACACCTTAAAGAGGTGAATGAGTAGAATTAATCCTCCTAGGTGTGGTTCTTCACAGTATTTGTATAAATGTATGCTTGATTATTCCCTCTGCTTTTGATACCTTCACTCTATGAGTGAATACGTAGAGCACCCGTTTTTTACATCTATAGAGAAAAAAACCTTACAACTGTTACGATGGAGAAGAGCTCGTAAGATAAGACGAAAAGAGAAGTCAAAAAGTAGGGGATTTGTAAAAGATTGGGCCCATGCGTTAGTATCAGCATTCATTATGGTGATTCTTATCTGGCACTTTCTGTTTCAGCTCTACCAAATTCCATCTGGCTCTATGGAGAAAACACTTCTTATTGGAGACCGTGTTCTTGTAGGAAAGACTCTCTATGGACCAACAATACTTCCTGGGTGGAATAGTGGCCCTCAGTTGCCCAGTATTCGAGACCCTCAAAGAGATGATGTGATTACCTTTCGATCACCGCTCTACGAATCTCCTGGATTTTTTACAAATATTTTGCAGAAAACCCTGTTTATAATCAGTTTTTCAGCGATTAATTTGCAGGTTGATGATGAGGGGAATCCCTTATCAGAATTTTATGTGAAACGTGTTGCTGCTACTGGAAATGATAGGGTTCGTTTTGAAAATGGCCGTGTGGAAATTCGTCCTGCAGGATTCTCTGAGTTTATTGATGAAGGGGAATTTCGCAAAATTTCTGGAATTGAAGACCCTCGTCAGCACCTATTTACCCAATCTGCGGTTGAACGAAGTAGTCGAGGTTTTGCTGAACGCTACGCCTTTGATATATTCGGTATAGGGTCTCAGGTGGGATCTGTCTTTCCCATTGGGAGTACACTTTCTATGGACCAATACTCGGTGTACGCTACCATGGCGGAGTTTTTCTATAGATTAAATCCCCAGAGGTCTGTTACTCCCTCTTCTTTTTATTCAGATAGTGAAGATACCTCCCTTGAGTGGCTTGGGGAGGTTCAAGATTGGCACCGGTACTCATCGGGAATCTATGTTCCCAATGGATATGTGCTTCCTTTAGGTGATAATAGACACAACTCTCTTGATGGTCGATTTTTTGGCCCTCGAAGAGAGAGAGAAATTATTGGAATTACTCGATATGTCCTTGCACCCTCTCCTAGATTCGTACAGTAATCAGCTAGGGAGAGTATCTGAGATCTCTCTCTATATTCATATTCCTATATGTAAAGCACGGTGTCATTATTGTGACTTTTACTCTACCACCACAAAGGATCAGGCTGTGGTTCAGTCATTTCTTAAAGAACTTGGTCGGGAGGTAGCGTATTGGAAACATATGCTCCAAGAGGGGGTAAGTATTCCTTCGCTATACATAGGAGGGGGTACTCCATCACTCCTTTCTGAGAATGAGCTTGTACAACTCCTTGCCCCCTTACAAACTTTTATTCAAACAGGTACAGAGGTGAGCTTTGAAATGAATCCTCGAGATGTATCTACGGAGAAGTTATCTATCCTTAAGCGCTATGGGGTAAACAGAATTAGCCTAGGGGTGCAAAGTTTCTTTCAGGAATACCGAAATACTATTGGCCGTATTGATAGCCATATAGACCCACGGATAGCCTTGGATACGCTATCAGCATCTTGGGGTGGAAGGGTGAGTATTGATCTCATATATGGTATTCCCAATCAGTCGGTAGAACACGCTTTGGAGGATTTGCAGATCGCCTTAACTTATCCTGTAGACCATCTCTCATGGTACTCCTTAACTTATGAAGAGGGAACCGTGCTGACAGAACAGATGGAATCAGGTGTTGTTGGCTCTCCACAGCATCATGTTGTTGCTTCTATCCTAGATAAGGGGGGAGAGGTATTGCGTAAACAGGGCTTTGAACAGTACGAGATATCATCTTGGGGAAGAGGTGGTGAGCGATCACAACACAATCTTGTGTATTGGAGTATGGGTAATTGGATTGGTATAGGTCCCGGTGCTTCTGGCACAATGTGTTACACTGGTCATGATGGGTTGCGTCGAGCTATACGGTGTAATCACAGAGAGAGTCTAGTAGCCTATGCTCAACGGAAGGATGAAATATTTGGGATCACTTTTGAGGAGGTTCTTCCTGAGGAGCTTTTGCAAGATGCTCTTATGATGGGCCTAAGAACCACCCTTGGGGTATCTGTTGCGCATGTGACATCCTCTTTTGGTGACTTGGGTAAAACTTACCTAGAGAGACTTATGAAATCCTGGAAAGAGTACTTCTCACAATCTGCATACCAACAAGGAGTGCTAGTGTGCAACGAGAGAGGCTTTCAATTTCTTGATGCTATCTTACGAACTATTATGTAAGAAGCATAGCCATTGCTTCTTGAACTTCCTGGAGCGTCTTTGCTGCAACATTACGTGCCTTATCTATTCCGTTTTGAAGAACCTCTCTAATGTAGTCAGGGTTCTTCTCTAAGTCTGCCATACGAGCTCTAACAGGAGCTAGGTGGCTGTTAAGCCCTTCGGTAAGTTGCTCTTTTAGTACTTTTGCACCACCATCACCTATAGACTGTGCTAAACTTTCTGGGCTCTCTCCAGTAGAAAGAGAGAGAAGGAGAAGCAGGTTAGCAACCTCCGGTCGGGTTTCTGGATCGTAGGTAATCTCTCGTATTGTATCTGTTTTTGCACGCTTAATAAGAGCAGCAGTCTCATCTGCTGTAGCGGAGAGCATAATGGTGTTATTTCTGCTTTTGCTCATTTTTTGTCCCCCGTCGAGACCCATGATCATAGGTGCCTTGCTCAGAAGAGGTTGGGGAAGATGAAATACAGGATCCTTTTTTGCAAACTTTTTATTAAATCGTTTTGCTATGGTTCTGGTCATTTCAAGGTGTGGAAGCTGATCCTTTCCCACAGGAACTACCGTACCTTTCATGGCAAGGATATCCGCCGCCTGATGAATTGGGTACACGTACATACCTGCATTTATTGTGGTAAGTCCCGATGCGGTAATTTCCTCTTTAACCGTAGGGTTTCTGTTGAGCTCTCCACTTGATACAAGGGTTAAAAAGGGTAGGAGTAGTTGGTTGAGTTCTGGGATATAGCTATGCGGAAAAATTGTTACATCCTTAGATGGGTCTAACCCTGCGGCAAGGTAATCAACTACAAGAGACTGAACTCGCTCTCCTATGGCACCACCAAGTTCTCTGTCTGTTAGTACCTGGTAGTCCGCAATCACAATATATGTAGGAACTCCTAAGTTTTGTAGGCGTACCCGATTTTCTAATGAGCCAAAAAGGTGACCAATATGAAGGCGTCCTGTAGGCCTATCCCCTGTAAGAACACGATACTTTGTAGGGTCTTTTTGAATTGCTGTTTCAAGCAGGTTACTTCTTTCTACGGATGCCTCAAATGTGGTCTGTTGTTCACTCATATATATACCTCTTTATATCAGAGGGATTATAACGACTTTACGCTGTTTGTGCAACGATACTTTCAGCTTTAGACAGCTCTCTCCACCTTCTCTACGTACTTCTATTGGTGATTTAGGGAGAAGAGTAGTTTGGTGAAAAGTTTTTTCGAAACCATCTTTTGGTAGTTTGATAACTGCCTAACTCCATCAATAAGGGAGTCAAACTCCTGCTGAATTGGGCCTGTTCTTCGAATTGGTAGTTCTATAAGAGAGAGATTTTTCTCTATCTCTTGAATACGCAAAACTGCCCACTGTGGGTAGTTAATTGCAAATCTAAGATCCATAAGAGAGCCTTCACTGATTTGAGCTGTACAGCAAAATATCACAGATTTTTCAGGAGACTCCCAGGGAGATCCTATGGTTGTATAGAAGTTAAAGTTTCTCTCCTCTAAGGGTATCCTGATACGGGTAATAATACCGTCTCCACGCAGAAGAGTCTTTCCCTCATCACGAAGGAATCTTTGTGCTGTTATCCAGTGTGACTTGTTTTTTTGTCGTATCTCAATATGTCCTCGTAGGGCTACAAGGAGTGTTGGTATGTGAAGAGGGGGGGTGTTTTTTGTAATGCCCAAGGCGCCTCCTATGGTAATCATATTTTTCAGGGGCTCCGTAGCCATTGTGGTGATTCCTTGATAGAGTAGAGGTGGCAGTACGTTTTGTCCTGTTCCGTGACGTAGTCCGTTCACCGTTACACATGATCCAACTTCTAAATACTTTTCCCGTCTACTGATTTTATGAAACTCTTGAACCATTCCTGTATAGATGATCTCTCTTAGGTTAGAATCTTTTTCGTAGCAGTATAGGGGCATGAGAGATGTTCCACCACTCCAGAGTAGAGACTGTGGATGTGCCTGCTTTATACGGATAAGTTCGGTAATGGTTGTAGGTGAAAAAATTGTGGGGGATCTATGTTCGTCGAGCACTTCTTCTTCTCCTTCTTTGAGATCTTGCTTCCTGAATAAACTCAACAAGAGAGTCCATAGTAGAGCATGAGCATGAGTAGTGGTCAAAGGTACTCATGATATCCCATCTTGTGGGAGCTGTGCCACCTTGTAAAATAGATTGTGCTGTCAGCATAACCGTAGATTCACACCTTGGACAAACACGCAAACCTAACTTTTCCTGTGCCCGCTTGATATCTTGGTATTCGTCAAGATCTTTTAGACCCTCTACCGTAATAACTCTTTTTTCACGTAGGGTAAAAGCTGGAAGAATACAGGTAAGCACAAGCTTCTCATTTATGAGGGCCATGCAATTTCCACATGAGCCGTGGGAGCATGCAGTTTTTATACTTTGGATCTGAAAATGGTCTTGTAGTACCTGGGATGCTCGTCGGTTTGCGGGTGTTTTTATGGATACCAGTGATCCATTAAGGGTGAATGATATGTTCATAGGTTGTCCTTTAACTCTGCAATACTCTCTGGTGAGAGAGGGAGGGCTAATATATCCTGTCTGAGGGCAACGGAAATTGCCTGAATAAAAGCTGATGGAAAAAGAGTTTGAACTACAGAGATTGGAGATGTTCCATACCCAGTTACAGGAATAATAGTAATATGTATAGGGACAATCTCTCTTCTGTTTCGTATGCACATATCTCGGTAGTTGCTTATGTCAATCAACTCGTGGTACTTGTGTAAAATAACCTCTTGAATCTCTCCGTGGAGCTTGTCTTTTTCCCACTCTTGGCCACAGGTTGTGACCCATACCTGTCGTATAAAAGGTATACAGGTAATATCATCAATATCTATTTCAACAACCACCGAACCCCATGAATAAAAGAGCTCTCCATTCTCCTCTGTCTGGTGTTGCTGTATAGGTGTTTGCTCAATGATAGGGAGAGGTTCTCTCTCTCTTCTCTGTTTAATAGCATTGAGTGATTGATGTATAGCAAATGATAGAACTGTCTGCTCTCTGTCTAAAAAATCTGGTCCAGAATTGGGAAGATATAGGGTGCTCTCTTGACCTATGGAAACCTTTCCTCTTGGAATTGCCAGTACCTTTTTTGCAATATAAGCCCACTGAGCTAAAGGGGTAGCTGTGCTAAACCCTGTTTCTATCAGAAGCTTCTCATCCTTTGCGAGGGTAGTTTTTACACTCCATTGAAACTCAGGGCCTAGTGTGGTAATTGTGGTTTTTGCATGCCCCGCAACAATTCCAATGCCTCTTAAATAGTTTCGAGAAATAAGAACATGCTCTTCTCGATGATTTTTCATATAGGAGTATATTCCATACTTTCGATGATAGTCGGAGTTTGCTAAGCTTATTTGTATAGCTTCATCCAGATGGGTGAGCTCTAAAAGCTCCCCAGTTGGAAGGGGTAATTCTGGTTGTAAATAGTACCGTTGTAGCCAGTCCGCGGGAGACTCCTTGTTCATTCCAGAGAGTGCTCGAATAAGTACTTCCCGAGCAGTAACTCCTATGGATGCAAAGAAATCCCTATGGGTGTATGTTGGAGAAGTTGCCGATTGAACTATAGAGAGTTCTACCTCCATAGGAACTGGTGCAAATGAGAAGTTTGTTTGACTCATTATGGTATCTAATATTTCATCAGTAAAAAGAGGGAATGCTCCCATGTCAATGGAAAAAAGTAGGGTGATTGCACATATCTCATCTTGGTCATTTCGAAAAAAACGGTAGTCTATAGTTACCGAAGGGGTGTAGGTGGGAAGGGGCATAGAGAAGTTTGTTTCTCTTCCTGTGATCTGGGTTGTCAGTGCAGCGAGTGCAGATATTGCCGATATCTCAACAAAACTTTCTCCATGGGTGTTCTTTTGATCTCTTCGGTAAACCGCTATTTTTGAGAGGGGGAGTCCCGTTATTTCTGCAATGGCTCGCTGCGTATGGTGTGGCCAGCTTGATTCGCTGTGAACCACAATATTCCCAAATACATCATAATATGAAATAACCTGAGATGTGTTATTAGGAGGTCTTCGCGTACTGTGATACACTAAAGGAGGGGGAGATATTGAAACTCCCGAGAGAAGATCCTTTTCTGCAATCTCCTTAGTTATACTATTTACAGTCTTGGGTGCAGGAGGCTCTTCCTCTTTGTACTCTACATGAATAGCTGTGACTAATATATCAGCCTGCTCCTGAGTTGGTGCATAAACCATAAGGATAGGTTGACCTTTATAGAGAATTTGAGGATCGAATATTTTGAGCTTGTCTCTTCCAAAAGGGATAGAGCTACTTCTTTTTTTTATGACCGTGTAGTCAATAACTCCACAATATGCGGGAAGAGCAGGTAGATCAATTCGAAGAACCTGCCCGTAGGATATTGTAGAGCGTAATATAGCCCCATAATTGATAGGACCCTGTTGTGTTTCATACCCTCTTTTGCTCATGGTTTTTATTATATAGAGTAGGGGGGAGCCGTGCAAGTAGGAAGGTATAATAGGAATTACTGATTTTTGATAGTTTACCTAGGAGTGGTTTCCTTGTGTCATGAAAATATGTGTTTTAAAGAAAAAAGAATAAATCCTTTACAACCGTATTGACTACAATGGGTTGCTATGTTATAAGTATATGCTAAATTCTGGAGAAGGAATCTATTATGTACGCATTAGTTGAAATACAGGGAAAACAGTATAAAGCTGAAAAAGATGCCCTATTACAAGTTGATAAGTTGGACTCTGCCGAGGGAAGTACTCTTGATTTTGATAAGGTACTTATGATCTCCGAAGAGGGATCTACTCCCAAGTTAGGAGCACCCTATCTTGAAGGAGCTAAGGTTTCTGTAGAGGTAGAGCAGCAGATTAAAGGTAAGAAAATTCGAATCTTTAAGTTCAAGAGACGAAAGGGATACCGACGAACCCAGGGTCACCGACAGCAGTACTCCCTGGTACGAGTAAAAAGTATTACTGCCTAAGGAGAGTTGAGATGGCACATAAGAAAGGGGGCGGAAGCTCCAAAAACGGTAGAGATTCTGAGTCTAAACGATTAGGAGTTAAGCGGTTTGGTGGACAAACTGTGAAAGCTGGAGAGATTATTGTTCGACAGCGAGGAACTAAATTTCACCCAGGTGCAAACGTTGGTTGTGGTAGAGACTACACCCTTTTTGCAAAAGAGGCTGGAACTGTTCAATTCTCAAAAACTCGAGGTCGAAGCTTCGTTAGTATTGACTGTTAGTTAATTACATACAATTATTATGCTCGGTTTCTCAGATGAAACAAAAATAACCACTGTTTCCGGTAATGGAGGCAGTGGTTGTGTGTCTTTTAGACGTGAAAAATATGTTCCTCGTGGTGGTCCTGATGGTGGAGATGGAGGTCGTGGTGGAGATGTTGTTTTTGAAGTAAAACAAAACCTACGAACTCTAGCCCATTTAAGTCATAATAAGACCTATAAAGCTGAACCCGGTAGACCGGGAGAGGGACGAAGAAAACATGGAAAAGATGGGGAACCGATTATTATTCCTGTTCCTCCAGGTACCGTTATTCGTGATGCGGATACTGGAGAGATTCTGAAAGAGTTCTTCGATGGTGATGAACCTTGGGTATTTCTTGAGGGAGGAAAGGGAGGAAAGGGTAACTGGCACTTCAAAACCTCTATTAAACAGGCTCCAAAATATGCTCAGCCAGGACTGCCTGGGGAGTCATACGCTATCATTGTAGAGATGCGTATTATTGCGGATATCGGTTTTGTAGGATTCCCTAATGCGGGAAAATCCTCGCTGCTTAACGCATGTACCAACGCTCGCTCAAAGGTTGCTGGATACCCATTTACCACAAAGATACCACATCTTGGTGTATTACGAGTGTGGGATAGAGATATTGTACTTGCAGATATTCCTGGTATTCTTGAAGGTGCTTCACAGGGAACAGGATTGGGCTTGCACTTTCTTAAGCACATATCTCGAACTTCGGGACTTGCTTATTTTATAGATCTCTCTGATGATAGGTATCTAGAGGCATTTGAAACGCTTCGAGGGGAGTTGAAAACCTATGGAACAGAGCTTTTAGAGAAACCATTTGTTGTGGTTGCCACAAAACTTGATCTTCCCGATACAGAAGAGCGATTTGAAGAGTTGAAAAAACAGCTAGATAAGGATATTCCCTGTTTTGGTATATCGGTTTTTACTCAAGAGGGAATTGACGAACTTAAAGAGACCTTCTTTCGAATGGTAGAGCCTGAGAACACCCATGAAGACAGTTCTATTTGGGGGTAGTTTTAATCCCCCTCATAACGGCCATCGACGGATGGCTGAAAATCTTATTCGATCAAATTATGAACAGATTATTATTGTTCCCGGGCATACTCCTTTATTGAAAAGGGCTCCTGAGCACTCTCCATCTCCCGAAGATAGGCTAGTTATGGTATCACTGGCAATGGAGGGACTTCCGGTATCTATTGATAATTATGAAATTCAAGAGGGACGTAAATGTTACGCTATAGAGGTAGTAAATCATCTCTATGCTACCTATACAATTACGGGGAAACTGGGTCTTTTTGTTGGGGATGATCATATCGACACTTTACCAAGTTGGTATAAGTACGAAGAGCTCCTTAGTCTTGTTGATGTGGTAATTGCTCCACGTCTAGGAAAAAGCATTCCACAGGGGTTCCCAGAGCACACCTTATTGGAAACACCTGTTGTAGAGGTCTCCTCATCCCAAATCAGAGAGAAGATCTCCCAAGGAAAAGAGATTGGCTCACTTGTTCCAAAAAATGTACTCTCCTATATAGAAAAAAAATCTTTATACTGATATGATGGCACTATGGCTTCTTACGATTTAGAGACCGTACGGTCCATTCTAAAAATTAGACTCTCACCTCAAAGGTACTTGCACACCCTAGGAACCGCAGGTTTAATGGGGCAGTTAGCAGAGCGGTTTGATCAGAATGCAGAGGAGTGGTATTTTGTTGGCTTGTGGCATGATATGGCTCGAGAGTGGTCGGATGATGAGCTTGTTGATTTTGTAGATCAGCACGGAATGAAAACCTTACCCATAGAGAGACGTAGCCCCATGTTACTACATGGTGCTGTGGCTGCACAAAAAATGGGTCTTTATTATGAAGATGCAACACGCTCAATGTGGAGAGCCCTTCGATGGCACACCTTCGGGCATCCTGAGTTTGACCTTTTGGGGAAAGCTCTTTATGTTGCCGATTATATAGAGCCTACACGAAAACATATAAGTGATCGAGAAAAACGGTTTGTTTTAGAGGCAGGATCTTTGGATTTTATGGTGCTTCGTGTATATGATCATGTTATAAGGAATAGTGGAGCTAAGGGGAAAATATATCCCCTTACAAATAGGATGATAGAAAAAATACATAAAGTGGTACAGACGTATGAGTAAAATGCAGCGAATGTTAATAGCAGGGCTTGGAGTGTTTGTAGTTGTAATCTTTATTTTAGTTATGGTTGCACAACAAACTAAGGATTATGGAACAGAAGTAACAGTTGATCAGGGCGATTTTCAGCAACTCCTTTTTTTAGTAGAGTCCGGTAATGGGTCTTTGGAGAGTGTTGCTGTTACCTTTTTCTATCCAGGAGGAGCCCAGGGGTTCTCCTTTTTTCCTAAGTCCTACAAGGTCAATCAGAGCACCCTTGGAGAGATCTACTCTCGAAATGGGGTTGTTGGACTAAGTGCTCTGTTTACGGATCTTCTGAATGATGATTTAGATGGGGTTATTGTAATCCCTCAAGGAAATATCTCTAAATTAGTGGAAAAAACAGTTCCCTCTATAACGATAAACAGAAATATATCGGCCGTAGTGGGAGGAAAAAGTCTTAATTTGGGCAAGGGTATTTATACACCAACAGTAGAAGAGGGGGTTGCTATTCTCTCTTCTAAAGATACGGTGGGTGATGTGGCTGATTTACGAAAAAAATACGCCATAGCTATATATGGAGCCCTTGGAGAGAAAAGTAAAAATCCAGATAAGGAGATTAATAGGATTCTTACAAAGGATCTTACACTCCATGGAATTACTCCAGATAATATGATGTGGGTTATGAGCAGTTTTAACCCGTATAATGTTCAGAACTTTTCAAGCTTTGAAAGTGGAGAGGTGTGGTCCCAGCGAATCGCTCAAGTAATAAGTGGGTATAAAGGTGATTTAGTATCCTTTGGAGGTTACGACTTTTCTGTTCCTGTTGAGGTTCTTAATGGGAGTGGTTGGCCAGCACTTGCCTCAAAAACTGGACGATATTTAGAGAAGAGTGGCTTTGAGATAGGGTATGTTGGTAATGCCTTAACCCCTAACGGAAACGTTAACTACTCTCATAAAACTACAGATATAGCATACTACGGTGGTGAAGAGGTTCGACAAACCGCCCTTGTATTGGGAGCCTTGATTCATAGCACAGATATACAGCCATCTACAACACTTACGGAACCAAAAATAGTACTTACTTTAGGAGCAGATTTTAATGACCAATACTATGTCAACACAAGCAACTAATATTGCAAAAAGAATAGTTGAAATGAAAGGGCAAGATGTAGTTGCCCTTGATATATCGGAGCTTAACAGCTGGACCGATTGCTTTGTTATTGCTACAGTAACCAGTGTGGGACACCTACGGGGTGTTGTGCGAGAGTTACGAAGTTATTTAGAAGAGATTGAAATGCCAATGTATCAGAAACATAAGCAGGTTGGAGAAGATGGTTGGGAACTTATTGATTGTGGTCCAATTGTAATCCACCTTATGGCACGAGAGATCCGAGAATTCTACGACCTAGAGAAGCTCTGGTATCAGGGAAAGAGGTTAGAAATAGAGTAGGGTTTTTGGTAGTTCTCTCATATCCCCAAAAAAGGAGAAGCATATGGACTTACAGAGGTATATTGATTCAGGGGAAGGGGTACTGGGAATTGAACTCGGGTCTACCCGAATAAAAGCGGTGCTTATTGGCCCTAACTGTGAACCCATAGCATCTGGTGGTTTTGGTTGGGAGAATCAATATGTAGATGGTGTATGGACGTACTCTTTAGAGAGTGTTCATACAGGTATTCAAAATGCCTACGCCGATCTAAAAGCAGATATACTCAAGAAGTACCATGTGACTCTCCAGAAAGTGCGATCCCTTGGGATAAGTGGAATGATGCACGGATATATGCCTTTTGATAGTGATGGGAATCTTCTTACTCCCTTCAGAACTTGGCGAAATAATATTACCCTAGAGGCATCATCTGAATTAACCAACCTCTTTCAGGTACATATTCCCCAACGTTGGAGTATTGCCCACCTTCATCAATCTATCATACATAAAGAGAGTCATGTAAAGCATCTTTCCTTTATGACAACCCTTGCTGGATATATACACTGGAAACTTACGGGTAACAAGGTACTTGGTGTAGGTGATGCTGCTGGTATGTTTCCCATAGATAATGGAACTTACGATTCTACACGTGTTGTTTCATATAATAGGCTATTACAAGATGAAAGGTTATCCTTTACCTTAGAGCAGATTTTTCCTTCTGTGCTATTAGCAGGAGAGGAGGCTGGAGTTTTAACAAAGGAGGGAGCTCTTCTCTTAGACCCTTCTGGTGATTTGCAAGAGGGAGCGCCTTTGTGTCCTCCCGAGGGTGATGCGGGAACCGGTATGGTAGCAACCAATGCGGTTGGTCTTAGGCAGGGTAACGTTTCTGCAGGAACATCTATATTTGCTATGGTTGTACTGGAAAAAGCTTTACAGTCACTCCATAAGGAGATTGACCTTGTAACTACTCCCGATGGTCACCCCGTAGCCATGGTTCACTCAAATAACTGTGCCTCAGATTTGGACGCTTGGGTTTCTCTCCTGAGAGAGGGAGTTGAGGCAGCTGGGCTTGAGGTAGATACCTATGCCTTTATGGATGCCATTATGTGTTCTGCTCTTCAAGGAGATAAGGATTGTGGAGGTTTAACCAGCTATGGGTATCTTTCGGGAGAGCATATTACAGGGTTTTCCGAAGGGCGACCTCTTTTTGTTCGATCACAGGGGGCCAATTTTACCCTTGCCAACTTTATGAGAACCCACTTTTATACTGCCCTCTGTGCCTTGCGAAAGGGGATAGATATTCTTATTGAAAAAGAGGGTGTTACGATTGACTCACTCTGTGGACATGGTGGGTTTTTTAAGGCACCCGATGTGGGTGATCAAATTATGGCAGATGCCTTTCACGTGCCCGTAACAACAATGACCACCGCAGGAGAGGGTGGTGCATGGGGAATTGCCCTCCTTGCAGAGTTTCTTCATCAGGAAAAGAGTCTTCCCACATTTCTCGAAGAGGTGTTTCAGTCAGCCGAATCGAAAACAAAACAGCCTCATCCAGAGGGAGTTCTTGGGTTTACCACGTACTACAATCGACACAGTAAAGGGTTGTCTATTGAGGCGGAGGCTGTAAAACGGGTGTAAGGGTATTCAATCTCACTCATCAATAGATATTGTAAAAAAATTAAAAAGAGAGTTAAGGCTTACTTTTTCCTGCCTGGGTAAGAAGTTTTATCGGCGACATTGGGAATGTATAAAAATATGTAATGAATGTGCAAAAATCTCTTAACATGAAATACAATACGTAGTATAGTTGTTTCATGAGTAAAAAACAGGATCTAAAGAAACTATTTGAGAGGCTCTATGCAGCCAGAAACGAGCAGGATGTTGACCGAGTATTAAAACGGTACAGCGATATCTTTGATAATCCCGACAACTGGTATCCCCTTGGCGGTGATGAACGTATGTATGGAGTTGTTGAGAATCAGCAGGCAGCTCCTGTTGCTGCCCTTATCGAAAAAATCACCAACTCTATTGATGCTGTGCTTATTCGTAAATGTTTAGAGTCAGGGGTTAAGCCAAACGATTCTAAACAAGCCCCCGGTTCTATGGAAGATGCTGTTCGTAAGTTTTTCCCAGATTCTAACCGATGGGAGGATGAGAGAGTTCGAGTGCGACAGGCTGAAAATATTCAGCTTATTGCGGACGGATACTTAAAGGGTCGTAGCGTAACTGGATCCTTTACTATTTACGATAATGGAGAAGGGCAACACCCTGAGGATTTTGAAAACACCTTTCTCTCTCTTTTACGAGGAAATAAGAATGATATAAAGTTCGTTCAAGGAAAGTACAACATGGGTGGTACTGGTGCTATTGTATTTTGTGGGACAAAACGATATCACATGGTTGCATCTAAACGGTTTGATGGAACTGGAGACTTTGGATTTACTCTTGTTCGGATTCACCCTTTTACCAAAGATGAGTCAAAGAAACTTAAAAATACTTGGTACGAGTATTTTAAAATTGATGAAAAAATCCCATCATTTCCTATCACTGAATTGGATTTAGGTCTTC
This sequence comes from uncultured Spirochaetia bacterium, assembly GCA_964492025.1. GTDB lineage: Bacteria > Spirochaetota > Spirochaetia > CAZBHR01 > CAZBHR01 > CAZBHR01. Next base: position 165,173 of record CAZBHR010000001.1, on the reverse strand, counting down.
ATAATCGAAATTTTACTACAGGAACAGTTATCAAACTTTACTCATACGATCTTCCTGCGGGTAATGAGAAGGAGACCGCTCGAGAGATTAATCAGTCCATTGATAGTTTACTTTTTCAGCCTGTACTTCCTATGCAGGCAATGTACAAGTGGGGAAGAAGTGGAGGAGATGAAAAGAGTCCTCTTCTCTATGATTTATATGGGCTTGATCATGTGTTATCCAATGAGTCTAAACGGTACTTGGAGTCTAAGTTCTCCGAAGTGTACGAGACCGATCATTTTGGATCTGTTCGTGTAACCTGTTATCTGTTTAAATCTCAGGTAAAGGGAGAGAGCCCTGCGGAGACAAAGTTTCGAGTACGTCGAGACTTTGTAAACCCCTCAAATTGTGTACTCTTTGCAATGAACGGTCAGGTTCAAGGTTCATTCTCCTCTGAGTTTATTACCCGTTCCCTTAAATTTCACCTGTTTAAAGAGTCCTTGGTGATTTTTATTGACTGTAGTCACATGAAGTATGAGTTTAGAAAAGAGCTCTTTATGGCATCTCGAGACCGTCTTAAAAATGGTCGAGAAACTGCGGCACTTCGTAAGTTTATTAGTGATAGGCTTCAAGAAAGTCAGCTTAAGGGGCTGTACCAGAAAAGAAAAAATTCTATAGGTTCTGGATTTTTGGGGCAGGGAGAGGACTTGGTAAAAGAGTTTTCCCAAACCTTAAAAAGAAACAAAGATCTCTGGGGACTGGTCTCTCGAACTCTTCGAATGGAGGATGTTAGAATTACTCGACCAAAGGGGTTTATTGATATAGAAGAGGAGATGATTGAGGAGCAGAGGGAGCAGGAGAAAGAGACCTTTGTACCCCAGCCGTATCCTACCTTTTTCTACTATCGAGCTCACATGGGAAGAAAGGTTCCTGTTATTAGGATTCCAAAGGGTGGAGAGAAGACTATTCGATTTCAGACCGATGTGGCAAATGACTACTTTGATAGAAAAGATGACCCAGGAGCGCTAGATATAAAGTTGACCCAACAGAGAGCTCTTAAAAAGTTTGTAAATCTTGTAAATGTGGTACGAAGTAGTCCAAAAGATGGAATGATTAAAGTAACCTTTATCTCAACCCGTTGGGTAAATGTTGGAGATAAAATCAGTACTCGTGTCTCTCTTACTGGAGAGGATGGAGAGGAGTTTGTACAGTACCTCCTTTTAGAGATTATTGAGAGCAAGGTGGATAAAAAAGACCAGTTAGATCTTATGGTAGAATCAAGAATGCCAGAGATTGTACAGGTGCTTAAGTCTGAATGGAACCACCTAGATACAGTTTCTACCATGGATTACCATAACGTTGCGGTACTCCAGAGTGATGATGGTGAGAGTCTTGATAAGATCTATATTAATATGGATAGTTATGTGATTCATAACTACTTGAGTCAGATGAAAACCCCCGAAGATATTGAGCTTGCCAAGAGCAAGTATATCTCATCGGTATATTTTCATGTGCTTTTTGTGTACATGATTAATAGAAAGAAAAAATACTCCTTTAGTGTTGAAGTAGACGAGGGGTTTGAGGAGAGAACTCTTATTGAGTTTGTTGAAGATCTTTTTGATGACACCTACTCATCCTTTATTTTAAACTTTGGATTGGATTCCTTTAGTGGTAACATTGAAGATGAAGGGGACTTCCAAAAAATGCTTCTTGCTGCGAATGAAGAGGAGGCAGAGGCTCAGGCCATGGCAGAGGGTAATGAAGAGGAGTAATGATACACAATTTGCATCATATCGAGAGGTAATAGAGAGAGAGGTTGGTGGGTTTCTCCCAACCTCCCTTGATGGGGCCTTTCTTGACTCCTATATTGGGAGGGTACCCACTGCACCTTGGGCTCACTACAACTCCTGTATTGAGCCAGTTCAGGATATACTTTCCCGTGGGGGTAAGCGGTGGAGATCTCTGCTTCTATTGCTGATATCCGAGGCCATGGGGGAGGATATACAAAATCCTTCTTGTAATCCCGCGCTTCCCTTGGTATCACTTATAGAGTTGGTACATGGGGGAACCCTTGTAGTTGATGATATAGAAGATCAGTCTGATACCCGCAGGGGAGATGTGGCGGTACACCTTAAATACGGAGAGGACGTTGCCATTAATAGTGGAAACTTTATGTACCTTGCACCTCTCCGTATTATTGAGCAGTACCCTTTTGAGAAACGAGTTGCACTGTATGAGGTGTATCAGCGACTCCTTACTCGACTTCATATTGGGCAAGGTTTAGATATTCATTGGCATAGACATCCAGAGATAATTCCCACCTGTGAGCAGTATTACGAAATGACCCGACTAAAAACAGGGAGCCTTGCAAGAATGGCAGCAGAAATGGGATCAATTGTTGGAGCTGGTGATGGAGTAGAAACCAAGGAGATTCAACAATCCTTAGGAAATTTTGCAGACCTCATGGGTGTTGCATTTCAGATACAAGATGATATTCTTAACATCACCCAAGGGATAGAAGGGAAGGAATTTGGAGATGATCTGATTGAAGGGAAAAAGAGCCTTCCCTATATTATGGCGGTTGAGGAAAATCCCTCTATAGGGAAGGAGCTTGCCTCAATTATTCAACAACTTCAGGGAGACCTCCCTTTAGAAGAGCAACACACTCTTATTCAATCAGGGGTGTCTCTTATCATTGATAATGGGGGAGTAGACCTTGCAACGAGAGAGTTTCATCGAATCAAAAAAGAACTCTTAAAATCAGTTGATCAAATAGCCAATCAGGTTCCCCAACCCAAACATCTTATAGATTTTATACAACAGCTTCTTTCCCTGTAGCTATACCTGCTATAGTAAAAAGGAGTTTCACGTACCCTTATATTAATTATCAGGGTAGGGTAGATTTTTCCTGCTGGAGCATTTCGCCTGCTTTGGTGCCAGTACGCACAGTCGTTTGATAAATATTTATTATGATAAAAATTTCTTGACATGAGAAAAAACTCAGAGTACAATACTATTAGTTTACTGTGGAGGTGCTTATGTCAACAAAGGATCTACAAAAGAGTTTAGGAAAAAAAGAGCTTCTTGCTGTTGCTATTGGACAAATTATTGGGGCAGGAATTATGGCACTCACCGGGGTTGCTATTGGGCTAACAGGGAGGTCTGCAAACATAGCATTTCTTCTTGCTGCGGTGGCGGTGATTCTTATTTTCCTCCCTACGGTGTATCTTACCAGTACCATTAAGTTACGTGGAGGCACCTACACGCAGGCTGCGGTATTTATGGGACAACGGTTTGCTGGAGTGTATATTATCATATTCATTATTGCTAATATCTCAATTGCTATGTATGCACTCTCTTTTGCTGATTACTTTATGGCATTAGTTCCAGGGATTCCCTCTCGATTAATAGCAATTATACTTATTACATTTATTTTTATTGTTAATTTCTTTGGAATAGGTAAGGCCGCTAAGCTACAACAGGTTATGATATTTATTCTAGCCGCATCGTTGGCAGCTTTTGTTGGTTTTGGTATTTTTGAGGTTCAGCCAGGATATTTTGAGCAACCCGGATTTATGACCAATGGAGTAGTGGGACTTCTTACGGCAATGGCATTTCTTACCTTTGCTACAGGTGGTGCTACGGTAATTGTAAACCTGAGTGCAGAAGCAAAGAATCCAAAAAAAGATATACCTTTTATTATTATATTATCAACCCTTCTCACCGCAGTGCTATACGCCTTTATGGCTACTGTAGCAGCAGGAGTGCTTCCCATAGATGCTGTTGCTTATCAACCATTAACCTTGGTTGCAGAGGCTATACTTCCTCCTTGGCTGTATGTATTTTTTGTAGTAGGTGGAGCAATGTTTGCACTGGTTACCACATTGAATGCTCAGGTTAGTTGGATTACAAAACCTATTATGCAGGCATGTGAAGATGGGTGGTTTTCCCCATCATTGGCAAAGCTTCACCCCAAATATAATACTCCCTATAGACTACTCATTATTTACTACTTTGTAGGGATACTTCCTGTTCTTACTGGTTTTGATATAGAACTTATAGCTAACTGTGCGTTACTGCTTAATTACGGAATGTACCTTATCTTAGGATTGGGATTATTTAGGCTTCCTTCTCTGTATCCAGAGCAGTGGAAAAAATCACCCTTTCATATTGGAAATGGTGGATTCTATTTTGTCAACATATTAAGTATCTTAGTTCTTAGTATGCAGATATGTCTTATGTTTTATAACTTACACTGGAGTGCAAGGTTTGGTAATATCTGTGTGTTCATTATCGCTCTTCTCTTTGGATTCCTAAGAAATAGCAGTGTAAAGATGCACGTAAGCGTAGAAGATTAAGCCATATATAAAAAGATGTGAAGATTGGTGCCTCTATAGGTATTGTGGTATATACGGAGGCACCATATTATACTTTGTGTACAGCTCTCCCTGAGTCATAGGGGGGGAGCTGTATTTTTTACGATCTTTTCCTGCCCATGTTACACATCACAATTTGTATGGAATCTACTCTATTTGAAATGGAGCTGATATTGTGTATCTTGGGTCTCCCGCAGAGCCATTGTGAAAAAAACTACCATAATAAACAGGGTTGCTTTTTTTGGGTTGCTTTTATTCCAATCTCGGATTATAATTATTGCGGTGCTTAATCAAAAAGTGCCAAATAATATTATAACTAATATGGAGCGATTCATGGCAAAGAAAAAGATGGTTACAATTGATGGTAACACCGCGGCAACCCATGTTGCTTACGCCTTCAGTGAGGTAGCGGCGATCTATCCAATTACTCCCTCATCTGATATGGGGCAGTATGCTGATGGTTGGGCTTCCGCAGGAAAGAAAAACCTGTTTGGAAAAAAAGTAGATGTTGTAGAGATGCAGTCAGAGGCTGGTGCCGCTGGTGCTGTTCACGGTTCTCTTAGTGGGGGAGCTCTTACTACAACCTTTACTGCGTCTCAGGGACTTCTTTTAATGATCCCTAACATGCACAAGATTGCTGGAGAGATGTTACCTACGGTATTTCATGTATCTGCCCGATCTTTGGCAGCACAGTCACTCTCTATCTTTGGTGACCACTCCGATGTAATGTCTACACGAAACACCGGTTTTGCAATGACCGCTGCTTCTGGAATTCAGGAGACCATGGATTTAGCACTTGTTTCTCACCTTGCAACTCTTAAGTCTGAAGTTCCTTTCTTAAGCTTCTTTGATGGGTTTAGAACATCCCACGAAATTCAGAAAGTAGAAGAGATCTCCTACGAGACAATTAATGAGCTTATTGAACCAGAGTACATTACTCGATTTAAGAACCGAGCAATGAGACCAGAGGCGCCAATCGTTAAGGTTGCTGCACAGAACCCAGATGTATACTTTCAGGGTCGAGAGGTTTCTAACAAGTACTACCAAGAGGTTCCTGGTATTGTTCAGGAGTACATGGATAAGGTTGGAGAAAAGACTGGTAGACACTACCACCTATTCGATTATGTTGGTGCACCAGATGCAGAAAAAGTTATTATTGCTATGGGTACCGGTTGTGATACTATTGAGCAAACTATTAAGTACCTCTGTGCACAGGGTGAAAAAGTTGGTCTTGTAAAAGTAAGACTGTACCGACCTTTCTCTGTTGATCACTTTGTTGATGCTCTTCCTAAGAGTGTTAAGAAAATTGCTGTTCTTGATAGAACTAAAGAACCAGGTTCTATCGGTGAGCCTCTCTATCTTGATGTTGTAGCTGCACTTGCTTCTAAGGGTAAAGGAGATATTAAAGTTATCGGTGGACGATACGGTCTTTCTAGTAAAGAGTTTACTCCTTCTATGGTTGCTGCGGTATATGATCACCTTGATGGTGCTGCATTCCACGGATTCACCGTTGGTATTAATGATGACGTAACTAATACTTCTATCCCAGTTACCAAAGAGATTAACGTTGAACCAGAAGATGTTATCTCCTGTATGTTCTGGGGACTTGGATCTGACGGTACCGTTGGAGCTAACAAGAACTCAATTAAGATTATTGGTGGAAATACCGATCTTAATGCACAGGCGTACTTTGTATACGACTCTAAAAAATCTGGTGGTATCACCACTTCACACCTTCGATTTGGTAAGAGTCCTGTAAATATGCCTTGGTTAGTTAACAACGCAAACTTTGTTGCTTGTCACAACCCAGCATACCTTGGTCGATACGATATGTTAGGACCATTAAAAGAGGGTGGTGTATTCTTACTTAACTCTGAGATTCCTACAGACGAGGTATTTACTCACCTTACTGCAGAGGATCAGCAAATTATTATTGATCGAAAGATTAAGTTCTACAACATGAATGCACTTGCAATTTCTGAGAAGGTAGGACTTGGTTCAAGAATCAACACTGTTATGCAGGCTGCGTTCTTTAAGATTTCTGGAATCCTTCCTGAGGATGAAGCAATCAAACTTATCAAAGATGCTATTCAGAACACCTTCTCTAAGAAGGGAGAGGATATTGTTAAGATGAACTGGGCAGCGGTAGATGGTGCTTCAGCGGCGATTGAAGAGGTTAAAATTCCTGCTTCTGTTGGTGCTGCGTATAAGCCAGCTCGACTTATCTCTGAAGATGCGGACGATTATGCAAAGAATATTGTTGAGAAAATTATGCACCTCAAGGGTGATGATATTCCTGTATCTCAGATGTCCTTTGATGGTACTATTCCTACAGGAACAACTAAACTTGAGAAACGAGGAGTTGCAGCACGTGTACCTAAGTGGATCAAGGAGAACTGTATTCAGTGTAACCAGTGTGTACAGTCTTGTCCTCACGCATCTATTCGAGCAAAACAGCTTCTTCCTGAAGAACTAAAAAATAAACCAGCATGTTTTGAGACACTCAAATCTAACACCAAGAATGATAAAGATCTTGAGTATAAGATTCAGGTGTACACCGAAGATTGTCAAGGTTGTGGTGTTTGTATTGTTACCTGTCCTGCAAAAACAAAGGCTCTTGAGTTTAGTACTCTTGAAGCAGAGAAAGCTGCGGGTGAGGTTGAGAATGCTGCATTCTTTGATGCTGCTACCGATGACATCCTAGATGGTGTAGCGGTAACTTCTGTTAAGGGACTTCAGTTCAAAACACCTCTTTTCGAGTTCTCAGGAGCTTGTGCGGGATGTGGAGAGACTCCTTACGTGAAGATGGTAACTCAGATTTGTGGAGATCGAATGATTGCAGCTAACGCTACAGGATGTTCTTCTATCTACGGAGGAACCTTCCCAACAGTACCTTACTGTAAAAATAGCGATGGACACGGACCTGCTTGGGGTAACTCACTTTTTGAGGATAACGCAGAGTATGGATTTGGTATGCGACTTGCTGTAAATAACAACCGAGAGCTTCTTGCTCAAAAGGTTGAAGAGCTTCTTGCTGCAGGAACTACTCCTGAGTTAACCGCAGCTCTTAAAACTGCAATGGAGAAATTTAATGATATCGATGAGGCAGCTAAGGCAGCTCAAAAAGCGGTAGCAGATGCTCTTCCAGCAGCAGAAAAAGCGGCTACAGGTGCTACAAAAGCTCTTGTTGCTAAGGTTGCAGAGATGAAAGACTACTTTGTAGATAAGAGTGTTTGGATTATCGGTGGAGACGGTTGGGCGTATGATATTGGATACGGTGGACTTGACCACGTTATTGCTCTTGGAAAGAACGTAAATATTCTTGTTATGGATACAGAGGTGTACTCTAACACCGGTGGACAAGCTTCTAAAGCTACTCCAATTGGTTCTGTAGCTAAGTTTGCAAACTCCGGTATGCAACTACCTAAGAAGAACATGGGGCTTATGGCTATGAGCTACGGATATGTATATGTAGCCTCTATCTCTCTTGGAGCAAACCGACTTCAGGCACAAAAAGCGATTATGGAAGCGGAAGCCTATGATGGACCTTCTATCATCTTTGCTTACTCTCCATGTATCAACCACGGTATCAACATGATGGATGCACAGGTTGAGCAAAAACGAGCAGTAGAGTCTGGTTACTGGCCACTATACCGATTTGATCCTACTAAGGATACCGGTTCAAGACTTGCTTGGGAATCTAAAGATCCTAACGGAACTTTCCAGGATTTTATCCGAAGTGAAAGACGATACACCGCTCTTTACAAGACTAACCCAGATCAAGCTGAAGAACTATTCAAAAAAGCAGAAGAGTCTGCTATGGAGCAGTTCAAGCTTATGAAGAGTCTTGGAGACATTATATAATCTATTGGTAGCTCTTAGAAGAGTTGCATAAAATTATGTATAAACTGGGCTCCCTCTTTTGAGGGAGCCTTTTTTGTGCTTTGGACTGCGTGTGAGAGTAAAAACCTAGAATTCTCAGGTTGTTGTCCTCTTGCATTTCTTTATTAGACCTAAAATTAACGATTGACATTTTTAGACTCAGCGATGATAATGTTTGTAAAGGTAAATCTTAACTGATTCAACGTACTTATATATAGACAAGATCAGTCGCTACATTATAGGAATGTGGGTATCAATCAACACTCCGTAAGTACTCTTTACGAGACAAGCTTCCAACTTAGGGGGAGGGGCAGTATGACTACACCAAAATCTAGGTTCTCATTCTTTCTCTCTATTGCAAAGGCTCCAGTGCATTTTTATATAATCCTCGGGGTAACATTGCTCTATTTTGGGGTGTTTGGCACGTTGATATCGTATGTTATACAAATTATGATTAACCAAGCACTCTATCAAGAGGGTGAGATCTCTTTTCTTCTTGCCCTAGGGTTTATTGCCGTTGTCTGTGGTATATTTATGATATGTATGTATCTCTCTCCTTTATACCGAGAGAAGTTGTTTCAGTATACGGTTGCTAGGCTTCGGAAGCGTGTTTTTCATGCTATTATGACTCAACCCTTTACGGATACAGAGAAGATGAGTAGTGGTGACTATCTGACGAAACTTATGGATGATTGTGATAACTGCTGTACCTGTATCACTCGTACAACATTCCTAACTGTTGAGCTTGGGATAACAATGGTTTTTGGGATTGCCTATATTTTTTACTTTTTTTGGCCACTTGCACTATTTCTTTTGGCTGTTTCTCCTGCCATTTTTTACCTTAATATGGTATTTGCGAAAAAAATGAAACTTGCTTTTGAGGCATATCAGGAAGCAGAGGGGAGTCATAGAGTACTTTTTGAAGAGATATATGGTCGTCGTGCTATTATTCCCATTTTTCGACTTAAAAACGTATTACTAAAAAAGCATACAAATCAGTTTCTCCTAAAATATAGTAATGCAAAGAGTAAAGTTCGGAATATGAGTAATATGATAACCTGTATGGAAACTACCGTTATGGTGATAGAACTCCTCATTTTAGTGGTTGGTGTTATTTTTGTTCGAGGAGAGCTTATTACCTTAGGGGTATTACTTGGAGTGTGGAATGTTGCTTCGGGTTCCTTAATTTACCCTGCCGCAGAGCTGCCCTTTATACTGGGTGACTTTGCAGAGCAGTTAGCCTCAATAGATCGGGTACGTATATATTCGGTTGAAGATAGCACTGTCTCTAGTGAGTATTCTAAGAAAGACACGGAAAATCCAAAACAGTTACAGATAGCTGACGTCTCATTTGGCTACGAAGCAGACAAACATATCATAGACGGGATCAGCTTTTCTTGTAAGGAAGGGGAACTTGTATATGTTGTAGGAGAGAGCGGTTCTGGAAAAAGTACTCTATTAAAACTGATACTCAATTTATACACCCCTAGAAGTGGTACCATTTCTGTACAATCTGAGGAAGAGCAAGTCCAAGGGAGTGATGTGCTATCTCAACTTGCCTATGTTCCACAAGATAGCACCCTGTTTAATCTCTCAATTCAAGAAAATCTTACCATGGGTAACCTGTACACAGAAGAACAGATTAATACAGCATTACAAATGGTTAATATGAAAAATTTTGTACAAACTCTGCCAAAAGGGATCGAAACTGTCATACAAAGTGATAGAGCACTCTCCTCTGGACAGGCTCAACGAATTGCTATTGCTCGAGCTATTCTGAAGGATGCTCCTTTTCTTATTATGGATGAACCCTATGCTAACTTAGATAGTGATAATAAAGAAGCTATTACTGTGTTAATTCAAGAGCTTGTAAAAACAAAAGGGGTTATTATAGTTTCTCATGATACCGCAGGGATTGAAATGGCAAATAAGGTGATTACCTTACAAGAGGGAGGCTGTTATGCAGAAACCTAAATCCTTGTACCCCAATATGATGAGAAAAGTATATCCCGGTACACTTCCTTTTATATGTTTACTCCTTTTGCTTATTTTTACGGGAGCCATAAAGTTTTTTCTCTCCTTTGTGTATGAGGGTATGCTAGAATCTTTTTACGATAAATCAACTTCAGAAATAGTTATATTTGGTACTGTGATTCTTGGGGTTATTATTCTTTCTGGGTATGGAATGAGAGTATTGAATACGAAAAAGCAACTACTGAGTTACAAAATCTCTTATCACTTACAAGAGGAGTACCTTGGTAAAGCTATGGATACTCCTCTACAGATCCAAGATAGGGTAGAGCGAGGTACTTGGATAACACATCTCACCTCAGACTGTAACACTCTCTCTCGTTTTTTAACAGAAACTATTATGGAAATAGTAGGGGGGAGTTTCCAGTTTGGTTTGGCTATCATATATGGATTGTATCGGTCTCCTAAATTAACTCTTATTATTATGTTATTAACAATTTTTTCATTTGTGATTCCTAAACTGTTAGGACCTCTCGTTGAAAAAAGGTATACAGATAAACAGGAAAAGACAGAGTCTATTCGAGGGCATATATTGGATAGTCTTCATAAACTTTCAACAATACGAGCATTTGAGGCAATTCCATTTTTTGAGAAAATTCTTATAAAGCATCATGAAACATACAGTGAAAGTGCGGTCCATGCGACGAAAGCATCGGCTATTATGCACTCCGTAAATATTGGGGTAGGCTTTCTTATGAGTAATTCATGGATTTTATACGGTATATACATGGTACAATCAGGGGAAATATCTCTTGGAGTTTTGGTGGGATTTATCAACTTATTTAGCTGTTTTACTTGGCCATTTTTACAGCTATCACTTCTTATAACAGAGCTTACTGAAGAGAAGGTTTCGTATAAACGGTTATATATAAGTACTACAGAAGAAATAGAGGAGAGTCCTGGTTCTATGAGCAATCAGATACCAACCTTTACAGATTCCTCTAGAGAGGCTGGTCTTTACCTAGAGAACCTCTCTTTTTCCTATGGACCTGAGCTTGGAATGGTGTTTGAACGGGTAAATTATATGTTTCCCTATGGTCGTATGAGTGCCATTGTGGGCGAGAGTGGTAAGGGGAAATCAACGCTTATTAAGCTTATCATGGGATTGTATATCCCAAGCTCTGGAGTTGTGTGGTACAAAGATACAGAAAAGGAGTATCAAGGAAAATCCATGTATGATCAGGTGAGCTATGTTCCTCCTGAGTACTCTCTATTCTCCGGTTCTATACGAGAAAATATCGCATATGGAAATCCTGAGGCATCGGATTCAGAGATAAGACGTGCTGCACAACAGGCGTGTGCAGAGGATTTTATTCTTAGTTTTACTCATGGTTACGATACGGTAATTGGAGATGATGGAAGTGAACCAGAGGAAAGTAAGGAAGAAAGTTCAGGTAGTGCTGAAAGGAGTAACCGTACTGGGGGAGTCGTCCAATTGTCTTTGGGACAGGCTGTTCGTATAGCCTTAGCAAGGGCCTACCTTAAAAGAAGTAATCTACTTATATTAGATGAGTTAACGGCACCGTTGGATACGGAGACTTCAAGAAAGGTAATAGCTCATTTGAGTACCATGAATAAAACTGTTATTTTGATAACCCACGACAAAGAGTTAGCTCAAGAGTGTACTCGCATGTATACAATGTAGAAACAGCTGATATACATAAAATCTCATATACTCTTTCTCTGTGAAGGAGCTTTTTGCCATAGTTATGAAAAGGTTGTGTCATCTTCCCTAGGTTACATAACTTATACCCTTGACAGGTCATACCCATATCGCAATACTAAAATTAGATATTACAAGAAAAGCCAGGGGAGCTGAAAAGCTGAGATGTGTTTCCACACAACCCTTTGAACCTGAACTAGATAATACTAGCGGAGGGAGAGCTAATAGAGTTTGCATGTAGGGGTGTTGTATTCAGTTGAGTAACCCATCTATATACAAGACATATAGGGCTCTTCCTTTGGGGAAGGGCTTTTTTTGTGTCATATAGGAGGGAACATGAGGATCACAATCAATGGCACACCCGAATGTGTAGAGACAAATTCACTTATTACTATTCTTCAACAGAAAAACATCTCCCCAGACCATGTGGTGGTTGTCATCAATAATGTAGTTATTCAGCAGGAACAGTACAAAACTACTCAGGTAGTAGAAAGAGATTGTGTAGAGGTTCTACACTTTGTATCGGGAGGCTAAGCTATGAGCCCAAGAGATATGCAAGCTGATGTAGCAGCTCAGAAAACAGCGGACACCTTCATATTAGGAGGACACACCTTTTCTAGTCGACTTCTTACGGGAACTGGAAAATTTCGGGATAAAAATCTTATTGCTCCCATGGTGAAATCCAGTGGAACTCAGATTATTACCATGGCTCTCCGACGAGTCAATTTTGATATGCCCGAGGAGAATGTGCTTAACTACATACCTAAGGGGGTGACTTTGCTTCCTAATACGAGTGGGGCAAGAACTGCTGAGGAGGCAATTACCCTTGCTCGTATTGCACGGGCTGCGGGATGTGGAGATTTTATTAAAATAGAAGTTATTAACGATGCAAAGTTTCTTATGCCCGATAATGAGGAGACTATTAAAGCTACCCAAGTACTTGCAAAGGAGGGCTTTATTGTACTCCCTTATATGATGCCCGACCTCATTTCTGCAAAACGATTAGAAGATGCAGGGGCTGCTGCTGTGATGCCACTGGGTTCTCCTATTGGGTCAAACAGAGGGTTACAAACAAAACCTATTATTCAAATGCTTATTGAAAATTGTGAGAAGCCTGTCATTGTAGATGCGGGAATAGGTAAACCTTCCCACGCTGCGGAGGCTATGGAGATGGGTGCTGCTGCCTGCCTTGTAAATACCGCAATTGCCTGTGCCGAAGATCCTGTAATTATGGGTGAGGCCTTTGGATTAGCGGTACACGCAGGACGGAGTGCTTATCTTTCAGGGTTTGCATCGGTCACAACCTATGCAAATGCATCATCCCCACTGACGGGGTTTCTCTTTGATGAGTAGATTATCAAAAATAGGGAGGTTCAATTATGTCGTACGCAGAGGTTATACAGTCCTTTGATAATTTTGATTTTGATACATACCTTACTCATGTTACCGATGAGATGGTACTGGCAAGCCTTGCAAAGGAGAGAAAAGATAGGTTTGATCTATTAAACTTCCTTTCCCCCAAGGGAGGGAACCATATTGAGGCTATGGCACAACAGGCCCATCTTATTACAAAACAACGGTTTGGAAATACTATGCAGTTATATATTCCTCTGTATGTATCTAATTACTGCTCCAATGAGTGCGTCTATTGTGGATTTAATAGGAAAAATAAGATTGCCAGAAAACATCTCACCATGGAGGAGATAGACCTTGAGGCACAAGATATTGCAAAAACCGGTATTCAGCATATTCTCCTACTCACAGGAGAGTCCGATACATTAGTAACCTTTGAGTATCTAGCTGCTGCCATAACCGTACTCAAAAGATACTTTGCAAGTATTACCTTAGAGGTGTACCCCTTATCGGAAGATCAGTATAAAGAGCTTCAGCTGCTTGGGGTTGATGGGCTTACCATTTACCAGGAGACCTACAACACAGAGCGGTATGCTGAAGTACACCCTAAGGGGAAAAAGTCCGATTACCTCTGGCGATTGAACACCCCCGAGCGAGGTGCAAAAGCGGGGATTCGTTCTATTGGTATAGGTCCACTTTTTGGGCTTGATGATATTCGGAAGGAGGCATTTTTTGCGGCACTTCACGGAGAGTATATTATGCAAAAATATCCATCCAGTGAGGTGAGCCTGAGTCTTCCTAGAATTAATAGTGCGGAGGGTGATTTTACGCAAACCCACATACTGGACGATAAAACATTTGTCCAGACCATGGTGAGTTTTCGTCTTTTTCTCCCAGAGGCTGGCATTAATATCTCCACCCGAGAAAATTCATGGTTCAGGAACCACCTTATGCAACTTGGTGTAACCAAAATGAGTGCAGGGAGTAAGACAACTGTTGGAGGGTACTACGAGTCAGAGGGGAGTACTCCGCAGTTTGAGACCAGTGATAACCGTTCAATTGTTGAGTTTGTCCATGAGGTAAAGAAACAGGGGTATCAGGTGGTATATAAAGATTGGGAACCTGTGGTGTAGGAGGATTCATGAATATAGGAATAGCGGGAGCTGGAGGGTTGGGGTCAAATATTGCGATGCACCTTATTCGTAGCGGGGTTGGAAATTTGAAAATTGTAGACTTTGATAGAATTGATGAGAGTAACCTCAATCGTCAGTTTTTCTTTCGAGACCAAATTGGGAGAGTGAAGGTTGAGGCGTTGAAAGAGAACTTGCAAAGGATAGACCCAACCTTATCAGTAGTGGGTGTTCCCGTAAAAATTACTAGTGAGAATGTAGTAGAGCTCTTTCATGATTGTCATATTATCATTGAGGCACTTGATAAGGCGGAGTACAAAAGAGTGGTAGTTCAGTATGGGATAGAACAGAATCTTTTTACCCTAGGAGCCAGTGGTATTGCTCACTACGATATTGAAACGGTTACTACGAAGAAACTGAGAGATAAGCTCTATCTTGTGGGTGACTTTACTAAGGATATTGGAATGTATCAAACGTACTCAACAAAGGTGAGTGTTGTTGCTGCACATATGGCAAATATTGTGTTAGATCAAGGAGGCTTCTATGGAAGGGGTGTATAGAATCTTAGATGCAAATACGAATCGAGCAGTTGAGGGCATACGTGTGATAGAGGATCTTGCCCGGTTTTCCCTGAACCACACATCTCTTATGGAAAACTGTCGTGGGGCTCGTCATTTTTTGCGTAAGTCTTTCGCTCCTATTATTGGGCAACATATTCAGATAAGAGATTCTCAACAGGATGTAGGAAAGGTGGTAAGTCAGCAGAGTTTTCTGGACAAAAAATCAACCATCCACGATGTGGCTACGGCAAACTGCAAACGAGTTACCGAGGCTCTGCGAGTTATTGAGGAGTATACCAAGGTAATTGGGCATTACGAATTGGCAAAGGAGGTTGAGGAAAAACGGTATCAGTTTTATACGGTAGAGAAGGAGATTCTTGCGCTCCTTCCTCCTGAGAGGCCACCACTACCAACAGGACTATATGGGATTACCGGTGAGCAATTCACCCAAGGGCGAGGTAATATTGTTGCAGTTAAGGAGATGATTGCTGGGGGAATTAGGACAATTCAGTACAGGGAGAAGAGTAAACCATTGGGAGAGATGTACCATGAGGCAAAGCAGATTGCAAAGCTGTGTAAAGAGAGTGGAGTGACCTTTATTGTAAATGACTACATAGATATAGCCTTACTGGTAGATGCGGATGGAGTACATCTGGGGCAGGATGATATTCCCGTAGGTGATGCACGAAAACTTCTTGGTTCACATAAACTTATTGGGTTGAGTACCCACGGAATTGAGGATGCCCTAGCAGCAGAACAGTTTGCGGAGCAGAGGCTTATTGACTATATTGGGGCAGGACCAATCTTTCCTACCACCACAAAAGATAGACCCTCCGTAGGGTTAGAGTACTTGGACTGGGTGAGTAAGCATGTAACCATACCGTATGTGGCTATTGGGGGAATAAAACTGCACAATATTGATCAAGTTATGGAATATAAACCAAAGCACGTAAGCTTAGTCAGTGAAATACTTGGAGCGGAACATATAGCAGCTATAACAGAAAAAATACAGAAATATATAGAAAAGGAGAGTGTTTTATGAAAACAGCATACACTACGCAGATAGATGCGGCAAAGAAAGGAATTATTACTCAACAGATGAAGGATGTACTTGCAGTAGAGTCGCATATTACTGACGAGTGGTTATTAGAAAAAGTTGCAACAGGAAAGGTGGCTATTCCTGCTAACAAAAACCATACTAACCTGATAGGATCAGCGGTTGGAGATGGGTTACGTACTAAGGTGAATGTTAACCTAGGGGTATCCGAGGAGTGTAACTTTATGGAAGTGGAACTCCAAAAGGTACAGAAGGCTATTGATATGAAGGCAGATGCCATTATGGATTTGAGTATTTTTGGGGATACTAGAGCCTTTAGACGTAAACTGGTTGAACAGTCCTCAGTAATGTTGGGAACAGTACCTATGTATGATGCAGTAGCAAAGTACGGAAAAAATATTAAGGATATGACAGTAGATGATCTTTTTGCGGTTACCGAAGAGCATATGGTTGATGGCATTGACTTTCTTACAATCCATGCGGGACTTAACCTTGCCTGTGTTGATCGGATAAAAAACAATCCTAGACTTACACATATTGTGAGTCGTGGAGGATCAATTCTTTATGAGTGGATGGTGAAAAATGAGAAGGAAAATCCATTTTATGAACATTACGATAGGCTCCTTGAGCTTTGCGTAAAGTATGATGTAACCCTAAGCCTAGGAGATGGACTGAGGCCGGGGTCAATTAAGGATGCTACCGATGCCCCACAGATTCAGGAGCTTATTATACTTGGAGAACTTACAAAACGATCTTGGGAGCAGGGAGTTCAGGTTATGATAGAGGGGCCTGGTCATATTCCTATGAATGAAGTAGTGACCAATATGCAGATTCAAAAAAAACTGTGTCACGGAGCTCCATTTTACATTCTTGGCCCAGTGGTTACCGATATTGCTCCGGGGTATGATCACATCACAGCAGCAATTGGTGGAACTCTTGCAGCCACTGCGGGGGCAAACTTCCTCTGCTATGTAACCCCGGCTGAACACTTAAGACTACCCGATATTGATGATGTAAAAGAGGGGCTTATTGTTACTCGGATAGCGGCCCATGCTGCGGATATTGCAAATGGCATTCCTGGAGCGATTGATTGGGATCATGCAATGAGTAAAGCTAGGAGAGAGTTAGACTGGAAAAAAATGTATCAACTGGCAATAGATCCAGAGAAAGCAGAGTCTTATAGAGTAGGGCAAGAACATGGGAATGAAGCGTGTACCATGTGTGGAGATCTCTGCCCAATAAAACGGGCGAATGATAATAATTTTTAGCATACTCTTTATTTGAGAATAACCACTGGCTAAGTCGGTGGTTATTTCTTGTCTCTTAACATTGTGTTTGAATATTAGCTTTTTAGCTTTCACTACCGGTAATCTATCTCAGCGGGACACCTGGAAGCTTTTTCTCTACAGCTTTAATTACAAGTAGTATGAAAATTAGAGTAATTGACGTACTGTGTAAAAACAGCTAAGGTTAACAGTAAGTGATTCTTGTATGGGGGATAAGAGTATATGTATAACCTTGGAGAAGTTGATGCCATGTTAGAGTCTATTCCAAAAGAGGTACATACCGGTATGTTTGGAATTTGTATCTATGAAGATCTGCACAGATCTTTCTCTTTTGAAGGGGCCCATATAACATACAAATTTGCAGACCAGCCATCAGAAAATTTACAAGACAAAAATGGAAATATCATAGAGTTTGATCTTCAAACTTTTCGTTGCTTGTCGCTTACATTTTTTATGGACAGTTCTTTTTTATACAGCTTGGAATATGTTTTAAAAAGTAACTCAAGCAGAATCAGTATAGCAAAAATACCCATAGAGCAGGTTGATTTAGAAAGTTTTGAGGTGCTGGGTCTTCACTATGCAAAAGACTCTAAGCAAGGCTATTATGCGGGTAAGTCAAAGCCACTGAACGATACTATCTGTATCTTGGATCGTCATTTTTCTTACGAATATCAAACCTTTGAACCACGAGATAGTACAGCGCAATATATGTCAGCATTTGCTATAGGAAACAAGCATGTTTATTATTGGGGCAAAGAGATTAAAGGAGCAGACCCTGAAACGTTTATTATGTATAAACGTGAAGGGTGGACAACATATCTGAAAGATAAGTATCAGGTGTATGTAACTAATGGACCAACCATAGAAGTTATCGACATGGATGGGGAAACTTTTATCTGCACTGACACAGTAGTTACCGATGCATATAAACCAATCGAGAAACTGGATTATCCTGAACAACCTCTCTCTTCTTGGCAAGATGACAGAGCGTATATCGAATTTTTTACAAATAACCCACACCTTAAGGATTATTGGTTTTTTTCTACTCAGACAGAATTAAAGGTCCCACCTATTGAAGAGGCAACACATTTGGGTAGTGTCTATTATGAATATAATGGTAAAATATATTATGAATCCTATGAGTTGAGTGAGAGTGAATTATTGCCAGAGGCAAAGTGGGAAGACTACTATCATACCCAATTTAGACGATGGGAGAGTGAATACTCCTATCGTGTAGAGGGAGATGGACAAGTATATAGAAGAAAATGGATACCTAGACTTGTTGAAATAGATCATCTTACGAAAGAAAATTTTTCTTTGCTAGAGTATAGCTATGCAACCAATGGTACCGATCTATTTTTTTACGTCAATCGTTATGATGGTATAAATATGCTTTCTGATGTGGACATAAAACAACTTCATATTCTAGGTGAAAGCTGGTTTTCTATTGGTACAGAGTACTACTACCGTTACGATTCATATAATAGATCATCGAAAAAATTTAAAACTGATCCCGCAAGTTTTACTGTGATTAATGAGATATATGCCTACGATAAAGAGGGACTTATTGTAGAAGGTGTTCGAAAAAAACAAGTCCCTTGGGTAGGGAAGTATACACTTATAGGTGGTGCCTATATAAAAATTGGGGACACCTACTATAATTATGGAAAAGCCCTCAAAAACAAAAGTTTTGACGATAGTGGCCCTATTCAAATAATTAACTTCTGGACAGTAGTAGATACACATGGGGCCTGTCTGCAAGAGGGGCGATACTATAAGAAATACAAGGAAGACCCTATCCCTTAATGAATATAGGTGAATAAACCCATATGTCCCTATGAGAAAGGTTCTATGTAACTCAAGGGTATTATAAAAATCCCAGCGTTGAATCTTGAGAGGTATTGCCAAAAAGCTTTTATTGCCCAAGAATTTTCATGATGAGATTACAAAGCTGTACATATGAGCATTGTAATCTTTCTTTTTAGACTCATAATTCCCATAAAAATATGCAAAAAGTTTTTGTTGACAACTGAAATATATCGATTTACAATATGGTAAACACAGTGTATATGAAATAAGGAGTACTCTCTGGTATTTCTGATTATTGAAATAGATTTTGACATAAGATGTGTGAACAAATGAGTAAGGAGTATGGATGGATATTGAGAAGAGGGTAAATGATCTACTACGAGCAATGACCTTAGAGGAAAAGGCAAGTCTTTGCTCAGGAGATGGATATTGGTTTACCAAGTCGGTACCCAGGCTTGGGTTAAATAGGATTATGATTACCGATGGACCTCACGGGCTGCGTCGTCAAGTTGGTGCGGCTGATCATTTAGGTCTTAATAAAAGTGTTCCTTCAACCTGCTTTCCCGCTGGTGCTACCATTGCTAATAGCTGGGATGAAAATCTTACAAGAAGGCTAGGAGAGTTAATTGCCGATGAGGCGCTGAGTGAAGGTGTTCATGTTGTGCTTGGTCCTGCTATTAATATAAAAAGAAGCCCTCTTTGTGGAAGAAACTTTGAGTACTACTCTGAGGATCCTTTTTTAACAGGAAAACTGGCAGCCTCCTATATTCGTGGTGTTCAGTCTCGTGGAGTTGGTGCTTGTCCTAAGCATTATGCAGTGAACAATCAAGAACGGTTAAGAATGATGATTGATGCTATTGTAGATGAAAGAACCTTAAGAGAGATATACCTGCTCCCCTTTGAGTATGCGATTAAAGAGGGGCAAGCCAAAACCATTATGAGTTCCTACAATTTAGTAAATGGAGCATATGCAAATGAGAGTAACCATCTTTTAGACACTATACTACAACAGGAGTGGGGGTTTGATGGAGTTGTTATCTCAGACTGGGGAGCTTGTAATGATCGGGTAAAGGGGCTTGTGGCGGGAAATCAACTTGAGATGCCCACAACGTTGGGAGAGACCGATGCAGAGATTGTAGAAGCTGTGAGAAGTGGAGATATCTCTATGGATCTACTTGATGTACGGCTAAAACCGCTTCTTTCTCTGATGTTAGAAACCCAAGAGGCTGCTCATGAAACCTATCAGTTCTCCCTAGAAGAACATCATGCTGAGGCGAGGGCTATGGCAGAGCAATCAATGGTACTCCTCAAAAATGAAGGTCATATACTTCCATTACCGATGGATAAAACTGTGGCAATTATTGGAGATCTCGCAAAGGTTCCACGGTATCAAGGTGCGGGAAGCTCTATTGTAAACCCTACAATACTTGATAGTCCACTAACCGCACTCAAGGAGTCAGGACTTAATATTATTGGATATGAAAAGGGATATAAACGGTACGGAAAGAGAAGTTCCTCAACTCTTGTACGTCGAGCTGTGAAGCTCGCAGCCAAAGTAGATAAGGTTATTCTATTTCTTGGGCTTGATGAGTCAACAGAAGCTGAGGGTATAGATCGAAATCATACTCAGTTACGAGCGACTCAGATTGAACTCTTACAAGAGCTACATAAGGTAAACTCAGAGATTGTTGTAATACTTTCTGGTGGTTCTGTAGTTGATATGAGTTGGGATACTCAGGCAAAGGGGATTTTGCACGGGTATCTTGGAGGACAGGCAGGGGCATATGCTATTGCTAATATCTTAACAGGAAAGGTAAACCCCAGTGGTAAACTTGCAGAGACCTATCCCTATGCTTATGAAGATATTGGGAGTTCCTCATATTATCCAGGGGGATACCAAACAACCCAGCACCGAGAAGGACTTTATGTTGGGTATCGATATTTCGATACCGCAGGAGTGAAGCCTCAATATCCCTTTGGTTTTGGTTTGTCTTATACAACCTTTGCTTATTCCAACTTACAGATTGATGATACCTCTGTTACATGTACTATTACTAACAGTGGAGCTGTATCAGGAGCGGAGGTTTGCCAGTTGTATGTATCTGCACTCGACTCCAAAGTATTTAGACCTAAAAAGGAGTTAAAGGGTTTTGTGAAAATCTTTTTACAGCCTGGAGAGAGTAAGAGAGTTACCATGACCTTTGATGAGAAAGCTTTTGCCTATTTCAATGTTGTAGATAATGATTGGCGTGTGGAAGAGGGGAATTATCGAATTTCTGTAGGTGGATCTTCATCTAATCTCCCATTAACAGGCACTCTCAGGATCCAAGGAGAAACTATCTCCAACCCCTATGAGGCTATGGATATTCCATCCTATACATCAGGGAAGGTTGCACAAGTTTCGGATAACGAGTTTTTTCAGCTGATTGGAAGAGAGGTTGCCGATGTTCCCTGGAAAAAAGATCAGCCTGTAACAGTCAACTCATCGGTGCTTGAAGCTGGTGTGCATCCTGGGGTAGGTCGTTTTATATATAGAACTCTACGGTTCATGAGATTTTTTGTGCGTGATAGCAATATCAGGAAGGCCACATACCTTGATGCCTCTCTCTATATGCCATTTCGAGCTTTAGCTCGTATGAGTAATGGGATGATGACAATGCCCATGGTAGAGGGATTACTTATTATGATTAATAGAGGATTTTTAAAAGGAGTAAGACCGTTTATACGGGCTTGGCGACAGAAGACACAGGTGCAAAAAGCATATAAAAAAACTAAAAATATGTAAGGAGTTGATATATGGAGAAAGAGTCAAGAAAACTATGTAAGGTTAGGGTAAAAGCTGCTGTTACTGAGAGACGAATGGATAAAAAAGGTATCCGTGCTTTATCGGGAGATGAAAAAAGGGAGGCAAAAAAGCTGTATAACCAGCAACGTAAAGAAGAGAAAAAACGACTTAAAGATCTCCCTAAAGCTGAGAAAAGAATGGAGAAGCGATTCCTGAAAAAAGTCAATCGAAGATTAAGGCGCCCTAAGGTTCTTGCTGTTTGGGCTGTTGTTATTGCTATTCCTTTTTCTATTATTTTAGTTAATTACATTCAGGCGGTACGTCCTGAGTCTGATGCAATTTTAGCAGCCCGATCTGCTTCTGCGGTAATTGCTGAGCAGGTTCAGGCAGAGGGAACGGTACTGTTGCTTAACAAGGACAACGTACTACCTCTCACAGAGACAAAGAAAATTAATATTTTTGGAGCAAGATCTGCTATTCCAAGTTACGGTGGTGGTGGAAGTGGCTCCATTAATGTTGATGATGTAGTCTCTTTTTATGAAACCATGGAACAATCCGGATTTGAACTCAACCAGGAACTTGCGAACCTTTACCTAAACTGGCGTCAATCAGAGGAGGTCTCTCTGAAAAAGCATAAACCTAAAAATAGTAAAGGCCTTCTTGCGACAATTCTTCCAAATATAGTAGGAGTACTTGGGGGTGAAAAATTTGAAGAGCTCCCAGTGAGTCGTATTCCTGATGGAGTAATTGAGCGAGCTAAAGAACACTCCAGTACTGCCCTTGTTATGGTGGGTGCCTTTTCGCGAGAAGCGGTAGATGCAAGTAGTTACTCTGATAAAACCCAAGCATCTCTGCAACTTGATGCTGAGGAGCGAAAGCTTATAGAGATGCTCAATCAAGAGTTTGAGCATATTATAGTTCTTATTAATGCGGGAAATCCTATGGAGTTGGGATGGATAGAGGAGTATCCTAATATTAAATCGGTCTTAACCATAGGGTTCCCTGGAGAGGCTGGTTTTTCAGGGGTATCTAAAATCCTTTCTGGATCCTTTAACCCCTCTGGGAGACTTACAGATACGTGGGCGTACAATGTGTTATCAGCACCGGGAGCTCAACTTACCGGTGATTTTGGGTATACTAACTTGCCGGATGAGCATTTTATTAACTACAATGAGGGAATCTATATTGGGTACCGTTTTTATGAAACATACTACGAAAACGATGAAGATGGATATTGGAATGCAGTGCAATTCCCCTTTGGCTACGGACTATCTTACACCTCCTTCGATTGGGATGTTACTGGATTCTCTGCAACTCCAGATTCCAGTATTAATACTTCCGATGGAACTGTGGAGTTCTCTGTCAATGTAACAAACACGGGAGAGTATGCTGGAAAAGAGGTGGTACAGATTTATTACACTCCACCATATTATCCAGAAAATGGGATTGAGAAATCTGCCATAAACCTAGTGGATTATAAAAAAACAAAGGAGTTAACTCCTGGAGAAAGTCAAATGCTTACCTTCTCTTTTCCTCTGAGAGCTATGGCATCTTATGATGCTAAAAATCATGAAACTTGGGTGTTAGAAGCGGGGGAGTATGAAGTTAAAGTTGCTCATCATGTACGTAGCTTTGAGGACTCATTTTCCTTTACTATTGATCAAGATATTGTGTACCGAAACGATGAGATAACTCAAACTGAAATTAGAAATCTCTTTTCCGATGCAGAAGGAGACTTAACATATCTCTCACGAAAGGATTTTGATGGAACCATGGCAACTATGTTAGATGTTGACTATGTTGCTCCACAGTCTGTTATAGATGCTACGAAGTATGTTATTACTCCCAAGGAGGGGACTGTACCCACAATGGGTGCAAAGAATAACCTTCTTCTGAAAGATTTAGAGGGCTTATCTATTGATGACCCCCTGTGGGAGAGTTTTCTTGATCAATTTAAACTTAATGAGATGATCAAACTAGTTTCGGCAGGGGGGTGGCAAACCGTTCCTGTTAAACGGCTTGGCGTTCCAGGAACCCTTGATTACGATGGTCCTGCAAGTATAAGACACTACTTTGGAAAATGGTCAACACTAGGGTTCCCCTCTGCAACCGTAGTAGGGCAAACATGGAATGATGATCTACAGTATGAGATGGCACGAGCCATGGCACTTGAGGGAGTACTACATGATATTGATATTTGGTATGCTCCTGCGATGAACTTACATCGGTCAGCTCTTGGAGCAAGAAATTTTGAGTATTTCTCTGAAGATCCTGTACTTTCTGGCCGAGCTGGAGCTGCCTTAACCCTAGGAGCCGAATCCCGAGGTATGGCTGTAACTATTAAACACTTTGCCCTGTATACACAAGAGACAAATCGTAACGGTGGTCCTTTTACCTGGATAGATGAACAAGCCTTGAGAGAGATCTATCTTCTTCCTTTTGAGATAAGTGTGAAGAAGGGAACCGCTAATGGTGTTATGTCATCTTTTCCTAGAATAGGACATCGTTGGGCTGGTGAAAACCCTGCACTTCTTATTGACCTCTTAAGAGAGGAGTGGGGTTTTGAGGGGCTTGTTGTTACGGATATAACTATAGGTAAGCATATGGATGCTTCCCAAAGTATTACCAATGGAAATGACCTTATGCTATTTATGTTTTCCGGTGGACACAAAAAAGATATAAAAGAGGCTTACGATCTAGACCCTGTTGGTACTGTAGAGGGGTTACGATACTCTGTGAGGAATATCCTTTACACCGTATTACAAACTAACGCTATGGAAGATGTTCGATAAATGTGTTAAACTTCCTTAATCAACTTCTTTGCCCGTCCCTTAGTGGCGGGTGAAAAGTTGCAGCGTAGGGGAGTATGAGAGTAACAAGATTACAGCAACGAAAGCAGCGAAAACGTGAAATTATGGAGGCAGCCCAAACTCTATTCTGTCAACGAGGAATCCCAGAAACTACCTTGGTAGATATTGCGGAGGTTGCAGGAACCACCAGGGCGACGGTATATAAGTATTTTGAAACAAAAGAACTTATATTGAAAGCAATTCTTGAGGAATTGCTAGAAAACCTGATTGTTGAGTTTGGCTCAATGCCACGAATAGGAGATAGTGAAGACTCCTTTGAGGTGTTTCGAAAAGAGCTCAAGGATTTTGTATATAATCTATTTGAAGGGTATAAAAAACCACTAAAACTCCTCTATGGTTATAACTTTATTTATACAGATGAAAATCCAGGTCCACCACTACAGATAAGTCATCTTCTTGCGGGAAAAGGGTTTTTACGTCTTAAAGCTAGAGAGAAAGATTTAGAGAGGTTTGGAATAAGTATCCCCAAGGATCAGCTCCATAGATATATTCAGGTATTTCTCGAAAGTCTTCTTGGTTTAGCTGGTCAGCTTGCGGGTAGAGGAAGAATACTAGAGGATATAAAGGGAATATCTCCCCGTGAGTATCTTGATAGCATGGTGGATATTTTTCTTAATTCACTTATTACGAGTTAGCAAAAATTATAAAATAACTAAGGGGTTTTATAGTGTCGTCTTCATTCAATACAGCTTTTCAATATATGGTAATGATAATGTTACATCTGCAAATACAAGCGGAAGAAAAACATGTATAAGTTACTTTTGGATTAGAGTATGAGGAATACGAAGCGATATATTGTATGAGCCCAAAAAACTATCTCTAATATGATAAATATATGTACTAGTGCAGGGGCTTTGAAATATAAGTCGAAAAGGACAATATAATGACACTAAAAAATATATATGATAAACCATTTTTTGATTTGCTGAACAGTTCATTGGAAGCTGTAGTGCCTCATTTTGACAAAAAAGAATTTTTGCAAAGCATTTTTGATGCAGAGTGGGAACAGCGTGAACTGAAACAGCGAATGCGACACATCTCAACCGTTCTGAAAAATCATCTATCAAGCAGTTATTCACAGAGCGTTGAGCAGCTGATTGCCTTGATTGAACACCTGAAAAGCAAAGGGATCTTTGAAGAAACTTTGGAATTTATGTTTATCCCTGATTTTATAGAACAGTATGGAATAGAGTCTTTTGATATATCTGTTTCAGCCTTTGAGCAGGTTACCAAGTTTACTAGCTGTGAATTTGCGGTGCGTCCGTTTATTGTAAAATATGAAAAAAGCATGATGCTCCAAATGCAAAAGTGGGCAAGCCATCCCCATCACAAAGTGCGTCGTCTGGCTTCTGAAGGGTGCCGTCCACGGTTGCCTTGGGCTATGGCTCTTCCAAGCCTGAAAAAAAATCCTGCTCCAATTTTACCTATTCTAGAAATCTTGAAGGCAGATTCTTCGATGTTTGTAAGACGAAGCGTTGCTAATAATCTGAATGATATATCTAAAGATAACCCCGACATCCTTATTGGTATTGCAGCCAAGTGGCGAAATGTTACACCAGAAATAGATTGGGTTGTAAAACACGGCTGTCGAACTTTGTTAAAGCAGGGGGATAGAGATGTTATGCAGCTATTTGGCTATGGTTCGGTTGAGCAATTGGATATCGGGGATTTTCGACTAGCATCTAAGCTAGTGCGAATAGGAGAGCATGTAGAGTTTGAGTTTAAGCTCACCAATCGGTCGGAACAAGTTATGAAAATCCGACTTGAATATGGTATGTACTATAAAAAAGCCAACGGCTCATTGTCAAAAAAAGTATTTAAGATAAGTGAAAAGGAGTATCCTGGCAACTCTGTCTCAAGGATACAGCGAAAACATTCATTTAGGCCAATAACAACCCGAAAATTTTATCAAGGCATCCACAAATTATCTTTAATTGTGAATGGATATGAATTGCAAGAAAAAGAATTTGAATTGAAAATATAAAAACCATGGCAGTTCAACACTGGTGTTTTGGGAAATCTTATCTGTAGGGTAGGGATCCACCTAAAGCACCTCCAAAATTCCCCTATGCCCTCCATGCCAAGGGTTGCATAAAAATCCTATCTATTATAGAATCTTCTGGCGGTGTTGTATCCTCCTGTAAGAATAGGGTATGCACCATACCTGAATAAACTTATATTTTTTAGTGAGGTTATAGAGATGGCAGATTTTTCTAAGATGCGTAATATTGGTATTAGTGCGCATATCGACTCGGGGAAAACAACCCTTTCCGAACGTATCCTTTTCTACTGTGACAAAATTCATGCAATCCATGAGGTTCGTGGTAAAGACGGAGTAGGTGCAACCATGGACTCCATGGAGCTAGAGAAAGAGCGTGGTATTACCATTGCCTCTGCGGCAACAAACGTAACATGGAAGGGTGTTGATATTAACGTTATCGATACTCCCGGACACGTTGACTTTACCATTGAGGTTGAGCGTTCTTTACGAGTACTTGATGGTGCGGTTTTGGTTCTTTGTTCTGTAGGTGGAGTTCAGTCTCAGTCTATTACGGTAGACCGACAGATGAAGCGATACAATGTACCAAGAGTAGCATTTGTAAACAAGTGTGACCGAACAGGTGCAAACCCTTATAAGGTAAAAGACCAGCTTATTGAGAAGTTAGGACACAATGCAGTAATGATGCAGGTTCCAATTGGGCTTGAGGATCGACTTGAAGGTATGGTAGACCTTGTTACTATGAAGGCCGTATACTTTAAAGGTGATGACGGAACTCAGATTGAGATTACCGATATTCCTGAGGCTCTTCAGGCAGAGGCTGAGGAGAAGAGAGAGGAGATGCTTGATGCAGTTTCCATGTTCTCCGATGAGCTTATGGAAGCGATGCTTGAGGGTGGAGATATTTCTGAGGATCTTATCCACGACGCTATTCGAAAGGGAACTCTTACCTTAGATCTTACTCCTGTATACCTTGGTTCTGCATACAAGAATAAGGGTGTTCAGTTGCTTCTAGATGCGGTTCTTAAGTACCTACCTAGTCCAACAGACGTAGAGAATATTGCTCTTGACCTCGACAACAACGAGGAAGAGGTTGTGCTTGAAACCAGTGAAGAGAAACCAACCGTTGCTCTTGCCTTTAAACTTGAAGATGGACAGTATGGACAGCTTACCTACATCCGTGTATATCAGGGAGTTATTAAGAAAGGTTCTGAGCTATACAATGTTCGATCTCGAAAGAAATTTAAGGTTGGACGACTTATTAAGATGCACTCTAACCACATGGAAGATATCTCTGAGGCGGGAGCTGGTGATATTGCAGCGCTTTTTGGTGTTGACTGTGCTTCTGGAGATACCTTTGTTCAGACAGGTCTAAACCTTTCTATGACATCAATGTATGTTCCAAACCCTGTAATTAGTCTCTCTATTGAGCCTAAAGACAAGAGTGCGGCAGACAACATGGCTAAAGCTCTTAACCGATTTACTAAAGAGGATCCAACTTTCCGAACTTACGTAGATGAGGAGTCAAACCAAACTATTATTCAGGGAATGGGAGAGCTTCACCTAGACGTATATGTAGAGCGAATGAAACGAGAGTACAAGGCTGAAGTAGTTGTAGGTCAACCACAGGTTGCTTACCGAGAGGCTATTAGTAAACGAGCAGACTTTAACTACACTCACAAAAAGCAGACCGGTGGATCTGGACAGTACGGACGAGTTGCTGGTTTTATTGAGCCTTTTGAAGAGGGAAACTACGAGTTTGTTAACCAGATCAAGGGAGGATCAATTCCAACAGAATATATCCCTGCCTGTGATAAAGGATTTCAAACTGCTATGGAGAAAGGTTCTCTTATTGGATTCCCAATTGTTGGAATTAAAGCAACCATTAACGACGGTCAATACCACGCGGTAGACTCCTCTGATATGGCGTTCCAAACAGCTGCATTAGGAGCATTCCGAGAGGCGTATCAGGCTGCAAAACCTGTTATCTTAGAGCCTATCATGAAAGTTTCTGTAGAGGGACCAGCTGAGTTCCAAGGAAATATTTTTGCAAGTCTTAACCAACGACGAGGTATCATTGGTAGTTCGTCAGAAGAGGGAAATTTCTGTGTAGTAGAAGCTGATGTTCCTCTTAGTGAGATGTTTGGTTACTCTACAACTCTTCGATCCCTTACTCAGGGTAAAGCTGAGTTTACTATGGAGTTTGCTAAATACGGTAAGATTCCTCAGAGTGTATCTGAAGAGCTTAAGGCAGAGTATCAGAAAAAACGAGCAGAAGGTAACGCATAAGTCTAGGCTAACGGAGGTATAACAATGGTAAAATCAGAATTAAACAAAGTAAGTCCTTTACGAATTTTTGAAAATTCTATTCATGGAGGACTTGGAAAGGGTAACATTGGTATTATCGCGGCAAAGCACGGAATCGGAAAAACCGCCGTTCTTGTGCACCTTGCTGTTGATAAACTCTTTCGGGATCGACACGTAATTCACGTGTCTTTCTCTACAAAAACTGATCATATCATCTCTTGGTATGAGGACATTTTTGGAGAAATTGCAAAGAAGAGAGATCTTGAAGATTCAATGGAAATTCACGATCAGCTTATTAAAAACCGAGTAATCATGAACTTTAACCGAGATGGCGTAACTCCTGCTAAGGTGTTAAATAGTATTAAAACTATGATCACCGAAGGACACTTTGCTGCGGATGCTGTAATGTTTGAAGGGCTTACTTCAAAGCATGTAAGTAAAGAGGATATTGAAGAGGTTCGAGCTTTTGCAAAAGAGATGAACCTAGAGGTATGGTACAGTGTTTCTCCCGATAAGGGTGAGGACTCTTTTGATGAGTATGGTGTTCCATCTTGTCTTAAGGTTGCTGTAGAGGATGCTGATGTATTCTTGTCTCTTAAATCAGACGGTTCTCAAGTTCATATGTATGTACTTAATGATCATGGAAGTGTTAAGGAGCCTAAAGACCTTCAGTTAGTTTTAGATCCTGCAACCATGCTTGTATCAAGAGATCCTTCTTAATAGTTGATCTTTTTAGAAAAGAGGCTACCTGAAATAGGGTAGCCTTTTTTATGCCTTTCAAAACGTCTGAAAATCAAAGGGGGTAGTTGTGTGGGGTTACACCCAAATAGAGAGATCTTCCTCTTGTAGGGTAACTGTGGCAAAAGCTTCTATAGCACTGCCATCTCCCAAAGGTCCAATTTTTTCTCCTGTTTTTGCTTTAATAGAGACATAGGATTTGTGTAGATTGAGAGCCTGTGAGATATTACTTTGTATGGTATCTTTGTAGGGTGACAACTTTGGAGCTTCCAATATAACGGTTGCATCAACCTGCATTGGAATAAGAGATTTTCCTTTGAGTAGGTCAACTGTCTTTTCAAGAAGGGAGATACTTGATACCCCCTTATACTTAGGGTCGGTATCAGGAAAGTGCTCTCCTATATCTCCTAGTGCAGCTGCTCCAAGAAGAGCATCAATAATTGCATGAATCAGAACATCCCCATCTGAGTGAGCTACTGCACCAATGGGAGACGGAATAGTTACTCCTCCCAAGGTAAGGGTGAGGTCTGCTTCTAGTCGATGCCTATCCCAGCCTGTTCCAACTCTCATAGGGTACTCCTTATATCGTTTTGGTAGGTTATCTTTACATTTTCTGGATCCCCAGGAACCGTATACACTGGTCCCACATACATTCCATACAGCTCTGTATCGTCGGTGACCGATACTCCTGAGGTAGCCGCTGTTTCATGGGCAGAGGTAATCTCTCTGTATGCAAAGCCCTGTGGTGTCTGTATTGCCCTTGTCTGTGACCGTACTAAATGCTCTCGAATATACCCATCTTGGTCAACAACTTTCATAGTGTCCTGAGGGGTAATAGCAGGTGCTGCACTCCCAAACTGTTCAGTTGCCTGTTGTACTGCAATAATCGTAGACTCTGATACCCAAGGTCTTGCTCCGTCATGGATAAGTACGGTATCTGGATTTATCTCTTTAAGTGCTTGTAATGCACGGTATACAGACTCCTGCCTCTCATTGCCCCCAATTATGGTAGTTACCTCAGGGAAGTGAGAGAGAAGGGCTTGTACTGTTGTATAGGACTCTTGAGAAGCGGTAACAATAATAGAGGAGAATAGGGCTGTTTTAAGGAACTGCTCAGTGGTGTGTACTATGAGAGGCTTACCATCTATCTCAATAAACTCTTTCTTTGTACCACCCATCCGTTGGCTAGAACCTGCGGCTGTAATGATAGCTGTAGAAATATGATTACTACTATTCCTCTTAGGAGTCATGTTTTTCGAGACTTAAGAACACCTTTTTGTCAATCTCTTCAATAGTGGAGTCGATTGCAAGGGCTATCTCCTCGGTTAAAATTCTTCGTGCACTATCGTAGAGTTTTCGTTCTTGCACAGGAAGCTCTTTTACCTTACTCCGATGGTAGAGACCTTGAACAACCTTTGCAATTTCTAAAATTGTTCCACCCTTAAGAAGGTCTAGGTTCATCTGGTATCGCATTTTCCAGTCAATAGCTACAGGCTTATATTTTTTTGCAATAAACTTAAGTGCCTCTTCCGCCTCATCTTTTGGAACAATAGATCTAATCCCTAGGGATTCAGCCTTGGTGAGGGGAACCATTACTACCATATCGGAGACTCCAAGATGGATAATGTAGTACATAATATTTTTGCCATGAAACTCTTTTTTCTGAATCTCTTTAATGATACCTACACCCTGAAGAGGGTATACTATGTGTTCACCAACTTTAAATCTCTTACTAGCCATGGGTACATTATACTACAGATTAGCCTATTGTATCAAGTGAGATTTTATTTTTCTTTACCAAAGAGTGTAGGAATGGTTTTAAGGTTGGAAAGTTATATGTATTTTCTCCATATTTAGGAATCATTGGCTTGTGTAATATGGGTTGCTACTGTGTATAAGTAAATTTACCTCCTGCTGTTTTATCTTGTAATCTCCCATAAATTTATGTATACTTCCAGAGCATTTTGGAGGTACTATAGATGAGTACAGAACCACGGGGAGCGGGTGTTCTCCTTCACATATCTTCACTACCCAGTGTTGATGGAATTGGCGATTTAGGAGAGGCTTCCTATAACTGGGTTGATCAACTTCAATCAATAGGTGCTAAGATTTGGCAGATTCTCCCTTACAACCCACCTGGGGCAGGAGATTCTCCCTATATGGCAATATCATCTTTTGCGGGAAACCCACTGTATATCTCCTTAGAAAAGCTTGTGGAGCAAGGACTGTTATCTCAGGAGTACTCCCTAGGGAGACCCAATTTTTCTGATAGATCCGTAAATTTTTGGGACGTGAAACAGTGGAAACTTCCACACCTTACTGCCAGTGCCAAAAAATTTATTGAAAAGGATGGAGAAAGTTCTCCTCTATTTAAAGAGTTCTGTAAGAGCAATCAGTACTGGTTAGAAGATTTTATTCTTTTCTCCACTCTTAAAGCGGTGTATGATACTCAAGCTAACGAAGAGGGAGGGGTTGGTTCAAGTTGGTATGAGTACTGGCCTCAAGAGTATATTAAGCGTGATAAAAAATCACTTAAGCTATTTAAAGAGGATCACAGTGAGGCTCTTTCTATAGCTCGGGTACTGCAGTACTTTTTCTTCTCCCAGTGGAATGATGTGCATCAATATGCCCAGTCTAAGGGTGTTAAAATTATGGGAGACCTCCCAATTTTCCCCTCCGCCGACAGTGCTGAGGTGTGGAGTCATCCAGAACTTTTTAAAATTGATAAAGATATGAAGCTCACAGTTGTTGCTGGGGTTCCACCAGATTATTTCTCGCCCACCGGTCAACGTTGGGGAAACCCTCATTACGACTGGGGTCGTATGAAAAAGGATGGATACCGTTGGTGGATTGAGCGATTTAAAGCCCTTTCTCTCTGTGTAGATATGCTAAGAATCGATCACTTTCGTGGTTTTGATACAGCTTGGGAAGTACCCGCAAATGAGCCTACCGCAGAGCATGGAGCTTGGGTTGATGGTCCTGGTTACCCCTTCTTTGAGGTGATTAAAAAGGCTGTGCCCCATGTTGAAATTATTGCAGAGGATTTAGGAGATATTACCCCTTCCGTAGTGGCTCTTCGGGAGAAGTGTGAGTTCCCAGGAATGAAGGTGTTACAGTTTGCCTTTGGTCAGAACGCCGATGGACTGTTTTTATCGGAGGATCCATTTTTGCCCCATAATATTGAGGTAAACAGTGTTATCTATACTGGTACTCACGATAATGACACTACCCACGGTTGGTATCACACACTTGCACCTTGGGAAAAAGATCTTGTGCATACCTATTTTGGTATTAATGGAGAGAATATTGTGTGGGATCTTATTCGAGCAGCCTTTATGAGTTCCGCAAAGTATGCGATTATTCCTGCTCAAGATATTCTTGAATTAGACGGAAGTTTCCGTATGAATATTCCAGGAACCAGTGAGAGTAACTGGAGTTGGCGTATAGGAGAAAATGAGCTAAAAGAGTGGCAAGCCTCGCTCTTTAAACAGTTTACCCAAATATATGGAAGATAATTTTTAGGCTTAGCTCTCTTACAGGGGAGAGCTAGGGTTAAAAGGTTTATCCTTATGCAATCCAGAGGTGTACAACCCTTTGTATACCTCTACTGTTTCTTGAAACATAAATCGAGGGGTTTTCCCAAAGGTCCAATCCCAAGAGTTCATCCTTTTAATGGTAGGTGTTATCTCTTGGATATAATCATTAGGGTTTATATTTTCTACCGGTGCTTGTACGTAATTACAAATATGATCTACCATCTTATCTACGGTAAGACCTGAAACTATCTCAGATAGATTTATCACAGGCGATCCCTTAGAAGGAGTGCCCTTACTGTTGTACTCCCTGTTATGGGGAGTTAAGAGGTTTCGTATTCGGTCAAGTTCCGTATTAATCAAAAGTGTTCCATGGTGGAGAGCTTTGGTGCTCGTGAGTTTGAAGGCACTCCCCGAACACTTTTTCTCATGAGCTAATATATCATTTCTTTCGGTATAGGTTGCAGGTATACCCAGCTCCTGAAGCATATCACAGAGCATCTTACTATTTGTATCTCTATTGAAATCTTTTCTTGCAGTTATAATAGAGTAACAGAGGTTTCCTCTATCGTGGTAGACCGTTCCTCCACCAGAGATCCTTCTCATAATAGGGATATTATGTGCTTGAAGCCCCTGTATATCAGCTTCAGCCCAGGGGTTTTGACTCCTTCCAATTACCACCACCGGAGTATCAACCCACAATAGGAGTATCCTTTCATTTTGGGGTTTTTCTTCCTGTGAGGTAAACAGAAACTCCTCCATTCCAAGATTTTTATATGGGTCGAGGGAAGTAAATTGGATAACCCTTGAAAAATTCATACCCCATCATAGCAAAATTTTTAAGAAAACAGAAGTAAAATGAGAAAAAAAAGAGTTTTATATATGGAGGTCTTATGAGAGAGGTATCAAAGGGAGCTGTTTCCCTAAGACAGGGAGAGTTACTGCACGCCGCAATGAAAGGTATTAAACAGTACCTAGAGGATCCTGAGGTTATTGAGATTATGGTTAACCCAGATCAGACCCTTTGGGTAGAGAGAGCTGGCAAGGAGCCAGAAAAAACGGATCTTCTCTTAACCTCCGGTCAGGTGGGTCAAATTATACACCTCATAGCCTCCCATAGTGGCGGAGAGATTCATAAAGAGGCTCCATCAATTTCAACAAAGCTCCCATATTACGGAGTACGAGTACAAGCTTTTCTCCCTCCTGTAGTTGAGGGGCCAACCCTTATCTTTCGTAAACACGCTCCAAGGGTTTTCTCTCTTGAGGAGTATTTGAGCAGAGATATGCTTTCAGATATGCAATATAAGACTCTGAAGCAGGCTGTTTTAGAGCGAAAAAATATTCTGGTGGCCGGTGGTACTGGCTCTGGAAAAACTACCTTTGTAAATGCACTTTTAGAAATTGTGGCTTATCAGCAGGAACGGGTATATATGGTTGAGGATAATCCAGAACTTCGTTGCACCTCAGAAAATCGATTAGAAATACTGGTTCAACCACCTATATACGATTATCGTCGTGCTATTTTTGATGCCCTACGAAGCCGACCTGACAGAATTATTGTTGGAGAGGTTCGTGACGGATCTGCACTGGAACTTCTAAAAGCTTGGAATACAGGACACCCAGGAGGGATTGCTACAATCCACGCAAATGGAGCGGTGGGTGCGTTGAATAGGATGTGCCAGCTTATAGAGGAGGTTGTAGAGCGAGCTCCCCGTGATTTTGTTGCGGATGCGGTAGATCTTGTAGTGTTTATTACAAAAGATAGTTCCCATCCTGGGGGACGGCGAATTGCAGAGGTTGTTGAGATCAACGGTATTGAAAAAGATAGTACTTGGAATATTACAGCTATATAAAACATAGGAGGTTTTATGAAAAAGTTATTTGGAATGATAGTATTTTTTGCACAGGGATTGATGCTCTCTGCAACTTCTGTTTCTACAAGTGGAGACAGTGGTATGCCTTGGGAGTCTCCTCTCTCTAAGATTCAAAATGCCCTTTCTGGGAATACCCTAAGAATTATCTCGCTTATATTGATTATTCTTGGGGGTATTGTTATTGCGGTATCCGAGGGGAGTGGAATTAAAAAGAAGGGAGCATGGATTATTATTGGCATTGCCATAGCTGCCAATGCAAGTAGCCTTGTTTCAACACTCTTTGGTATCTCGGGAGCCCTTTTATGAGAGGAACTCCAGTCTACCACTCTATTACAGAGCGATTTTTCATGTGGGGATTACCCCGTATGTTAGCAGTTTCTCTCTGGACAGGAGTACTAGCTTTTACCCTAGGACTCCGGCAACTATGGATACTTCCCATAGGGGTGATTCTTCATAGGGGAGCCCTGTTTTTAGTACAGAAAGATCCCTATATGTTAGAGGTGCTTCTTGCCTTACTCAGACAAGATAGGAGGCTAGACCCATAATATGTTTTCCCTAAAAGAGTATAGAAAGCCAAAAGGACGACTCCCAGATTACCTGCCTTGGTGTGCCCTAGTTGCTCCTGGGGTTATTCTGCAAAAAGATGGACTCCTGCAAAAAACTGTTCGCTATAGAGGGCCTGATTTAGATGCCGCAGAAGATCACACCCTAGAGCATATTGGTATGCAACTTAACAGGTTACTCAAACGGCTAGGAACAGGGTGGTCCTACTTTATAGAGGTACAGCGTAGAAAAGTTTCTGCATACCCCTCAACAACATGGGATCACCCAGGACCATGGCTTATTGATCTGGAACAACGAGAGCTTTTTAAACGGGGTGCTCAATTTCACATGGAGTACTATATTACCTTTGTTTGGAGTCCCACCTCAGATGTATTGAGCCATGCAAAATCTATGTTCTTTACAAAATCAGAGCAGCAGGAGACACCTGCAGAGGAGAGCCTTAAGGAGTATGAGAAAAAAATTGATGAGCTTATAGGATTGCTTCATGGAATTATGGTAGAGGTGGAGCCACTCTCTGATCAGGAGACATTAACCTATTTACACTCCACCGTATCTATGAACTGCCACACCCTTACTGTTCCAGATATCCCTTTTTATCTTGATGCTCTGATCCCAGATATGCCCCTATCTCCAGGTTCCATGCCAATGCTCGGGGAGTATCACCTTTCGGTATCTACTATCACGGGGTTTCCTAATGAGACCTTTCCTGAGATCCTCCAAGGACTTCAGCAAACAGGTGTTGAGTACCGTTGGATGAATCGGTTTATTATACTTGGTCGGGATGATGCAGAAAAACTATTAGACCAGTATCGACAACGTTTTTTTGCCAATAGGAAAAGGCTTTCCCGCTTACTCAAAGAGGAGATTGCAAAGGAGGAAACTCCTCTTATGGATAACCGAGCTGTTCACGGTTTGAACGATGCGGAGAGTGCTTTAAATGAGGTTTCCAGAGGTTCCGTATCCTATGGATTTTATACTGGAGTTTTGGTCACTTGGAGTGTAGATAAAAAGCGAGCAAGGGAGCAGGGACGTATCTTACGGACCGTTGTTCAGGATAAGGGATTTTCCGCAATAGAGGAGACCTTTCATAGCCGTGAAGCGTGGTTTTCATCCCTTCCAGGGCATGTGTACGCAAATATTAGAAGGCCCTTGATTCATACCTTGAATCTATCACATATGGTTCCCTATACCGCAGCTTGGGAGGGGGATTCGAACTCACTTCACCTAGAACGTATATCTGGTGTTGGTACACCTCACCTTATATGCCCAACAAGAAGTGGTATTCCATTCTCCCTTAACCTAGGGGTGGGAGATGTTGGTCACACCTTTATTGCAGGACCTACGGGTGCTGGAAAATCCACACTTCTTAGCTTACTTGCTTTGCAGTGGCTTAAATACCCTAAATCTAAGGTGTATATCTTTGATAAAGACTGCTCAGCCCTCAGTGCAACAACCGTAGTTGGTGGTCGTTTTTATGAACCTGGAGGAAGTGAAGAGCGTATTCCTTTTCAGCCATTACGCAAGATTGATTATGAGGCAGAGCTTCTCTGGGCAGATACCTTTGTTGGAGAGCTTTGTCAAATACAGGGGTGTTCTATTGGAGCCCCAGAGCGAGAGGATATTCACTCTGCCCTTGTGGAGTTATCAGAAGCAAGTGAGGATCACAGAACTTTATCTACACTCTGTGGAATTATACAGAATAAAACACTTCGTCGAGCTTTAGAAATGTACAGTTTAGATGGACCCTTTGGAAGAATCTTTGATGGAGATAGTGAATCACTGGTGCTTGATAGGTGGATTATGCTTGAGATGGGTACACTTATGGAACTTGGAAATGCCGTGGTTATTCCTGCCTTGCGATATCTCTTTCATCGGCTTGATGAGGTGTTTACAGGTGATCCGGTACTCTTGATTTTAGATGAGGCTTGGCTGTTTCTACAACATGAAATTTTTCAAGGTCAGATTCGGGGTTGGCTTAAAACATTACGAAAAAAGAGGGTCTATGTGGTTTTTGCGACTCAAGAACTGGCCGATGCGGCACAGTCAAATATTATGCCTACCATACTTTCTGCGTGTCATTCGAAAATATATCTTCCCGATGAAGAGGCCCAAACAGAGGGTATGGCAGGGCTGTATCGGAATTTTGGGCTAGGTGAGAGGGAGATAGCAATTATTGCCCAAGCCCAAGGAAAGTGCGACTACTATTACACCTCATCTCGGGGGAGACGACTCTTTTCCTTACCCCTTGGGGGAATCACCTTAGCCTTAATTGATTGTAAAGATCGTAAATTACTTACCGATATATTGGGAGAGAGTAAAGAGTCTTATAGTGAGGAACCACTGATGAAGCTTCTTGGTTCCCTTGGAATAGAGGGGGCTATTCAGCTTATTGAAGAGTCAAAACAAAAAAGTGGAGACAGATACACTACTTAAGGAGGAATGTATGAAAAAGTTTATATTAATATGTGTAATGGTTATTTTGGGGACAAATCCTTTATGGGGTTTCTGGGGAGATGCTTCAATTATTTTGAACCAGCTTATTCAGATTAACCAAAAAAGAAAAGATCTTGCCATGCAACTAGAACAACTTAAAAAACTGGAGAATATTACTGAATCCATGGTTCAGGGTATGGGTTCACTCTCTTTTGATTCCATACAGAAGTTTATGAAT
Organism: uncultured Spirochaetia bacterium; assembly: GCA_964492025.1. GTDB lineage: Bacteria > Spirochaetota > Spirochaetia > CAZBHR01 > CAZBHR01 > CAZBHR01. The sequence continues at coordinate 126,706 of CAZBHR010000001.1, read as the reverse complement.
GCTATCTCTGCGGAAGATGAGGTGGATCGTCTCGTTACTGAAATCAGTTATGACCAGAACCAAGTATTTAAAGATTACGAGGAGCTATTTCCAACACAAACAGAGTGGGATCAGATGCCCAAGGAAGATCAATCTATCTATGTTGAGCGTTGGGTTCAGGAGTTACGTGCTTCACGGGAGAATGCACTACTTGCACAGAGTAAGGTAACCGATTATCGAGATATTCTTAAGGATATTCTTTCTTTTAGAGATTTAGAACCGACTACGGAGATCCTTATTCAGCAGACAAATCAGATTTTGGCAATTATCTCTCATCAGTTATGGGAGCTAGCTTCTGTAGTTACTACAAGTGAGAGAGTCATGATAACAGAAATGTCTGTAAATGATTTTACCGATCCTAAGGAGTATTACTACAGTCGGGGAGAACCTTTGGATCCTCAAGAATTTAGGGATCGAAATACCCCCTCCTATGTAGAAAATAAACCTTTTAGCTTTGAAGGGTTTACAGGAGAGTAGTTATGGGAATAACCTCTCTTCTCCAAGAGTTTGTAGGAATCATATCTGGAGGATACGCAAAAACATTACCCTATGCAAAGGTGTTGTTAGGTGTGTTGATCACCCTAGATATTACCTTTGTAGGCATTAAGTTTGCCGCAACAGGAAGTGCTAAAAGTTATGAAATTCTTAAAAAGGTACTTTGCATAGGGTTTCTTATGTATGGTGTTGATCAATTCCCGTACCTTATTACCTCCTTTGTAAACTCACTTGTGCAGGGGGGATTTATTGCTGGGGGAAGTCAAAGTTCCTGGGAGCTGTTGCATGATCCAGGAGAAATTTTAAACATGGCCGTTGAGGTACTGAGTCCTATTGAAAAGATTATTCATGGGTTGTCAATTTCAAATATTCCAGAGATCCTTATATATGGAACGCTTTATCTCCTTATTTTGGCATCATTTTGTGTTGTTTCGATTACTGTCTTTTTTATTATGATACAGTTTTATCTATTTGTTGGAATCAGTGGGTTGCTCCTTCCATGGGTTGCGATAAAACAGGGGCGCTTTATTGGAGAAAAACTGATAAGTGGGGCTCTCTATTTTGGAGTACAGCTTATGGTTCTTGCCTTTATTTTAGCTATTACCTATCCCATGCTACAGAAAATTCTGGAATCACAATCGGTAGATATAACTAGAAAAACTATTAGTTCCTCCCTGCTTATATCACTCCTAATGTTCTCATTGACCCTTGCAATATTGGTTTTAAAGGGGCCATCCTCAATGTCATCATTACTTACGGGGAGTCCTTCCTTTTCTGGCGTTGGATCTATGGTTGGTGCTGTTGCTGGCAGTGTTATGATGGGCAGTAAATTAATGGGTGGTACCGGTGGAGGTATGCTTGCAGGAGGAGGGAGCGCAGTGGCATCAACAGCTAAAGGTGTCGGTCAAGGGGTAGGGAGTATTGTAAGATCCACAGGAGGTGCAGTGGGAGCCACCTTAGAAGGATTTGGGGGTGGAGTTGGAAAGGCTATGCACAACCCCTATAAACATCATCAATCTAGGAGAACACCTCAAAGAGGTTCTTCATCTAGTACCTCAGGTGGAGGTGTGAACACGAGAGGTTCTACCGGCACCTCACCTCATGGTAATAACACAAGTTATGGTGAGACAGCTTCTCAAAAGCCAAAGGGAGGTTCCTCCGAGACGGTAAGCCCCTCGGTATCGGGAAACTATAAAAAAGAGAACTCCGCACCAATCAACTCAATTAAAGATGGAGTCTTACCTAGAGATATTATTGATGTAACTCCCCAATCATGGGGTTCCTGTGATACACCTTTGGCAAAGAGTCCAACTCAGCAACTCTTACTGCCATCAGGGGATAATCAAAAATTGTTGGGATAATAGTAAGGAGGTTGTGTATGAAATATAAGGGAAATAAAGAGTGGGCAGGTGCTGCTGAGAGTACACCGTACCAACGGGCTAAGCAGGAGTGGGATAGTCGTATGGGTGACTCATTGGTGCGTGCAAAAAACTGGAGAATATTTGCCACTATGGTTGTACTGATTTTGGGGATTGCGGTGAGTGGTCTTGCCTATGGATTCTCGCAGAAACGGGTGGTTCCGTACTACGTTGATGTGTATCCCGATGGTAATGCGGTGAGTAGAGGCGTTGTAGAGGGACGGTATGGGTCAATTACGGAGCCGATGATTCGATACCAGCTACGATCATTTTTGGAGGCTCTACGCACAATATCTTCTGACCCAGAGGTTATCAAAAATAACTGGGTGTACGCATATAATATGATTGGAGATAGTGCCGCAACTATACTTGATGAGTATTTGAGAGATGAAAAAACAAATCCATTTTTACGGACAAAGGATGAGAGGGTAAACATTAAAATCTCATCTTTCTTACCCATATCAAAAGATTCTTGGGAGGTGCTTTGGGAGGAAACTACCCGAACCACTGGAGGTAATCTGCTTGATGTCACCTCTTGGAAGGGTATTTTTCACATTACCATTATTGAACAAGAGAGGAGTGAACTTTTAGAGAAAAACCCCTTGGGGTTATATGTGGTTGATTTTTCTTGGACCCCATTAGCACAGTAGGAGAGTGATATATGAAAATATATTTTTTATTAGGATTGATTTTTATAAGTATAGTGAGTATTGGGTGTTCTACTACAGAGCAGCCTAGGTTTGTTGAAAAAGAGCTTTTTCTTGCATTCCCTGAAACTCCTGAAGAGGTAGAAGAAAGTTCTCTACATGAAGAACAGGTTAGCTCTATTGAGAAGGATTCCAGCGAGCTTGAAGAGGAGAGAGTTGTACAAACAGTGTATGTTCCCGTATTTGAAGAGATTGAGGACGTAAACCCTCAGAGTTACTTTGATGAGTCTACTCTTGTGTACACCTTTCAGGAGAGTGTTGTGTATCAAGTAGTTACCACGCCAAATTATATTACGACCATTATGCTAGAGGAGGGGGAGAAGCTTGTTTCTTCACCTGCCGCAGGAGATACTGAACGGTGGGTTGTTGGTGAGGCTGTTCTTGGTGAAGGCGTAGACGAGAGAGTGCTCCTCTATATAAAACCACTGATGGTTGGTTTAAAAACAAACTATATTATTGCAACAAACCGCCGTATTTACCACCTTGATTTAACGAGTAGCTCATTTGGTACTATACGATCTATTCGATGGGTCTATCCTAAAAAAAATAGTTCCCTTCGTAGAACAACTCCTAAAAACTATACACCCACAGATGTACGCTCTCTACAATGGGATTATGTGATAGAAAAGAATCCCCAAATGAGTGTTTTCTGGAAAGATATTCAGGTAGCAAGGGATGATACAAAAACCTACATTTTCTTTTCTATGCCTTTTACCCAGCAGGAGGCTCCAATACTTTTTGCCTCCTCTTCACAGGGAGATATAGAGATTATAAATTACAGGGTGTATGAAAACTGTTATGTGGTAGATCAGGTGCTCTCTTCAGGAGAGTTACGGGGTGGATCAAACGGAGAGAGGGGAGTCTCTTTTTATAGAAGGGGTAACCCATGAGAGGACTGTTTCAATTTGGTCTATTTCGTAATAAACTATTTCCCAATAAACCAAAAAAAATCAAAGGTGATACTAGGGTAGATATTCACCAGAGTGATATATCTGCCAGTGACCCTAGGGTTGTATCACCCATTCCTGAAAAACGCCCTCTTTTACGAAGGGTTGTTGTGTATCCTCTCTTGGCAGTTCTTCTTGTAATAATTATTGTAGCATTGCAGTTTGGGGTAGATTCATTTTCATCTCCCCAAGAGCAAACCATGGAGAGTAGTCCTTTTGGGAATATTGGTTATAGAGATTTTGACTCCTTTATAGGGAATATTGTAAGGGAACCGATGCTTCACTTTTCCAGTGACCCTATAAATCAACCGGTGGATAATCTCTTAGAGGAAAGTTCTACTCATAACCCTTCAAGGGATGAACTACAGGCTACTTCATACAAAGCAGTGCTAAGAGAAGAGACTTCCTTAGGGGGCAACACAAGTTCATCACTGTTTTTTTCTACCACCAAAAGTGCTATTTCCTCAGAGGCTCCTACAGGAGACAGTTCTTCATACAGTGGGAGTGATACCTTTTCGTATGACCCATCTCTATTTGTTGATAGAAGCTCAGGCGGGGCTTCGGGATATATCTCCCAAAATATGCAACATCAAAAGGAATCTTTTTTTGGAAATCCTGAAGAAAATAGCTCTATTATTCTTCCCTCTATACTTCCACAGAGATCAACTATCTATCCAGGTACAGTTATTCCTATTGCACTGGTAACTGGTATTAATACAGATTTACCAGGGGTTGTTCTTGGACGAGTCTCTTCTCCTATCTATAACTCTAGTAGTGGAGAACATCTCCTGATTCCTGCGGGAACTACTCTTATGGGGCGGTACGACTCGCACATAAGTTATGGGCAGAGAAGGGTTCTTATTGTTTGGAATTTTATGACTCGGCGAGATGGAGTCTCCCTTGACCTAGGAGGCATGCCAGGGACTGATCTTCAAGGGTATTCAGGAGTTGAGGGGGATAAGGTTAATACCCATCTTTGGAAAAAATTGGGAGCCCTCGGGTTATCAACTCTCTTAGATTTAGGAAAACATGAACTTCAGTATCAAGCCTCTCAGTGGGCCAATGGTTCTAAAGAAGTGGTGAGTGATTTTGGGAGTAGTGTGAGTAGTGGAGTTGATCAGTACACAAGCTTTACCATGCAGCAACAACCAACTATAACCATACGCGAGGGGTCCTCTCTTAGGGTGATTGTAACTGCACCACTTATGGTTCCTCCTATTCAGGAGTCTCCATGAGAGAAAAGGCAAAAAGACTCTGTAAACTTATACCTCTTGTATGGGTACTAACTATTATTATGGTTATTGATGGGTGTAGCATACTTCGTATTAATCTAACGGCAAGCGTTCCTCGTGGGGTGTACTTACGCGTGCCACAAGGTGATATTACCTATGGGTCATACGTTGTTTTTAAGCTCTCCGATACGTTGGCTTCGCAATTGAGTATCGCTCCTTGGTATCCTAAGGGAGAGTTTTTCATTAAGGAGGTTATTGGGGTTGAGGGAGATACTATTGAACCAGCCCATAATGGATATAGTATTAATAATACAGAACTATTTCCTCGGTTTAACCAAGATAGGTATGGGAATACTCTCCCCCAAGAGTTGGAGAGTATCTCTACTGTGCCACCAGACTCTCTGATCCTAGGGTCAGACCACCCGTATAGTTTTGACTCCCGTTATTTTGGAGCGGTTCATACCTCGGAGTTAGATGGAGTATACCGTCTTCTCTGGAGTTGGGAATGAGGAGGTGTTTAGGTTATCCATTCTGGACCCTAATTCATACACTTTTTGTACTACCTCTGTGTATAATATTGTACATAGTTCCGTCGACTTTTATTAGTAGCCTTTACAGTGGTACCATTATTATGGTATGTGCTCTCTTCATTATTGGAACTATTCAGTACACCTATAATATATGCTTTTCTCAGAGTGTAGACGGTTGGTTTGTTAAAGTTATTACTCCTCTTTGTGTTGTGGCTCTATCTTTTTTTATTGGGAGTGTAACAAGGGATATGTATCAAAATAAACCGTCCTTTGGTGTTACATATAAGGATGTTGTAGAAATTACAGGAACTGTTATAGAAGACAGTAAAAGAAACTCCTATGGGAATCCCATAACTCTGTTAGAGGTGCAGCAAGGGGCCTCGGGTGAGGGTGGTAGATTTTCTGCAAAGGGGGTAGTTCCTCTTCGGTTAGGATCTCATGAAATATACCTTCCTTATTGGGGAGAACGTGTTATTGTACGAGGATCTTTTAGTAAAGATGGTAGTCGATTTTACGGTAAAGAGATAGAGCATATCCAATGGCAATCTCGTCTATTTTGGTTGCGATCTCAAATAGTGAAATATGTGGAACAGAGAATCCTTTCAATACCCTCTCAGGGGAGCGAGCTACTTTTAGCTCTACTCCTCGGGCGAAAAATTGATCCTCAGGGGTGGGAGTACACCCTGTTTCGTAAGGCTGGTTCTGCCCATATATTAGCTTTATCAGGAATGCACTTGGCAATTATCGCAGGATGTATATCTAAGATTTTTAGTAAACTCATTGGTAAAAGGGGAGCTTTAAAAATATCTCTTCCCTTTATTGCTGTATATCTCTTTATCGCTGGATTTACTCCTTCCTTGGTTCGAGGTGCTATTTTATACGGAGTTGTAACCCTATATAAGTTGAAACAGATACGAGTTTATCTATTTCATATATTGGTAATTACCTTTGGAGTGCAGGTTGTTCTCTTTCCCCGTGCCCCTTATGAGTTAGCTTTTCAGTTATCCTATTTAGCATTGGGTGGTATTTTACTTTTTTCAACCTCAATAACTCCTTACTTGAGTCGGTTACCCGCTTACATAAGATCAGGAGTATCTGGTGGAATATCGGCACAAATTACAACCGTTCCAATTGTGTTAATTACCTTTGGTGCGTGGTATCCTATTGGCATTATTGCAGGAGTTCTTTTGGTTCCCCTTATTACACTGTTTATATGGATTGGATTATGTATGATATTTCTTCCCCCAGGAGGTATCCTGCAGGTTAGCTCTTTAGTTATGGATTATCTCTATCGACTCATAATAGTAATTGCCCAATGGAGTTCCCTGGCTCCCAGTGTCCACCGAATTATGTAAGGCAATAAAAAACCTCCAGAACTATTTCTGGAGGTTGAAAGCTTAAGCTATCCTTTCTGATAACCCTTTCGCCAAGCGTAGGGTTTCTTTTTCTTCAGCACCACAGCGTGAGCTTGTAATCGTATTGCATTAATATTAATAAAACCCTTACAATCGATTGCGTTATATCCACCCTCAATTTCCATACTTGATAGATCTTGATCGTAGAGAGATGTGGGGGAGGTTCTTCCAATGGGCATAACATTTCCCTTGTAGAGAGAAATGGTTACTGTTCCTGTAATTCCTTCTTGGCTCTTATTAATTGCAGCCATAATAAAATCCATCTCAGGGGAGAACCAGTATCCGTTGTAAATAATCTCTGCAAACTTAGGGCTTAACATATCTCGTAGGTGCATTACCTCTTTATCCATAGCTATTCCCTCAAGGTCTCTATGGGCAGCCCAAAGAATTGTACCACCTGGAGTTTCATATACTCCACGAGACTTAATTCCGATATATCGGTTTTCAACCATATCAATTCTACCAATACCGTTGGCTCCACCAATTTTATTGAGGTAAAGGAAAAGGTCTAGCGCACCCTCAACAACCTCTTTTGTATTTTTATTGGTTACCTTAATAGCTACTCCATCAAGGAATTCAACTTCAATAATGGTCTCCTCATCTGGTGCATCCTTTGGAGATACGCTCATAGAGTAGGCGTGCTCTGGGCATGGTACATTTGGATCTTCCAAAATTCCAGCTTCGTGACTAATATGAAGAAGGTTATCATCTTCACTGTAGGGCTTAGATTTTGAAGCCTTAATCTCAATATTATACTTTTCTGCATAATTAATGAGATCTGTTCTTCCTTTAAAGGTATCGAGAAACTCTTGGTCTTTCCATGGGGCAATTACTTGTACACCAGGAAGTAGTGCGTGGGCAGCTAATTCAAATCGAACTTGATCATTCCCTTTACCCGTAGCTCCATGGGAGATGTATTTTGTTCCCTCCTGAATAGCAATTTCAACCATTCGTTTTGCAATAATAGGCCGAGCAATAGCGGTTCCTAGTAAGTATCGTCCTTCATAGATAGCATTACCTTGAATTGATGGGAAAATATAGTCCGTAACAAACTCTTCGCAGAGGTCTTCTACATATACCTTTGATGCACCTGTAGCCAATGCTTTCTCTTTTACCGCATCAAAATCTTCATTTTGTCCCACGTTTGCTACGTAGGCAATTACATCAAACCCTTTATTATCGAGCCATTTTAAGATTACAGATGTGTCTAATCCACCGCTGTATGCAAGAATGATTTTTTCCTTGTTCATAGAGAACCTCCTCATTGATTGTTGCAATATATCAATTTATGAAATAATATGCAAGAGTTTATGTATATTTATTCATTTCTTTTGTGTGAAAAATATCAATTAATTATTAATTTTGATAAAAAAGAAGTTGCTTTATCTTATATAATGTGTAAGAATTAAGGTAGGGAAAGAAGAGGAGGGCCATATGAAACGATGGATGAACATATTTTGTCATATTGTTATAGTATATGTGCTAGCCGTGGGTGTAAGCTGTACACAGCTTTATTTGGCAGCCTCCTCAAATCCTATTAATCCTGATGATACGTTGAATCAACTGTTTATTGAGGGTGGATCTCGAATTCCTATTGGCTCATCAACCCAATTGCACGCTGTTCTTGGAGATAGTAAATATTTTGGAGTTGTAGAGTGGCAAAGTGATAATACAGAGGTTGCCCAAATTAATGATTTTGGAATCATTAGAGCTCGCTCTATTGGAGTTACAGAAATTACTGCCAAAAGTGAAGATGGTTTAACTGGTGATATCTTACTAGAGGTGTATGACCCAAGGTTCATTACTAAATGGCAGGTGAGTGCAGGGGAGTCAGTTATTCTTCCAATTATTCGTAGCTCCAGCGGTCAAGGATCCACTCTTCCTGATAGTGGACCTGAGGCGGGTCCTCTTGTATCTGAATATCCGGGTAATCGAGGAGCTATCATTATTGACGATGCCGATATCTCTATTGATTGGGGTGATGGTTGTTATGAGGATATCTTCCTCCCTATTTCTGGTGGTATTAAACACACCTATCAGTCTGCTGGAGAGTTTGTTGTTGAAATAAGGGGTATCTTGAAGTTGTCTGTTTGGTCATTTTTACAGGTGCCTCAATCAAAGGATATGTTTATTGATGTACTTAACTGGGGAGATGCGGTTATATCCAACAACCTAGGGGCCTTTGCAGGATGTGATAATTTAATAAAATTTTCTGCTGAGGATTCTCCTGCTCTTGATGGTTCTTTAAACAGTATGTTTTTGGGAGCCACAAACTTTACGGGAGAAGGGGTTTCTCACTGGGACATAAGCAACGTCACAAGTATGAATAGTTTTTTTGAAAACACCCCAAGTTTGCAGGCCTCCTTTTCAGAGTGGGATGTTAGGGATAAAAAAGTTTCATCCATGTTTCTTAACTCTGGTCTAACCGATCCTGATGACCACCCCCTAGGCTGTTCCGATTGTGGTGTATGCCCAAATCTGGTAGAATAGTGGGCATGACTGAGTGTAAAGAAGGGAGACAGGTTACTCTTACTATAGAAAAAATTGTTCCATCCGGTGCTGGTATGGGAAGAATTGATGGGAAGGTGTGTTTTGTACATGGAGCTCTTCCAGGGGAACTGGTCGAAGTACGTATTACGAAAGAGAAGAAAGATTTTACAGAAGGGGAAGTTACTGCTCTTTTGGAACCATCTCCCTATCGAATAACTCCTCGGTGTGCTCACTATTATGAGTGTGGAGGTTGCAGTGCTCAACACATAACCTACGAGTATCAACTTAGCCTCAAAGAGGAGATACTCAGGGAAACCCTTTCTCGGCAGGGAGGGCTTAGTGCAGAGGACATTGAATCACTGAATTTATCTATTGAGCCGTCACAGCCTTGGGAGTACAGAAATAGAGTTCAGTTCCAGAGTGATCCTCCCAAAAAAGGATTTTATCAGAAGGGGAGTAATAGGGTTATTCCTATTATGAGTTGTCCTGTTTTAGTTCCTTTATTAAACACCTTTCTTGTAGATTGGAACCCCCAAAAAGAGTCTCGACTTCCTCTCTATGGATCTGATAGGGTGTATCAAGGTGATGAGCCCGTTGAGGTTTCTATTGATGGTACTCCAGTAACCTTTGGGGCAAACCTATTCTTTCAGTCAAATATGCAAGGGCTAGAAACTCTTGTTGGATGGATAAAACAGCAGGTAACTCATGGAGAAAGGTGTGCAGACCTTTACGGAGGTGTGGGGCTTTTTGGTGCTGTTTTAGAGTCACGTTATACCTCTGTTGTTGTGGTTGAGCGGGATAAACGAGTGTTACCCTACGCCAGAAAGAATATCTCCAAAGGAGAGGTGTATACAAAATCTGTGGAACGCTGGTTTTCCGAACATAAGCAGGGGCATTTTGACCTTGTTGTGGTTGATCCCCCTAGGGGTGGTCTCTCTGCTGATACGAGAAATTCCTTAATTCGGCAAGCCTCCAAAGAGCTACTTTACGTATCATGCAACCCCGTTACCCAAGCTAGGGATATGAAGTTCTTCCTCCAACATGGCTACAGAATTAAGTCTGCACAGGGATTTGATTTTTATCCTCAAACCTTTCACTTTGAGAGTGTTATTCTTTTTGAACGAGAACCTTCATAGGGGAGTGAGTATAACTCTTTTACGAATACTCCTACTTATCCTGTAGTGCGTTTGGGAAATCACCAATCAACTTATAGTGGGTGTTCTCCCGTACAAGGGTAACAACATCCTGTTTAAAGTAATCCCCAAGTATTGAGGTAATATACTCTGCTGCAAAGGTTTCAAACTCCTGATACACACCCTTTGGAACCTTTTCCAGAGTAGATATATGAAATTGAAGAACATAACCTCGGCCGTGGTCTGATCCGTACCCAGGGGTAAAGGTAAAGCCCGCATTAAAAAGTCCATCACTTGATTTATTAGGAGTGGTACCACGTTTCATCCTGTTGGGGTGTAGGTTATACTTCTCTCCAAAGGCATCCTCTAAGGCATCATCCGCTCTATCAGATATCTCTTTCAGTGCCTTTTCTAAGGCTACTCTACTGGGGTGTGTCATAGTTGCTCCACAAATTCTTTAATGGTAGACCTGTGATCTTGAATTAATCTATGTCCCAGCTCTTTTACCTTTTTTATATTATCCGGTGAGGTACTGTCTAGTACCACACCTTTATCATCTTGATCCATATTTATCCGGTAGTAGTGAAGTTTTGGAAGGTGTTTCATATAGTGATCCATAATACCATCATGAGCATGGCTGTATAGGTCGTATATAGGCACACCCTTTGCAGGATTTACCCAGTCAACAAACCCCCAATCTCGTATTTTCTTGTGAACAAATAGCTTTCTTGGGGGAGCTGTTCCAAGGGAGAGCATATGTATCTCATCAACCTCAGGAAATAGTTCCATAATACGACTGTATGCTATCAAGCTTGGGTTATGTGCAAAAACAGATCCATCGGAAAGGGAAAACGCCTTAGAACCAGAGGTGTTGTGTACCAGGGCTGGACTAAAGTAGGTGGGTAGGGCAGTAGTGGCTCTAGCTATATCTCTTAGGTAGAATTGATTATCCTCCGACTCTGTAGGTACCCCCTCTGTACCTCCCACCGACGTGAAGAGGTGGGGTGTTTTACGTTCATTATCATAGCTTGGCACAAGCAGATTGGTAAGAAATGCCTCATTTGTTTGGTTTCCAAATGTTGTTTTCAGGAGTTTCTCTAGGGCAGTGGCACTGTATTTTCCTGTAAATGCGTGACCTATTATACGGAATCTTCCAGAGGGGAACACTTCCGACCCTAGGGTTTCATAGGTTTCCACAATCTCTCTTGGGGTCATTGGTCTATGTAAGTCTAGTGTTGTGATAGGGGATGATACCGGAGAGGATAGGAGCATGGCTGTTAAACCACCAGAAGAGGTTCCACAGATGAGATCAAATATAGTATGAAGAGGCTTCATCTGAATTTTATGTTTCTGTAAAATACTCTGTTCTACATCTTCAAGAATTAATGCTGGAATAATTCCTCTTATACCGCCACTATCTATGGAGAGAACAAAAATTTTCTTTTGGGCTGAATCTTTTTTTTCAGCTAATCCAAAAAGTTCCTGAGCCCGTTCTTTTGCAAACCGTAACATAGCTCTATCATGGTGAAAGGAGCTCTCTCTGTCAATCATAATAACCTTATATATAGGTACCATTGGGGTGAACTCTATTGCACAGATGTAGTTTTATTATGATATATTATGTTATTTATAAAACTTATTGTTATTTTTTTGCTGTTTTTATATGAGTACTTACTCAAAGATAGTTGCGTTTCTTAATTGATTTCGATATAATCTAACAAAATATATTGAAAATTAACTGGAGGATTAAAGGATGAACAATACGTATCAAAAATGGTTAGTTCTAGCGGTAGCGTTACTAACATTTTTTATTGTTGGATGTTCTGGTGATGATAACACCACATCGTCTAACATCACATCAGGGGCAGTGGTTACAGATAGCTCTGATACTACACCTACTACAAATACAACTGTTGAGACCCCAACGTTTGAGGGGCAAAAGATTGTAAACCTTTCGGATCTACCGGATCCCGAAAACTTGAGTGATATCAAAGTTGGTATTATTGAGTATGATGAGAATAAAGGTCCAATAACTGACCGTGTTGTGTTTGATATTCGAACAGATGAGACTATTGCTCTAAAAGATACGGCAACAGGAAAGACCGATATGTTTGGTTCTTCTGTTACAGCAGCGACTTTCAAGAGTCTTCCCAGTGCAGATCAAGCTAAATTAGATGCTTATGTAGTTCCAGAACAGTCTTGGTCTCTACTTCTTAATCCAATTCCAAATGAAGCTCCCTACACATGGGATGTAAACGGAACTACCCACTTTAACCCCTTTGCAATACGAGAGGTTCGATACGCTATGAACTGGCTTATTGACCGAAAGAAAATGATTGATGAGATCTCCTATGGAGAGGGTGCTGCCATGTTTGTACCACAAACACCTGGGCAGCCTGGTACCTATCAGTACAATCTTATTGCATCAAAACTTGGTATGAGTGATACCGGTGATGAAGCGTACGCTCTTCAGATGATCTCTGATGCCATGGAGGCTGCTGCGGCACTTCCTGAAAACAAGGGAAAGCTTGTGAAGAAAAACGGGTTCTGGACCTACAACGGTTCGGACGTTACTATAAAATTTATTATTCGAGTTGACGATCCTTCGGGACGGCTTCTTGCTGGTCATTATATTGCTGACCAAGTAGAGAAAGCGGGAATTAAGGTTGAGCGACTTGAGTGGGATAGATCTCGATCTTCAAACGCCGTATACCAAGGAAACCCTGCAAACTTTGAGTGGCAGATGTACACCGAAGGTTGGGGAGCTGGTGCTACTCGACGTTGGTGGGATATTACTATTTCTCAGATGTACGCTCCCTACTACGGATATATGCCTGGTTCAGCGGTTGAGGGTAACTGGAACTATGAGAATGAGGAGATTGATACCCTTGCAAAGAAAAGCTACTACGGTAAGTTCCTTACCGCAGAAGAGTACTGGGAAGATAACCTCTATGCTACGGAGTTAGGATTAAAAGAGTCTGTACGAATTTATCTCAACTCACTCAACTCCTACTTCTTAGTAAATAATAATCGAGTTGAGGGCAGAATGTTATACGGTATGGCAGATGGTCTTACTAATCTTACCTCTCTTGCTTCGGCAGATGTAAAACCAAATGCTAACGGAGAGAAGGTTTTTAGAGTGACCCAGTTCTCCTCTCAGGGAAGCCTATTTATGGGAGTTTGGGATCCTATCAGTACCGGTGGTTTTCGTGATTCCTACTCTAGTTTAATTGTAAAACCTCTCTCACATAGAGGATCCCTTGAAGCTCCTGATAGTGCACTTATGACTGAGGTTTCCTCTGACTGGTATGATATTAAGTCTGATGTTTCTGCAGATGCAGATGGGAACCTTATTGGAGGTATTCAGGTTCCTGCAAATGCTATTGAATTTGACCCTGTAACAGATACATGGGTAGAGGTTGGTGAAGGGGTTACCGCCTATAGCCAAGGTTCCGCAATGTATAAATATGGTCGATGGCACCACGGTGTGAGAGAAACTCTTGCGGATATTCTCTACGCTGGTGCTTTTATAGCAGAGTGGGCAACAGAGGATGATGATTCAGATTTAGCGTATGAGAAGGCCTACGCGTCTATTTTTAGCAATGGACTAGAACTTTCTAAGGGTATGGTTATCAATGATGATGGTTCTATAACCTCCTACGGTGATTTTAACTGGCCTATGGAGGAGGGGCGAGTAGCTGCTAATATAGCATCTCTCTCTTCTGCTGCTGGTAATTCAGGTAGGAGTACGGCATTCCCATGGGACCTCTATGAGGCTGCTTCGCTTCTTGTAACCGAAGGAAACACAAAGGGTGAACGATACACCATAGCTCAGGATGCCTCTCTTAAGCAGCTTGATATTAAGAGTCCTGGCACGGTAGCTGATATTCGTGCAAAGTATGTTGAACTATACCACAGAGGACATGTTCCTGCTTCTATTAAGGATTATGTAACTGTAGAAGAGGCTAAAGAGCGATACGCCCACGGTATTAAGTTTATTGATACCTACGGTCATGCATTTATCTCCAATGGTCCTTATTACATGACCAAGTTAGATACAGCAAATAACTTTGTTGAACTTTCTGCCTTTAGAGATGCGGCGTATCCATTTGAGAAAGGGTACTGGAATGAACTCTTTTCAACCGATATGACTCGAATTGATTACATTGATATCCCTGCGGTAGCTCGAAGAGGAGAAGGGTTTGATATTACTGCCTTTGTTTCTCAATTTACCTACCCAGAGAGTGCTGCTGATGATGCGGATGAAAATGTATCGGTACAAGCTCTTATTGTTGCTCCTAATGGAACTGAGTATGACTTAGATAGTGTATACGTAGGAGATGGTGAGTTCTCTATCCGAGTAAGAGCTAGTCAGCTTACTAAGATGGAGCCAGGACGGTACACCGTAGTGGTTATAAGTAGTATTGGAGATGAAGCTCCTTCTACCTCTACCCATACGATTACGTTAAACTAATAAAACTTTATTGAGAGGTCCCTGTATATAAGGGGGCCTCTCTCTGTGTAATTTTACAATGTAAGGATAATATATGTATAAATGGTTTGTTGTAAAAAGAATTCTGAGAGGAGCCCTAATCTATGCAACGGTTATGGTTGTTTTGGCAGTTCTTTTTAACACAGTAAGAGAGCAAACTCTCTACTCCCAAATCGAAGAGCAGATTCGTCAAGAGACAATGAATATGCAAAATGTTACGGGAGAGCAGATGCTCCAATATAGGGATAATCGAAGGGATGAGCTGTATAGACAGAACTGGTTAGACAGAAGCTATATAGAACGAGTTACCTATCAAGCGTGGAGTGCAGTTACCTTTAACTTTGGAAAGGCTACTAACATGAGGTCTTCCCAAGGGGATACCAAAGTTACTGCAATTTTAGGTGAGGCTATTCCCAAGACAGCACTGCTCTTTACTACGGTTATGGTACTACAGTTAATTGTTGGAATTTTATTGGGTCTTAAAAAAGCTCAAAAACCAGGTGGGAAGTTAGACAAGTCTACCACAATTATGACATTGGTGGTTACTGGTATGCCCTCTTGGTGGGTTGCAATGATTATTATTATGGTATTTGTATACGGTTTAGGGTGGTTCCCTTCTGGCGGTGTTACTACAGTTCCTCCACCTGAAGGTGGCTTGGCTGCATTTTTAGATGTTTTATGGCATATGGTTTTACCCGTGGGAACTCTCCTTTTTATTGGGTTTTGGGGAACCTCATTTACTATTAGAAATATTGTATTAGGTACGCTTCAGGAGGACTTTATTACTGCTGCCCGTGCCCGTGGAATTCCCGAGCGAAATGTACTGTATAAGCATACCTTAAGAACTGCAGCTCCTCCTATTGTTACCATGGCACTGCTGTCAATCTTAGTATCTATGGTGGGAGGTTCTATTATTTTTGAGGGAATCTTTAGCTGGCCAGGACTTGGAAAGCTTTACTGGGTTGCTACTCAACAAAATGATATTCCTGTACTCATGGGGAGCTTAGCACTCTCTACCGCGATTTATCAAATGGGTCTTATTATATTAGATCTGATTTACGGTTTCCTTGACCCCCGAGTAAAAGTAGGAGGTAAGGCGTGAGTATACATGATAAGTTAGATGGACTTAAGCAGTTTTGGCATGAGTTTAGAAAAGAAAAAATCGCCCTAGTGGGAGCTATTTTCTTTTTACTATTTGTATTGATTGTTATTTTTGAACCTCTTCTCCTTACCTATAAAGAGGCGGGGAAAGAGTGGAGAAATATTACCTACTGGGAGGATGGTTCAGCATCAGCACCTCCTGCGTGGACTAACTGGTTTAGCTCAACAAAAAAGGCGGTTACCCGTCGTTTTCAAGATGTAGAGCCAGTAGAAGAGGCTGATACGGTAGTGTATACCTTTGAGTACGATTTTGACTACGATGTTCCTCCTAATGATATTATCCTAAGGGCAAACCTAAATGGAGATATTGGGTTGAATGTTACAGTGCTGCGTCCCGATGGAGAGAGTATTACCCTTTTAGATCGATATGAGACAGCTGCTAATGATTTAGCTATTCGGTTTACAGCTAAGAGTGACTCTCAAAATAGAATATACCGATTTCTAAGAGGAAAAGAGGACTCTTCGGTATTACGTACGCTCTCAGCTACAGATATTCAGGCTATTGCACCTATTTTTGCGGAGGCTAAGCCAGGAATGGCAAAAGAACCTACTATGCTAAAAGGTACTTATGAGGTTGTGGTAACCGCAACCCCAGAGTCCGATAATGCAGCTATTTCCGATGTACATCTCATTATGCCAGGGAAGGTGTCAGGAGTGCTTGGAACTGATACTCAAAAGAGAGATATCTACTCTGGTATTATTGTTGGATTTAAGTGGGCCCTTCTTATTGGTCTTGTTACTGCAATCCTTACGGTACTAGTTGGGGTATCCTACGGAATTATTCAGGCGTACTTTGGTGGAAAGGTAGACACTGTTATGCAGTTTGTACAGCAGGTTATGATCTCTATTCCTCTGCTGCCTGTACTTATTGTACTATCGGCAATATTTAAGCCGAGTCTCTGGATGATGCTTGGGGGTATGATTATTTTAACATGGGGACGTTCGGTTGTTACGGTTCGTTCTATGGCAATGCAGATACGTGAGGAGACCTATATTGAGGCAGCTAAGGCGTTAGGTGCAAGCCATCTTCGAATTATCTTTAGACACATGTTTCCTATTCTTATTCCATACTCCTTTGCCCTTATGGCGTTACAGGTTCCTGCTGCCATTGTTACGGAGTCATCTATTAGTCTTTTAGGGCTAGGAGATCCATCAATAACAACATGGGGACAGATCTTGAATGGGGCTTACCATGGTGGTGCGGTACTTAATGGATTGTGGTGGTGGGTTATTCCACCGGGAATCGCCATTGCCCTTGTAGGTATGACCTTTGCCTTTATAGGATTTGGTCTTGATAAGATTCTTAACCCAAAACTAAAGAGTAGGTAGATATGAGTGTAATAATGGAAGCAAAGGATCTAAAGATCCACTACGCAACAGAAAAGGGTGCGGTACAGGCGGTTGATGGAGTCTCTTTTCAGATTTTTAAGGGGGAGACTTTAGGACTAGTAGGTGAGTCAGGGTGTGGGAAAACCACCCTTGGCTACGGACTCCTTAATATGGTGGCAAAACCCGGTACCTATGCTGGGGGAGATCTTATTTTTCAGGGTGACAGCATTATTGGTTACACTGAAGTTGAATCAAGAAAGAATTTTCGTTGGAAAAAGGTTGCCATGGTGTTTCAGGGAGCAATGAACTCCCTAACTCCAGTGTTCACCATTAGAAAGCAGATGTACGAAACTCTCAAGCTGCATCAGCCAATGGAAAAAGAGGAAGCAGAACTTCTTATGAAGAAGTATATTAATCTTGTGGGATTGGCAGATCATGTACTTGATAGGTATCCTCATGAGCTTTCTGGAGGAATGAAGCAACGAGTTATTATTGCAATGGCTCTCTTTTTAGAGCCCCAGCTGGTAATCCTTGATGAGCCAACCACTGCATTGGACGTAATTGTTCAGGCGCAGATTCTAAACCTCCTTAAGGACTTAAAAGAGAAGCTAGACCTCTCGTTTGTTTTTATCACCCACGACCTAGCTACGGAAGCGGAGATTGCGGATCGTATTATGGTTATGTATGCGGGTAAGGTTGCAGAGATTGGTACCAGTGATCAAATCTTTGGTGATAAGGCACCGTTGCACCCGTATACACAAAAATTGTTAGCCTCTACGCCGCGGTTGTATGAGAAGGTTGATAAGCTAGCATTTATTCCAGGAACTCCTCCAAATCTTTTGGATCCTCCTGCGGGGTGTCTCTTTGCTGCTCGTTGTGATAAAGCAACAGATAAGTGTAAAACAGAGGTTCCCGAGGTAAAAGAGTATGAACCTGGGCATTTTGCAGCCTGTTGGGAGGTAGAAGCGTAATGGCAGAAAAGTTATTAGAAGTAAAAGACTTACACATGTGGTTTCCCGCTAAACATGGTTTATCGGGAACCTTTGGTGAGCAGAAGTGGATAAAGGCGGTAGATGGAGTAAACTTCACTATCAATAAAGGTGAGATTTTTGGTCTTATTGGTGAATCGGGAAGTGGAAAAACTACCATTGGTAAAACAATTATGCGACTTTTAGAACCAACTAAGGGGGAAATCCTTCTTCATGGTGAGAATGTAGCACATATCCATAGAAAAGATCTAAAGGCGTACCGAAGAGCGGTACAGATGATTTTCCAAGATCCCTACGCATCTATGAATCCACGATTCAAAATTAAAGATGTTATGGAGGAGCCTCTCAAGGTTCACCAGATTGGAAAGTCCTATAAGGTAGACCGAGAACCTATGATTATCGATGCGATGAACGAGGTAAAGGTGTCTCCTCCTGAGGAGTTTCTCACTCGGTACCCCCACATGTTATCCGGTGGTCAGCGTCAGCGTATTGCTACGGCACGAGGCCTTATTTTAAATCCAGAACTTATGGTTGCAGATGAGCCCGTATCAATGGTAGATCTCTCTACTCGAGCGGAGATTCTCCAAATGATGAAGGACGTGCAAAGAGATAAAAATCTTACCTATCTCTACATTACTCACGACCTCTCTACGGCTCGGTACTTTACCGATAAGCTTGCGGTGCTCTACTTGGGACGAATTATGGAGATAGGAACACCCGATCAGATTGTTGATAATCCTGCTCACCCATATACCCAGGCACTTCTTGATGCGGTTTGTGAGCCAAAAAGTGGAAAGGCTAGGGTGAAAAAGGAGTTGAAAATTAGTGGAGAGATTCCTTCACCTATGAACATTCCTTCTGGATGTAGATTCCATACTCGTTGCCCCTATGCAACAGATGAGTGTATAAACTTAAAGGAGCCAGAACTTGTTGAAGTTGCTCCTGGACATTTACAAGCGTGTAGGCGTTTCGGCGAAATCTAAGATTGTTTGACTGGCTTCTGTGGTATAATTACTATGGGAGCCAGTTTTTTTATACCCACAACGTATCCCACAACAGCAGATAACAGAGTAATTGTTGCTACAGTAAGTAGGGTGGTTGAGGGAGTGATATTTGTGAGAAGGAGTAGTACTAGGAGCAGTCCAAGAAACCCTACTTGTAGCCACCAAAGTTTAGGGTTTTTTCTTACAACAAGTAAAAACTCTTGATCCTCTTTTGTGATCACTGCGGTTGTATGGTATAATTTCTCTTTGTGCGTCAGTTTAATGGAGTAGCTTCCTACTGATCTCTCTACAAGAATATCTTGTATTGCCGTAAGGTGCTGGGTTTGTTCTTCTCCCTCTATGTCTACCAAGTACGATGGTGTGAGGGTAGTCCTATCCTTTTTACATGAGATTCGAATACGTGCCATGCTACTATAGGTTGTACTTATGGTCAACTAACACAGCTCTTACAATAGAGTCCTGATTTTTAAGTATTTTAGACCCTCTGGTAATCTTACAAAGGCTAATATTGTATTTTGCAGCGATGGCACGTTGGGTCATACCACTGGTAAGATCCTTGAGTAGTTGCCACCGTAGTATAACATCGCGAAGTTCGCTGGCAGTGAAGAGCTCAGAGAAAAGCTGTTTTATCTCATCCTTATCTTGGATTGATGAAAAAAGAGTAATAAGATCCTCGGTGCTTTGTGCTATCTCTTCTTTATGTGCTGACATGGTTAGCCTCCTGTTATGAGTATACTACTCTTTTTATCACTTTTTTTCAACAGCTACTATTGATAGAATCAGACCAATTTTTTGGAATGATCCTGTAGATGAGTTCATGGGCGTATTCTATGAAAGAGTAAAAACCCCTCCAAAAAGATACAGTAATATAGGCATAATAATAAAAGAGGCAAGGTAGGTGTATACAATACCAGAGGCGGTATAGTTTACGGTCTCCTCCTTCTGTCCAGTAATCCCTGTAATAATCATAAGATTTGTGGCAGGGGGGGCAAATGTCTGAATCAGAATACCCATTTTAAAGGTGTAGGTGAAATGGGGATCCCATCCTGAACCCAGAGGTAACACTGCTAGGAGAGCTCCAGTTATAAGCGGATAGAGAAAATAACGAATTCCAATAAGACCGTAAAACTCCTTATGGAAATGTAATTTCTCTCTATTTACCCCCGCAAGGATAGCACCTAGAAGAATAAGAACCCCATCAAAACCACGAGGAGCTACAACCTCTAGGGTTGTATTAAGTATCTCTGGGTATTTTGTATATATTCCAGTAAAGGCTATAATAAAACCACCAAGTAGACCAATAAGGGGTCCATTGAGCTTAAGGGGGAACCCCTTGGGCTTCTCAAATTTACTTATCACATACGACCAGAAGTAGAGATTGAAAGCGGTATTCCAAATAAACATGTAGGTCATAATAGTGGCAGGAGGGTTTAAGCTTAACAGTAGGGGAATGGGAATATATCCCGCATTGTGAATACCTACAAGGAAGGGAAATGTCCACTTATTTGGATCTTGTATGTTGAGTTTTTTTACAAGCCACTTTCCAAAGATAGTATTCACCATAAGGAACAGCATCGATCCAAAAAAGACTCCCCCTAACCATAGGGGACTTGCCTCTGTAGACTGTCCCCAGCTTAAAGGAATGTTGTATAGGTAGTAGAGTGGGATAAGCCCATTCATAATAATATGGGTAAACACTCTCTTCGGCTTGCCCTGGGCTCCTGGGATGGAGAAAATTATGTATCCTAGGAGGGTGAGTCCTAGAAGTTTCACGAGTGCGAGGGTTAGGGGTATCATATACGATGCTACCTATTGAGACTTCTTCTCAAAGTGAGAGAACTCCATTGCAAAGGTTCCTCTTCCTTGACTCATACTTCGTAGTGCTGTGGAGTATCCAAACATCTTCTCCAAAGGAGCTTTTCCTTTAACATGTTCAACCGAAGGTTTACTGTCTAAGCTTTCAACCAGACCTCCACGGGTGGTAAAGTTACTAATAACCTCTCCAATGTACTCTTGGGGTGATAGGATATCTACTTGCATTACAGGTTCAAGCATAATAGGCTCTCCCTGGTTACACGCTTTATCAAAACCCATTGCTCCTGCCGCTTCATAGGCAAAGGCGGTGGCGGTAGTTTGGTCATACTCTGCACTTATGAGGGTTACCTTTATGTCGCAGATAGGGTACCCAAACTGAATACCTGAGTTAAATGAATTTGTAACACCTCGCTCAACGGCATCTCTAAATTCACGTGGAAGAACCGTATCATCAACAGCACAGCTATAAGAGTTTCCCTCTCCCCGTGACACAGGTTCTATCTTAAGGGTAATAACAGCCTTATTATCCTTACCTCCAACCTGTCGGTCAAAGGTCTCTGTATGTGTTACTGCTTTGGTAATAGACTCTCGGTATGATACCTGAGGCTTTCCTACACGACCCTCTACCTTGTACTCCTGTAAAATACGGGTGACAAGTACGTCTAGGTGAAGTTCTCCCATTCCAGAGATAATAAGCTGTCCAGTATCTTGGTTCTCGTTAACCGTAAAAGTAGGATCTTCCGCACTGAGACTATCCAGTGCCTTTTTGAGTTTATCCTGCTCTGAGAGAGTTTTTGGTTCTAGGGAAACAGATATAACAGGCTCTGGAAAATTCATATTTTCGAGAAGTACTTGGTGTCCCTCTGACCCGATAGTGTCTCCTGTTTGGGTTACTTTAAAACCAACGATTACCCCAATATCTCCAGCCTTAAGTTCACTAATTGCTTCCGGTTTATTTGAGTGCATTCGGAAAATTTTCCCCACCCGTTCCCGCTTCTTTTTTAACATATTAAGAACGGAGGTTCCTGTTTTTATTGTTCCTGAGTACACACGGGTAAAGGCAAGAAATCCCTTTTCTCTATCCGCCTGCAATTTAAATACTAGTGCAAGGGGCTGACCTGAGGGGTCGGGAAGAACCTCTACCTCCTTCTCTCCCTTTACAGTAACTCCCTTGGCTGGGGGAACATCTAGGGGTGAGGGTAGGTAGGTAACAATTCCATCTATCAGAGTTTGTACTCCAATATTTTTAAGAGATGACCCTACAAAAACGGGGAGTACCTGTTGTTTTAGGGTTGCCTCTTTAAGCGCAGTTTGAACCAAGTTGAGAGGGATATCCTTACCTTCTAAAAAGAGTTCTGTAATTTCATCTGAGTAGTTTGAAAGGGTGTCGTATATTTTTTCCTTCCACTCTGCACAAAGAAGCTCTTGATCCTCATTAAGTGGAGATCTCTCTATGGTTGAACCTTGGTCATCCTTTGAAAATGTTACTAGCTCTTCTTGCAGAATATCTATAATACCAGAAAACTCCTGTTCTTGACCAACAGGAAGGTAGAGAGGGAGGGGGGAACATTGAAGTTTTTCCTCCATGTCTTGTATTGCTTGGTAAAAGTTTGCACCTAATCGATCCATCTTATTAATAAAAGCAATTCGGGGAACCTTATAGGTATTTGCTTGGTGCCATACCGTTTCTGATTGTGGCTCAACACCACCTACTGCACAGAATACCGCAACTGCTCCGTCCAAAACACGGAGTGATCGTTCTACTTCTGCGGTAAAGTCTACGTGTCCAGGAGTATCGATAATATTAATATGGTGATCTTTCCAGTAGCAGGTAGTAGCGGCTGATGTTATGGTAATACCTCTGTCCTGCTCTTGGGTCATCCAGTCCATTGTTGCTTGCCCGTCGTCTACCTCTCCAATTCGGTGAGTCTCGCCTGTATAGTAGAGTATTCTCTCGGTAGTTGTGGTTTTTCCCGCATCAATATGGGCCATAATACCAATATTTCGCATCTTCTGTAGATCCATAGGTTCCTCCGGTCGAGAAGTATATCATAGATTGGGTAGATAGTGAATAGAGGAGGGAGAAGTTAAAAAAGCTCTCCTAGAGAAAGTTTAGGAGAGCTTTTTGCAAAGGGTTATTTTTTACTGCGGTTTTTTATTCCTTGAATAATAAGAGCTAGTGCCCCATCTCCTGTTACGTTACAGGCGGTTCCAAAGCTATCTTGCAGTGCAAAAATGGTAAGCATAAGACCAGTTCCTGTTGCATCAAAACCTAAAATAGATACGATAAGTCCAAGAGATGCCATAACAGTTCCCCCAGGAATACCCGGTGCACCTACGGCAAAGATACCGAGAAGTAAAATAAATGTTACCATAGCCCCAAGTGAGGGGAGGGTTCCGTAAAGCACCTGTGATACCACCATAACAAAGAACACTTCAGTAAGAACCGATCCACAGAGGTGGGTGGTTGCTCCCATAGATATGGCAAAACCTGCAACATCCTCATCTAGCATATCTGACTCTCTGGCACACTTGAGCGATACAGGAAGGGTTGCGGCGGAAGACATGGTACCCACTGCAGTAGCGTAGGCGGGAAGCATTTTTTTGAAAAGTTTAAATGAGTTCTTCTTTGATACAGCAGCTCCAATAGTGTATAAAAGGGTTAACCAG
The DNA here is from genome assembly GCA_964492025.1 of uncultured Spirochaetia bacterium. GTDB lineage: Bacteria > Spirochaetota > Spirochaetia > CAZBHR01 > CAZBHR01 > CAZBHR01. Next base: position 102,840 of record CAZBHR010000001.1, on the reverse strand, counting down.
ATAAAATGACCCACCAGTACAATGAGAATAACTGAAACAAATACGGGGAAGTGTTTTGTTATAGAACCATCATAAGAGAGCTCAACAAAGGTGGTGAAAATAAAAAGTGGAAGTATGGGAATAATAATCTTCTTAACAATAGCCAAAACCATGTTGTTTATTTCTTCAAGAAGCTTATCCATAGTTTCTGATTTGGTCCACACCGTGGCAATACCAAGAAAAATTGCCAACACTAAGGCTGTCATAACAGGCATAATAGGATCCAATTTGAGAGGTATTGCTACATGGGGTATCTCCCGAAGCGCCTCAGCTGCGGAGGATATGTTAAAAAATGGGATAATGGCGTAGCCAGAAATCATTGAAAATAGTGCTGCTCCCACAGAAGAGACATAACATAGGGTTATCATAATTCCCAGCATTCTACTTGCATTGTCCTTCATTTTTGCTATGGATGGAGCAATAAATCCTAAAATAATAAGAGGTACCGTGAATCCAATAAGTTGGCTAAATATGTATTTGAGTACTACAAATACCTTCATAAGTCCCTCAGGAGATATGAGTCCAACTACTAATCCTAACAGTACGGCTAGCCCGATTTTTAATAGTAAGTTATCCTTAAACTTCTTCATATAAACCACCTATGTTATAATAAAATTTGTGCAATAAGGCACTACTTTTTTCATGGTAACACAGGAAATGGCTAAATCCAAGGAAAAAATATCATCGTGATGAATATTTTTACTCATGATTGGGAAGGTGTGCTTTTTTATGTAACTAGTTTTATGATTTGTACTGCAGGTGGTGTAGGTCACCTGCAGATTCAAGCCCCTTAAAATCCCACTGTCTCTGAACCTCGTATGCTGCAATGGCTACGGTATTTGATAGGTTAAGAGATCGGGTATCCTTAAGCATAGGAAGCCTTACGGCACGATTCTTATTTACCGACAATAGCTCTTCGGGGAGCCCCGCACTCTCTTTGCCAAAAAGAAGAAAGCACTCCTGAGGATATGTTGTATCACAGTACCGTTTTTTCCCTTTTGTAGTAAAGAAAAATAGCTCTTTATTACCATGTGCTTGCAGAAAAGCTGTTAATGAAGGGTATGTGTACAGGTCTAAGCTGTTCCAGTAATCTAGTCCTGCACGACGAACTGACTTTTCATCAATAGAAAAGCCAAGGGGCTCTACCAAATGAAGGGTTGCACCTAAGGCTGCGCAGGTTCTTGCGATATTTCCTGTGTTTTGTGGTATTTCTGGTTCTACCAGTACAATATGTAATCCCATAGAGAAGATTATAATGGATAAACTTTTTTAAATAAAGAGCCCTATGACGTTGCAAAAATGTGATGATCCCCGTATACTGGTGAGAGCGAGGTGTTATGTTTTTTACCGTAAGTGGGTATCTCTTAATTTTACATATTGTTATCTCTGTGGTGTTAGTTACTAAGGCAGTTATGGCAAATAGGCATCCCCAAAGTACTATTGCTTGGGTTTTTGCCATTATTGGCATTCCTTTTATTGGTGCGTTCTTTAGTATACTCGGAGGAATGCGATGGAATCGTCGTCGGGTTGTAAGAGAAACTCCCGAAGAGGTTTTTAGTGCATACTTAGAGCCATTATTAAGTAAGCAACGAGATCGTATTGGAAGAGAGAGAGTACGGATAGGGAGTGATATTGCTAAGCACATGACCCTTGCAACGAATGCGGCAAACTCCATTATACTGCTAAGAAATGAAGTGGAAAACCACTTTGATGGGGAGACCCTTTTTCCACGACTGATTCAAGACCTTGAAAATGCGAAGTCCTTTATTCACATGGAGTACTTTATCTACCGTACAGACATGACAGGCACCCGTATTGGTGAAATCCTTATGGAAAAAGCGCGCTCTGGAGTAGAGGTTCTTATGTTGATTGATGGGGTGGGGAGCTTTTTTAGAATATCACCCTTTGTCAAAAGAGAGTGGAAAAAGGCTGGTATTAAAATTCGATACTTTATCAATCCTATGAACCCATTTGATGCGATAATGATGAACTATCGTAACCATAGAAAAATTGTGGTTATCGATGGATCTCTTGCGTATACCGGAGGAATGAACATAGGGAGTGAGTATATTAATGGTTCAGATCATTTCCCCCGTTGGAGAGATACTCATATGAGGTGTAAGGGAGAGATGGTTCCCATGTTGGAGAGTATTTTCCTTACTGATTGGCAGAATAGTAAGGGAACTGTTGATAACTATGATAAGTATATAACTATGCCTTCAAGTAGAGTTGATATGCAGGAAGATCTTCCGTTGCAAATTATTAGTAGTGGACCAGATTCTCAGTGGTTTGGAAATCAACAAGTGTACGCCAACCTTATAGCAAATGCCAATAGCCGTGTTATTCTTCAAAGTCCATACCTAATTCCTGATGAAGGCATTCTTGAGGTTCTGCAAAATGTAGCTCTTTCTGGAGTTGATGTACAAATTATGATTACTGGACAAGCGGATAAAAATATTCCCTTCTGGGTGGCTCATACCTATTTTGAGCCACTGATGAAAGCTGGAGCACGTATTTTTCTGTATCAAGATGGGTTTCTTCATGCAAAAAATCTTATTATAGATGATAGCCTTGTGAGTGTGGGTACCTGTAATTTTGATGTGAGAAGTTTTTATCTTGATTACGAGGTGAACGTGCTCTTTTACAATCAGGCTATGGCAGAGGTGTATTATGAGCAGTATATGCGGGATCGGCATCTTTCATCTGAAATGACCATTGAGGAGTATAACGCTATACCTTCATGGCAGAAGTTACGTAACTCCTTTTTACGACTTCTCGCACCATTGTTATAAGGGGCTGATAGATTTATGGCATTTTTAGTAACCTTGCGTGATCAGTTTAATCCTCTTTTTGCAATACTTGATTTTACGTTGCTCGCCCTTCTGGTGTATCAGATTATCTCTATTTTTGCAAAAACCCGATTAATTCAGTTAATACGAGTACTTGTTGCTCTCTTTGGTACCTATTTAATTGGTTTTCTTTTGAAGCTACCAATACTGCTCTGGTTTATGAACCAGTTTACTGTGGTTATCCTTATAGGGCTTATTGTTATTTTTCAGCCAGAACTTCGTTCTGTAATGACTCAGTTCCGTATGGGGCGAGGGGGTGGTGTTCCTCATAAGGCTACCACCGAGTATCTAGACAACCTGATTGATGCTCTTGAGGTTCTCTCTACAAAGAGAAGAGGTGCCCTTGTTGTTATTCGACGGAAGATGACTATAAAGAATGTTATAGAGACTGGTACCCGACTTGATGCAAACTTTTCATCGGTTCTGTTGCTTACTATTTTTGATCATGATACTCCATTACACGATGGTGCTGTGGTGGTTCATGGGAATAAAATTCTTGCGGCGGGGTGTTTTTTACCTTTAACAGAGCAGACTAATATTGTTCGTAGCTTTGGGGCTAGGCATAGGGCTGCTCAGGGAATGGCAGAGGACTCCGATGCGGTGGTACTTGTTGTTTCCGAGGAGACCGGAGCTATCTCTCTTGCGTGTAATGAGAAGCTCTACTATGACCTCTCTTCCCGTGAACTAAAGGATTCTCTTATCTCCTTCTTAAACTACCGAGACACTTTGGTTTTGGAGGTTGAGGATGATTAATATAAACGACCTATTATCACGTGTATTTAGATCATGGAAAACTAAGCTTCTAACACTCTTTTTAGTAGTAACTCTTTTCTTTGTGTATGAATCAGGTCATATAGATACGGAGTATTTTTACTTGCCCGTAACTGTTATAGCTCCTGAGGGAATGGATGTTATTTTTGAGGAAACTCCGGTGGTACTCGTTTCTGCTAGCCAACTCACCAATCAGTTTGGAGAGCTTAATTATAAGTTTATTGAGTTAGAGGTAGATCTCTCTCATGCTAATAAGCCAGGAGTGTACCGTGAGCCCATTGTGTTAAAACATGAGGTGTACCTGCAAAGTTTTGAATCCTTTGTGTTCTCCCCAGAATATCTTACCATAACCCTTACCTCAAAAGGTGAAGTTCAATGATTTTTGGTATCGGTGTTGATGTTGTTCAAGTAGAAAGATTTGAAAAGTATACACCCCAATCTCCTTTTATGAAAAAGCATTTTACCCCAGAGGAGCTTGCTGTATTAGGGGAGAGTAACATAACCTTTGCTCAGAGAGCAGCTGGTTTCTATGGAGCAAAAGAGGCGTATGTGAAAGCCCTTGGACAAGGGTTTAGAACTTTAAGCCCTAAGGATATTTCCGTATCCCTAGGATCTTTAGGCGAACCCTCTATTCATCTTTCTCAGAAGGCCATGGATTATGCTCAAGAGTTAGGTGCTGGAACTTCACTTCTCTCTATTTCCCATGATGGTGGTGTGGCAGTAGCTTTTGTGGTACTCCAGAGGTTGTCCTAATGGATAAGCCTATACATACTCTCCGCATTGGAGGTGTAGTTCAGTATGAGGGGTCTCATTTTTCTGGCTGGCAGATTCAGCCAAAGGATGTGACTGTTCAAGGAGAGCTAGAGCGAGGTCTTACTGCAATTACGGGGCAATCTATTCGTGTGACTGGTTCTGGTCGTACAGATGCAGGAGTCCACGGATTGGGGCAGGTGTTTCACTTTGACTATGATGGAACAATCCCGCCAGAGGCATTTTCTCCTGCCCTGAATAGTCAGCTTCCCAGTACTATGCGAGTTATTTCAACTTGGCAAACATCTGCGGATTTTCATGCTCGATTTTCCGCTACCCAACGGGAGTATAGGTATGTTATCACCCCAAATAAGAGGCAGGGAGATATCTTTTCTCCGAACAGCTGGACTCTTCCGTACAATTTGGATATACAGCTCCTGAATCAGTACGCCTCTTACCTTGTAGGGACCCACGATTTTACTTCGCTCTGTGCAAAGGGGGATCCATCTCCTTCTAAGGTGCGAGATATACTCTCCGCACGGTGGTACCCTAAGGGTGATCAGATTATTTTTCGTATTGTAGGCAGGAGTTTCTTATGGAAAATGGTTCGTACCATTGTTGGAACCTCTGTTGACTTGGCTCGAGAAGGAAAAGATCCTTTGTGTATGAAAGAGATACTGGATAGGAAAGAGCGTAGTGAGGGTGGAGTTACTGCACCTCCAGAGGGTTTGTTCTTTTACAAAGTTAGCTACGGAGATCCTATGGATCCCAAAAAGGAGTTTGTCTATGAGTAGTTATTGGGAGCTTATTCATCAGGTAGAGTCCTATATAAAAGGAGGCACGATCTCAGAGAGTGTACCTCCTATGGCAAGTGCTGGAGGTAAGCAGAGTGTTCCTCTTACTCAGGACTCCATGGAAGCTCTTGCACACTATGTACATCAATGTACCAAGTGCGATATAGCAGATCCTACACATATTGCTTTTGGAAAGGGAGACCTTCCTGTAGATATAGTGGTTGTTGGACCCCCTCCATCAATCGATGATAACCGAGAACCCTTTAGCAAGGCTGGGTACCACCATTTAGGTCAATGGCTACGAGCCATAAATATAGATATCAAGGAGCGAAGTTACCTTACCAATGCGGTTAAATGCCCCTATGATGATGGTGGAATTCCTTCAACAAAGGTTATTCAGAATTGCTTGCCTTACTTATGGCACCAGATCACCCTCGCAAAGCCCAAGGGTATTTTAGTAACCGGTAAGTTGGCAGGTCAAATATTTTTATCCAAGACCCTCTCTATTGATGAGATGCGAGGAAAGGTTCATGCCTATGAGCATATACCTGTTGTTGTAACCTATCACCCCGTTGAGGTTCTTAGAAAACCTCAGTTAAAGCGACCTGTTTGGGAGGATTTGCAGCGGTTACAAAAAGCCATGGGAGTGTAACCATGAAGTACTGTGAACTTTATGTAGCGCTTCCTATAGAGGGCGCTTTCACCTACGCAATTCCTGAAAAATTAGAGATCTCTGCGGGTATGCGAGTTGTTGTGCCATTTGGAAGGCGTACTCTTACGGGATTTGTTACTAAGGTTTTTGATGAAAAGCCAAATCTCCCCAATACGGTTACCATAAAAGAGGTTGTGAGATCCTTTGACAAGGAGCCCCTTTTTGGTGATGATGAGGTTGATCTTGCTCGTTGGATTGCCCATTTTTATCTCTGTTCTATAGGGGAGGCTCTCTCTGCAATACTTCCCACTGCAAAAAGAGTAAGCTCTATGGCTGTACTTCCTGATTTTGCGGTAGATGATATTAAAAAAGATGTATCCCTTACCGATGCTCAGACTAGTGCTATTGAAGCAATAACTGGGGCTGTAGGAAAGGGAGGAAACTACTTTTATCTTTCGGGAGTTACGGGTTCAGGGAAAACCGAGGTGTTTTTACGAAGTGCAAAATCATTTATTGATCAGGGTTATGGAGTTATCTATCTTGTTCCTGAAATATCATTAACCCATCAGCTTATACGGGAGATTCAGCAACGGGCAAGTGGAGAAGTTGCGGTGCTGCACTCATCCCTTACACCATCCCAAAGGCTCAAAGAGTGGCAAAGAATTCGCTCTGGAGAGGCCAAGCTGGTGGTAGGTGCACGGAGTGCAGTTTTTGCTCCTGTGGTAAACTTAGGAATGATTATCATTGATGAGGAACATGAGCATACCTATAAGTCCGAATCTACCCCAAGGTATAACACTCGTCAGGTAGCTCTGTATCGTATGAGATTGGGTACGGTTGTTATGGGGAGTGCCACACCATCCTTGGAGGCGTGGTACCTTATGGAGCAGAAAAAGCTCCGTAAGCTCTCTCTCCCTAAACGGGTTTCTGGGGGAGAGATGCCTGAGATTGAGGTGGTTGATCTTCAGTATCAGCCTGGAGCTATATCTCCAAGACTGTACGAGCAGATTGGGGATGTTCTGAGACGGGGTCGTCAGGTTATTCTTTTCTTAAACAGAAGAGGTTTTTCCTACTTCTTTTTCTGCCGTAGCTGTGGGTTTGAATTAACCTGTAAGGACTGTTCTGTTCCCTTGACGTACCATAAGGGTAAAGGACGGCTAGTGTGTCACTACTGTGGTCACAGTGAGCTTCCTGTATCTACTTGTCCCAGTTGTGGCTCTGTTGATGTTGGATTTTCAGGTTTTGGTACAGAGCAGGTAGAGGAGGAGATGAAAAATCTTTTTCCAGGACGTAGGATTGCACGGGTAGATAGTGATACGGTTGCAAAGAAGGGAGCATTGCAAGAGATACTTTCCCAGTTTGAAAAGGGGGAGCACGATATACTTCTTGGTACTCAAATGGTAGCAAAGGGGCTTAACTTTCCAAAGGTGGAGCTAGTTGGTATCATTTTGGCAGATAGCTCCTTGCGGTTACCTGATTTTCGGGCTGCCGAAAGAACCTTTGCTCAGATTGTACAGGTTGCTGGTAGGGCTGGTAGGTTTTTGCAAGGAGGAAAGGTTATTGTACAAACCTACGCTCCCGATAGTGATGCCATTCAGAAAGCGGTATCTGGAGAGTATACTGAATTTTACACCCAAGAGTTGGCTCTGCGTAACATGCTTAACTTTCCACCGGTACGAAGAATGGCCCGTATTGTATTTAGAAGTGTAGACCTTAGTGTGTGTCAGAAAGAGTCTCAGAGGGGAGTTCAGTTACTAGAGCAGCTTAAGACCCCCATATCTATCCTTGGTCCTGCGGAGGCTCCTATTGCACGGGTTGCAAAAAACTGGAGATATCAAATTATTATTACCGCCGAAGAGCCAAAGTATATACGCCACGCAGCCTATGTGGTAAAGCAAGGTATTTCAGCCAACAAACTGTATGTTGAGGTTGATATTGATCCACTTAGTATGATGTAGTTGAGGATTTAGGATCCATCTTCTCCCGCAGCTTTTTGAGCTTGTAGCTTCTTTCTCAAATCTCCAAAGAAACTTTTCTGCTCTTCCATACTCAGTTTTCGTTCCTCCTGCATAGCAAGAAGGTTTTTGGGAATCTCCTCAAGGAAAGGTGAGGGGACTGTAGATATAGTTTCTCCTCCAACATTTCTTTGATCCGCATGGGATATAAAGAGATTCTGTTTTGCTCGGGTAATAGCAACATAAAAGAGACGTCGCTCTTCCTCTAGGGCTTCGGGATTCTCTTCAATGCTTTTTTTATGAGGAATAATGCCCTCCTCAACCCCCGCAAGAAAGACTGTATGAAACTCCAATCCCTTTGCCGCATGAATTGTCATAAGGTGTATCTTATCTTTCTCTGTTTCCGTATCTTGTTTGTCAGAGGCTAGGGCGATTCTACGGAGATAATCAAAGATAGTTCCTCCCTCACGATCCTCCCAGTTTCGGATTGTCTGTTTGTAAATTTCAAGCAGACCAAGCTTCTGTTCTACAAGACGAATGTTCTGATGGTACTCCTTTAAAAGGTAGTCTCTGTAGTGTACTCTTCTTAGGAGTTCCCCAATTCCCATGGCAATAGATCCATCCTTGAGAAATTCTTGGTAGATTCCCTGTAAAATGTTAAGTAGCGTTTGTATGGAGTTCTTTATCTTAGGAGATATAGGGGACTCTTCATCCTTAACCATTTGATACGCAGCCTCCCGTAGTGGGATTGACTCCTCACTGGCATAGTCCCTAATTTTTTGTAGTGTAGCAGGTCCTATACCTCGGTTTGGTGTATTAATAACCCGTAGAAAACTTACATCATCCTTTGGGTTTGCCATAAGTCTTAGGTATCCCAGAATGTCTCGTATCTCCTTTTTCTTGAAAAAGCTCTGACCTCCAGACATCTGGTAGGGGATTCCATTAATAATCCACTCCTGCTCAATATTGGAGAGCATAACGTTTGTTCTTACAAGAACCGCAAAATTATGAGCAGATATACCTTCTCTTTCTTTAAGCATGTTTATGGTATTGTAAATTTTTTGGGCTTCATCGTAGGCATCTTTTGGGTGCATAAGTGTTATAGTAGTCCCTAAATCTGCACTGGTTCGTAGCTCCTTTTCCTTTCTGCTCTTATTATTCTGTATTACATTGTTTGCCGCCGCAAGAATTGTTCCTGAGGATCGATAATTCTGTTCAAGCTTTATCTCTTTTCTTTCGGGGAAATCCTCTTCAAATGCAAGTATGTTACGGTAGTCCGCACCTCGCCATGAGTAGATAGATTGGTCATCATCTCCAACAACACAGAGGTTTCGACTTTTATTTGCAACCATCTCCACCAATTTATATTGTCCCAAGGATGTGTCCTGAAACTCATCTACCATTATGTGGGTAAACCGTTTTTGGTAGTACTCCAATACTTCAGGAACAGTTTCAAATAACTCTAATGGCATCATGATAAGGTCATCAAAATCAACACCGTTGTAAGTTTTGAGATACCGTTTGTACTCCGAAAAAAGCTCCTTTACATGACTGTTATGACGATCCCACTTTACCCTACGACACTTAATATCAGAGAATATTTTGAGTGAGTCCATCATCTGTACTTTTTCACGGTCAATATTGTTTGCATCAAGAATCTCCTTTAAAAGCGAGATCTGATCGGCCTGATCAAAAATAACAAAGTTTTTCTCATACCCAAGTTCTACAATATACCGCTTTAATACGGATACTCCAAAGGCGTGAAAGGTTGAAATAGTAAGTCCCTTTGCAGCGCTCTTTGCCAGTGATGTTACTCTGTCGTTCATCTCTTTTGCCGCCTTGTTTGTAAAGGTGAGGGCAAGAATAGACTTTGCAGATATCCCAGATTGAAGAAGATTTGCAATACGTTTTGTGATAACACTAGTTTTTCCAGACCCTGCTCCAGCTAAAATGAGTAGGGGGCCTTCAAGAGTATCTACCGCCTCTTGTTGTTCTTTATTGAGAGATACCATAGGTTGTTATGATAACTCCTTTTTAGAATCACACTTAGAGCAGTGCACCATTTTTTCTGTAAGCTTTTCAAACTTCTCAGCCACTTCAATATCAATAATATGCTCTATTGCACAAGCTACCTCTTCGGACTTCTGTTCTGGTAGATCCATAACATCCGAAAAGAATGAGAGTAAAATGTGGTGTTTTTTGTGTACCTCTTGGGCTATCTTTTTTCCCTCTTCTGTAAGGGTAATAAATGAGTTTTTCTCATGGACAATAAGTCCTCGGCTTTTAAGATTCCGTAATGCAGCGGTTACTGAGGGCATTTTTATATCTAAAACCTCTGCTATCTCTTTTACACGGGAAACTCTATTTTTTGACTCTAATACGAGAATAGCTTCTAAATAATCTTCTAAGCTTGGGGTTAATTCTTGTTTGTCCATAGCCCTATTGTATGTAAAAAGTTAATGAAGGTCTACTGGTTTTTCTGTTTTTCTTGGATCTCCATGGTAGTGGCATATTTCATACCTTTGGGGAATATCCCAGGGGGTAGGCGATTCTGTAAAAAGCCTATGTTTTGGTTTTATCTGTTTTATTGATCCACCTAAAGGATTTTTTGTAAGATAACCCTCTAGGGCGAGTAGCGTTTCTTCAGATGGTTCGGTGCAGAGGTACACCCCAGCACTGTACATACCAGTGGGGGAAAAGGGGTTTGGTTCAATAGGTAGGAATAGTCGATTTTCTCGTATTTCAGGTTTTCCAAAGCTGTATGTAACCGAAGAGTCTGTAGCTATAGCATCTCTTTCCACATGAGGGGGGAGTATAAGCATAGGAGGAAATATACGGGTAGAGAGGTTTCCTGTTGCTTCAATCTCTGAGTATATCTTACGAATCTCCTCTGCAATATGTTCAGGGATTAACCATACCGTGTGTTCCATAGAGTTATTATAGCAATATACTAAAATTTTTGCAAATACCTCGAAGAAAAGAAAAACTGAGAATTTATTCTAATTTATACTTATTTTTCTCTGTAGGGCTTTACATTATCTCTGCTCTCTGGTAAAGTACAGGACAGTTTTTTGATTAAGGTGATGACTATGGCACGAAGATGTGAAATTTGTGGAAAGGGGACTACCTCTGGGCACAACGTTCCTAGAAAGGGACAGTTTAAAAAGAAAGGTGGTTTTGGTACGTACATCGGTGTAAAAACTAAAAGAACCTTCAAGGCGAATATTAAAAAAGTTCATATTGCAGACCCAAATGGAACGAAACGTACGGCGAAGGTGTGTGCTCGATGTATCCGTGCAGGAAAAGTGGTTAAGGCGTAACAGATTAATCTCTTTTAATATTAAGGAAAAAGAATCCTGCCTTTTTGGGCAGGATTTTTGTTTTTAGGGGGTAAAATGGATAGAAAGCAGTTTATTCATGTTGTGTACAATCTCTATGAGATAGGTGGAAGTGTTGGAGCGTTAGAGAATATAGTGACCCTGTGTAAGGAGAACCCTAAGGGGCAGCATCTGCTTATGTTCTCTCCTGACCAAAGATCCTTAGAGCCCTATTTTGAACTGTTGAAGTTGGCACAATCACAGGATGAGCGTGTATGGAGTACGTTGAATCGACTTTTGGAGAGGGAGTATGAGCGGTTTGCAGAGCTTCCTGTTTCTCAATCCCTTGTTTCAGTAATAGGTGATAAGTTTAAGATTCTTGAGGATATGTTGAGAACTCTTTGGGTCCTTGAGAAAAGTTTTCCTGCAATGGATCACTTTATTCAAACACTCCCATTTTCTTGGCTCTTTCCTATGGTTAAGGAGGCTCTATCCTCCGCAGGCTTTCGTGTGGCATCTTTCCCTGGGGGTATTCAATCTATGGAGACCGCTATTGCTAAGGATAATTATCGTGGTATCAAGGATAAGGTCTCTGTTCACCTTACGGAGGATATTGATGTTCTTCTTATTGAGGGTAACAGATTCTCCGAGGGTGGGCGAAATCTTACTGATAGATCAGCATCTACATTAGCCGCTGCCATGGATATTGATAGTCTCACTTTGTGGAATCCTTCAAATTTTCTTATGACAAGCACACAAAACTATGTGGCAACCGCATCAATTATTGATGCACTATCTTATGCGGAATTTACAGAGCTTTCCTATTTTGGCTGTTCTCTTGTTCAGCCGAGAGACCTTTTACGAGCTATGAAGAAAAAAGTTCCTATGTACTTACGATCCTTTCGTCAGGTTGATCATCCTGGAACCTGTATATCAGAGTTTTCTACCTCATCAAGAGAGCGTCCAGCTAAGGGGTTTTCTGCGGTAGAACACATTGCCCTTATGAATATTGAGGGGGCAGGTATGGCTGGTGTTCCTGGGGTTGCTTCACAGCTTTTTTCTGCTCTTCGACAATCGGAGCTTTCGGTTGTGTTTATTAGTCAGGCATCCAGTGAGCACTCTATCTGTATTGCAGTTGCTGAGGATCAGTGGGAATCGGCATACGATGTAATTCACACAACCTTTAAAGATGAGATGCAGCGAGGCCTGATTGAGGCTGTTCATGTTGAGCCAGACTGTGCCATTGTTGCAGCAGTAGGTAACCAGATGGCAGGGTGCCCTGGAATTGCTACCCGTTTTTTTGGGTCTCTCTCTAAGGCTAATATCAATGTAAAGGCGATAGCCCAAGGATCTTCGGAGCAAAATATTAGCGCCGTTGTAGGACAGCAAGATGTAAAAGCTGCTATCCGAGCTCTCCATTCGGGATTCTTTTTATCAAACCAAACCTTGAGTGTTGGAATTATTGGACCAGGACTTATTGGAGGAACTCTTCTTGAGCAGATAGGACAAGAGCAGGATCGCTTACGAAAAGAGATAGGTATAGATATTCGTATTCGTGGAATCATGGATACAGAAAAGATGCTTCTTTCCCATGGTGGAGTTGATTGTGGAAGTTGGAAAGATGAGTTTCAGAAGAGTGGCGTACCAACCTCGGTTAAAGATTTTATAGATCATATTGATGCCCATGAATTTCCCCATCCTGTTATTATTGACTGCACCTCTGCTGATGCTATTGCCATGAGTTATTTACAGTGGATTCAGCGAGGTATTCACATTATTACTCCTAATAAAAAGGGTGGAACCTCTCCATTGGAATATTATAAACAGCTTATGGAGAGTAGTCGTCAAAAGCAGAAGCACTTTTTATATGAGACAACCGTAGGTGCGGGGCTTCCTATTATAGGAACTTTAAAAGATTTAATCCAAACAGGAGATAGGGTAAAGAGAATTGAGGGTATCTTTTCTGGAACCCTCTCGTATCTTTTCTGGAGATTTAATGGAGAGATTCCATTTAGTCAGCTTGTAATGGAAGCAAAGGAGCTTGGATTTACCGAGCCCGACCCTAGGGATGATCTCTCTGGAATGGATATTGTTCGAAAGACCGTTATTTTAGCTCGAGAGGCTGGGGCAGAGGTTGAACTGAGTGAGGTTGATGTTGCTAGTCTTGTTCCTGAATCATTGCGGGATATTCCTTTGAATCAATTTTTAGAAAGAATGAGTGAGATGGATGCTCCCTTACAGAAGCTCTATGATGAAGCCCATGCTAAGGGTACTCGGCTTCGGTATGTGGGTACTTACGATAAGCGTGGGGGGTGTTCGGTTGCACTAAAACAGTTTCCCTTGGATCACCCATTCTCTGGTACCAAAGGCACAGATAATATTATCGCCTTTACCACCGAGAGGTACAACGAGCAGCCCCTTGTAATTCAAGGGCCAGGAGCGGGGCCTGAGGTTACCGCAGGAGGGATCTTTGCGGATCTATTACGGCTGGGATCATTCTTAGGTCCACGGCTTTAGGAGGTTAAGTATGCACTACATAAGTACTCGGGGTGAATCCCCAAAGGTAACAGCCAGCGATGCGATATTGCAGGGGCTAGCTCCAGATGGAGGGCTCTATCTTCCTGAATCAATTCCTACTATCTCCTTAACAGTAGAGGATACAAAAGCGGGGTATCCCGAATTTGCTGCAAAGCTGTTGGCTCCCTTTTTTAAGGGAGATCCTCTATTAACTGATCTGCCTCATATTTGTAATGAGGCATTCTCCTTCTCTGTGCCCTTACATTGGTTGAATGACAATGATGCTGAGCTAGAGCTATTTCACGGTCCAACCATCGCATTTAAGGATTTTGGAGCACGGTTTCTTGCGGGGACTTTAGAAAAGATTATAGCCCATCAGGGTAAGGATATAACCATACTTGTTGCCACATCTGGAGATACGGGAGGGGCTGTTGCTTCTGCTTTTCATAGAAAAAAAGGAATCTCTGTTAAGGTGTTATTTCCCTTAGGAAAGGTGTCTGATAGACAGCAACAACAACTTACCTGTTGGGATGAAAATATTACTACCTACGGTGTTCATGGTACCTTTGATGATTGTCAGCGAGTGGTAAAAGAGGCTTTCCGTGATTCCTCTCTCCGTGCTAAGTGGGGACTTACCTCAGCCAATAGCATAAACTTAGGAAGACTACTTCCTCAAATTGTGTATCATTACTACAGCTCTCTGCTGTTTCAAGAGAAGACAGGAAAGAGCCCCGTATACATAGTTCCTAGTGGAAATGTTGGAAACGTAACCGGTGCCTATATTGCTAAAGCCATGGGAGCTCCTATTGGAGATATTGTGTTAGCGGTAAATGAGAATAAAACAATTCCCGATTACCTTGCTTCTGGAGTATATGAACCAAGAAAGAGTGTTCAAACTTTGGCTAATGCTATGGATGTTGGTGACCCTAGTAATATGGAGCGGCTACAGATACTCTTCCCAACTCATGAGAAGAGGGTTGAGCATATCGCATCATACTCCGTATCGGATAAGCGGATACTAGAAACTATTCGGAGGATATATCGGGATTTTAAAACTCCCATTTGTCCTCACACCGCTACCGGTGAGTGGGTTCGTGATCAGTACTATAGAGGAGTTTCTTCGATAGTTGTTGCCACAGCACATCCTGGGAAATTTGAGTCCGTAGTGGAGCCTGAAATTGGTACCTCAATTCCAGTGCCTGAACAGCTACAAAATCTCCTAAACCTTCCTACAAAGATGGTTGAGATATCTCCTCGTGTAGAGGAACTTTTTGCATAATTTTACGTAAAAAAGAGTTGTAGGAGTGTACGTATGAGTCTATATCAAGGTGTTGCAGAGGGATTATTTGACATATTTTACCTCACCTCTGTAATTGTTATGGGAGTTCTTGTTCTCCGTGGACAGAAAAGTGAACTGGTTGACCAGTCATCCGATGCCCTGTGTGCTATGAAGCTATTTGGTTCTATGGCAATTATTCTGGGGTTAGGTGACTCTTTTCATCTGATTCCTCGGGTTTATGGGTTACTTGTTACTGGGTTGGATGCTAATTACCTAGCATTAAATATGGGGAAAATGATTACATCCGTAACCATGACCGCATTCTACCTTATTCTGTATCGATTTTATCTTCTACGATACAGAGGAGGTAAGGGTGGTGGTTTTACTGTGGTTATGTATCTTTCTGCACTGATTCGGGTGATACTATCTCTACTTCCACACAATCAGTGGGGATCTATGTACCCATCTGTTGAGTGGGGTATCTACCGAAATATTCCATTTGCTATTATGGGTGTTGTGGTTATCTATCTCTTTGCAAGGGAGAAGTACACAAACCAAGACCCATTTCGTTGGGCCTGGCTTGCGGTAACTCTCAGTTTCCTATTTTATATTCCCGTTGTGCTGTTTGCGCAGGAGTATCCTATAGTAGGAATTCTTATGATTCCAAAAACATTAGCCTATCTCTGGTTAGTACGAATGGGCTACAATCTCCATAGACAGAGAGGCTTAAGCTCTTAATCAAGAGGCTGTTTTCTTAGCATAAAGCCAGGAGCCACCGGTTTTCCTGGCTTTATATACTGCACCTTATTGTGGTCAACCTTGTCTACTGGTTCCATATCCTTATCAAGTAAGATAAACTCATTATCCTCCTCAAAAAGTGTTGATGGACCTATATACTCAATTGTATCTGACTGTAGAATTTGGTTTTTTACATGGATAGCATAACAGTTTGGTGAAACCTCTTCTCCAATGGTTCCTAGAAAAATATAGTTTCTTGCGTAGGTCTCTGCGGCACTCTCGGAAATCTCATCATTCCCAAAAAAGAATCCTGTAGAAAAGGGTCGGTGACTCACCTTATCTAATTCATCCTTATAGGCGGAGACGTTGATAGATGGGTCGTCTAGTGCGTCAATTGCTTTTCTGTAGCTACGAGTAGCAATAGCAACATAGTAGAGCGATTTCATACGACCCTCAATCTTTATGGAGTCTACACCTGCCTCGTAGAGTTCTTTTATATGATCAATCATACAGAGATCTTTTGAGGAGAAAATTTGGGTGAACCCTTCTTCGGACTCCTCCACGGTGTAGTACTCACCAGGACGCTTCTGTTCAAGTAATTGATAACTCCATCGGCAGGAGTGGGCGCAGTCGCCACGGTTTGCGCTTCGGTCTACCATATGCTTACTGAGCATACATCGACCGGAATACGCCATACACATGGCTCCATGAACAAATACCTCTAACTCCAACTCTGGAACCTCTTGCTTTATCTGCCTTATATCTTCTAGGGATGCCTCTCGCCCAAGAATAACTCGGGAAAATCCCATCTGGTGATACATTCGGGCTGAGGCGCTATTAAGACAGCTTGCCTGTGTGCTTAGGTGAAACTGCTGATTAGGGAAGTGCTGTTTTAAGGTTGCAAATATCCCTAAGTCGCTTACAATAAACGCATCAAAGGGGAACTGTTTTATCTGGTCAATACTCTTCTCAATTCGTGCAATATCATCGTTATAACTCAATATGTTCATTGCACAATAGAGTTTCTTTTCTCCTTTGATTTTTTTAAGATCCTCCGCTGTTGCGTGGGAAAAGTTATCTGACCGTGCCCTTAGGGAGAAGGAGTTTAGTCCTATGTATACGGCATCTGCTCCGTACTGGTATGCGTATATAAGTTTTTCTAAACTTCCTCCTGGTGCTAGTAGTTCCATGAGTTCCTCTTTCTCTGTGTGTTGTTTTTTTCTACTCCAAAGGATATTTCTAAAACCTCTTCTAAGGTTTCAACAGGGTAGAATGAAAGACCCTTTTTTACTCTATCTGGAATATCGTCTAAATCTCGTTCATTCTGCTTTGGAATAATAATATGTTTTATGCCGTGTCGCTTTGCTGCTATTGTTTTCTCTTTGAGTCCACCAATAGCCATAACTCGTCCACCTAAGGAGAGTTCTCCAGTCATGGCAAGGTTCTTTTTAATAACCTTTCTTGCTAAGAGTCCAAATATGGTTGTAGCCATAGCCGCTCCCGCAGAGGGTCCATCTTTTGGAGTTGCTCCCTCTGGAATATGGAGGTGTATGGTACTCTCCTCAAAACTCTTAAGATTGAGTCCATACTCCTCTGCAATATGGTGTACGTAGGTGTAGGCAATACTTGCGGACTCCTTCATAACATCTCCCATCTGTCCTGTAAGTTTTAGACCACCTTTTCCAGGAATATCAACCGCCTCAATAAGTAGGGTATCTCCTCCCATGCTGGTCCAAGCAAGACCAATACAGGTTCCAGGAATAATAGCTTTCTTTTTATCATCCTCCTCGAAATACGGTTTTCCAAGGTAGTTTTTCAGAAGTTCTGGGGTCATAGTAAAGGGAGTTTTAATTTTTTCATCAAGAATCTCTCTTGCAATTTTCCGATGAATCCTGTTTAGGAATTTCTCGTAACTTCTCATTCCTGCATCTCGGGCGTACTGATCTGCAATGGTTCGTAAGGTTTTTACGGGGTACAAAACCTCTCCCTTCTGAATTCCATTAGTCTCAAAAGATTTAGGAATAAGGTACCGCTTTGCAATTTGGATTTTATCCTCCGTAATGTATCCCGATAACCTAATGATTTCCATTCGGTCTAAAAGTGGGCGAGGAATTGTATCTAAGGTGTTTGCAGTAACCACAAAAAGAATCTGTGAGAGGTCAAAGGGAATGTCTAAGTAGTGATCCCTAAAGGTACTATTCTGTTCTGGGTCTAGGACCTCTAAAAGAGCAGCCGAAGGATCTCCCTGCATAGAAACTCCCATCTTATCAATTTCATCAATCATAAATACAGGATCTTTAGTTTTTGTAATCTTTAGCCCTTGAATGATTTTTCCAGGCATAGCTCCTACATAGGTTCTTCGGTGTCCCTTAATTTCGGCCTCATCTCGCATTCCTCCCACAGAAAAACGGAAGAACTCTTTGTGGAGAGACTCAGCAATTGATTTACCTATTGAGGTTTTTCCCACTCCAGGAGGACCTATCAAACAGATAATGGAACCCTTGTTATCTTCTTTCTTCTTACGAACTGCTAAGTACTCAATAATTCTGTCCTTTACATCATTGAGTCCGTAGTGTCCTTTCTGCAGTACCCGTTCAGCTTGTTTTAAGGTGAAATCTTTTTGGTGGGACTCGTTCCATGGGAGAGAAAGAATGGTTTCTAGGTAGGTTCTTGTTACATTAAACTCCGAAGAGCTTGGTTCCATAAATGAGAACTTGTCCAGCTCTTGTTCTATCTTTTCTCTAGTCTCTTCATTGAGAGGAAGGGTGTCTGCTAGATTTTTAAACCTGAGAAACTCCTCATTTTTGGGGTCATTTCCAATACCAAGTTCCTGCTGAATTACCTTGAGTTCCTCTCTAAGAAAATATTCCCGTTGGTTCTTCTCTATCTTTTTATTGAGCTGGTTTTGGATTTTTTTCTGAACCCGTAAAAGCTCTTCCTCTTTTTTGATAAAGATAAAAATCTTCTCCATCCGCTTTTGCACATCAAAGGTCTCTAAAATATCCTGTTGATCCAATCGATCAAGGTCCAGAATAGAGGTGATAAGATCTGACATTTTTCCAGGGTCATCAATATTGACCATACTTATTCTCATCTCTTCTGTAAAAAGAGGATTACTCTTAGTGAGTTTTTTTATTGAGGTAAGGAGAGACCGGGTAAGTGCTTTAATCTCTCGGCTCTCTGTTGTATCAATAAGAGGGTAGCTTACTAATCCAAATAGGGGATTTGTAGAAATAAGTTTTTCTAGGGTGAAACGCCGTAGGGTAGATATAAAAATATTCATACCTCCATCGGGTAGCTGAATCTTCTTTATAATTTTTGCTACGGTTCCTACGGAAAAGAGATCATCCTGAGAAATGTCACCTTCGGTTTCTGGATCTTTTGCAAGAACAATTCCCAATACGGAATTTCGTTTTATTGCTTGGTTTACCAGTTCTATTTCATCCTGATCCTCAATAAGGAGGGGGGTAAAGATACCTGGGAAAATAGGTCTTCCTGTTCTGTATAAAAGAGGGATGTGGTGTGGTAGCAGATCTTCTGCTGGCACAATTGATTCGCTCATACTCCAAACTCCTAAATAAATGAATTTTAACTATAGGAAGTATAATCAGAAAGGAACCCCAATGCAAGTATAGGAACTTCTTATTAGGGGTGACTTATCCTCATATTGGAGATTGTGTTTTAAGGAGTTGACAGTTCTTCCTTTTTTTGGTATAAATTCACTCCGATACTTGCTGAATAACAGAGAGGGGGTGATTCCTATAGCTTACGTAAAAACAGATGAAAATGAACCACTAGAAAGAGCGTTAAAGAGATTTAAACGACAGGTGGAGAAGGAAGGAGTTATCCGAGAGTTTAAAAGAAGAACTTTCTTTGAAAAACCCTCTACGATAAAAGCGAGAAAGACTAAAGCTATTCAGCGAAAGCATATGAAAAAGTTAAGAAAAGTTCAGTCTTCAAAAAGTTACTAAAAGAGTGCCTCCATTTGGAGGCCTTTTTTTTGCTCTTTATATTGTCTATAACATAGAAAAAGCTCCAGCAGAACTGGAGCTTTTTTAGTAGTAGGATTATTTAGGACTGAGTAATCTTCTCGGTACTCATATTACCTATAACCCGAAACATTATATATATAAGTCCAAAGACTCCAATCGCAATAGATCCATAAAGAATATTACGCCCCTCTGCAATTTGGTAGAATAGGGTTGCCACAGCCCAAGCCAGAGAGGTGAGGTACGCTGAAAAGAGAGCCGTATATTTCCACCCCATCTCTTTTTTTGCCGCTCCAAATACTGCGAAACAGGGAAAGTACAGAAGTACAAAAAGTAGATAGGAAAAGGCTGAAAAGGGGGTGAAGTTCCTCCGAATGTGATAAAATACCGCAGTGTCCGCATCGCCTTCCTCTGCAATAGCATCCTCTCCTTCGGTAACTAAACCAACTCCCAGAAGGTCTGCTGATGTAAAGAGGTCTATGAATTCATCCTTTACGGTACCAAAGGCTTCTGCTATAGTTTCAATAGGGGTAAATTCATACCTCTCATCACTTTCATCCGATGAGGCTGCATCCATTCCTGAGTAAAGGGAGTTAATCGTTCCAATAATCGATTCTTTTGCAAAGAGTCCCGAGAAGAGAGCTACCGAGGCGGGCCAGTTGTCCTCTGAGATTCCCATAGGAACAAATATGGGTGATATTGTTTTTCCCATATAGGTAAGAACTGAATTGTCAGAGTCTTGGTTCCCAAAGGTTATTCCCTCATCAGATGAGTACCCCATGGAGTTAAAGAACCCAAGAATTGTAACAGCTAGAGTAATAACGGTTCCCGCACGCTTAATAAATGACCCTGTTCTGGTTGTTGAGCTCTTTATAATAGCCTTGATCCGTGGTCTGTGGTATATAGGAAGATCTAAGAGGAAAGGGGATTCTTTTCCTCTGAATAGGGTGTTTTTAAGGAGAAGACCCGTAAGGATTGCCATAACAATTCCGGTGAGGTAAATAATAAATACAATAAGTGCAGAGTTTGTTCTAAATAGGGCAGCCGCAAAAAGTGCATACACCGGTAGCCTTGCTCCACAGGACATAAAAGGAGCCATGAAGATAGTCATGAATCTATCTCTCTTTGTAGGGAGCGTCCTTGCTGACATAATAGCTGGAACGGTACATCCAAAACCAACCACAAGAGGGATAAAGGCGTTCCCTGGAAGGCCTATTTTTCTCATTACCTTATCAGCAATAACCGCAATTCGAGACATGTATCCTAGGTCTTCCAGTATTGCTAATGCGAGAAACATAAAAAACATAACTGGAATAAAGGTACCCACTGTTTGAATACCCGTACCAATTCCATCGGCAAGGAATGAAGTAAGCCAGTCTGGAGAACCTATACTTTGAAGAACTGTGCCTAGACCATCCACAAAAATAAGTCCACCAATAATATCAAAGAAGTCAATAAAGACTCCTCCTACTCTAATAGCAAACCAGAAAGTTAAAAACATTGCACCTAGAAAGATGGGGAGGGCAAAAAATTTGTTCAGAACAATACGGTCAACCTTATCGGTAAAGCTCATCTCTTTTTTGTGGTGGGTTGTAACCTCTTTACACACCTCATCAATATGTTCATAGGTAAGAGACGAGTCATGTAGGTGGTCTCGCTCTTTTTTTGTTATTTCAAATCCATCTACCAGTAGGTCATCTATAAGGTGTTTTAGATTGTTGACAGATTTTTTATCTACCGCAACAAGAGGGCAGACGGGAACACCCAGCTCTTTTGATAGTTTCTTTGCATCAATAGAGATTCCCTCTTGTTCTGCCACATCTACCATATTAAGCACCACAATTACGTTGTGTGTTAGTTTGAGGATATCATAGGTAAGAAAGAGGTTTCTTGAGAGGTTAGAGGCGTCAACTACGTTAATAACAAGATCGTGCTCTTGAGAGCTTATTGCTCTTGCTGCAATAATTTGATCCTCCGTGTCTGGGTTGAGATTATAGGTTCCTGGAAGGTCTACAAGATGAACATCGCCGTGTTTAAGGGCTAGGGTTCCTTCTGTTCTATCAACCGTAACTCCTGGCCAGTTTCCTACACGACGTTTTGATCCTGTAACTCCGTTAAAAAAGGTAGTCTTTCCACAGTTGGGAATACCCGCAATTATAATGTTTTTATCTTTATACAAGGGCAACCTCCTCAATAAGAAGTTCCATGGACTCTTTTTTCCGTAGGGCAATTCGGCTTCCTCTAAGGATAACAGAAAAGGGGTCATTAATTGATGATGGTCCTCTTGTAACTTCTGTTCCTTCTGTGAAACCTAGGCTCTGGAGTTGTGCACTGTAATTGGGGTTTTTCCCTGTAAATCCCAGTACTTTATATGTTTTCCCGTATTCCATATCTGAAAGGGTAAGGGTTTGTTTCTTCATGGGGGCTCCTTTCCATTTTTCTGTAAAGGGAGATTATCAAAAGAACAAAAGTTAGTCAAGACTAATTTTTGTTCTTTTGGCTAATGATTTAAACTATTTTGACTTTCTGCTGAGGAGTGCACCCAATCCCATAATGCAGAGAAAGATAATCAAAAAGGTAAAAAACATATCCTTCTTTGAAGCACCCCAAATCATATAAAGAGATCCCATTGAAGCTAAAATAGGCATAACATATCGAGAGACAAAGCCAAGGTGTGTAAATGTTTTCATATACCAGATATAAATAGCAATGTAGATAACATAGAGAAATGTTATAGGGAGTTCTGAAAAATCGAGGAACCCATTAAACCACCCCGCAAAATTTCCATACCATACGGTTAACCAGCAGAGGGCAAAAAAGTACCCCAGAATAGCAGAGGGCAGAGGGGTGTTTGTTTTTTTACTCACCTTACTAAAAAGTTTGGGAGCAGGACCCATATCTCGTACTGCTCCTGAGTAGATTCCTCGGGAGTTTGCCATAACCAGACCATTAAGTGTTCCTATACAGGAGACAACAACAAATACCGAAAGTAAGGTTCCTCCAAAGGTTTTAAATATTTTTGATAGAACCTCTACAGGAGCGTTATCTCCAGCAAGAATGAGTTGATCATTTGTAAGCACCCCAGAAATACCAATATAAAAGAGTACATATACTACTACAATTGTAGCAGTTCCCACCATAAGTGCCCTTGGGAGATCTTTCTTGCCATTTTTAAGTTCTGAGTTAATTGATGTTGCTATAATCCACCCTTCGTAGGCAAAGGCTGTGGCAACGGTGGCAACCGCCAAACCTCCACCAGATTGAGAAGAAACACTTTTTGCCACATGGGTAAAGTTATCAAAGAGTTGTCCTGAAAATAGTCCAGATATGGTTCCCGCTATAGCCACAAGGGCTAGGGGAATAAGCTTTATAATTGTGGTTGAAACTTGAACACGACCCGCAATAATAGGTGCTGTTATATTAAGTATTGTTATAAGAGTAAGGTAGATAAATGCAAGTGCCCAAACTCCAGAGTCTAACCCAAAGAGTACTAAGGTGTAGTTTGCAGAAACCCAAGCCAGTATAGCTGCAAGACCGGGAAAGTATATGGTTGACATAAACCAAGATACCAGATATCCAGCCCGTGAACCGTATGCCGCTTCAAAGTAGTCAACCAAACCATTTACCTTTTGAATCCGAGTTGCCATTTGAGAAAATATATAGGCGGTTACTATCATAATAGAACCACCTATAAGCCACGCTAAGAGTGCAAGGCCCATGTTTCCATTTGTGGCTAATAGTACATCATCACTTTTAAAAAAGACACCCGAGCCTATTACAATACCTACTACCATGGCAACGGTTGTCCAAAATCCATATCTCTTGTTTAATGTATTCATGGGCTTGATTCTATAGGAAGAATTTCCAGTTTGCAAGAAAGAGAGAAGTAATGAGTTTGTCTTTTATCATTTTTTTAAACTTATAGACTATTTTTTTTGGCTTTTCTCTTCCGTAGTTTAAGGCGACCAGGGGTAAATTCATGAATAGCCACTGGAGCTCCAATTAAGCAGAAGCTGTAGTGTATCGAAAATCTCCATAAAATAAGAGCCAAACCTAAAATGTGTGAAGATACCATGGAATTGAATAGCATAATAAAGAAAAATTCTCCAAATCCTGTGGCTCCAGGAGTTGGCACAAATGAGAATAGAAAGGTTGCTAAAATGCTTGCAGAAAATCCATCAACCAAGGATATCTCAGATCCCAGTATACGTAAAATTACCCAAAAAGAACCTACTTGAAGAGCTTGGTATAGAAGGGTTGCTAAAAGTGCTATAACTAAAGAGACGAATCCTCGTAAGGTGTTAGTATACATGGCAAAGGTTACTCGTATCTGCCTCAGCTCATGGATAAGCTTTCTTCTATACTTACCTGAGTTGTGTTTTTTTGAGAATTTCCCCCATATGTTTCCCACCCATATAAGGAGCGATAGAACTATCTGGGGCCTAGTGAGACCTATTACAATAAAAGCAAACATTCCAATAAGGCCTACGCCGGTAACAAGAAAAAATACTCGGAGAAAGGTGGATGGTAACTGACTCCAAAAAAGCACAACAGAGGATGCTGTAATAAGAAAAATTACTAAGTTTAAAAGCATGAATTTAGTAAAGATAATAGAAGATGCTCTTCCCGGAGGTGTGTTATACCGTGTCATTGTAAGGATCATAACAGGCTGTCCTCCAAAGGCAAAGGGGGTAATTGTATTGAAGAGAACACGGAACAAGGGAACCTTACAAAGTACTTGCCATGGGAGTGTTTCCTTTACTCCATATCCTAGCACACCTAAAATAGCACCATCAAGAATGTATGAACCTAAAAACATTGCTCCAAGAATCGCAAAATCTTTAAAACGAAGTTGCCTTAGTACACCCATGGTGTCTGGGGTAAATGTGAATTGAATAAGAGCCCAAATAGTTACTCCTACCAGTGCGAGAAAAATTAAAATTCTTCGTATGTTTGCAGATACAGCCATTATGAATAGAACTCCCGAATAGTACGTCTGTAGTTTTCCTCTATTTCATGTATTGAGTTAGACCATGTTTTTGGAATTGACAGACGTGCTTGTATAGATGTTTTTTCTAAAAGAGCTCTATTTGAAATAATTGCTCTAATTTTGTTAGCTAGTGCAGAAGGGTTGTTTTGAATAAGAAATGCGTTATCCATATCTTTATACAAACCAGAGCTTGCTGATAAAGAGTCCTTGAGTAAGACTGAAGGAGTTCCCATAGCAGCAGCCTCTTTCATAACAATTCCATCGGTGTCGTATTCTGATGGAAATAGAAACAGGTCTGCACCAGCATATAATTGTTGCATTATTTCCCTGTCAGATACGGGATCCTTTAAGAGTACTTTATGGTGCATCTTATGGGTGTCAATAAACTTCTGCATAGCACATTTTTCAGGTCCATCCCCAATAAATATCATTTTTAAGGGAGTAGAATTTTCTAGCATTCGAAGTGCTTCCAGAATAGTAAAAACTCCCTTATCTTTCCTGTGTTGTCCAACGAATAGGCAGATGATCTCTGCAGGGTCATCGATTTTGTATAAGGCTCTTCCCCGGAGTCTTAGCTGTTCAAGTTGATCATTATCTACTGTAGGAAAATCTATGGCATTTCCAATAATAGTAACATTACCAGTATAACCGTAACCAAGTATCTCCTCTTTAACACCAGGAGTTGGTACCCAGACCTCGGAGAATTGTGAAATGCAGTGGACAATTTTCCGAATCATGTATTTTGTTATTACGTTGCTTCCTGTCCTTGCAAGTATGTCGTGTTTGTATCTGGAGTGTATGGTGATTATGGATGGAATGTTAAGCTTTTTAGCTATTTTATGAGCCTTAGATCCCATGGTAAATGGTGAGTGGGCGTGAATAACCGATGGATTAAATGGTTTAAGGTGGTTAGCCACACGTCTAGCACTGAAGGGTAGAATAATGGGATAGGGTGCAATAAATTTGGGTCTTATAGAGGGAAGCAGTATGCTAGTACAGGGGAAGCTTTCCGCTGTTCCTTTTCCCTTCGGTCCCACTATACAGCATGGAGATTTCTGTTTATCTAACTCCTGTGTATAGTTAAGTAGTACGCGACTCACTCCATCGAGTAGAGGAGGTAAGCTATCGCAAAAAAAAACCACTCCTACTTTTTCTTCAGTATCAATCATATTGTAGAATTATAGTGAATTAAAAAAATGCACTCAACCCAAAAAAATGCTATTGATTGTTTTTTTGAGAGAGGGTATGCTTTTAAAAAGTAAACAAGAAGAGGACAAATTTTATGACTAACCGTACTCCATTTATTGATGGAACAGTAATCAATCTCATTATTATCTCTCTCCTTGTCCTACTAATTTTGGTCGGTATTATTCTATAGTTGGCATAGCCTTTCGCTATTCCTTGCTATGCTATCCTTATCTGTTTCCGACCAGGAAATTTCTATATAAAGAAGCATAGCCCTATATGATTCCGACAAAAAGGAGCACGTAATGGGTAGATATGTACTTTCAATGTTGGTGGAAAACCACCATGGTGTCCTAAGCAAAATTGCCGGTTTATTTAGTCGAAGAGGGTATAATATTGATAGCCTTTCGGTTGGAGAAACCACAAATCCAGAGATCTCACGTGTAACAATATCTGTAACAGGGGACTACGCTGTTTTCCAGCAAATCAGAAAACAACTCATAAAACTGTACGATGTGTATGAAACGGAAGAGATGAAAGAGGAAGAGTCTATCTGCCGTGAGATGGCAATGGTAAAGGTGAGTGTTCGAGGAAAGAACCGAGCCTCTATCATAGAGCTGGCAAATATTTTTCGTGCTAACATTGTAGATGTGGGAACAAACTCACTCATTCTTGAGGCAACAGGAAACTCTGGCAAAATTTCCACATTTATACAACTTATGGAACCCTATGGGATCCTTGAAATGGTAAGGACTGGACTTACTTCCATGGGAAGAGGTTCATCTATATTAGAAATAAAAGAAGATCAATAAGGAGAAACAAATGGCTGCAAAAATGTACTATGAGAAAGATTGTAATATGGATCTATTAAAGGGGAAAACCGTGGCGGTTATTGGCTATGGTAGCCAAGGGCATGCACATGCGCTGAACCTTCATGAATCAGGAGTCTCCGTAATTGTTGGTCTCTACGATGGAAGCAAATCATGGAAGGCTGCGGAGAAAGCAGGACTTAAGGTTATGGTAACTGCCGATGCAGTTAAGGCTTCAGACCTTATTATGATTTTAGTAAATGATGAAAAACAGCGAGCACTTTACGAGTCAGATATTAAACCAAACCTTAAAAAAGGGCAGTCCCTGTTTTTTGCTCACGGCTTTAATATTCATTACGGACAGATTATTGCTCCCGAGGGAGTAAACGTATGTATGGTTGCCCCTAAGGGTCCTGGACACACGGTTAGAAGTCAGTTCCTTGAGGGGAAAGGGGTTCCTTGTCTTATTGCGGTTCATCAGAACGCAACTAAAGATGCAAAGGATATTGCTCTTGCTTACGCCTGTGGTGTTGGTGGTGGACGGGGTGGTATTTTTGAAACATCCTTTCAAGAGGAGACCGAAACAGACCTTTTTGGAGAGCAAGCGGTTCTTTGTGGTGGTGTTTCAGAGCTTATTAAAGCGGGTTTTGATACCCTTGTGGAAGCGGGATACCAGCCAGAGATGGCGTACTTTGAGTGCTGTCATGAGATGAAGCTTATTGTAGACCTTATCTTTGAGGGTGGTCTTGAGATGATGCGATACTCAATTAGTGATACCGCAGAGTACGGAGACTACGTAACAGGAAAGAGAATTATTACCGATGAGACTCGAAAAGAGATGAAAAAAGTACTCTCTGAGATTCAGACTGGTGAGTTTGCCAGAAATTGGATTTTAGAGAATCAGGCAAATCGTCCTTTTTTCTCTTCTACTAAGAGAATTGAGCGAGAGCATCAGATAAGTGAGGTTGGGGGACGACTACGAAGTATGATGTCCTGGTCAAAGAAAAAGTAAACCTACGGAGCGTGTATGAGCGATATAAAAATATTTGATTCTACCCTGAGAGATGGTGCTCAGGGTGAGGGAATCTCCTTTACTGTACAGGATAAGATCAGAATCTTAACACTACTGGATGCCTTTGGTGTCCAGTATATTGAGGCAGGGAACCCCGGTTCAAACCCAAAGGATATTGAATTCTTTGAAAAAGCTGGGTCTCTTAAACTACGACAGGCAAAGCTAACCGCCTTTGGAAGTACTCGCCGAAAGGGTATTACCCCTGATCAGGACCCTCAGGTACTATCGCTCTTATCTGCAAATACTCACTCTGTGGCTATTTTTGGGAAGTGTTGGGATCTTCACGTAGAAGAGATTATTAGAACAACCCTTGATGAGAACCTCGATATGATTCGAGAAACAATTCGGTTCTTTGTGGATAAAGGAAAGGAAGTCACCTTTGATGCAGAGCACTTCTTTGATGGGTATAAGGCAAATCCTGATTACGCCATACTGGCTCTGCAAGCTGCAGAACAGGGGGGAGCATCCTATCTTGCTCTCTGTGATACCAACGGGGGAACCTTTCCCCATGAACTTGAAACAATTATAAGGGATGTACAATCAAAAACTTCTGTGGAACTTGGTATTCACTGCCATAACGACTGTGGAATGGCAGTTGCTAACTCTATTACCGCAGTTGAATTGGGAGTTACCCAAGTACAGGGAACCTTTATTGGATACGGTGAGCGGTGTGGAAATGCGGATCTCAGTACAATTATTCCCAATATTATTACCAAGCTTGGAAAACCCTGTCTTGCCCAGGAAAACCAAAACGAAGGGTTATCACATATAACCTCTACTGCCCGTAAGGTTGCGGAGGTTATGAATGTCTCTCTTCGTTCAGGAGCACCCTATGTAGGGAAAAGTGCCTTTGCCCACAAAGGGGGAATGCATATTGATGGAGTTTCCAAGGTTTCCCACTCCTTTGAGCATGTTGCACCTTGCTCTGTGGGGAATGAGAGACGATTTTTAATGAGCGAAATGGCAGGAAGAAGCACCTTTATTGAAAGAATGCAGCAAATCATGCCAGAGCTTGATAAGGAGTCTCCCGAAGCAAAAGCTCTTATTCAGGAGTTAAAAGATTTAGAACATCAGGGGTATCAGTTTGAAGGAGCAGAAAGCTCCTTTGACCTTGTGATGCGAAGACACCTAGGAAAACATAGATCATTTTTTACCCTTGATCATTACAGACTTACCGAGGATAAACCGAGTCGAGATCCTAACCTTAACTCAACCGCCGTGGTGAAAGTTATTGTTGAGGGGCAGGAGGAGATGACTGCAGCCCAGGGAGATGGACCTGTTCACGCCCTAGACCGAGCACTCCGAAAAGCGTTAGAACGATTTTACCCATCGGTGGGTACTGTTCGTCTTACGGACTATAAGGTTCGTGTTATTGATTCAAAAGCTGCTACCGCCGCAAAGGTTCGTGTTGTTATTGAGTCTACCGATGGAGAGAACCTGTGGGCAACCGTAGGAGTTTCTACGGATATTATTGCGGCCAGTTGGCTAGCCCTACGGGATTCGCTGGAGTATAAACTATTATTAGACTCCCAAGAGGAGTAGAGGAGAAACGTATGGATTATCGTATTGCAGTTGTTCCAGGAGATGGAATAGGACCGGATATTACAGAGCAGGCACTGAGAGTTCTGCATAAGGTTGGTGACATATATGGTCACAACTTTTACACTACCGAGTATTTTGCAGGTGGAATTGCTATTGATAGATCTGGAGAAGCTTTGCCTCAAGAGACCCTTGATGGGTGTAAAAAGAGTGATGCCCTTCTACTCGGTGCGGTTGGTGGTCCTAAGTGGGATACTCTGCCCGGTGATCAGCGTCCTGAGCAGGCTCTTTTGGGACTCCGTTCTGGACTGGGGCTTTTTGCCAATTTAAGACCTGCAATTCTGTACCCACAACTCAAGGAAGCCTCATTTTTACGGCAGGATCTTCTTGAGGGAGGTCTTGATATTATGGTGGTGAGAGAGCTTACCGGTGGAATCTATTTTGGTCCACGAAAAACAGAGGGTGAGGGGGATAGTGCTGTAGCCTATGACACCCTTGTATACTCTGTACCAGAGGTAAAAAGAATTGCTAAGGTTGCCTTTGAGAGTGCTATGAAACGAGGAAAAAAACTTTGCAGTGTAGATAAGGCAAATATTCTTGATGCCTCAAGACTGTGGAGAAAAACTGTAGAGGAAGTTGCTAAGGATTACCCCGAGGTGGAGTTAACCCATATGTATGTGGATAATGCAGCAATGCAACTTGTACGGAATCCTCAGCAGTTTGATGTTATTGTAACCTCAAATATGTTTGGAGATATTCTATCCGATGAAGCTAGTATGATTACAGGGTCAATCGGTATGCTTGCCTCTGCCAGTGTTGGAAATGGAAGTTTTGGTATGTATGAACCTATTCACGGTTCTGCACCGGATATTGCAGGTAAGGATCTTGCAAACCCAATTGCTACGGTACTCTCTGTTGCTATGATGCTCAGATACTCTCTCAACCTTGAAAAAGAGGCCCTAGCTGTTGAGGCTGCGGTCTCTGCTGTACTGGATAGTAACTACCGAACCGGTGATATTATGAGTGAAGGAAAAGAGCCCATTGGTACTGTTGGTATGGGTGATATGCTTTGTGAAGCAATACAATAAGGAGTAACAATTATGGAATATATCTACATAGACGGTGAATTTTTCCCAAGGGGAGAGGCAAAAGTTTCAGTATATGATCATGGATTACTGTATGGAGATGGTATCTTTGAGGGAATTCGACTGTACGAAGGGAATATTTTTCGAATGAAAGAGCATAACGATAGACTCTTTGCAGCAGCAAAGGCTATTGGACTTACCATTCCTCACACTCCGGATGAGATTACTGAGATTGTTGCGGAGTCCTGCCGAAGAAACAACCTAACCAATGGATATATTCGTCTTGTTATTACCAGGGGAGTTGGAGATTTAGGATTAAGTCCTTTGAAGTGTAGCAAACCTTCGGTTATCTGTATTGCTGCATCTATTCAACTGTATCCAGAGGAGCTGTATGAAAAAGGGTTATCCCTTATGACCGCTGCCCAGAGAAGAAATAAAGCGACTATCCTAGACCCACAAATAAAATCTCTTAACTACCTAAATAACATTCTTGCAAGAATGGAGGGAGATAATAGGGGGTTCCCAGAAGTGCTTATGCTTACCCATGATGGTATTGTGGCTGAGTGTAGTGCGGATAACGTATTTATTGTACGGAAAGGTGAGATTTGGACAGCCCCACTGCATGTAGGAATCCTTGATGGTATTACCCGTGGAACCGTAATTGATATTGCTAAAAAAGAGGATATAACACTGTATGAAAAGGAGTTTACGCTCTTTAATGTGTACGGTGCCGATGAGATGTTTATTACCGGTTCTGGTGCGGAAATTGTTCCTGTTGTATCATTGGATGATAGAACCATAGGTGACGGAAAACCAGGGCCTATTACAAAGAAAATTCTTAAGGAGTTCCGAGAGTTAAGAACTAAAGAGGGAGTTTCTATATGAGAAGTGACACTATGAAAAAGGGGCCACAACGAGCCCCTCATAGATCATTACTCTACGCCCTAGGAATGACCGAGCGTGAAATTGATCAGCCCCTTATTGGCGTTGCCAATGGGTTTAACGAAATTATTCCCGGGCATATACATCTAAGGCGTATTGCTGAGGATGTAAAGAGTGGAATCCGTAACGGAGGAGGAACTCCTGTTGAGTTTCCCGTTATTGGAGTGTGTGATGGGCTTGCCATGGGACACCGTGGAATGCACTATTCACTCCCTTCACGGGAGATTATTGCGGACTCTATTGAAATTATGGCAACAGCTCACCCTTTTGATGGGCTAGTGCTTATTCCTAACTGTGATAAAATTGTTCCTGCCATGCTTATGGCTGCTGCTCGAATTAATATTCCTACGGTAGTGGTAAGTGGAGGTGCTATGCTTTCTG
Organism: uncultured Spirochaetia bacterium; assembly: GCA_964492025.1. Classification (GTDB taxonomy): domain Bacteria; phylum Spirochaetota; class Spirochaetia; order CAZBHR01; family CAZBHR01; genus CAZBHR01. The sequence continues at coordinate 71,187 of CAZBHR010000001.1, read as the reverse complement.
GGCGTACACTGAAAGGAGAAGGTGCTAGTCTTTCATCAGTCTTTGAGGCTGTGGGAGCAGAAGCAAACGGTAGTATATCCTCAGATGAACTAAAGTCATTTGAAAAGTCCGCATGCCCTGGATGTGGTTCCTGTTCTGGTATGTTTACCGCAAATAGTATGAACTGCCTTACCGAGGCACTGGGTATGGGATTACCGGGAAATGGAACAATTCCTGCTGTTATGGCAGATAGAGATAGGATTGCAAAAGAGGCAGGATACAGAATTATGGATCTTGTGAAAGATCAGGTGTTACCACGTGACATTATGACTAAGTCCGCCTTTGAGAACGCCTTATCCGTAGATATGGCTCTAGGGTGTAGTACCAACAGTATTTTGCACCTCCCCGCAATTGCCCATGAGGCAAAGGTGGATTTTTCCTTATCTATGGTTGACGAAATTAGTGCAAAAACACCAAACCTTTGTCACCTAAGTCCTGCGGGAAGTGATCATATTGAGGATCTTCATAGAGCAGGTGGAGTGTATGCGGTTATGGGAGAACTAGCAAAAAAAGGGCTTATTCATAAAGATCTTCCCACGGTTACAGGAAAGCCAGTAGGTGAGCTTATTGCGAATGTACATAATAAAGATACAAAGGTTATTCGTCCTATTGATAACCCTTGGTCTCATCGAGGTGGTATTGCAGTACTTACTGGAAATATTGCACCAAATGGAGCGGTGGTAAAACAGTCTGCAGTGGCAGAAGAGATGCTAGTACACTCAGGGCCAGCTCGGGTTTTTTACTCAGAAGAGGAGTCTATTGAGGCTATCCTTGGAGGACGTATTAAGCCAGGAGATGTGGTGGTGATTCTTTACGAAGGTCCAAAAGGTGGTCCAGGAATGCGAGAGATGTTATCGCCAACAGCCGCAATTGCAGGTATGGGTCTAGATCATCAGGTTGCTCTTATTACGGATGGTAGATTTAGTGGTGCTACCCGAGGAGCTGCTATTGGACACATATCTCCAGAAGCTGCATCGGGTGGTCCTATTGGAGTGGTTCAAGAGGGTGATACCATTGCAATTAATATTCCCCAAGGGAAGTTAGATGTACTTATTGATGAGAGTGAGTTAGCACAAAGGGTTTCCCAGTGGACACCACGGGAGGCAAAAATTACAGCGGGGTACCTTGGGCGTTATCGTTCAGTAGTTACCTCCGCAGATAAAGGGGCGGTGTGTCTTAAACCACAGGAGGTTGATCTATGAAATTAAACGGAGCTCAAATTGTTGTTGAATGTTTAAAAGAGCAGGGTGTAGATACGGTATTTGGGTATCCCGGTGGATCAGTTATTAAACTGTATGATGAGTTGTATAAACAACGAGACGCCATTAACCATGTACTCACAGCCCATGAGCAGGGTGCCTCCCATGCGGCGGACGGTTACGCAAGAGCTACGGGAAAGGTTGGAGTCTGTATTGCAACCTCTGGACCTGGAGCCACAAACCTTGTTACGGGAATAGCCACTGCCTATATGGACTCTGTTCCTATGGTAGCTATTACAGGAAACGTACCGGTAAAGCTTCTTGGAAAAGATAGTTTTCAGGAGGTTGATATTTCTGGTATTACTATTCCTATAACAAAGCACAACTATATTGTAAAAGATGTAGATAACCTTGCTTCAACTATCCGAGAGGCCTTTAGAATTGCCAGAGAGGGACGCCCCGGTCCTGTTCTTATTGATATTACAAAAGATGTAACCCTCAATGAGACCGAATTTTTTAATCAGCCCGTAGAGATTTCTGAACCCTTTTGCCACTTTAAGGATAAACATATTCACAAGGCAATCTCACTGATAAAAAAATCGAAAAAGCCCTTTATCTATGTTGGGGGTGGAGTTGTAGCAGCCAACGCATCTCAAGAGTTGCAAACCTTTGTAGACCTCCTAGATGCTCCTGTTGGTACAAGTCTTATGGGAATAGGGGCTATTCCATCTTCCGAACCAAAACTTACTGGTATGATAGGAATGCACGGAACTAACGCTTCTAACGTAGGGGTAAATAGCTGTGACCTTCTTGTCTGTATTGGTGCTAGGTTTAGTGACAGAGTGGTAAGTAATGTAGAGTCCTTTGCAAAACACGCAACCATTTTACAGATTGATGTAGACCCCGCTGAAATTGATAAAAACGTTGTGACAAACTACAGCGTTGTGGGCGATATAAAGCTTGTATTACAGGCAATAAATAGATCTCTTGATCAGCAGAGCCATCCCCAATGGGTAGCGGAGTCTCAGGAGCGGGTAAAAAACTATCCACCAAGTAGAGGGGAGAGTACTAAGCGACCACGGGAGATTCTTACAGCTCTTAAAGAGCTTGCGGGGTCAGATGCTATTCTTGTAACCGAAGTTGGACAACATCAGATGTGGGCAGCCCAGCTATATGGAGTTGATAAACCGAGACACTGGTTAACCTCTGGAGGTCTTGGAACCATGGGTTATGGAACAGGAGCTGCTATTGGAGCAAAATTCGGTTGCCCCGATAAAAGAGTAATTAGTATTGCCGGTGACGGTTGCTTTCGTATGAATTTTAATGAGATAGAAACAGCCGCTAAGAGTGGGCTGGATATTGTGGTAATTCTGATGAATAACCAGTCATTAGGAATGGTACGTCAGTGGCAAACCTTCTTTTTTGATAAAAGGTACTCCGCTACAGAACTCAATCCACATATTCAGTGGGTTAAGCTTGTAGAGGCCCTTGGGGGTATTGGTTTTGAGCTTCCTCTTCATGGGGATCCCAAAAAAGTACTCTCCCAAGCTCTTGCAGTCAAAGGTAAACCTGTAGTGGTAAACTGTGAAATTCCTAAAGATGATAAGGTGTTTCCTATGGTTGCTCCAGGTACCAGCATTGATAACCTTATTGATGAAGATGCGTAAGCATTAGGTGGTAGTAGTGGTTATACGGAGAAACTCTTTAGGAGTAGGAGTTCTTATCTTTTTTGGAGTTGCTCTTCTAGTACTACTGGGAGGGTGTGCCAAAAAGTCAGAGCCACTTAGCCTCACCGTAAGTGTAGCATCTAGCCTTACTGAACCCTTTCAACATATTCATAACGCCTTTGCCGAACAGTACGGTGAAGGTGTTTCTCTTTATGGTAACTATGGAAGTTCTGGATCCCTCGCTGCCCAGATAGTGCAGGGTGCTCCTGTAGATCTCTTTATTACCGCAGATTACTCATATATGGATACCCTTGCCCATGAGGATTTTCTGAAGGCTCCACCCATACCAATAGGGGTTAATTCCCTTATTCTGGTACTCTCCTCTGCTATTGAAGGGGTACCCGAATCTGGATCCGTTACAGACCTTGTGGCATTTGTGCAAGAGCAAAATCTATCCTTGGCAACGGGTGAACCGGAATCTGTTCCCCTTGGAAAATATGCAAAAGAGGGGTTAGGGGAGTTATGGGATTCTGTAACCTCCCAACTGGTGTTTGCCAAAAATGCAAACTCCGCAAAGTACTACTTTGTATCTGGTTCCGTAGATAGTGCTATTCTGTATAGCTCAGATCAAAAAGAGCTGCCCCAGGGTACCACTGTGTATCCAATAGCTCCAGATATTTTTGTAACCTACTACATAGGGGTACTTTCCGATACCGTACCAGAACTTACCCAAGAGTACCTTGACTTTTTACAGAGTGAGGGTGCTGAAATACTTGCAACATACGGAATAGGAGCTGTGCAATGATAGTTCAGCCAGCCTTACTCACCTTACGAATAGCAATGTTTGCCCTCTTTTTTGTAATACTCATTGCCATACCACTGGCAAGGTTTCTGTATCACCGAGAGGGTAGTTGGTATAAAACGGTAATAGAGGCAGTGGTGCAACTGCCCCTGTTACTACCTCCATCGGTGGTTGGGTACGCAATTATTATGATCTTAGGGAAAAACAGTGTCCTAGGAGGGTGGTTGTATCGAAGTTTTGGGTGGGAGTTTCTTTTTCACCCCGCAGGAGCAGTAGTTGCAGCTACCATTGTATCCTTACCCCTTATGTATCACAGTGCAAAACAAGCCTTTGCCATGGTAGACCCTATACTACGAGAGATTACCCTCCAAGAGGGAGCCTCTTATAAGCAGTACCTATTTCATATAGAGTTACCCCTTACAAAAACCTATCTTTTGCAGGGTGCGGCACTCTCCTTTGCACGAGCCTGTGGGGAATTTGGAGCAACTCTTATGGTTATGGGGTATATTCCAGGGAAAACAGAAACCCTCTCTACCGCACTCTTTTACTCGGTAGAACAGATGGATAGAGAGCGAAGCTTTATGATTTTTGGGGTTATTATAGCAATACAGGTAGTTACACTTACTCTTGTATCCCTGTTGGGTCGAGGGCGAGACAGTAGGGTGTTGTATTAGGAGTTATCGTGGTGGAGATCTATTTTGTGAAACCTCTATTAATTAGTATTATATTTCACGTACTCTGAGAAAAATTACGTGACAAATCGATTTTCATGTGATACACTCAAGCATATACAAGATTGGAGCCTCCTATGAAAAAGATATATTTAGCATTAATAATAGTATTGGTAACAGGATTGCTTATAGGCTGTCCATCTGACCCCACCGGGAATGGAGGAGGAACAACCAACCCCGAAGAACCAGCAGAGAAAATCCCCCATATAGACTACCCCGATTGGAATGATAACAGGGTAGATGATAGAAAAGAAACATTGACACCTAAAGATAAGGAAGAACTCTTTAGTATCCTTGATTATCAGAAGAAGTATGAAGATAAAGGATGGCTTGCAAAGTCTATTGATGTGAATAATGTGCAATTACACGCCAGCCCTATATATAATGAAGATGGGTGGATACCAGGATTTTCATATAAATTATTTGAAGGGAGAGATGATTTTAATCAAGATATATCAAATTGGGATATAAGCAATGTTTCCGATATAAGTTGGATGTTTCTTGAATTAAGCTCTTTCAATCAAGATATATCTCAATGGAATACTTCCAATGTTATTGATATGAGCTATATGTTTGGCGAAGCAGAATCTTTTAATCAAGATCTCAGTAGCTGGGATGTATCCAATGTGACTGATATGAGTTTCATGTTTGGAGTGGCAAGTTCTTTTAACCAACCTCTAGCTGGTTGGAATACTTCCAATGTTACTGATATGAGCTGGATGTTTTATGGAGCAGACTCTTTCAATCAAGATATATCTCAATGGAATACTTCCAATGTTATTGATATGAGCGATATGTTTGAGTGGGCAGAGAGCTTTGACCAAGACCTTAGCTCTTGGGATGTAACCGGCAAAATTACCACCGATATGTTTACGTACTCTCCCATGGAATTTAAAAAAGACCAACACCCTCAAGGATGTTTGTGTGGAGCAAGGTGGGATGACGAAAGAAATCCTTATGACACTTATGGCAAATGGAGCCACGACCCAAACAACCCGGTAGTTTAACTAGGCGAACCTTATGCAAACAGGATTACTTTAACAGTAATTCTGTTGTTCTTTCACAACCTTATATGGTATTTTGTGAAAAGGAGGTAGCACAGTGGATGATATATATCAACTCAGCTTAAAGGAGAACCTCTTTTTAGCAAAGAAAGTTTTAGCTCAAACTATTTATGACAGCTCTATTTTAGAAGGGATTCCCGTAACTTTTCCGCAAACGGAAACACTGGTACATGGGTACTCTGTAGCAGGAGTCTCCACCGAGAATACTCAAAAAGTATTAAACATGAAGTACGCCTGGGAGTACCTATTTGAACACATCTCAGAACCTTTAAATCCCTCGTTTATGAATAAAATAAACTCCTTTGTCTCGTATAATGAGAGTTTGGACTGGGGTGTTCTTCGGTATGGTGAAGTTTCTACTTCTGGAACAGAGTATATTCCTCCAATCCCAACTCCTGAAAAAATAGAATCTAATATCACCGATATATTTCAAAGTGACCTTTCGGATACGGAAAAGGGGATAGAGTTATTTTTATATGGTTGTAAAACTCAGATGTACTGGGATGGCAATAAGAGAACAAGCAATATTATTGCCAATAAATACCTCATAGAAAAAGGTAGAGGAGTTATGTCTATACCTACCACACGGTTGGAAACATTTGGAACCTTACTTTCTCGCTTTTACTCTACTGGTGAAAAACAAGATCTTAAGCAGTTTATACACGAATACGCAATACAAGGTATAACATTTATAAAGAAGCCCGAGAGAGGTCAAAACACAGACCTTCCCAAAATGCCTTATACTACAAAAAACAAAGGAATGAGTATGAAATAGTCCGCCGGCGGACTATAGTGACAGTATCGCACTACAAGCCTGTGAGTCTCGGCTTGTGTCATCCTACTCGAATCCACAGATCTCTCCTCCTAGTGGGGGGGGGACAATAAACCTTACCAGTCGCACTGTTCACATTTCTTAAAACTTTTTCTTGACTTCTTAAAAAACCTAACGTACAATTAAGTTAAGTAACACAAGGTAACTTTAAAGTTACTTAAGTTTGGCTTTGTGAGTGTTACTTTTTCAGGTAGCCTTATAGGTAAATAGACTAAGGAGGTAGAATGAAGCGAAGCTTACGAATACAACAGAAATTCAAACATGATTTTCCCTTATGGTTGTTTGTGTTACCGGGAATAGTTATCACATTTATCTTTAGTTATATTCCAATTTATGGTGTTCAGATTGCCTTTCGGAACTTTAATCCTCGATTAGGATTTTGGGGTAGTGAGTGGGTAGGAATGAAGCACTTTGTTCGCTTTTTTAACTCTCCCTATTTTTTTATGGTGGTTAAAAATACCTTTATTCTCAGTATTTATTCCCTGATTGCAGGTTTTTTTATTCCAATTATACTTGCTCTTATGCTTAACGCTTTGAGGCACCGACGGTATCGAAAGGTTATTCAAACGGTTACCTATGCCCCTAACTTTATATCTACCGTAGTTATGTGTGGTATGTTGTTGCTTTTCTTGTCTCCCAGTATTGGAGTAGTAAATAAGTTTATTGGACTATTTGGGTATGACCCAATTAACTTTATGGGAGAGGTAAGTGCTTGGCGGCACATCTATGTATGGTCTGGTGTATGGCAAGGTATGGGATGGTCTTCTATTATCTACTTTGCAGCACTCTCATCTATTAGTCCCGAATTACATGAGGCTGCAATTGTTGATGGAGCCACAAAGTTTCAGATTATTCGGCATATTGATATTCCAAGTATTATTCCCACCGCAACAATTCTATTGATTTTAAGTTGTGGAAGTATTCTTTCTATTGGATTTGAGAAGGTTTTTCTTTTACAGAATGACCTGAACTTAGGGGTATCTGAAGTTATCTCAACATACACCTATAAAGTGGGATTGGTTGATAATAACATATCTTACTCCTCTGCAATTGGTCTTTTTAACTCAGTTGTTAACGCAATACTTTTGATAAGCGTAAACTGGTTCTCTCGGAAAGTTTCCGAAACGAGTTTATGGTAGAAGGGGGCAATTATGATGTTAGCAGATAAAAAACAAAGCACCCTTGTGAGAAAAAAAAGAGGGAGGGTAGACAGTAGAACCACCCAAGATAAGATATTTGATGGGATTATTTTTGTAATCCTTACGCTTATTCTTCTGATTGTAGCGTATCCACTTTACTTTATTATTATATCCTCTATTAGTGACCCCACTGCGGTTGCTCGGGGAGAGGTTCTTTTTGTGCCCCAGGGGTTCAACCTAAAAGGGTATCAGGAAGTATTAAAAAACGAGCGAGTTATGCGGGGTTTCTTTAACTCTCTTGTATACACAACCTCTGGTGTTATTATCAACTTAATTGTAACCCTGCCTACGGCCTATGCACTCTCCCGTAGCAGTTTTGGTGGAAAAAAGTTTGTCACCATATTTTATGTGCTTACCATGTTTATTAGTGGAGGAATGATTCCTACCTACTTAGTTGTAAAGAATGTTGGTCTTCTGGACTCAATGTTTGCTCTTATTATTCCAGGAGCAGTTGGAGTTTACAATATGATAGTTGCACGAACCTTCTTTAAAACAACTATCTCAGAATCTCTTCATGATGCCGCATCCATTGATGGGTGTGGAGAGGCAAAATTCTTTTTCTCTATAGCTCTTCCTCTTTCTAAATCCATTATTGCTATTTTGGTGTTATACTACGGTGTTGGACACTGGAATGCCTACTTCTCTTCACTCCTGTACATTCAAACAGAGGAGAAGTATCCCTTACAGATGATATTACGGTCCATACTTATTCAAAACCAGAGCTCCCTCTCTTTGGATGTGACGAGTGAAGCGCAGCGTGAAGCTTTGGAGCAGAGAAGACAGCTCGCAGAGCTTATGAAATATTCGCTTATTATTATATCGAGTTTACCAGTGTTAATCATGTACCCCTTTATTCAGAGACACTTTGTAAAAGGCGTTATGATAGGATCAGTAAAAGGATAAGAAATAAAACTAAGGGGCTAAGCCTCTTATGCATAAACAACATTATATAAGGAGAGGTAATATGAAAAGAAAAGGTATTATGTGGTTATTGACTGTCATGGTCCTATCGCTTCTATTAGTGGCATGTGGTGGAGAAAAAACTCCCTCTACAACTGCAGAAAAAGGAGAGTTTACTCCAGCTGTAGTAGATGCAGATGGTAAGATTGGTGGCCTTGTCTACAAAGAGGGGCTTCCTATCGTAGATCCCGGTACGTATGCATTCTCTATTTTTACGGATGCTACTAAGACGACTGACGATTTTTATCTTATGCCTATTTTAGAGGAGCAGACTGGTATTAACGTACGTGTGGATTATTATCCCTTTGCTGTTGCCAAAGAGAAGTACAGCCTATCTCTCAATTCAGGAGATTACGCAGATGTAATTGGTGGGTGGATTTTAACTCAGGCAGATATTCTCAAATTCGGTGTAGATATGGGAATCTATATTCCTCTGGAGGATTTAATTGCAGAGTACGCACCAAATATTGAAGCCCTTTTAAATATGGAGGGTGTTCGAGAGACCATGACCGCTCCTGATGGACATATCTACTCAATTCCTTATGTATTAGACGCACCTCTTGTAGACTTTAACCCATATATTAATATTCGATGGCTAGAGAATGTTGGAATGGAGATGCCTACCACAACAGAAGAGCTAAAGCAAGTGCTTATAGCCTTTAAAGAGCAAGATGCCAATGGGAATGGAAACCCTAACGATGAAATTCCGTTCTCCTTTGAGCCAGATAACCGAAAATTTGGATACTACGCTGGTTGGTGGGGACTCCCTATGGACAAGTACGGGTTTACTATAATTGATGGTGAACTTATATTTGCAGCAAATAGCCAAGAGTATAAAGAGATGATTTTGTATATGAGAGATCTCTATAGCCTTGGTCTCATTGACCCTGAAACCTTTACTACCGATAAAACTCAGTGGAAAGCAAAGGGGAATGGAGATTTTTACGGTGTGGCACAAATGTACGGTTCTGGAGATATTATGCCCTTTAAAGCTGGCGAAACACCAGATTGGAGAGCTCTTCCTGTGCTTTCAGCTCCAGGCGTAACAGATCCTAAATGGTATAAAGACTCCTATGGAACTACGGTTCTCAAGAATCAGGTGGTTATTACTGATAGAGCGGAAAGCCCAGAAGCTATTATTAGATGGTGGGACAATCAGTTTGAGTTTAAAAACTCAATCAGAACTAACGGTGGACCTATTGGAATCCGACTTTTTGAAGATGAAGAGAATGGAGATTGGTATATTGATGAATCCAATATGACAGAAGAGCAAATTGAGGAATATAACTGGTTTAACCTATGGCCCCAATCGCTCCCTCGATTTATCCCTCTAGGATTTAAATTTCGAGAGCCCGAAAAGTATCGTGAAAAAGATATAACCGATGAACTCTATGGACCTTACTTACTAGAAGATCCCGTGCCACCATACTGGGTGCCTGAAGATGTAAGTGCAGAGCTTAGCGATATTTCAACAGCTATTACCAGTTACGTGGACCAAAAAACCGCAGCTTGGATCTCTGGCCAGGCTGATGTTGAGAAAGAGTGGGATACCTACCTTAAACAGCTAGATCGGTTTGGTTTAGAAAAGTACGTTCGAATACGAAGAGAAGTATTAGGACAGTAATATGAGAGTCATGGGTGCAGTGGTGTATTACTACATTGCTGTACCCATTATAATAAAATAAATTCATGAGTGGAGGTCTGATCTATGGCCAAGAAGAAAGAGAAGAAGGAAGAGGTAAAAGAGGTTGTCCAAGAGGGCGTGCATAACTACAGTCAGGAGAAAGACTATGTGTGGCCTACGGATAAGAAGGTTCTTGAAAAACTTGAGTGGTTTCAAGATCAGAAGTTAGCCATGATGATGCACTGGGGACCCTATGCTCAGTTGGGTCTTGTTGAATCTTGGGCATTGAGTGACGCAGACGCAGATTGGTCTCGTCGTGGTATTGATTGGGGTGTGAGTGGAGAGGAGTTTAAAAAACAGTATTTTGACCTAAATAAAACTTTTAACCCTATAAGATTTCAACCAGAAAAGTGGGCAGACATTGCTCATCAGGCAGGAATGAAGTATCTAATTTTTACCACAAAGCACCATGATGGGTTCTGTATGTGGGATACTAAGTATTCAGATTATAAAATTACCGAGGAGTCCTGTCCTTTTCATACACACCGTTACGCAGATATATGTGGACACCTATTCGAAGCCTTTCGCCGAAAGGGTTTTGGAATAGCTACATATTTTTCAAAGGCAGACTGGCATGTAGACTCCTACTGGAGTACAAAACATGAGAGAGGATCCTATCAGAGTAGAAACTGTTCATACGACCCATTAGAAAAACCTGAGCTATGGGAGGAGTTTGTTCAGTTTAGTCACAACCAAATTACGGAACTTGCAACAGAGTATGGTCATGTTGATATTATGTGGTTTGATGCAGGATGGGTTGGGGCTTATAATAAACAGGATATTCGATTGGGTGAGGTTATTGAGAAAATTCGAAAGTTTCAACCAGGGCTCCTCTGTGCAGACAGAACTATTGGTGGCCCCTATGAGAACTACGTTACTCCTGAACAGACTGTTCCAGAGAAGCCATTAAATATTCCATGGGAGAGTTGTATTACCCTAGGGCGAGGATTCTCTTACAGTTATGATGATGATTATAAAAAGCCCAAAGATGTTATTCATCTTCTGGTAAATATTGTTGCAAAGGGAGGGAATCTAGCACTCAATGTTGCTCCTCAGCCAGATGGCAGGCTTCCACAGGGATCTTTAGCAACCTTAGAGGAGTTGGGTAATTGGCTTAAGATATACGGAGACGCAATATATGGCACCCGGGTATGTGCACCATACAAAAAAGACTCCTTTGCATTTACCCAAAAAGCGAAAGAGGGTAAGGTGTTTGCTATTTTACTAGAACCAGAAGAGATAAAGGGTGGTGAGGTACTCCTACCTTATGGAGAAAGTATTACAAAAATAACCTGTATGGAAACTGGAAAGCCAGTACCTTATACTCAGGCAAAGGGGGGGTATACTATAGAACCTCCTAAAAGTACCAATCCTGTTTCTCAATATGGGCGTGTTTTTATTATAGAGTAGCCTTATGAAATATATAGCATACGTTGGCATAACAGATCTTAAACATCTATGTTGTGCCAATGTGAATCATATTGACGTGTTCAATATCGCCTTTGGTGGTATTGAACAGGGTGAGGTTGTTATACCCTTAAAGCATGAACTCGCCTTAATACCCACTATTCGAGAGAAAAACCCAAACTGTAAGTTTGTACTCTCCATAGGTGGGTGGTCTGCGGATGGATTTTCTCAATATACCAGAACCGATGAGCAGCGAAAAACCCTTGCGGAATCTATGCTCTCTATAGTACAAACCTATGGATTAGACGGTGTAGATCTTGACTGGGAGTACCCATGTTTTAGTGTAGCCGGAATAGCTTCTCATCCAGATGATGGAGAGCATTATGTGTATCTTATTCGAGAGATAAGAGAGCTTTTTCTTAAGGAGCAAGAGGATAAACTTCTTACCATTGCGGTGGGTGGAGATGTGTACTACTCTCAAGCAGTCCCTATGGAAAAAATGGAACCCTACTTGGACTATATCCAAATTATGTCCTATGATCTTCGAGGTGGGTTTACCAATGTTTCTGGGCATCATGCAAACCTGTATCAGCCCCAGTATGACCTGACCCTTGTGAGTGGAGATAAAGGGGTTAGGGAGTATGAGAAAGCTGGTGTTCCCAAAGAGAAGTTAGTACTAGGTATCGCTTCCTACTCTCGTAAGTGGACAGGGGTTCCCAATGTGGATCACGGGTATGGTCAGATGGCCCAGAGTTATGGAGGGTATGGACCTACCTACGAGATCCTTAAGAGAGAGTTTATAAACCAAAAAGGATTTATTCGGTACTGGGATGATGTAGCAAAGGCTCCATACCTTTTTGATGGATATACCTTTATCAGTTACGATGACCCAGAATCGGTGGGGTATAAACTTGACTATGCGGAGAATCATAAACTTTATGGTGTTATGATATGGGAGGTAGCAGATACCCCTCATAGTGACCTTTTAGAAGTTATGCGGAAACGAAAAGCGCTTACCTAGGGAGGATTAGAATGGAGCAGTGGTTTAAAAAAGCAAAACTGGGAATATTTATTCACTACGGTATCTATGCGGTAGATAGCGTTTCTGAGTCGTGGTCATTTTTTCATGACCGTGTTCCCTATGATAAATATATGAGTCAGTTAGATCGGTTTACGGCAAAAAATTTTGATGCAGATGCTTGGGCAGATCTTATTGAAAAGTCTGGTGCAAAGTATGCTGTACTTACAACAAAGCACCATGATGGAGTGGCTCTCTTTGACACCCAATATAGTGACTTAAGCGTTATGAAAAAGACTCCCGCACAGCGTGATATTATTAAAGAGTATGCCGATGCTATTCGAAAAAAGGGGATACGGGTTGGAATGTATTACTCTTTGCTTGACTGGTCTCACCCAGACTACCCATCTGTATATGGAAATGGAACGGTTCCAGATGATATTTCTAGTGTTAACCGATACTCACACCCCACCGATGGAGTACAGGATTTTGAGGCATGGAATCGATTCTTACAGTTTAATAATAATCAGCTCAAAGAGGTACTTTCTAACTATGGTCAGGTTGATCTCCTCTGGTTTGACGGAGACTGGGAGCGGTCTCCAGAGATGTGGGGTTTACCAGAGTTTAAGGATTATCTTTTAAGCTTTAATCCAAACCTTATTATTAACTCTAGGCTTCAAGGGTATGGCGATTATAAAACTCCAGAACAGGGACTCCCTATTACTCGTCCAGAGGGGGCGTGGGAATTTTGTACTACCGCAAATGACTCCTGGGGGTATATTGCTCACGATAAACATTATAAAAGTGTATCTCAGGTTATTCGAATGTTCTGCGACTGTATTCATATGGGCGGAAACATGCTTTTTGATATTGGTCCCAAGGAGGATGGAACAATACCAGAGGAGGAGGTTGCACTTCTTACTGGTCTTGGAGATTGGATTAGAGATAATGAAGAGGCTATTTACGATACCAAAGAGGGGATTATGCACCGTTACTACCTAGGAGGATCAACCCTAAGTGAGGATGAGGAGACGCTCTACCTTTTTGTGTATGATAAACCTACGGAAAACGTTTGTTTAAAAGGACTCTGTAATAAAATTAAGGATATTACGGTACTCCACTCAGGGAAAAAACTTACCCATGAGGTTCACGGAGGAGTACCCTGGTTTAATATTCCCGGTATTACATGGATCTCCCTAGGTGAAGAAGATTGTCATAAAGAGGTAACCGTACTCAAGGTAGAACTGGAAGGAAAAATTGATATGTACGGTGGATCAGGAGCAGTAGTAACCCACAATTAAATAGTGAAAGAATATAGGAGCGTTCATGAGCCGTGTAGAGATTCCTCGTATAGATTTTAAGCCACCGGTATATGTGTGCCAACGAGCAACAAAACCATTCTCTCTGGATGGGAATATTCTAAAAGAGTTTTGGGATGATGCCCCCTTTACCAATGATTTTGTAGATATTGAGGGGGTAGATTTCCCTAAAAAGCCATATTTTAAAACTCAAGCAAAGATGTTATGGGACAGTGAAAACTTTTATTTTGGGGCTATACTCTACGGTGATGAGATTTGGGGAACACTTACTGAGCGGGATTGTGTGATATTCTACGACAATGATTTTGAGATTTTTATTGATCCAGATTCCGACTCCCACGGATATTTTGAGTATGAGATGAATGTACTTAATACCGTGTGGGATCTCTTTTTACCGAAACCCTACAGAGATCAAGGACGTCCTTTGAATGGTTGGGATATTCATGGACTTCAATCTGCGGTACATGTAGAGGGTGAGATAAACAACCCCTCTGCAAAAAGTAGTTACTGGTCGGTAGAGGTGGTTATTCCCTTTAAGGCGCTTATGGAGATGTCTGCTCGTAAGGCAGCACCCGTTGCAGGTGATTACTATCGAGTAAATTTCTCTCGAGTTCAGTGGCCTGTGGATGTTGTTGATAACACCTATGTAAAGCGAAAAGGTCCAGAGGAGAATTGGGTGTGGGCTCCTACGGGGGTTATTAACATACACTACCCAGAGCTTTGGGGGTTTGTATTTTTTGCTGATGGGAATGAGGAGTATACTATACCAGAGGAGGAGAGACTCTCTTGGGAGTTACGAAGACTCTACTACTATGAGCACCGTTATTATGAGATTCATGGAACCTTTACAGAGAGTATTGATGATTTAGATATTCCCAACTTCTCGGTGGTTCCTAAATTGGAAGTCACAACAAACTGCTTTGAAGCTTCTCTCTATACAGGTAGTGGAAAAAGGGGAGTTTCAATAAATCATGAGGGCCTTGTACAATTTTTTGATACCTCCAATACATTTGCCTACCTGAGGCAGCCCCCCACACTGTATGACCTCTCTCGTGAGGAGCAAGAGGGACTAAACTTTTTATATAAAAACTTACCGCTCTCTGATCTTACTGCTCAGAATCATGAGTTTTTTATTGATGTAGTAAAACATGCGTACAGGGTAAAAAAAGAGATGCCCTGGGGAAAAGAGGTGAGTGATGATGACTTTTTACAGTTTGTGATTCCTTGCCACATAAACAATGAGCACCTAGAGTTCTATCAAGAGATTTTCTATAATGAACTAAAACCTCGTATTGCTCAGATGAGCCGAAAAGAAGCGGCTATTGAGATAAACTTTTGGTGCTTTGAAAAAGCTACCTATCAGCCTACAAGTATGAGAACCGCGGCCCCTCTTACCACACTGAAAAATGCCTTTGGACGGTGTGGAGAGGAGTCAACTTTGGCTGTTGCTGCATTCCGAAGTGTTGGAATACCTGCACGTCAGTGTTATGTACCTAGGTGGAGTCATAGCGATGATAATCATGCGTGGGTAGAGGTTCAGACCGAAGATGGTTGGGAGTTTTTAGGAGCTTGTGAACCAGAAATCCGTCTTAATCAGGGGTGGTTTGTAGAACCCGCCTCACGGGCTATGTTGGTTCAGTACCACGGAGTTTACGGTAAGGTTAATATCCTGAACCATTATGCAAAAACCAAACATCTGCTACTTAAGATACAGGATATCAATAATAACCCAATTCCAAACGCTACGGTACTGCTTCAAGTAGTAAACTACAGTCAGTTTTCATCCATAAAGACCCTTATAGCCAATGATCAAGGGGAGGTATCCTTTGAAACAGGCTATGGTGATCTTGTTGTGCGTGGGTATTGCGGAAATCTCGAAGGGGAGTGTGTTGTGGTAAAAGAGCAGGATGGCGTTATACCTATCACGCTTAAACCACTAGAGAGAATAGAGTTTACCCAGGAGTATACCCTACGGGCTCCTGAACCAGGAGGCCCTTTTGATTCGCCCTTAGGAGAGGTTGAAAAAGAGATAGAGAACCAGCGAAAAGAGGCAGCCCTAGGTGTACGAAAGGCCTATGAATCAACCTTTCTAAAGGATCAAGGAGAGATTCTTGAAAATGCAAAAGGGAACCACCCAGAAATAGTACAATTTATTGAAAGGGGAGACTCCCATGAGGAGAGAGAGTGGCGTCTGAAACTACTAAGTACACTTTCTCAAAAAGACCTTTCAGACACCACTGCCAATATTTTAGAGGATCATTTTATTCACAGCATGCCCTATAAAGACCTGTATGATGAAGAATCTTTTTTAGGGTATATAGTAAAACCGCAGGTGTGGATAGAAAAAATTGAGACCTATAGATCAGCGGTACTTCAGAAGTTTTCCGATAGAGAGGTAAAATCTATTAAGAAAAATCCTCGATGGCTTGCACGGTGGATAGCGTGTCAGATTGGTACGGTAGACCTAGGTGAGGTAAATAATCTTACCTATTCGGTGGAATCAATGCTCAATTTAGGTGTGGGAAACGATATGTCCCGTAAGATTCTTGCGGTTGCCATATTACGAACAGTTGGTATTATGGCACGATTACGAGAAGAGAATCTGCATGTTGAGTATCAAGTAGATGGAACTTGGCGTACCCTTTTTGATGAATCTCCTCAGTCAGAGAATCTTGTACAGCTTATCCTTGAAAAAGATTCAAATACGCTTATGGAGTATTACAAAAACTTTACTATAGCTCAATATGAGAAATCTGAGTGGAAAACTTTGCACTACCCAAAGATTTTTTGGAATAATAATATTTCCGTGAGCTTTTCACTTCCCCAAGGGTTGTACCGTATTGTTACTACAAAACGAAAGGAGAGTGGAGATCTAGATATTAGGGTTCAACAGTGTTCTCTTCAAAATACGGACAAGAAGGTGTTCTTAACTCCCTTATCGGGTGATTTGGAGAAGCTATCTGTGAAGGTTACCCATCAAGATCTTGTTGGAGATGGTATATTCTGTTGGATTGACCCCACCCATGAACCAAGTGTTCACCTTCTCCATGAGCTACTTGAACTAGAAGAGTCGTACAACCGTGTAGAAGTTCCTATTCACTGTATGGTACAATCGAAGGAGCAGTTACATAATGCACTTCTTCAATCTGTTTTAAAAAGGGTTCCCACTTCTATTGGTACTATTAGTGGAGGAGAACCTCTTGATATATTATGTAAAAACCTTAAGATAATAGAGAGATTACCTCTTGTTGTAATTAAGCGGGGTGACTCCATTATCGCTGCTTGGAGTGGGTACCAAGTGGGTGTGGGACAACAAATTCTGGAAGGAGTAACATCATGAATCCAACTGTTAAGCGTCGAAAAACCGTAACCATGCAAGATATTGCCGATGTTTTTGGTGTGAGCAAGGTTACTGTTTCCAAAGCGGTTAACAACAAAGAGGGCATTGGTGACGATCTTAAACAGAAAATTCTTGAAAAAGCAGAGGAGATGGGGTATCAGTTTCCTCCAGATGACACAACTGTTCATGATGGAACTATAAAAAACATTATTGTTTTTTTAGATCATAAATACTTTGATGAAAACCTTACAGGGTATTTCTACGTAAAAATGTACCAACTCCTTTCAAAATATTTAAGTGAGAAAGGGTATGGAGTATCTCTCAAGGCTGTAGATTTTGAGAATCATGGTGCTGAGGTTGAGACCGTTACAAGTAGTCCCCATGTGGTAGGAGTTGTTGTAATAGGGAAGTTAGAAGAGGAGTTTTTAGAAAAAGTAAGAACCGTTGATATGCCTCTGGTATTTGTTGATCATTACGATGAACACTCTGGTGCGGCTTGTGTGGTTTCTGAGAATATATACAGTACCTATGAGATTACCCAGCACCTCATAGAAAATGGTCATAGAGATATTGGGTACGTTGGCAGCATTCATGTTACCCCAAGTATTCAAGATAGGTATCTCGGGTATTTACGAGTATTACTCGAGGAGCACATTCCACGCCGTAAGGAGTGGATTATTGACGATAGGGATATACACAATGAGGAGATAGATTTTGTACTTCCAGAATCTATGCCAACAGCATTTGTATGCAACTGTGATGAAACAGCACTTCGCTTTATTAAGGCTCTTCAAAAAAAGGGGTATCGTGTACCCCAAGATATATCTATTGTAAGCTTTGATAATGACGTGTTTGCAGAACTCTGTGAACCAAAGCTCACTACTGTTTCCGTAGATGTTAACCAACTAGCACGGATGACAGCCTATAGGTTAGACTCCCAAGTTGCCAAAGGTATTAATCGGCTTAAAAAAATCACACGGGTAAACGGAAATATTATGTACCGAGACTCTGTTCAGAGTCGATAATACTCCGTTACAACCGCCAATCAATAGGATCCTTTCCTCTTTGTATTAAAAACTCATTGGTCTGGGAGAAGGGCTTACTCCCAAAAAAACCTCTATGTGCAGAGAGAGGTGAAGGGTGGGGTGATTGAATAATGTAGTGTTTGTTCCTGTCAATAGTAGCTCCTTTCTTTGCAGCGTAGCTCCCCCAAAGAATAAACACAATATCTTCCAATTCATCTGCAATCACCTGAATAACCCTATCAGTAAAGGTCTCCCAACCTTTTCCATGGTGTGATGCTGCTTTATGGGCCTCTACGGTTAATATACTGTTTATGAGTAATACTCCCTGATGACACCATGGAGTCAGAGTGCCTCCTGCTGGTGCAGGAATGGATAGATCACTTTCCAACTCTTTGTAAATATTTACTAGCGATGGAGGAGGTTGTATCCCTGGTTTTACGGAAAAACTCAATCCGTGGGCTTGCCCCGTACCATGGTATGGATCCTGTCCTAGAATCACCACTTTTACCTGTGCAAATGGGGTTTCTTGAAAGGCACTAAATATCTCTGACCCCGGTGGGTAGATAACTTTACCTTTTTGCTTTTCCTGTAGTAAAAAATTTCTTAGCTCATTCATATAAGGAAGGTCAAACTGATCTTGTAACCGCTCTAGCCATGAAGGCTCTAATTGGATTGTTCGATTCTCTCCCATAGCTTACTCCTTAGGTGATACTCTCATATATACTGGGTTGTGATCGGAATCCTTAAATTGGAGATCAACACCATATAATTCAACTATCTCTAAATTTGGAGAGACTAAAAAACCATCAATAACGCCAACTTGATGGAACTCATCTGGGTTGTACGGCTTATTCAGGAGCCTGTATGTTGGTACCGATGGATCCATTCCCCATGTCCAACCTTCAGGAGTCCACTCTTGGGGGATCTCCTCTGGAATATAGAGAGGTTCTTTCTCTAAGGGGTAATTATTGGCACCTGTAATAGGGGGTATTTGATTCCAGTCTGCCCCGAGTACTACGTAGTTTCCCTTAGCATACTCCTCTGTAATCAGCTCTTTTGCAATACGTAATTGCTCTGGAAGTAGTTCTGGACCATAGGCGGAAAAGTGTCCATTTATTAGTACAAGTTCTTTCTCTTCTAAGGGAATCCTTGTAACAAGGAGATTCCTTTTAAGATGGAATGATTTAACTGGCCAACTGTTTTTGCTAGGAAGGGCAATTCGTGTAGCCTCGGTTATAGGGAGTTTTGAGAACGTAGCAACTCCAGACTCAACATTTCCTATTGGCGATCCCAGTGGAAAAGGTACAAATGGTGCTCGGTAGTTTGTAGCATAGGTTGAGTCATAGGAGGAGAGTCTCCCTCTTAGTAGGGCGTAGAAATCTTGATTAAAGCTCCGTTGTGAGTCTCTATCTATCTCTTGGAGAAGTATAAAGTCACTGATGGGGGCGTACTGTTCTATGGTATTCACAATACCAACTCTATACCGAGTTGTTTCACCTAAAGTTGCTTGGTCACTATTACCTCCGTCTAGGATAAAGTCTTGTTCTGCACCTAGACCGGTGTATCCAATATTCCATACAAGAAATCCCCAGGAACCTGTATCTTCTACGGACATATTCCTTCCTGTTGAGATAAAAGTTTTTTCTTTAAGGTCTGGCCGGTACTCTCTTACCGTTGCGTAGGCAAGAAATATGATAAAACTTAGGAGTATAATTGCGATAAGTATACCCAAAATTTTCATTGCTCTTTTCATGATCTCTCCTCTTGTGGTGTTTTACTGTACCATGAAGCAGAATAACTTTCTAGATAATATAAAGAGTTTAGAAGCTCTGTTATTGGGGTGTGAAGAAATAACTTTCAATTGGGCTTGTAACCAAGTCAAACTTATAGTACTATAGGGGCAATAAGCAATTGCGGGTGGTTCTTGTGTTTGTTACAGGGATTACCCGTTTTTATTGCGTGCTGTGAGCGTAGGAAACATCCGAAGTAATACGGCACACCAAGAGCGTATGAAGGAGAAACTATGCCATTTAAAAAATTAGGGTTATCCGAATCCCTTACAAAAGCGGTGGAAAAGAGTGGATATACCACTCCTACGGGAATTCAGACTCAAGCAATACCAGTTGCTATGGAGGGGAAGGATATTATTGCTTGTGCTCAAACGGGTACAGGAAAGACAGCAGCATTTGTGCTACCTATTCTGCACAGTTATGGTGGGCCAAAGGACTCAAAGATTCACTCACTCATTCTTACTCCTACAAGAGAGCTTGCAAAGCAGATTGAGGAATCCGTAGAGGAGTATAGTACTTTTATGGAGGTACGAGCTACTGCCATTTATGGTGGTGTCTCTATGGATAAGCAGATTCTAGACTTAGATGATAACCCTCATATTGTTATTGCTACTCCAGGAAGACTTCTAGATCTTCTAGAACAAGGGGCTATTGATTTAAGTGGTGTACGTTGCCTTGTATTAGATGAGGCAGACCGAATGGTTGATATGGGATTTGTTAGGGATGTAAAGAAGATTGTTTCGCACACTCCATCTCAGAATAGACAAACCCTGCTTTTTTCTGCAACTATCTCTAAGGATGTTGAGTCCTTTGCTAAGGGAGTACTCAAAAATCCTGTGCGGATTCAGATAGGAAAACTCCATAACCCTGTAGATTCGGTTGAGCAGACTTTGTATGCCGTAGAGAAACCAGATAAAATGAGATTCCTCTTTTTTCTTTTTGAGGAGCAGCATATGTACAGTGTACTTATTTTCTCGCGAACCAAACATGGTGCCGATAGAATCTGTAAACGGTTAAATAAGGAGAAAATATCTGCTGTTGCCATTCACTCTAACCGAACACAAAACCAGAGAGAGCGTGCTCTTAAGGAGTATAGAAAGGGGAAATACCAAGTTCTTGTAGCTACGGATATTGCGGCTAGAGGAATTGATATCAGTGATCTTACCCATGTAATAAACTACGATATTCCAGGACACCCAGAGGACTACGTACACAGAATTGGTCGTACAGGGCGCGCCCTTTCTACGGGAGATGCTATCTCTCTCGTTTCATCAGATGAGAGGGAATCACTCCGTAAAATAGAGAAGTTTATAGGAAAATCTCTTCCCGTACAGAAGCATAAAAACTTTAAACCTTCTAGCAAAGAGGTGTTGGAGTTGCAAAAAGAGGCAGCCCTGGCGAATGCTCAAAAACGGGATGAGCAACGAAAAGAGTGGAGAGCAAAAAAAGCTGAACGATCTCAAGGAGCTCCCAAAAGTAATCAATCTCAGGGTGGTAACAAGAAAAACTCCAAAGGGAAACCTACATCTGCTGTGGATAGTTCTACCACTCCACGTAAAAAAACTGGAAATCCTAAGTTTGGACCTTCTGATAAGAGAAGGAAGCCTGCAACTAATGGGGCTCGGAACTCACAACAAAGAAGAAAGGGAAGAGACCAGTAATATTGACAGTGGTTCTCTTCCTAGGTATTGTTTTACCGGGAGGATACATGGAAATCTTATCGTATTTTGTAGATGAGCATAAGCTTGCAGAGCTTGTTACAGGATTCCCTATGTGGTTACTGCTCCTCATGATTGTTGTGAGTATTGTGGTACTTTCTAAAGGTGCTGACTGGATGGTAGATGGGGTTGTTTCTCTTGCTGAGAGAACTGGGCTTCCAAAAATAGTTATTGGTGCTACCATAGTTTCTCTGGGAACTACTATGCCCGAGGCTTTTGTTTCAGTTATGGCAGCCTTTAGCGGAGATCCTGGATTAGCGTTAGGAAATGGAGTAGGTTCTATTATTGCGGATACTGGGCTTATTTTTGGTCTCTCTGTGCTAATAGCTCCTATACCCATGAATCGTTATATCCTTAATCGGGCAGGTTGGTGGCAGGTTGGATCTGCAACACTTTTGGTACTTATTAGTATCGGGGCTGCCATTATACTTCCTTCTCCTGTTCTAGGAAGAGGTGTTGGTATTACTCTACTTCTATTATTAGTGGTATATATGTACATGTCCTACCGTTGGGCTACTGATGGAGAGTCTCCAGACATATCAGTGGAGGAGTTAGATAAGGCGAGTCACAGGACGGTACCTGTATCGTTGCTTCTCATTGTTATCGGAATATCTCTCGTAATTATTGGAGCAAAACTTCTTATTCCATCGGTTTCTGACTTTGCCATACGAGTAGGGGTTCCTAACGATGTTGTTGCTGCCACCATGGTTGCCTTTGGAACATCACTACCAGAACTTATCACCGCAATTACTGCTATTCGCCGAGGACACCCAGAAATTACTCTTGGTAATGTGATTGGGGCGGATATTCTCAATTCACTTTTTGTGATTGGGGCTGCTGCAACCGCCGTACCTCTTGCGGTGCCTCGAAACTTTTTTGTTCTTCATTTTCCTGCTATGCTACTTATTCTGTGGTCATTCCGATGCTTTGTTGCAATGAATCGGAATACTACACACTTTAAGAAGTGGCAGGGGGGAGTATTATTATCTATATATTTGGTGTATATAGTGTTACAGTATGCTATATAACCTACAATAAGGAGTTTTTATGAAACATATATATCGTGTATTAGGAGTTTTACTATTAAGTGGATTACTCTTTTCCTGTGCCTCAACATCTGGAGAGTCCTACCATCCGTACGGTGGAGTGTGGGCAACCGATGAATCTGCTGATATTGGTATTAGAATGGAACTAGGAGTAAAGGGAAAGGCTACGGTAGGTACCTACAATAATGTAGCAAAAAAATATCAATCCCAGGCAAATGTGAGATATGACTACGATATGATTACAGGGACTATGGTATTTACCGACATTGATGATCTTGTTAAGCCTGTTTTCTCAAATATGCCAGTTACTGGAACCTTCCAGCTAGATGAAGAGGATGGAGGAATCCAGCTTGTGATAGAAGATGGTGAGACGATTCATACCTTTGGATATATTAAAAAGTTCCGAAAGGACATGACCGGAGAAGAGCGTATTATTGATACTCTGCTATCTTCTGGAGATTTTGATATAGATAACTGTTATATCATGCAGACTGGAGGAAGCAGAATTTTTGGAGTGCATGCTATGAGTAATTATGTTCAGATTGTTACTGAAGATGATGTACAATACCTTATTAGAGATCTATCTCCAAGAGGTTCTCTCTACACCTATGGACAGTACTCCTTTTGGTTGAAAACTGATGGATCTGTTGAGTACACAGTGGGAGAGAGAAAGTATAAAGGAAGAATTATTCCTCTCACAGAGTATCTTGAAGATATGACAGAATAAGTAGGGTCTATTTTCCTATAAAAGTTTATGAAGCTTCCAGAGGTCACCCTCTGGAAGCTTTTTTTATTTGGATGGGTTCACCATGGTGTCCAAGATTGCTTTATCAAGCTCTTTCATTCCTTGGATTACCCGTTCAAAGTTTTTAAGGGTGCAGGTTACCTCTTCTTGGATGATTCCATCTCCCTTTGGTACTCGTTTCTGTTTGAGTGCAAGCTCCGCAGAGATAACAGCGGTGTATAGAGTGGATAGTGTTTTTAAGGCACAGCTACTTTTTGCTCCATCGCAGATAATTCCTGTCTGGTTTGCAATCATATTCATGATAGTATTTTCTACCTCCTGAATGCCACCATTCCGTAAGAGCACAATACCACATCCAGATCCTGTGGCTGCATAAAACGCACCGCAAAGAGCGGATAGCCTTCCTGCATGACTTTTTAGGGCAACCGTAATTCCATGACTCAAGAAAAGGGCTCTGATTTTCTGCTCTCGTGTTGCATTGAGTTCTCGTGCATACTCAATAACAGGAATTGTTGCAATAATACCTTGGTTCCCACTTCCTGAGTTTGTCATAACCGGTATTCCAGATCCAGACATTCGTGCTTCAACTCCACAGGCTGCACCAATAATGGCACTAAAGGGAAGGTGTTTAAAACCCTCTACATACAAGGGGTTGTTGTATATTTCTGGAAGCTTGAGATTATAATTTCCACCAATTCCCTCATTGGCAATCATGGTATTCATTTTCTCCGCCTCTTCTATTTTTTCCAGTTGTTCTAGAGGGGCGTTCATCGCAATATCTACAAGTTCTGCTATATCAATTGGTTTACTTACATACTGTAACCCAGGATCTGTACAGAGTTGGGTATCCTGATCTTCAAAAACAACATCTCCATTTCTATCACGGTATACAATACGGTGGTGTTCTCCTTCTATGATAGCCGTAGCCTCATCTGATCCAGCTTGTACCGTAACCTTTACATATACGGGGTTCACATCCTCCGCCAAATGGATAGTAACCTTTCCCTGCTTAACCAGCTCTTTTGCTCGCTTTTCATCTTCTACTGTGATAGAGTCAAGAATTTCTAAAGCCCTTTCTGGGTGTTTACACTGAACTCCCATGGCAGCAATAAGGTCTATTCCGTGATCCTCTGTTTTGGGAATACCAACACCCATGGCATTTTTGAGAAAGTTTGCACTGACCCAAACCGAAATTTTCTCGGGATTCTCTCCTAAGAGATCTCTTGCAGAAGCCGCAGCTAGAGCGATTGCCGCAGGCTCTGTACATCCGAGGGATACTCGCAGTTCGCTAAATATTTTATTAATTATATCCATTACTATCCTCCACGAAAGGTTGAGTCGATTATAACACTATTTATCCTTCAGGTAAAGAAAAATTATGACCTAAAGAGAAAGTTATCATCACAACCAGTAAAGTGGAATTTTAGATGTGAAACTTCTTACAATTACTTGTACTCCCAGCTAAAATATGTTATGGTCTCCTTCGGAAATGTTAAAAAATAAGGAGTCTAAATTATGAAAAAATGGTATATGTATGTAGCTATTGCAATGGTAGCGTTGGTACTTGTGGGTTGCTCGAAAGATGAGGGTACTTCAGAGAGTACTTCTAACACAACTACACCAGCTACTATCTCTCCAGCAGAGACAGCTACCCTAAAAGACGGAGTATACTTTGCAATGGAGAACGGTTATGACAACTACAGTGGTTGGAAGCATGCGGTTACCCTTGTTGTAGAGGGTGGTAAAATTACTTCTATCGATTGGGATGGTGCTCATAAAGATGGTGGAGAGAGTAAAAAAACTCGATCTCTTAATGGAACCTATGGTATGAATGGAGAAGCTGGTACTTGGGCTGAGCAGGCAGATAAGGCTGTTGAGTATCTTCTAGCAAACTATGAAACAAAGGGAACAACAACTCCAGATGCTGTTGCTGGTGTTTCTATGAAAGTTGCTCCTCTTTTTGAACTTGCCACAGAGGCACTTGCACAAGGTCCTGTTGGGTACGGTCCTTACGTTGATGGAGCTTACCACGGTGAGGAAGCAGAGTATAGCAAGTCTTGGAAGTACACTGGAGACTTTACTGTTATTGGTGGGTACATTGTTTCCGCTAAACTTGATGCAGTGAATGAGAACGGTGGAGATAATAAACGAGCACAATCTATTGCAGGAACATACGGCATGAATGGAGCTGAGGGAAGCTGGGTTGAGCAGGCTCTTCGAATTGAGAGTGCTCTTATTGAAAATCAGGGTGTTGGTTCGATCTCCTTTGAGGGCGGAAAAACCGATGACATTGCTGGTGTTTCTATGACCGCAGTTACGCTATTTGACTTAGCGGATCAGGTGCTTGTTTTACGATAATCTCACTTAAACAGAGTGCCACAATATAATAGCCGCCCCAGATGAGGGGCGGTTTCTATTGATATGGGTAGGGAGAAAGAATGAATAAAAAACGAATTGTAATCCTTGGCGGAGGCTATGCGGGAGTTCATGGTGCTAAGAAGCTTTTAAAGGCAACAAAAAAACAGAAAGATATTGAGATTACCTTAATTGATAAAAATAACTACCATACACTGATGACAGAGCTTCATGAAGTAGCAGGTTCTCGAGTAGAACCAGACTCTGTTCGTGTAAGTTTTGATAAGATATTTTCAGGTAAAAAGAGAATTAATGTTGTTCAAGATGAGATCACTTCTATTGATTTTGATCAAAAGATAATAAAGGGAAATGAAGAGTACTCCTACGACTATCTTCTGATTGGAACAGGAGGAGAACCTGCGGATTTTAATATTCCAGGAATTTCAGACCACGCTTTTACGCTTTGGTCCTTTGAAGATGCCATGAAGATTCGTCACCATATTGAGGATACCTTTATTCGTGCTGCAAAAGAGACAGATCCTAAGGTGAGAGCATCGCTTCTTACCTTTTGTGTAGCAGGAGCAGGGTTTACTGGTGTGGAGATGATAGGTGAGCTGATTGAGGTGAAAGATAGACTCTGTAAAGAGTATAGTATTGATCCTTCAGAGGTTCGTCTTATTCTTTTTGAAGCTTTGGGAAGTATTCTTACCATGCTTGAAGAGAAGCAGCGTGGTCAAGTAATGAAGTATCTAGAGAAAAAGGGAGTAGAGGTTCATCTACACTCTCTTATTCAAGAGGTTGATACTGAAAAGGTGTGCATTAAGGATAAAGAGTGCGTAGAAACAAAAACTCTTATCTGGACCTGTGGTGTATTTGGAAGTGATTTTGGAGACTCCCTAGGATTAGAGGCTGGTCACACCAAACGACAGCTTGTAAATAAGTATATGGAAGCTCCAGGAAAGGATGGAGTGTACCTTGCGGGAGATATGATCTGGTTTCTAGAGGAAGATAAACCTCTTCCCATGATTGTAGAGACTGCTCTCCAAACTGCTGAAACCGCAGCGCATAATATTATGCACGCTATTACAGGAAAGAAAGCAAAGAAAGAGCATAAGTCAAACTACCACGGTTTTATGGTATCTGTTGGTGGACGTTGGGGTGTATCAAATGCTATGGGTATTAAGCTAAAGGGCTTTTTTGCTATGGCTATGAAACACTTTGTAAACCTGCACTATCTTATTGGTGTTGCTGGTATTAACGTATGCTGGGGATACATAAAGCATGAGTTTTTTGATATGAAAGATCGAAGAACTTTTATGGGTGAACACTTCTCTTGGAAAGTTCAAGGATTTTGGACAGTTCCTCTCCGAGTGTGGCTTGGACTTATGTGGGTAGCAGAAGGTTGGGACAAGGTTGCCGATGGGTGGCTTAAGTTCTCCTTAGGATCCAAGTCTGGATGGATGTTTAGCCCAGGCGTAACCCAGCGTGGGGTTGAAAAAGCCTCTGATGCGGTTACTGCTGCATCTGGCGAGAGTGCTGAGGTAGTTGCCGATACGGTATCCGCCGCAAGTGGTGTAGCTGAAGAGGCCGTTGTAGCTGTAGCCGATACGGTGTCCGCTGCATCAGGAGCAGTAGTAGAGGTTGTTGCAGAGAAGGCTCTCTGGACTTGGAATCGAGCTGCCTCTATTATTCCTTACGACTCAGCCTTTGTAACATGGTTTCGGGAACTCTTTATGGATAGTATGGCTTCACATCTACCATACCAGCTATTCCAAGCTATGGTTGTGGGTGTAGAGATTGCGGTAGGGTTAGCTCTTATGGCAGGATTGTTTACATTCCCAGCTGCCGGCGTATCTATCATTCTCTGCTTTGTGTTCATGTTCTCTGGAATGTTTAGTTGGGCACAGCTTTGGTTTGTATTTGCTGCAGTTGTTATGCTTGGAGGCGGAGGACGAGCCCTTGGACTTGACCACTGGGTTATGCCCAAACTTAAGGGTTGGTGGAATGGACGACACCTTGCAAAATCCACATACCTCTATGTAGGTGAACCAACAAAGAAACGATCTAAGCGATAGGTATGCAAGCTTATTCTACTTATCCCGAGTTAAAAACATATCTTAAGAGAGTCCAGCAGGTTATGCTGGACTCCATTTCCTCTATATCTGGTGACGTAGAAGAGACCCTTAGGGGAATTATCTCTCGGGGTGGGAAAATGCTAAGACCAACCTTTGTAATTCTTGGAGCCCAGCAGGGGAAATCCTTTGATGAGGAGAAGGTTCTCTCTATTGCAGCTGCTATGGAGATGTTACATCTTGCTACACTGGTACATGATGATGTTATTGATCAAGCCCCTGTTCGTCGTGGTGGAGATACTATACACGCTCATGATGGAAATCGTATTGCCATTATAGCGGGTGATTACCTTTTGAGTAAGGCTTTTCAGCTGGTTGCCAAGCATGGAAAACGTAATGAGGGTATATACCTTTCACAGGGGATCACAAAAATTTGTGAGGCAGAACTTTTACAGCATCAGACTGCAGGAGATATAACTATCTCTCAGCGACAGTATCTTAGAAGGGTACTTGGAAAAACAGCGTTGCTATTTACGCTATCTCTTTTTGTTGGAGGAGATGCGGGAAAGGCATCCTTAAAGACAAAATCCCTTTTACGAAAGGTTGGATACAATGTGGGTATGGCATTTCAAATTGTAGATGATATTCTTGATTGCACCGCCTCAACCCAAGGGTTAGGGAAACCTAGCAGTAGTGATCTACGACAAAAAATAGTTACTCTTCCTGTTATTGCAAGCATGCAAAGAAACCAAGAACTGGGACCCCTTATTGTTCAAGGGTGGAATAATCAAGATAACCAAGACCTTTGGAATACCATTTTTGAAGAGGTGAAAAAGGGAGTTCCACAGGCACAAAAGGTAGCTACTATCTATACAGAACGTGCCATAAATACGGCGAAAAAGCTTCCCGTAGCAAAACCATCAGAAGCTATTCAGGCACTGATACAGGAACTCCTTATCCGTTCGTTTTAAGAGAATAGAACTGATAGCTTTATACTATTGTACTGATCCTAACACATCAGCTAACTGTTGTAGCATATCTTTAATATTGTGTTTTTCTACTACTAAGGGTGGTTGAAAGGCGAGTACATTCCGGTTAATTCCATTTTTTCCAATAATAAATCCTCTATCTTTCATAGACTCTATAATGAAATCTGTAAGCTCTGCACTCTCCTGTGAGTTTTGTTTTTCAGGGAGAGCCTCTGTATGATATTGATTACCAATCTCTACACCAACCATGCACCCTATACCTCGAACATCAATAATACATGAGAATCGGTTTTTGAGAGTCCTAAGACCTTCTATAAGTACATTTCCTATCTCTTCTGCTCGTCTACAGAGGTTGTGCTTCTCAATATAATCAATAACACCAATGGCGGTAGCCGCAGCAGTAGGGTGTCCTCCCAGTGTGGATGCTGAGGGTATTGTCATAGAGGCTGCAATAGCATCGGTTGTTGAGAATGCCGCAATTGGGTACCCATTTCCCAAGGCTTTTGCGGTAGTAATAATATCTGGTGTTATAGAAAAGTGTTCACATCCAAACCACTTTCCTGTTCTTCCAAATCCAGTTTGAACCTCATCCATAATCAGAAGTACCCCGTATTTTGAAAGTAGGGTGCCAACCTGTTCCATATATTTGTTAGAAGGAACAATAATCCCTCCATTTCCTTGGATAGGTTCCATAATCATTGCAGCAATATTTGGATCCTTAGAAAGGGCTACTTCTAAGGCCTTAATAGAGTCCTCTTCAGCTCTGGGATTTCCCTCATGGTAAGCAGGAATTTCATAACACTCATCTTCTAGGTATGGGGCTCCACGCCACATGGGAATTCCCGTTACCGAAGCGGTGAGTTGACTTCTCCCATGAAGTCCTCCTCTTAGGTATATAAACTTTCGTTTCTTTGTGTGGAGTCTTGCTAATAAAAGGGCTCCTTCGTTTGCCTCAGTTCCTGAGTTACAGAAAAAACTTCGTCTAATATTACCTGGGAGAATAGTAGCGAGTCTCTCCGCAAGGTTCACGATTGGCTCTGTAAGATAGATAGTTGTGGTGTGTTGGAGTTTTTTCATCTGCTCCACACTCCTTGCAATAATATCTGGATTACAGTGACCACAGTTCATGACTGATACTCCTGAGAATAGATCTACATACTCTTTACCCTTAGAATCGTAAAGGTACTGCATAGATCCACGAACCATGAGAGGAGGGTCTTGATAAAAATGATGAACCCCTGGAAAGAGGAACTCTTTTCTTTTTGCTATAATCTCTTCTGGTAGTAGTGTGTTGTTCATAGGGTTTCCCATCCTAAAGCACCTAAGGTAAATCCCTTGCCCATGTTAGGAATTGCAGAGATTAATGACTCATCTTGGGTGTCTGTTGATGTCGCATATATCGTAAGTATTGTATGAAGATCCTTCGGTGAATACAGAGAACCCAGTATACGAAGGTAGGATACTCCCCAGTTTTTGAGAATACCTTTTATTGGCAGTAGACAGAGCTCTTTCTCCGTGTACAGTTGACCCTTTTTCCAAATATCCTGTTTTACTGGAAGCTCACTTACCGAAGTTTGTAGAAAGAACTCTTCTTTCCTATTGTCACTGTGAAGTGTAATATCGTGATCCATGTACATAACACAGAGCCTCCCATGAGCTACTACCTCAATGGGTAGAAGGGCACTTTTGATAGCCTCTTTTGCATGATCCCATGTTGCTTCAATAGAGAGGGTTGCAGAGGTAATCCCTAGCTTGCTGTAGCACTTCATGGCCTCTGTATTGTATATGTTTAGGGTGTTGTTTCCATGAAGCGGATATCCATACTGCCCAAACTCTAGAGTATCACCCACATGGGAACATACAACACCACCTAAAGCTGGTTTTTCTTGGAGTAGTGCATGGATAAACTTTCTTGACTCCTCTGTTTGCATGGCAGGAGTTTGTATCCAAATTGTGTGGGGATACCTCTCTGCTATCTTAACTATTTGGTCTGTTGATAAAGGGGAGTGTGGGTGTGTCCACTGGGTTGAAAGGTATACTCTTTTTGCAAATGGTATAGCCACCTCTATCTGTTCTAAAGATTGAACCTCTACAGTAACATGTGGGGTATGTTCTGTAGGTATATCTGAAGTCCTCTTATCAAAGGTCTCTATTACTTTCTGGTTTACCCACTGCATATCAATAGGTTTTTCCACTGTTGGAGTACTGAACACTTTTCCTGTACTGTAGAGAGCCCCTGTTCCCTCATGTCGGCTATTGAGTTGTGATAACCCTGGGTTGCCAAATGCGTAACTTGTAGAAAGATCTCGCTTTCTATGGGTGTGAATCCATTGGAGCTCTTGCTCCGCATCATAGTTTGCTGGATTTTCTCTGTACCTATTAAGGGCATTCCCGTAATGAGTAATAAGTTCCGTGATAAAATCGAGTTGACGCATTCTACCTTCTATTTTAAAAGATGTAATTCCAGCTTCCACCATAGCAGGTAGGTGTTGAATCATCTGCATATCCTTTACGGCTAAGGGGAATCCCTTGTATACAGTGCTCTTCCCTTGAGTCACATCAAACTCCCACCTACACGGTTTTAAGCACCGTCCTCGGTTTGAGCTCATTCCAAAGAGTACAGAACTGTAGTAACATTGAGCTCCATGGGCAATACACATATCACCGTGGGTAAAATACTCAAGCTCCACGGAACTAGATTGAGCCATATGCTGAACACTCTCTAATGTACATTCTCTAGAGAGTACCACCCGTGTTACCCCTAAGTTTTCAACAGCTTGTAGACTTTCACTGTCATATATATTCATCATAACAGAGCTGTGAAGAGGTGTAGTAATTCCTAGCTCTGCTATTAAGGAAAAGATTGCAAAATCCTGAATGATAATAGCATCAGTTCCAATAGATTCAAGAAATCTAAGGTACTCTTGAGCCTTGGGTATCTCCTGTTGGCATAACATATTGTTTAGGGTTACATACACCTTTTTATCTACCCCATGAGCTTCTGCAACTATTGCTTCCAGCTGCTGGTAATTTAGGTTATACCCCTTGCGAATCATTCTCATATTTAAGTATGGCCCCCCAAGATAAATTGCATCACAGGGGGTCTGTAAAAGAGCTTTTGCTATTTCATAGGTACCAGCGGGGGCTAGTAGCTCAAGTGGTTTTCCTACATACTTTGCCATATGAGTTACTTTTTATAGATAAGGTCGGTAACAGAGTAGCGAGATGTAGTTAATCCCTGTTTAATTGCCCACTCCATAACAGGATCAAAGTCCTTAGGTTGTGGTAGTGAGGCTGGGGAAAACTCAGGAAAGGTCATTACCGAAGCTACAGAATCAGGAAAGTCTAAGGCCTTTGCCACTATATCGTAATACTCGCTCTGGGGGGTACTATTTATGTACTCAACAGCTCTGTCATATCCATCATAAAAAGCCTCTATTGCTTCTGGGTTATCCTGAATAAATTTTTTGGAGAACACCATAACTCCAGGGTATAGGTCTAACTCTATGGTTGATGCAATACTTTCTCCACCAGAAACAATTGCTGCGGTAGCCAGTGGTTCTGGTAGGGTTGCTACATCAAGTTCTCCATTTCTTAACATCTCTAAACGTACAGGAATTTGAGGGAGAATTACTGGTACTATATCCATATTATAGGTACCTCCTATAAGGGAGGTGGTAAAATCGATAACCGTATCCTTTGAGATTCCCGCAACCACCTTTGATCCTTTGAGTTCCTCAGCTCTTTTTTTTGGGCTAGAAACCATTCGGTAATCACTTTCGGTATAAGATGTTATCTGCATTGATAAGCCCCCATCTTCGTAGAAAATTGCCGCAAGAACATCGGTGCTTGCTCCATGAAGTTCCCCTGTAGCAAGGGCTGCATCGCGATTTTGGGCATTTCTAAAAAGGGTTATATCAACATCAATATTCTCAAAGAATCCCATCTCTTTGGCAATAATAAATGGGGTTGCCCCTGTATCTGGCATTACTCCTACCTTCAGAGAGGTACCTAAGCCAGAGGAGTTTTTCTTTGAGGAATCAGAGCACCCTATGGTGCTTAGAATAAACATAAACCCAAGTACTATAAGTACACTATGTATTAATTGTGTTTTAGCTTTTTTCATGTCACCATAATATAAGCTTTGTTAGGTTGTTGCAAGATGGTATTTTCAGTATAATACCCCCAATTACTTATGAACTGATAGGGAGCTGTACCTTTTGAAAACATTTATTCAAGAGCTTGAAAAAAGAGGTTTGTTGCAGGTTGTGGATACTCCTGTAGATAGGTACCTTGAAATTACTGAAATAGTAGATAGGGTTTCTAAAATGAAAGATGGTGGAAAGGCTCTCCTGTTTACTCATGTAGAGGGTTCTCCTTATCCTCTCTTAATAAATGCTCTGGGAAGTTATGAGCGAATTGAGCTAGGTTTAGGGGCAACTCCAAATAAAATAGGTGAGAGAATATCCCGCCTTATCTCAATAAAAAGGTACTCAACTCTGTGGGGAAAGGTGAAAGCTATTCCATCACTTCTTTCACTAGCTCTCTCTTTTCCTATGAAACTTCCCCGTAGATTTTTGGGCAAATCTGCACCCTGCCAGCAGGTGGTGGAGGAACCAAACCTAGGAACACTTCCTGTCTTACACTGCTGGCCAGATGATGGTGGCCCCTTTTTTACCTTACCCCTTGTATTTACTAAGGACCCTGATACGGGAAGACAGAATGTAGGTATGTACCGTATGCAGGTGTATGATAGCTGTACAACAGGGATGCATTGGCATCTTCACAAGGATGGCCGCGAGATATTTGAGGCGTACCGAAGACGAGGTGAGCCTATGCCCGTGTCTGTGGTATTATCCTGTGACCCAACTCTTGTGTATGGAGCCATATCTCCTATGCCAAACTTTATTGATGAAATGGCATTTTCTGGATTTTTGAGAAGAAAACCGGTACCCATGGTAAAGTGTATAACCAACGATATTTATGTACCAAGGAGTGCCGAGTTTGTATTGGAAGGTGAGGTCCCTCTCCATGAGTTTAGAGAGGAGGGACCCTTTGGAGATCACACAGGGTACTACTCATTACAAGATCTCTATCCCGTGTTCCACATTAAAAAGATAACACGAAAGAAACACCCAACATACCCAGCAACCATTGTGGGGCAACCTCCTATGGAAGATTGCTACCTAGGCAAAGCTACGGAGCGTATTTTTCTTCCTCTTTTACGTATGCTAGTTCCTGAGGTTGTTGATATGAATCTTCCACTGGAGGGAGTGTTTCATAACTGTGCTATTGTCTCTATTCACAAACGATTTGTTACCCATGGAGCAAAAACACTCAACGCCCTTTGGGGGTCTGGGCAGATGATGTACACCAAGATGATTATCCTTGTTGATGCTTCGGTAAATCCTCATAACTACGAAGAGGTTCTTCATGCTATCTTTCAGCATGGATTGGAAGAATCCTCTATGATACTCTCCCAGGGTCCTTTAGATGCCCTTGATCACGCATCTCCTTTAGCGTTTCAGGGATACCGCTTAGGAGTAGATGCTACAACAAAGTTTCCCATGGAGTATGGGGTAGAGGTTCCATATTCGGTACCCATTGAAGAACAACCAGTGAGGAATAATCTAGGGGCAATCTGTAATCATTTTTCTGAAGTACTTAGGGTTGGAGAGTTACCCGGTTTTTGGAAACCTATACTTCCTTTAGTGGTAGATAAATCTCTCATACAAGAGCCTATATCTCAGTATTTTAGAAAACTCTTACTCTGGTTACAGCCACTTGGTTGGCATATTGTTATTATTGTAGATCCTTCGGTTGATACAACAAACCCGTCCGAGGTATTTTGGAAACTATTTAACAATATAGATCCTAAGTGTGATATGTATCGGTGTGACACGGGGTATGTTGTCCTTTTTGATGCTACCAAGAAAGGGAGTGTTGATGAACACCCTAGGGAGTGGCCAGAGGATATTGTTATGTCAGAAGATATTCGTACTTTAGTTGATAGCAAGTGGGATTCTTATGGTATTACATAAGCTTACAACCTATGGTCGGTTGGTGATGTTTTCTCACACAATCTTCTCCCTGCCATTTGCCCTGATCTCTATGTTTCTTGCTGCCCAAGGGTTTCCCGAGGGGAGAGTGTTCTTTTGGGCACTTGTAGCTCTTGTTGCGGGAAGAAATGGAGCAAACGCCCTGAACCGTTGGGTAGATAGGGATATGGATAAGAAGAACCCAAGAACTGCTCATAGAGAGGTTCCCCAAGGAAAGGTATCCCCTAAAGAGGTACTTCTGATTACGGCTTTTTGTTATACTATTTTCATTATTGCAGCTGGAATGATTAATACTCTTACGTTACTGCTCTCTCCCGTGGCGTTGATACTATTTACGCTATACTCCTACACCAAACGGTTCACTTGGCTCTGCCATGGAGTACTCGGTTTTACCTGTGGTGGAGCTGCGGTAGGTGGGTGGATAGCTGTTACAGGATCCTTTGCAATTACTCCATTTATCTTAGGGGCGGTTATTATGTTTTGGGTAGGTGGGTTTGATATTATTTATGGAACTCAGGATATAGATTTTGATAGGATTAATCGAGTTTTTTCTATACCCAGTAAGTTTGGGTTACGAGGCGCTTTGTGGATTGCCCGGGGGTGTCATCTGATTATGATGGTACTGCTTATCTCACTCTTCTGGTTTCAGGATATACTTGGGTGGGGATACGGTATTTCTATCCTGCTTGGAGGTTTGCTTCTTCTGGTGGAACACTGGGTGGTAGATCCTGCTAATCGGGATACTATGAATTTGGCATCTTACCACATTAATCAAATTATCTCACCACTGATTTTCTTGGGAGTGGTGGTTGATATCTTTCTATTATAGGATAAATTATGAAATCTTTTATTGTAGGTATTACAGGAGCTAGTGGATCAGTGTACGGGGCATCACTTATAGAGGAGATGTACTCCCTAGGATACACCGTACATATTGTAGCAACAGACCAGGGTGAGCAGGTGTGGAAGTTTGAACTAGAGAGTTCGTTAGCCACATGGGTAAGGCAGTTTCCTGAGGAACGAGTAACTCTTCATAATCAGCAGAATCTCTTTGCCCCAATAGCCAGTGGGTCCTATAGGGTTGATGGTATGGTTGTAGTACCCTGTTCTATGGGAACCCTTGGAAAGATAGCCAACGGAGTTGGAGGAGGACTTCTTACTCGTTGTGCCGATGTGTGTATTAAGGAGCGTAGGCCTCTGGTATTAGTAACAAGAGAGACTCCCTTAAGTGGTATTCATCTTAAAAACATGCTTACTGTTACTCAACAGGGGGCTGTTGTCTTTCCTCCTGTTCCTGCTTTTTATCACAAGCCAAAAAGTATTGAAGATATAGTTACCCATACGGTTGGACGAGTTCTTTCAACCCTTGGAGTAGAGAGTTCAAAGTATGTATCATGGGAAGGTAGTAATGGCACAGAGTGAAACGGAAATTTTAGAGATACAAAATCTTAGGCTCCAATACTCTTCGGAGGATCAGCCGGTACTTCGAAATTTAAATCTTGCTATACAAAAGGGAGAGAGAGTATCTATTATTGGTCCATCGGGTTGTGGGAAAACCTCTCTTATCCACGCTATTGTGGGACTTTTGCCCTATCAAGGGGGGAGCATTAATCTTTTTGGAGAACCCCTAGCAGGAGTGGACCCACGTTGCTCTATGATTTTTCAAACATTAGACCTCCTACCCTGGAAGAGTGCTTGGGAGAATGGAGTGCTAGGTGCAAGGTTGCAGGGAATGGATCCTGCGTTGATTGATGAGCGAGGAGAGCAGCTGTTTAAAGCCCTTGGGATATATGATTTACGAGATAAACTCCCATCCCAAATGAGTGGAGGTGAAAGACAGCGGGTTGCTATTATCCGTGCAATTATTGCGGATCCAGAGTGTATTCTTATGGATGAACCTTTTTCAGCCCTAGATGAGATTACCCGAGAATCAATTCAGGATGAGGTATTAAAAACTTTTAAGGATAAAACCCTCATTCTTATTACCCACAGCATTGAGGAGGCGGTGTATCTCTCAACTCATATCTACTGGATGGATCGAGATTCGGGTAAGCTCGTTGGCATGTACAGAAATCCCGATGAGAGAGGAGGAGAGTATCGAAGAACCCATCAGTTCTACGAGAGGTGTTATGAATTACGATCAGCTATGGAAAGGGGGAGTCTATGAGAGATAAAAAAGGGGGAGCCCGAGATCTGTGGAAAGTCCCCTATGTGTTAGTATCACTGGTGGCTCTCTGGTATATCCTAGATTTTTTCATTGATTCTCCCGTTATTCCTCCACCACATAGGGGAATTGCTCGGTTTATAGAACTGCTTCCTACAATCTCTCTGCACCTTGGGGCAAGTCTATTGAGGATTTTGGTGGCTTTAGGAGTCACCCTTGTTGTGGGGTACCCTCTAGGCGTTATGCTTGGAAGGAGTGATAGGTTTGATGCTTTTATTACTCCTATTATTTATGGGGTATACCCAATTCCCAAGGTTGCATTTCTTCCTGTTCTTATGGTTCTTTTTGGTATTGGCAATACCGCTCGGGTAACTTTGATTTTTCTTATTCTTACATGCCAAGTAATTATTTCGGTACGGGATAGCGTAAAGCAGATTCCCTACGCATATTTTCGTTCTATAAAGATGTTAGGAGGGAGTAGGTGGGATACCATGTATCACCTTATTTTTCCCGCATCCCTTCCACGGTTACTTACCTCTGTTAAAATTGGAGTTGGTACGGGATTGTCGGTACTCTTTTTTGCGGAAAACTTTGGCACCACCTGGGGTATAGGATTTTACATTATGCACAGCTGGATGAGAATATCCTATGTGGATATGTTTGCTGGAATTATTGGAGTTAGTCTCCTAGGAATGGTTCTGTTTTGGATTTTGACCGTTCTGGAAAGAAAACTCTGTGCATGGAGTAAGCAGTAAGAAAGAGGGTCGAACCTTTATGGTCCGACCCTGATTCTATTATTTTGTAGAAATATCTACATCTCCCGAAGTTGTTTTTATAGTCAACTTTTCTGGGCTATCACTAAAGTAAGCAGTGCTCTTCTTTCCTTTGATTCTACTAGAACCTCTTGTTTGTACCTCAATACTTGGAAGTTCTACAAGAGAAATATCTACATCTCCCGAGGTTGTTGTAATGGAAGAACTTGTGAGAATAGCTCCTTCTACAGAGTACTCTCCTGAGGTTGTTTTTCCTGTGATTTTGGAGAATGTTCCCCGTAGCTCAAAATCACCAGAAATAGATGAGGTAACAACCGTTTCAATATTACCCTGTAGCTCTACATCTCCAGAAGTTGTGGTAACCTGAACAAAGTCACTTAAAGCTCCCTCCATCTCTACATCACCAGATATGGTTTCAATGACACTTTCTGATGTAGTAAATCTTTTGATTTCAATATCCCCAGAGGTTGTTTGTATACGACTTCTACCTGCGGTTACATCTACTCCATCAATATCACCTGAAATAGTTTTGATCTCTAGGTTGTCTATCTTAGATGTTGGTAAAAAAATATCTCCAGATGTTGTATGTATGGAAACATCCGTAAGTTCAGTTCCTCGGGGTACGGTTACTTGAATCATCTTTCTTGGAGTCCTGGTTATTCTCATGAATTTCCACCACTTAGTGACTAGCTCTGTTTTTATCCTTAGAACCCCTTGAAACACCTCTGCTACAAGAATTTTCTCTTCTTCTGGAAGTACGTAAGAGACGTTCCAATCCGAACCTTCCTGAATAATGATATCTGCAGAAATGGTGTTTATGTCTATTTCATGAAACTGGTCTACCTCTAGGCTGTTTTTTTGCGTAGAGGTTATATCTTGCGTGTGAAACATATTCCCAAATGTTCCTGTTTTAACATATTCGTAACCTGCTGATAGACCTAAAAGACTTCCTCCTATCAGTAAAAACAGTATAGCAATTTTTATTGACTTACCCATGATTTTTTCTCCTTCTAATTATGGATGATACTCCCTTTGTTATGAGGTACATAGTACTTTTTGCTGTTATTTTTGTTACCCAAATAAAGAGGAACATTACTCCTATGGATAGGGCGGAGGCTCCAAGAAACTGAATCATGCCCAGAATATCTCCATCGCCAAGAAGGTAGAATCCATTTATAATAAAGGCTATAGCTGAAATCCCCGTAGCCAATGCCACAGACGCAAAGGAAATTACCACTGAAAACATGGTAATAATAAGAGATATAATAATAACGAGAAGAGCTATAAATAGTGGTCCAGTTATAGGTAAGCTAAAGAGTGCTAAAAGTCCAATCCCAAAAGCCTTGGTATGCTTTTTGGGGGTATCTGATTCAAGTGTTCTGATTGCAGAATCCGCATAAATTTTTGATGCTAGCTCTTTAGGTTTTCCAAAGTGCTCTATTAGCTGTTTATCTGTTGTGAGTCCACCATCCTCTGCGTACTCCACATGGTACATAAGTATCTCTGATCGTTCCTGTTCTGGAATTCTTTTTAAGTAATCCTCAAGTTCTCTAAAGTAGTATAACTCTTTACTCATATGCTCCCTCCTTGTAGCAAATTATCCATATCCATTTTATACCGTTCCCAAGATCGTATGTGTTCTAAAAGAGCCTCTTCTCCTAGGAGTGTAATTTTGTAATATCTACGGTTTCGTCCCTGATAGGGCATATCATAGGTAGAAAGGTACTCCTGTTTCTTCAGTCGTCGAAGCGCGGGGTATATGGCAGACTCTGATACGTCCAAGAGCTCTTGTGCCTTTTGCGTTAGGCTGTATCCGTACTGGTCTCCATTCCGAAGTACCGCTAATACTAGAAAATCTAAAACGTTACCTCCAATCTGAAATCCCATCTGAACCTCCTTGTTCGATTTACCATACTATAAAATAAATAGTATTATATGTCAAGTGATATTTGATATGTGGGGAAGACGGGGAAGAACAGTTAAATCTGGCTGCCTAGGGCAGTACGGTCCTGTTTGATACCAGAAAAGGAGTGGTATGAATCCGTTAATCTAGGTGTTGAGGAGTACTATTGTATTTGCATGTATCAAAGAAGAAGTGTGTATGTGCCAGAGAAGGATAGGGGAGTGAGTAAAATAATGAATAAAAAAAGCATCACCCTAAGGTGATGCTCGACTGTTGTTTCTATGAATACTCTTACAATCGGTATCCAAAGGCTACAGCTGTTGAGTATCGAAACCCTACCTTATCGTTTGCATTAGGGGTAATAACAATTCCAAGGTGTGGTCTAAAATGAGCAAAAAGAAGACCCGCATTCTCTAGATCTAAGGATACTCCTACTGCGCCTGTGGCAGTTGTGGTAATTCCTGCATTTGCATCCTTACCTAGGTTTGTCCCTCCTACTGCAGCTCCACCTCGAACATACCAAGTGAAATCTGAACCCTCTTGAATTGGCTGACGAATAAACTCATAATCAACACCTCCAATTACTCCAACGGTAAAAGGGTTAAAGGTAGCTCCAAAGAGCTCTCCAAATACATATAGATTATCTACAAAGTTCCAATCTACACCTAAAGCTACAAGACCATCACCGGTCTTCTGTACTCCCTGATATCCACTGGATATATAGAATCCAAGGGGGTTAGGGTTGTTTCCTTTTGCTGCAAGTGTTACTCCAGAAAGGCCAA
The DNA here is from genome assembly GCA_964492025.1 of uncultured Spirochaetia bacterium. Classification (GTDB taxonomy): domain Bacteria; phylum Spirochaetota; class Spirochaetia; order CAZBHR01; family CAZBHR01; genus CAZBHR01. The sequence continues at coordinate 30,505 of CAZBHR010000001.1, read as the reverse complement.
TTGCAATAGCTAGTACCATAATAAATTTTTTCATAATTACTCCCTGTGTAAATTATATAAGATATCTTAGAGAATACAAAATATTTATACAATTGGCAACTGTTATAAAACTCCATAAAAAAACACCGCCGAAGCGGTGTTCTCTCATTATAGAGTGGTTGATTAGAATCGGTAACCAAATGCGGCAGAAACACCCCAGTCAAAGACAATATCAGTCTTATTCTCTTGGTAGTTTTTCCGTGAACCAATTCCTAACTTTGGTCGAAGATGCCCAAAAATAGCACCATCTCCAATAGCGTACTCAAGTCCTGCAACACCAGTAGCAAATCCATGGAATGTGGCATGGCTTTTTAGTAATTCACCCTTTGGATTTACGTAGGTTGTTCCTATAGCACCACCCCCACGAATATACCAAGAGAGCTCCTCTAGGGATGAGAATTTTTGATTAATAAACTCATAGTCTACTCCACCAAGCCCACCAATGGAGAATGGGTCACTAAAGTCATTTACATACACTTCTGCATATCCATAGAGGTCGCCAGAGAAGTTCCACTCTCCACCTAGGGTTATTAAACCATTTCCGTACCCACCACCTAGGTATACTCCAAAGGGGTTAGGGTTGTTACCTTCTGCTGCTAATGTTGCACCGGAAAGTACTACTGCCATTGTTACTAATGCAATAATCTTTTTCATAAGACTCTGCTCCTTTTCATAATTTTCCACATTGTAAGGAATATTTATAAAATGTACAATTCTTCTTTTTCTTATTTTATATGATTTTTTTCATATCTTTCTAAGACTTACCGTTTATGTGCAGAAGCTCATCTCTCATTGCCTCAATATTTTCCCATGGAACCTCAGGTTCTAATACATGGGTTGGTGCTATTACAATGCCCCCACGGTCTTTTCCTAGTTCTGCTAACTCTTGAACTCGTTGTCGAACATCTTCTGGTGTACCAAAAGGGAAGGTTGTTTGTGTACCAACACCACCCCAAAAGGAGAGATCCTTACCGTACTCTTGATGTATCTTTGCAAAATCCATTGATTCTGGTTGTACTGGATTGAGAATATTCACTCCAATTTCTATGAGCTCTGGAATAAGGGGTTCAATGAAACCGCAGGAGTGGTAAAATATTAAGGTGTCTGGATTAATGTTCCGTATACTATTAATAACCTTTGCCAGTCGTGGTTTGAGCCACTTTCTCCATATTTCAGGACTCATCATAAGAGTGCTTTGCATACCTACGTCATCACCAAGTGCAATAATATCATGCTTGGTGTGTGCCATCATAGACGCTGTTTTGCAGGAGTACTCGGTAATTTTATCTAAGAGCACAGTTGCTCGGTCACTCTCCGTAAGCATATCTATCATAAGGTTATCCATACCACGAATAAGCCATGCCTGCTCCCATATTGTTTGTTCCATAGAGCCAAGTACTGCGAGCCCTTTGTTGTGGTGCTTGGTTACTGCCTTTTTTAGGGATTGCTCAAGACCCTTTGTATGCACAGGGAATGGATACCTCTGAATATCATCAACAGAGATATCATCTCCCGTAAGAGGGCTATGGAAGTGACACATATGAAATGCTGCCTCTGATCCGTAGGACATACCAACTCCCCACTGATCTACATCGAATTTTTCTGGAATATCCTGTCCTGCAAAAAGGTGTGTGCCGTCTCCCTCATAAGTTTTTGTGTGGGATCCTCCAGTTGTTCTGTGGGATAATCCAAAATAATCTGGAATAGATTGATTGGTTCCCACCTTTTGGTAAAACTCTTTTTCCTTAGGTGGGGTAAAAGTTATATCACAGGGGATTTTTTCCCATCCCTCTCTATTTAAAGTTTTTATGAGGTTAGCCCGTTCATTCATAACATACTCCTCTTCATTGATATCTATAAAATATCACACCCTAGGAGAGATGTATAGAAAAGATTTCGCTTTTTCTAAAATCTACGGTTGATTCTTCATAGTGAGATATATACATTAGTGTATAGTGGCAAATAATTCCACGTAATTTCAAGAATAAGGATGCTTTATATGAATATTCAATTAGTAAAAGATTTTAGTAAGAGTTACGACCTTTATATTATGCCTCAGTTTGAGGATGAAGTTTCAATATACGAAGGGCTTTCCAGTGATGAAAAGATGTTGATAGAGAAATTAATAGAACAGCAGGAGTTCACAGGAAAAGAGGGATCCTTACTTGCATGTCCTCTTGTTCATAAGGGAAGAGTAGTCCAAATAAAATATGTAGGTTTAGGTAAGCGAAGCGAGCTAAAGCCTTATACGGCTATAGACGCTCTGTATCAAGCGTGTAAGGGTGTTTCTGGTGCTGTTCTTATAGATGCTCAAGGTGTAGCTGTTAATCATGTTGTAGAGGCTATTTATTACGGCACCTATGATTTTAATACCTATAAGAGTGATAAAAAAGAGGGTAAAGAAAAATCTTTTGATATTTTAGTTTCTGAGAGCTTTGAAGGGAGTGTAGAGCAGGGAAGTGTTCTTGCAGAGGCTGTTATGCAGACACGGGATCTCATAAATGAGCCTGCTAATGTGATATACCCAGAAACCCTTGCTGAGAGAGTTGTTTCTTTGGGAGCCAGCTATAATTTTGAGGTAGAGGTTTTTGAAGAGAAAAAAATAGAAGAGCTTAAGATGGAGGCTTTTTTATCGGTTGCTCGAGCATCAGAAAAAAGACCTCGGTTTATTGTTATGCGTTATAAAGGAGATCCCGATAACCCAACGGTTATTGATGGTCTTGTAGGAAAGGGCTTAACCTATGACTCTGGAGGTCTTTCTTTAAAAACAACACCCTCTATGGTTAACATGAAATCTGATATGGGAGGGGCTGCTACGGTAATAGGAACTATCTGTGCGCTTGCACGACTAGGGGTTAAAAGAAATGTGGTAGCCGTAGTGGCTGCCTGTGAAAACTCTATTGGTGGAAATGCGTACCGTCCTGGAGATATTATTGGCTCAATGGAAGGCAAGAGTATTGAAATAGGCAACACCGATGCAGAAGGTCGGCTCACCCTTGCAGATGCGGTACACTATGTTGTTGCTAAGGAGAGTGCTACTGAGGTTGTTGACGTTGCTACCCTCACAGGTGCGGTGTGTGTTGCCTTGGGAGGCACTACCACAGGAGTGGTTACAAATAGAAAAGAGATGTACGTAGACCTAGAATCTGCCTCTATACAGGCGGGGGAGCGTGTGTGGCAGTTACCAAGCTATCCTGAATATAAAAAATTAAATGAGTCTAAAATAGCAGATATAAAAAATGCAGGTGGTCCTGGTGCAGGAACTATTAGTGCTGGTCTTTTTGTGGGAGCTTTTGTAGGAGATACCCCATGGATGCACCTTGATATTGCAGGAACTGCACACTCCGATTCTGGATACGGGTACTACACTGCGGGAGGAACAGGCCAGATGGTACGAACCCTGTTTTTCTATTATCAAAATAAATAGTCTATCATAAGTAGTAGGTAAGAGTGAATTATCTCTTTATACTTGAACATGTATTCATACACTCGGTGGAAGCCGAGTGTATTTTTATATAAAAAAGGGGATAAATAAGTTTTATTATATATTTTTTTATTTCCATAAACTGATTGAACAGTTGTGGTAATTTTACTACACTAGCTTTATGAAAAAAATAATGATTCTTTTAGCTATTATGGTTCTTTTTACAACTGGTTGTATGACCACTATGATGCAGAGTACCTTAGGATATTCTAATGATCAACTCAAGGAGATTCAGCAGACCCCAGAACCTGGTGTTGTGCTTACTGAACGTTCTGCTATGCTTTTGGATACTTTGCATACAGTGTTAACCCTAGCGGAAAGTGATTCTGCTTTGGGTACTACTCCTCCAGCTTCATCAAAGTCTATAAAGAAAGAGCGAATTGAGCAACTCTCACTCGTTGTTGATGACGGCTCAGAGATTGAGTTGTACATTTGTGACCCAAGAAAACAGGGTGATACAACTCCTACTTCTGTGGTGCTTTTTATTCATGGTGGAGGATTTACTGCTGGTGACTTTGCGGGATATGAGAGATTTATTAGAAATATGGCAATTTATACTAATTCTATTGTTGTTGCTCCTATGTACCGACTTGCCCCAGAGCACCCGTACCCTGCAGGAGTAAATGACTCATTTTTAGCATATCAGTGGATTTTTGAGAATATTGAATCCTATGGAGGCGATCTTAATAATCTTTTTATTGCAGGAGATAGTGCAGGAGGTAACCTTGCTGAAGTTACTACCTTAAAAGCTTATGATGAGGGGTACCCCATGCCTAAAGGGGCTATTCTTATTTATCCAGCTCTAGATATGCGAGATGTTCCTTACCTATCAAGAGAGTATTTTGATGGACGGCTAGGCGGGTACTTTTTCTTAGATAGAGAGATTGCTGAGTATATGAGAGATGTCTACATTAAACCAGGCCAAGAACTTGAGCGATATGTTTCTCCTGTGTTAGCAGATTTACCAGAAAACCATCCTCCAGTACTTATGATTTCTGCTGAGGTTGATCCTCTCCGAGATGATACTCTCTATATGGACGTTAAATTAAAACGAGCAGGTATTCCTGTAGATACCCATATTATAAAAGGTGTTCCTCACGGATTTATGAGTATGGATCAACTGTTTTCTGAAGCAAAAGATGGGTTTAAGCTTATACGAGACTTTACGCGAGAGTTAAAAGAGTAATGGGAGTACCAAAACAGCGTATTCAAGAGCTTCGAGATATATTGTTACGGTGGCAACATGCCTATTATGTACTAGGAAAACCCGAGGTTTCTGATTCTGAATACGATACACTTTTTAACGAGCTTCTTACCCTAGAAGCTCGTTATCCAGATTTACAGTCTCCCAGTTCTCCTACACTTCGTGTAGGATCAGACCTTACTACCGATCTTCCCGAAGTAGAACATACCATTCCAGTGCTAAGCCTTGATAAAAGGTATTCATCCGAAGCTGTGGTAGCATGGATTGAGAAGTTAGAGAAAGACTTAGGAGAGCCCGTAGAGGTTGTGGCAGAGGAGAAGCTGGACGGAGTATCCATTGTTCTCTACTATGAGAAAGGTGTGCTTGTACGAGGAGTAACCCGTGGGAATGGGTACCGTGGAAATGATATTACCAATAATATTAAAACCATAGGTTCTATTCCTCTTGTTCTTTCCAAGCCCATAACTGTTGCGGTTCGTGGTGAAATCTATATTCCTATCTCTGAGTTTTCATCTCTTGAGGGAGATGTTGAGTATGCAAATCCCCGTAACCTTGCGGCGGGTACTATTCGACGAAAACAGAGTAGCTCTGTAGCCAAGATGCCCCTTCGTATTTTTGTTTATGAGGGGTTCTCCACTGATCTTCCTGGAGATCATGAGGCAATTTTACAGGAGCTTATTACACTGGGCTTTCCTGTAAATCGATGGAAAATCTTCTCATCCCATAAGGATCTCTCTGAGGTTGATCCCTATTTATCAGATTTGTCCAAAGAGCGCTCTTCATTGGATTATGAGGTTGATGGAGTAGTATTTAAGGTGGCCAGTGTTACTGTACGGGAAAAACTAGGATATACAGGACACCATCCTCGTTGGGCTATGGCATGGAAGTTTGAAGCTCCCGAAGCGGAGACCACCGTAGAGTCAATAGATATTCAGGTTGGTCGAAGTGGTCGTGTTACACCGGTAGCCCGTGTTGCACCTACACAGGTTGGGGGAACAACGGTGTCTAATATAACACTCCATAATCAAGATTATATTGATATGTTAGATGTATCTATTGGTGACCATGTTGCTATATCCCGTAGGGGTGATGTTATTCCTGCTGTGGAGAGAGTAATAGAGTCCAGTGGAAACCCTTTATGGCATCTTCCTAAAGATTGCCCCCAGTGTGGAACCGCCTTAGAACAACGAGGAGCCCACACTTTTTGCCCAAACTATCACTGTCCTGCACAGGTGTACGGACGGATTATCTTTTTTGTAGGTAGAGACCAGATGGATATTGATGGGCTTGGATCCCAGACCATTAGAACACTTATTGATGAAGGGTTTATTACAGATCTCCCAGATCTCTACACCGTAGATTGGGAGAGGTTTGCAGAACTTCCTGGATTTGGTGAAAAGAAAGTTGCCCATATTAAAAAATCTCTTGAAGAGAGTAAAGAGAAGCCCTTTGATAAGGTGCTTGCATCCCTTGGACTCCCAGATATTGGTACAAAGATGGTGGAGCTTCTTGTGGATAATGGGTACACCTCTATAGATACACTGTTCGCCCTTACGTATGATGATTTAGAACGTCTTACCGCTATTAAAGGGTTAGGGGAGAAGAGTGCTATGAGTCTCATCGATGAGCTCTCTCGTAATGAGAATCGTGCTATTATAGAGAGCCTCAGGTCTATAGGATTACAGTTTACCCTCACTGAGAGTACTGATACACCAACACTCCCTCAAATTTTTGCAGACCAGAGCTGGTGTATTACTGGGAGTTTTGAGCAGTACAATCCAAGATCTCTTGCTGGGGTAGAAATTAAGAAGCGTGGAGGCAAGGTTGTTTCCTCTGTTTCTGGAAAAACTACCCATCTGCTTGCAGGAGTAGGTGCGGGTTCTAAGCTGAGCAAGGCTGAGTCTCTTGGAGTCAAAGTTGTTTCTGAGAAGCAGTTTCTTGAGCTGCTCAATTAGTTTTTATATGCATAGAGTTATAAAAGTAAGGAGTATGTATGAATAGCAGTTTACCACGGTGGGATTTAACTCCCATATTTTCAGGATTTGATGGAGATGACTTTGCACAAGCAATCCAGCAGATAGACCGTTTAACTACCAACTTTTTAGCTGGCGGTAAAAAGAGCTTTGCCACTGCAAATGATGTAGAGCAACGTGTTGCTGATATTACAGAAATCTTCAGGCAGTACTCCTCCCTTTCCTGTTTTGTTCATCTATCACTCTCTACAGATACAAGTAACCAAGAGGCCTTGCTTGGGCTACATAAGGTGTCTCAGTACCAACCTGCGGTCACCAAGTGTGAGGTGTTACTCTCCCAAGAGCTTGCAGAAATCTCAAATTTGGAAGAGTTTATTGAGGGTAACTATTATTTGGAGCAGATTCAATTTAATCTTAAGGAGATAGCCGAAAGTGTTCGTTATCAGATGAGCCTAGAGTCTGAGGACCTTGCGTCTGATCTTGCCCAAAGTGGTGCAGATGCTTGGGGCCGACTTCAGGAGGTTCTTACAAGTCAGGAATCTATAACATGGAGTGATAGTGAAGAGAAAACTATTGTAGAACTTCGAAGCCTAGCAACCGATGCGGATGGTAGTGTACGCCAAAGGGCGTATCAAAAGGAGCTAGAACTCTCCAAAAGGCATAGTAGAGCTATGGCAGCAGCTCTTAATGGAATTAAGCAGTGGAATCTCACCCTCAATAAACGGAGAGGTTATACCTCTCATGTAGAGCCTGCTCTTAAGGCGTCTCGAATGAGTCAGAGAACTCTTGATACATTAATCCGAGCTATGGAGAAATCCTTACCTATGTTTCAGCGATACTTTCAGGCAAAGGCTGCTATTTTAGGAAAGGAGTCACTCCCATTTTTTGATCTATTTGCCCCGGTTGGTCAGTTCTCAGAGAAATGGTCTTGGGAGCGAGCTTGTACTTTTGTAAAAGAGCAGTACTCCCTATTTCATCCAGCTATGGGTGAGTTTGTGGATCACGCTTTACAGCATCGATGGGTAGATGCACCTATTCAACAAGGAAAGGTTGGGGGAGCATTCTGTTGTCCTCTTTTAGCAGAGAAGGAGAGTAGGGTTCTTGTTAATTTTGATGGATATTTTTCCGATGTTATGACCCTTGCCCATGAGCTTGGACACGCCTACCATAGTTGGGTACTAAAAGATTGGCCAGATCTTCAGCAGAATCCACCTATGCCACTGGCAGAGACCGCCTCAATTTTTGGGGAAACCTTGGTTATTGAGGGGGCGCTTCAAAATCTCTCATCCCAAGACCAGCTTTTAGTGTTAGAAGAGTCATTACAGGGGCACTCTCAAATTATTGTAGATATTCTCTCTCGGTACTACTTTGAGGACGCTCTTTTTACTCGAAGATCCGAAGGTGAGGTGTCGGCGGATGAGCTCTGTGCTATGATGGAGGATGCTCAAAGAAGAACCTACCAAGATGGGCTAGATCAAAACTATCTTCACCCCTACATGTGGTTTAATAAGGGGCACTATTACAGTGCGGATCTCCCTTTTTATAACTACCCTTACGCATTTGGAGGACTCTTTAGTTTGGGAATCTACGCTCAAGCTAAGCAGGCAAGTTCTGATTATGGATCCACCTATGATACACTTCTTCGTGCAACCGGTGCTGCATCGGTCGAAGATGTTGCCATGAGTGTTGGTATTGATCTTGGTTCAGATGAATTCTGGAAGGGGAGCTTTCAATTAATTGAGATGCAGATTGATCAATTTATTCAGGCTGCAAAAAATCTTGGGCTTCTCTCTTAGGAGAGAACCCAGGGTTACCCTTTTTTACCTTTAGGAACTAGGTGTGCTGCAACGGGATTTGATAAGGCTTGATACATTCTCTCCTTAATACGATAATCCCCTTGGGCAATAAACTCAACAACCTCTCGCATGTCTCGTCTGTGTGAGTTCATATTAAAATCGCAGGTACACACGGAGGATCCTATTCCTAGCTCTGTGACAAACTCCCTCAGTTCCTCCTCAAGCACCAGAGCAAGTGGACGAATAATGGTTTGCCCAAACTTTTCGTACTCCATTTTGGGAACCATGGTAGCCAGTTCTGACTTATATACCATATTCATAAAAAATGTTTCTAAAATATCATCTAAATGGTGACCTAGGGCAATTTTATTGTATCCGTGAGTATCCGCATAGGTAAGAAGTTCTTGCCTTCTTTGAGAGGAACACCAGTAGCAACCAAGGGTTTCTCCTTCCTTAAGTCTTTCCATAACAGGAACATTCAGTACCGTATAGGGAACCCCCCAGCTGTCAAGGGTTGTAAACATGGTATCCTTACCCGTTTGCTCTGCAAAGTCTGTATTCACGTGTATTCCGTGCCACTCAAAGCCCTTAGGGAAGGCCTCTGGTTTTATATGGGAGAGTAGGTACGCCATAGTCATTGAGTCTTTACCCCCAGATATTCCAATCAGTACACGATCTCCCTCTTCAATAAGTTCATACTTCATAATAGCTCGGAGAAATTTTTTTGATACCCTGCTTTTCGTTGATGCCATAGATTAACTCCACCTTCCTACGCTATGATAGGTAATCCTCATAGGTCTCCAAAGGTTCCTCTCGTCTGTCCATACAGATAATGTAGGTTTCATAGGAGTCCTTTCTACAAGCCTGTGGTTTAAACCGTTTTGTCTTATGAAATGCTTGACGGAGAAGTTCATTAATCTCTCGCTCATCTCCACCTTGAAAAATCTTAATTACCATATTGCCATGAGGTTTTAATAGTTTACCTGTGGAGTAGATAAGAGATTCTACCAGAGCTTGAGAACGGAGTACGTCTACCATTTTTGTACCCGTAGTATTTGGTGCGGCATCACAGATAATAGAATCAAAGATACCGTGTTCCGTAATCTGTGCTTGTATTTCTGGACTAAACGCATCGCCCTGATAAAAGGTAACATTTTCAGGAATGGTTCCCATACCATGATCCTGTAGGTCTACTGCCACAACAGATCCTGAATTATCAAGAAGTTCTCGTACACAATAGAGTGTCCAGCTTCCTGGGGCAGCTCCCACATCCAGTACCTTATCTTTTCGTCCAATAAGCTTAAACTTCTGTTGAATCTCCTCTAGCTTATACACCGACCGTGCTGGGTATCCCTCTTTTTTTGCCCTTGCGGTGTAGTGGTCAGATACTCGGGTGTTTTGCTTTTTCTTTGGCATAGTAGCTCCTTCGGCTATCTATCATAGGGGGATGTTAAAAAAAAAGGAACAGGAGAGCTCCCTTATCTTGCTAGTTTTTTTAAAAACTCGTACACTGTTCTGCATGATTATCGTACTAAAGCAACAGATTACCTTGGAAGAGAAGGATCATATTCATGAAACTCTTGTAAAAAACTCCTATCAGGTTCGAGAGATCGTAGGTGAAGAGGAGACCGTACTAGGCGCAGTTGGTTCTGGTGCGTTAGATATAAGAACTGTAGAGCTTCTTCCAGGAGTTGCTCGGGCTGTACCCATTAGCAGACCCTACAAGTTAGCATCACGGGAGCTTCACAAGGAAGACACTGTTGTTAAGGTAGGAAATGTCTCCATAGGAGGAGGGCGAATTGCTCTTTTTTCTGGCCCCTGTGCCGTAGAGAGTGAGGAGCAAATTATGGCTGTAGCCCGTGCTGTACGGGATGCGGGAGCTGTTGTATTACGGGGTGGTGCATTTAAACCACGAACCTCTCCTTATGCGTTTCAGGGATTAGGAGAAGAGGGGCTAAAACTGTTACGAAAGGCTGGCGACTCTGTTGGCCTTCCTATTACCAGTGAAGTTGTAGATACGAGAAGTGTAGAGTTAGTTGGTACCTATGTGGATATTTTTCAGATAGGTGCAAGAAATATGCAAAACTTTGAGCTCCTTAAGGTTGTTGGAGCCCAGAAAAAACCGGTTATTTTAAAGCGTGGACTCTCTGCTACCATAGAAGAGTGGCTTATGGCTGCTGAGTACCTTATGGCTCATGGAACAAACGATGTTATTCTTTGTGAGAGAGGTATTCGAACCTACGAACCAACCACACGAAACACCCTAGACTTGAGTGCCATTCCTGTGGTTCGTCAGTTAAGTCATCTTCCTATTATTGTAGACCCCAGTCACGCCACTGGACTGCGAGAGAAAGTTGCTCCCATGGCACTTGCTGCGGTGGCCGCAGGGGCTGATGGTATTATGGTTGAGGTTCACAACAACCCAGATAGAGCCCTATCCGATGGTCCTCAGTCACTCTATCCAGAGCAGTTTCAAAAGTTAGTACGAGATATTCAGGTGCTCTCTTCGGTGGTGAATAAGGAAGTTGAAAGGCTTCCTCTTCTACGAGGCAAACCAAGAAATATGGTTTCTGAGCCGAGAGGTCAGCAGGTTACCGTTGCGTTTCAAGGAGTTAGGGGGGCATATAGTGAGTCAGCCCTTCGGCGTTATTTTGGATCCAGCGCAGAGGGTGTTGAAAGACCAACCTTTGATGATGTATTTGATGCGGTATTAGATGGGAGTGTGGATTATGGAATTATCCCCATGGAGAACTCCTTAGCAGGTACGGTTACAAGAAATTTTGACCTCCTCATACGGCACCCCGATATTACAATCATTGGGGAGCAGCAACTCCGTATTGTTCACAATCTTATTGGGGTTCCTGGAAGCTCCTTAGAGCAGATAACAAAGGTATGTTCTCACCCCCAAGGGTTGGCACAGTGTAACCCCTTTATACGAAAGCATGGATTTCAGGAGATCCCTTTCTTTGATACCGCTGGAGCGGTGGCTCATGTAAAAGAGACCAACGACCCTACCTTAGGAGCCATTGCAGGAGTAGGGGCAGCCGAGACCTACGGTATGGAAATTTTGCAGGAGTCTATTGAATTTGATCCAAGTAACTTTACCAGATTTTTTGTTATTCAACGGAAGAATGATCAACCCCAAGAGGAGTGGAATCGTGGAGTATTTGTATTCTCTCTTCCCGATAAAGCGGGGTCCCTTTTTGCGGCAATTGAGGTGTTACGAAACCATCAGGTAAACATGAAGAAACTTGAGTCTAGACCAATTGCAGGAAAGCCCTGGGAGTATATGTTTTTTGTAGAAGCGGAGATTAGGGATTATCAAAACTATATAAAGGCGGTAGAAGAGATTGCAAAAGAGGCTACCTATGTACGAGTACTCGGTGGTTATCACTCGGATAGGAAGTAGTTTATGGTGTTGTTTGTTCATGGACTAGGTCAGAATAGTGTAAGTTGGGAGAGTACCTTAGGATCTTTAGATGAGAGTATCCCTACGGACTGCCCAGATTTATTCTCTTTTATTGAGCAGGGCAAAGGGCTTACATATTCAGAACTTTACAGAGCTTTTGTAGATTATTGTAGTGCTACTTATACAGAGCCCATACACCTTTGTGGCCTCTCTTTGGGCGGTATTCTCTCTCTTCAGTATGCCATAGAGTATCCAGAAAAGGTGAGAACCCTTGTGCTTATTGGTACCCAGTATACAATACCCAAAAAAGTGTTCTCTCTACAGAATTTTATCTTTCGATTTTTTCCCAATAAGATGTTTCTCTCTCTAGGGATTACAAAAAAAGACTTTTTTACCCTAACATCATCTATGAAGAATCTCGACTTTTCTCAAAGCTTGGAAGGTATCTCTTGTAAAACTTTAATTCTCTGTGGAGATAATGATAAGGTTACCAAGAAAGCTTCAATCCATATGGATGCTACTATTCCACATAGTACACTTCGATGGGTAGAGGGTTCAGGGCATGTAGTGAACCTAGATGCCCCAGAACTCCTCGGAGAAATTCTTAATCAATTTTATCTTGAGAATTAAGTTGATACTCTAGAATATCTCCTGGTTGGCATTGGAGAGCTTCACATATCGCCTCTAATGTGGAGAAACGAATTGCGCTCACCTTACCTGTTTTTATCTTTGATAAATTTACATTGGTAATGCCAACCTGTTCAGCTAACTCATTGAGTGATATCTTTCTGTCTGCCATAACTCGGTCTAATCGTAATATAATAGCCATACTATATAGTCTCATCGGAAAGTTGTTGTAGCTCACACCCGTAGTCAAAAATCAGTGCAATACAGTATACAATAAAAGCCATAACAAATGTTCGGAAATCAATTTGAATAGGGGAGGCCCATGATGTTGTATAACTCCATAGAACAACCGCTATATTTTCTATTACTCCCATAACCACAAGGGTTATGGAGATTCTCTTAATCCTGTCAATCTGCTTTTGTGTAAATGGTGTTTCTCCATTGCCTATATCTTCAAATATACTTGTTGTGTACTTGAGAATAATCATGAATGCTATAAGGCCAATAAAAGATATGATGATAGTTGTGATAAAGTTATTCATATTATTAATATCCATAGGAAAACTCATGCCGCCTCTGGCCGTTATGGATATGCTGCCTTCCGAAAATTCTGTACCAAAGAGTATGATACTGAGAAATCCCAGTGCTATAATCACCATGAGTACTATATTAATGATATATAATACATGTAAAAATTTTGCCATACCCTTACTTGCTTTTTGAGCTTTATTTGATGAACTCATAGATATCCTCCTTATACTCTTATGTGTAGCTTTTGTTTTTCTGATTGTCAATAATAATTTAATGTTTATCGATAATTTTTTATGAAAAAGATGAGGTTAGAAGTAAAACAACAAAAAAAAGAGTTATATAGGTATGAGATATCTATGGTTGTTTGTAATACTCCTAGGAGTAACGCTCTTTTCCTGTGTTGCTCCTTTTGCCACTCAGTACGCAAGTATATCTATTTCGAATCCTCCCTCATGGCCTACCGAGGGACACTCAATTCGGGTGCAGTATTTTTCTCGGGAAGGGAAAGTTGTACAGGTTGTGTGGCAACCAGAGAGTGGTTCTTTGGAGGTTCCTATTATTCCAGGGATTGATACCCCCATAGTTGGGTATCCTTATGGTGGTGTAAAACCTTACGGAGCTATTATTCCCAGAGGGAGTTATGGAAATATCTCTGCAGAGCTAACTCCCATAGATGGATGGTTGTGCGATACCATTATATCAAGACCAGAGATATTCCCTCTTTTAACAGAGACCAACCTAATGGCACTTAGTGATGTAATATACCAACACCCTAATCCTTGGAACTTGCAGCGAACACAACTTATCGAGTATCTTATTCATGGAAAAGTTGGGCCCTTTAAAAATAGCAAGTTATATGAAGTCTCACTCCATGGATTACCTTCTGGAATGTGGGTTTCAAGTAATGAACTATTGAATAGAGGTGGTGGTGCGGTACTTGCTCGCCAGGGGATTCCTACAGTACTTCCCGAGCTACCAGAGGGGGTATGGAAATTTTTACACCCCCAAAGTGGTAGCGTACTACAAATTATGATTACCCTTGACAATGGAATAGTTTACCTACTTTTAGAGTAGTTTAATGACCTAATAATTAAGTGGAATTTTAGTAGCTTATATTGAAACTTTCTCTATTTTATCATAACCTAAAAACTGTTGAATGAATAAGTAGAAGTATTCTATGGCTGAGCTAATTTAGAAGGGGAGTGTTATGAAAAAAGTTTTTATATTGGTCTCCCTTGTGGTTGCAATCTCTACTTTCGTAATAGGCTGTAGTCAGAGTAACTATTTTATAGATCCACCAAAATACCCCATAATTCAAGAGATGATTGATGATACATTAGATCAAGTTCTTGAAATTATGCCTGATGTATTACCAAAGGCAAAACTATCCAGTGATTCACGCATTGTTGCCTTAGAGTCATTTTTACAGAGTGCAAAGGGCGGTGCTTATATCACTGCGAGATTCTCTGGTGGAGATTTTTTTACAGGCCTCTCACATGAGGAAGATGCCATGATAGGATCTCTTTTTGAGGATTACCCTGAATTCTCCAATCAAGTGGGTCAGATAATGGCTAAGCTTGAGACATCTATTGAGAACTTGTCACCTATCAACATTACGGTTGTGGATTACGATATTCAAGGTAATCAAATTGGAGATCCCTATACGGTTACCTCCAAATATGGCATTATTGACTTAGGAATAGATACTATTTCTCTTGCGGAGTATGTGTTTAGATCACAACTCTATGATACCCGTGTAAGTAGAGGTTTTGTGGGAGATTGGGGTTACGGTGTCTCCTACTGGCCAAATAAAACTGTACCATACTTTTTTGATGCGTCCCTATCTTCAAAAGATAAGGTCTGGCTAGATGAGAGAATTAAAGAAATTGCAGATGGTACCGGTCTAACCTTTTTATCTCATGATAATACCTCTTGGTTGCAACTAAAGTATTACGCAGGAGAGAGGTACCTCCGAATAAAAAAGGATCAACTCGGCACTACTCCTGCTCAGGTAAATGGGATAGGTATTAAGTGGCTTTCTACGTTCTTTATTGATAATGAAACCCTCATCAATAAAGAAAATGATTATTCCGAGTTGGTTATATCTCATGAGATAGGACATGTTTTAGGGCTACTCCATGAACATCAAAGGCCTGATAGGGATACCTATGTGGATATAAGGCCAATACCTCCGTACTCTTCCGCAGATCTTCGAGTTAACTACGATGTAATCCCATATATCAAACAGAGCTGGTGGGGGCAGCTTTTTCATGCTACCACTATTCCTGTTTCTCAACATTATGATACTCCATTTGATTATAATTCTGCTATGATCTATGGAACAAGGTATTATGATGGTGAGAAGTATGGTGTATGGCGAAAAGATGGGAGTAATGATATTGAAGGGTTATTGAATAAGAAGTTGTGGGGGAGTGAAAATGGAAACACCTATTATACTCCTTGGGATATCTACACGATTAAAAGAATTTACGGTATCCCCACAGAACCTCCAATCTATACACCTTGACTTTTTTTTGGAAAGTAGATAGGATAGTTTCGCTAATACGTTTTAGGAGAGATACCATGGGAAAATCACACAGAGGTTCTGGAATTCGAGAGCTTGAGAGTAATGGACGAGGAGATTGTCCTCTTTGTAAACGAACAAAAATAAAAGTTATGTATGAGATTGAAGTTGATGAGAAGAAACTTACTATCTGTAAGCAGTGTAATGCTGCGGTAAAACACGGAAAGATGAAAGAGGCAATTGCCAAAGCATAATTTCTGTTACATTACGAGTTCTATGTAGAAAAGCGATCCTTAAAGGATCGCTTTTTTTATGTAAAAATAGGAATTCATACTCGGTATTACCTGTTATTTTTTGCTACTATTTTATGTAAATATTTTCATTGTTGTGTTTTGTTGCATTTTATGAAACTCTCCTTGCAATTTACCTCTACTATTGGGGATTTTGTGAAAAATCTAGCAATCAATGAAAAGAAAATAGTTGTAAATCTACTATGATTGTGTTACCATGTTTCCCAAGGAAATCAAGGAGGAATCATGGCAGATTCAGCGAACGAGGGAAGCACATTCTCTCCCGAGCTTTTGGCTTTTATAGAGCAGTGGAAGGATAAACCGGGAAATCTTATTATGATTTTGCACAGAACTCAAGAGGAGTTTGGGTACATTCCTAGGGCAGCGGCAATTAAGATATCAGAACTTATCAACTGTCCCCTGGCAAAGATTTACGGAGTAATGACCTTCTACCATTTTTTCAAAATGAAAAAACCAGGTAAGTATAACTTCCAAATTTGTATGGGAACAGCTTGTTACCTTAAGGGTGGACAGGATGTTATTCAGGAGTTTGAAAACCTTTTAGGTGTTCCCGTAAATCAGGTTACCGAAGATGGACTATTCTCTGTTGAGGCTGTTCGTTGTGTAGGTTGTTGTGGGCTTGCTCCCGTTGCTGTGGTAGGGGAAGAGGTGTTTGGTAAAATAACTACTGACCAACTTCCAGAGATTATCGCAAACTTTAAGAAAAAGGGCTAATATGCACTACACCGTGGTGGATTGTCTTTTAGATCTGTTTCAAAATAGTGTTGAGGCAGAAGCTAAGATAATCAATCTACGTGTAGTACAAACTACTAACAAGAAACTAGCATGTTTGATTCAGGATAATGGATTGGGTATGTCTAGTGAGGTGTTGGAGCGAGTAAAAGATCCATTTTATACGGATGGAAAAAAGCATACAGCAAGGAAGGTCGGTTTAGGAATTCCATTTCTTATTCAAATGGTAGAGCAAGTGAGTGGTAGTTGGGATATAACTTCCCAAGTTGGAAAAGGTACTGAAGTAACCTTTGAACTCCCCCTTGACCATCTTGATGCACCACCCCTTGGAAATATGGTATCTTTTTTAGTTGCTGCTCTTACATATCCCGGAGAGTTTGAACTCTCCGTGTATCGGGCCGTAGAAGAGAAACATTATGAGTTAAGCCGAAAGGATTTACTGGAGGCACTTGGAGATTTTTCTTCTGTGGGCTCACTTCAACTGCTCTCTCAATTTGTAGAGAGTGCGGAAATAGAATTGTATTAATTTACCAGGAGGTATATATGGCAAAGATGACATTACAGGATCTTAAAAAGCTTCGAGAGAGTAAACAACAGGAGCTTGAAAGGCGAGATGTCGCAGGGAAAACTGTGAATATTGTTATTGGTATGGGAACCTGTGGTATTGCTGCCGGTGCAAAGGATACTCTCGATACTTTTATTAAGGTACTTAACGAGAAAAATCTTAACTACGTAACCGTAACCCAAAGTGGGTGTATGGGACTCTGTTATGCGGAGCCAACTGTTGAGGTTATCGCTCCCGATATGCCAAAAACTATTTATGGCAAGGTTGATGGGGAAGTAGCAAAACAGATTGTAGCAGAACATATAGAGCAGGGAAGACTTGTGGAAAATCACGTGTATGATCGACCCTCTGCGGATATTTTGGGAGATGCGTAAATGAGCTATAGAAACTATGTATTGGTGTGTGGTGGTACCGGTTGTGAGTCATCTAAGGCTGACGAGATTTACCGAAACCTTAAGAAGGAGTGTCAAGAACTTGGCATTGCCGATGATGTTCAGGTTGTGAAAACTGGTTGTTTCGGTTTCTGTGAGCAAGGGCCTATTGTTAAGGTTCTTCCTGAGGATGCTTTCTATGTACAGGTAACTCCTGAGGATATGAAAGAGATTGTTGCAGAGCATCTTGTGAAGGGACGTCTGGTAGAGAAGTTTCTCTATAAAGAGGAAGGGTCTGCATCCGATGCACCTGGTGGAGTTGATGATCTACAGTTTTACAAAAAGCAGTTCCGAATTGTACTCCGTAACTGTGGGTTTATTGATCCAGAAAATATTGATGAATATATTGCTCGACAAGGGTACGAAGCCTTGGGTAAAGCTCTTACTGAGATGACCCCAGATCAGGTTCTTGAGGAGATTAAAATCTCTGGATTACGAGGACGTGGTGGTGCGGGATTTCCTACATGGATGAAATGGAAGTTTACCAAAGAGGTAGATAACCCTACAAAGTATATTGTTTGTAACGCCGATGAGGGAGACCCAGGGGCGTATATGGATCGAAGTACGCTTGAGGGAGACCCCCATACAGTACTTGAGGCAATGGCAATTGCCGGTTATACCGTAGGTGCTAGTAAAGGATATATTTATATTCGAGCAGAGTACCCACTTGCAATTAGCCGACTTGAGGTGGCTATGAAGCAGGCAAGGGAGTATGGTCTCTTAGGAGATGATATTTTTGGAACTGGTTTTAACTTTGACGTTGAGATTCGACTTGGTGCTGGTGCCTTTGTATGTGGAGAGGAGACTGCGCTTCTTGCTTCTATTGAGGGTGAAAGAGGTACTCCCAGACCACGACCTCCATTCCCTGCTGTAAAAGGACTTTGGGGACAGCCTACCTGTATTAATAACGTAGAAACTTGGGCGAATATTCCTGTTATCCTTCTCAAGGGTGGTGAGTGGTTCTCTAAAATTGGTACAGAAAAATCCAAGGGAACTAAGGTATTTGCTCTTACTGGTAAAATTAAAAACTCCGGTCTTGTTGAGGTTCCTATGGGAATCACCCTTCGAGAGATCATTTTTGAGATTGGTGGTGGTATTCCTAATGGGAAAAAGTTTAAAGCTGTTCAGACAGGTGGACCTTCTGGTGGGGTACTTACTGCGGACTACCTAGATTATCCTATTGATTACGATACTCTTATCTCTCTTGGATCTATGATGGGATCTGGTGGTATGATTGTAATGGATGAGGATGACTGTATTGTAGATGTAACTAAATTCTACTTGGACTTCTCTGTAGATGAATCTTGTGGTAAATGTTCACCCTGTAGAATTGGTGGTAAGAGCCTTTACAACATACTAAGTAAAATTACCCATGGAAAAGGAACGCTTGAAGATCTTGACCAGATGAAAGAGATTGGTCGGGCAATGCAAAAAGCTTCACTCTGTGGACTTGGGCAAACTACACCAAACCCAATTCTTTCAACTATTCACTACTTTGAGGATGAGTATCGTGCGCACATTGTGGATAAAAAATGTCCAGCGAAAAAGTGTATGGATCTTGTCTCTTATACTATCAATGAAGAGAAGTGTATTGGATGTACCGTATGTTCTCGAAAGTGTCCAGTTAACGCAATTGCAGGAGAGAGAAAAGCTCCTCACGTAATTAACAACGAAGATTGTGTTAAGTGTGGTGTATGTTTTGATGTCTGCAAATTTGATGCAGTTATTGTAGAGTAAGGAGAAGTTCATGGCAAAAATGATAACAGTACAAGTAAACGGAGCAGCCCTAGAAGTAGAGGCTGGATCCACCATATTGCAGGCTACAAAGCAGGCAGGAATAGATGTACCAACACTGTGTTACCACCCAGATGTTGAGCCTTGGGCTGCGTGTGGTATCTGTGTAGTAAAGCTAGAAAACTCTCCTAAGTTTTTTCGAGCATGTGCAACTCCTGTTGCTGAGGGAATGTCTATTATTACCCACGACCCAGAGTTGTATCAAACTCGAAAGACCGTAATTGAGTTGATTCTTTCAAACCATCCAAACAGCTGCTTAACCTGTGGTCGGAATGGTACTTGTGAGCTTCAAGACCTTGCAGCGGACTTCGGTATTCGTGAGCAACCCTTTGAACACCGTGTTCCAGAACTTCCTGTGGACAAATCAACCTCCATTGAGCTACACCCAGAAAAGTGTATTAAGTGTGGTCGATGTGTAAACGTATGTCAAAAATTACAGGATGTATGGGCCTTAGAATTTGTAAGCCGAGGAGATACTACTCAGGTACTTCCTGCGGGCGAAGTATCTCTTGATGAAAGTCCCTGTATCGGGTGTGGTCAATGTTCTGCCCACTGCCCAGTTGGAGCTATCTTTGAGAAAGATGATACTAAGGATTTTCTTAACGCCCTCATGGATGATAAGTTACACGTAGCAGTTCAGGTTGCACCTGCGGTACGTGTTGCTATAGGAGAGGCCTTTGGACAAGAGCCAGGGCAGATTGAGACAGAGCGACTGTATGGAGCACTTCGTAAGCTTGGAGTTGATTCCGTATTTGATACAAACTTTGCGGCGGATCTTACCATTATGGAAGAGGGTTCTGAGCTTGTTGAAAGACTTGGTCAAAAAGATGCTATTCTACCACAAATTACTAGCTGCTGTCCTGCTTGGACCGACTACATGGAAAAATATTATCCCGATATGATTCCCCATTTTTCTACTGCAAAATCTCCCATGATGATGCAGGGAGCTATTACTAAAACGTACTTTGCTGAGAAAAAAGGGTTACAGCCTAAGGATATTTTTTCTGTAGCTATTATGCCTTGTACAGCAAAGAAATTTGAGATTGGTAGAGATAACAACATGATGGCTTCAGGCGCTCCCGATGTAGATCTTGTACTTACTACTCGAGAGTTAGCTCGGGTTATTAAGGCTATGGGAATTGACTTCTTGCAGGTTGAACCTAGTACGGTTGATTCTCCTATTGGAAACTACAGTGGTGCAGGTACTATTTTTGGTGTTACCGGTGGAGTTATGGAAGCAGCCCTAAGAACTGCAAACTACCTTGTAACAGGAAAAGAGTTAGAGGATTACAATATTCATGCGGTTCGAGGCACCGATGGTGTACGACGAGGTTCTATTCAAGTTGGTGATACAACCCTTAATGTTGCAATTGCCCATGGAATAGCACATGTATCTACTCTTATGAAAGAGATTAGAGAAGCTCGAAACCAAGGAAAACCATCTCCATACCACTTTATTGAAGTAATGGCTTGTCAGGGTGGTTGTATAGCTGGTGGTGGTCAGCCCTACGCAGCGGGAGATGTTGATTCTATCCGTGCGGCAAGAACTGCTGGTATGTATAAGGATGATGAAAAGAGCGTACAACGATGCTCCCATCAGAACCCAGAAATTCAAGCTATTTACAAAGATTTCTTGGAGAAACCAATGAGTCATAAAGCTCATGATTTACTTCATACAACATACCAAGAGCGACCACTTTACAAAAAGTAGTCAACCTTATATTATTGAAAGACCTCCAGTTTTCTGGAGGTCTTTTTGGAGGGAACTATGAGATTAGTAATTAAAGACACCTATCAAGATGTGTCAACTTGGGCTGCATCATATATTGCTATGAGAGTGGCAGAGCATAATAAAACAGAGACAAAACCTTTTGTATTGGGACTACCAACAGGGTCAACACCTTTAGGAACTTATAAGGCACTTATTGAGTTACATAAGGTTGGGAAATTTTCTGCAAAAAATGTAATAACCTTTAATATGGATGAGTATGTAGGAATTCCTAAGGAGCACCCAGAAAGCTACCACTCCTTTATGTGGAACAACTTTTTCTCCCACATAGATATACCAGAGGAGAATGTTCACATTCTTAATGGAAATGCATCAGACCTAGATGCGGAGTGCAAGGCGTATGAAGAGGCTATACTTGCAGTTGGTGGAATTGATCTTTTTATGGGAGGAATTGGAAATGATGGACATATCGCTTTTAATGAGCCAGGGTCGTCACTCTCTTCTCGAACTCGAGTAATGGCACTCACAGAGGATACAATTATTGCAAACTCTAGGTTCTTTAACAACGATGTAAATCAAGTACCTAAAACATCTCTTACCGTAGGTGTTGGTACCGTAATGGATGCCCGAGAGGTATTAGTGCTTATTACAGGAGCTGGTAAAGCTCGAGCCTTGCGACACACCGTTGAAGAGGGCGTAAACCATATGTGGACCTGTAGTGCAATTCAACTACACCCATCGGCAACCCTTGTAGTAGACGATGCGGCAACCTTAGAGCTTAAGGTTGGTACCCAACGTTTTTTCCTAGAGATGGAACAACATAACGTAGATCCTACAACTGTGGTATAGTAGGTTATCCTGTAGAAGCAAAAGCCCCTCATTGAGGGGCTTTTTTATACCATAAAGATACATCTTATGAGTTCTTATGGAAAAATGCGTACTTCTCCATTGCATCCATAAGGGCCTCAATATTCTCCACAGGGATACCTGGGTAGAGACCGTATGTCATCATAAGACCTCCTGCCTTAGATCCAATATGTTTTACTGCATAACCAATTAACTCATCAATCTCTTTTGGTGTTCCATTCATAGTAACCTCTTGGCGGTCTATATCTAGGTCAACACACACCTTGTCTGAGAACTTTTCAGCAATCCAATCAACTCCATTTACTAAATCTTGTAAATTAATTACATCAACACCACCCTCAATAATATCGTCAATAAGAGCGTGAAGGTGTCCATCTGAGTGCATATGGATGGCAATATCCTTATCTCTTGCCAGTTTCATCATCCGTTGATACACCGGTTTAATATACTTTCTAAAAAGATCGGGTGAGACCATTGGTCCAATCTGCATTCCGAGGTCTTCAGGATAGCTCATCAGGTCAACCTTCATATCTACGTACCGAGAGATAATAGCAGTATTAAATGACTCAATCTGCTCTATAAGTTTTGGAAGGAGCGGATGTCCATCAAACATATCAAACATAAGATTCTCGTAACCCCGTATATCACAAAGCTGTAAAAAGGTGTGTCCATGTCTCAGTCCACCCATTGCAAACCCATCAATCTTCTTTGCTAGAGCTACACGTATGGACTCTGCTTTCCAGTTAATCGGTCCAATTCCCATACATGTTTTTGGGTCAGGAGGAGTGTATGACTCAAAGTCAGCCCAATCCTTTAGGGGGTGCTTTGTCACGGTTCCCGTAATTCCATCTGTTGTTGTCTCCCAAAGACACCCCCAGTCATCGGTAAAGGGGCTGTTCTTTTGTGCCACAAGGCTGTACTTAGGGGTAAACTTGCCAAAGCGACTTTTGAAAGGGCGAGTGTGTTTTGGGAAAAGAAAGGGGTGGTTTTTCATAAGATGAAAGAGTGCTTTTTGATCATAGTACTCCCAGCAGGCATCGTT
Source organism: uncultured Spirochaetia bacterium (assembly GCA_964492025.1). GTDB lineage: Bacteria > Spirochaetota > Spirochaetia > CAZBHR01 > CAZBHR01 > CAZBHR01. The sequence goes on along the minus strand of CAZBHR010000001.1, from coordinate 7,447 downwards.
AATATGGAAATGCATGGGAATATAGTCTGGGAAATCAAATCGGATAGCCTTTAACTGCTGTTTCAGTTGACTCATGTAAGCCTCCTAATATTAGGAAAGTTGATTTTTTTATACCTGTCAAGGGGAAATTGTGAGTATCCACTCGCAAAAGGTGAAATTTATGGTATAATAGAGCATTGTATAGGAGGAGTTGGTGCGATTAATAAAGTCTGTATCTATATACACAAGGTTTCTAGTTGCCTTTATTATAGGAATATTACTGCTCTCTACCGCTGCCTTTGGTATTTATAATCAGGGGGTTCGAATGATTAATAAAGAGATTATTAATCATAACTCCGCAATTAGCAAAAACCTATCTAGTAATCTTACCAATGAGTTTCGAAGAATTTTAGCTCTACAGTATGACTTGAGTAATAACTGGGAGCTTACTAAACTTGGTATGGATATTGGAGAGTTTAGTAATTATGAAAGATCAAGGGTTGTATTAGAGGTTCAAGATAAAACGGAGTCCATAAAAACAAGTAGCCAACTTATTGATTCTATCAGTGTGTTACTTCCTGTGATTGGGAAAACAATTACCTCCGATACAATTCAACAAATTTCTCATCAAGAGCGACTCCTTTTACAGGAGTATGATACATCTATCCAAGCTACGGAGGATGGGATTTACCTAATTTCAGAATTTCCCTATTCCTATAAGACTCCAGAAAAGGAACCCAGATTTGCTGTTGTGGGCTTTGTGAGCCGAGATAATATTATTCAGTACATGGACTCTCAGTCCGCATACTCTGAGGGAGAGGGGTTCTTGTTCCATCCTCAATCGGAGACCTTTATTGGCAAAAGGGAGCTAATGCCTACGGAGCATGCTATTGTTGATGTGTTAGATCTTTATTTTGTAGATAATGATCAGACTGAAATGAGTAGAGATATTCAACAGATTAAGGTTAGCGGAGAGAGTTACCATGTTTCAATTCGAAGTTTAGGCGTTGGGGATCTCTTATTTGTTCGTTACCTAGATACTCGAATAGCCTTTGCTGGACTTCGGAGATATAGACTCCTTGTTGCTCTCTTTTTCCTATTTTCCTTTGTTGCTGTTTTACTATTTGCTAAGGTGTTAAGGGAGATAGTCCATCGTCCACTAGAAAAGCTTGTACACGCCTTTGAGGAGATTGCAAATACTGATGATGCGGTACAAATCCACCATTATAGAAATGATGAATTCAAGTATATTTACGAAAGTTTTAACAGGATGAGTGGTAGAATTCATAACTTAGTTGAGCAGGTGTTAAAGCAGGAACTGTTGGTAAATAGAGCAGAGATAAAACAGCTTCAAGCTCAGATTAACCCTCACTTCCTATACAATAGTTTTTTAACATTGAGCTACCGTATTGAAGCGGGTGATTTGGAATTTGCTGCACGGTTTAGCCGTGATATTGGTAAGTTCTTTATGTATGTTACCCGAAATACCCAAGAACTTGTGACCCTAAAGCAGGAAGTTGAATATGCGATGCTCTATGGAAGCATTCAGCATGCGAGGTTTCGCAATAGAATGACCCTACGGTTTGATCCTTTACCAGAGGATTTTGAAAACTTAAAGGTTCCTCGTCTCATAATTCAACCGATACTTGAGAATTCATTTGAGCACGCCCTAGAGTCATCTGAGATAGAGGGTGATCTGACCATGTCATTTTATGAAGCAGGAGATCTTCTTTCTATTATTATTGCTGATAACGGATCTGTTTCTGATAAGACTATTAATATTCTTGTTGAGAGATTAGAGTCTAGGAGTGGTGAGGTTACAGGAATGATCAATATTCATAGAAGGTTACAACTGCGGTATGGACGAGAGCGAAGCGGTATAACTGTACAGAGAAGCTCCTTGGGAGGTCTTGAAGTTCGTATTACTATTCCTAAGGAGGATACTACAGATGCTACGATTACTCTTAGTTGATGATGAGATAGATGTTGCTAACTATTTCACAAAAATTATTACTACATCCTTTGAACACCAGTTAGAGGTAACCACCTGTTACTCTGCTAAAGAGGTACTGCAAACTTTAGAGGAGATACGAATAGATATTATTGTATCCGATATTAAAATGCCCCATATGAATGGTTTGGAGATGGTTCAGCAAGTACGAACTCGGTGGCCAAAATGTCAAATCATATTTTTAAGTGGTTTTCAGGAGTTTGATACCATCTATGAATCAATACAGCAGGGTCATGTGAGGTATCTTACCAAATTGGAATCTAAAGAGGTTATTGTACAAACTGTTCAAGAGGTTATTACAGAGATACAGGAACGTATTGGAAAAGAGAAAGAGATTATCCAGTTAGAAGAGCAGGTTAAAGAGGCACATCCTTTGTTAAGAAACCGGTGTGTTGAGCAGGTGCTTTTTGGTGTTGTTGGTTCTCAAGATATTGTGCAATCACGACTAAACACCCTAGATATTCCTATAGACCTTAGTCATCCTCTCTGGATTGTTGGAGCTTTTGTGGAAGTGTCTGGTGGTGCTGATGTTACACAAATCAGCGAAAAAGAGCTGTATCTAAAAAATATTGTGTATGCAAATATGAGTAAAGATTTTACCGTAGCATACTACCGATCTGAAATGGGTATGTACATATGGATTTTACAGCCCCTTGCAGGAAAAGAGCTTGGTTCCCGAGATATTCTAACACCCTTAGAGTATGCACAGTCAGAGATTAAGCAGTTGGGAGGTGATGAAGTCTCCTTTGTATATACTAGTAGCATGTTGGGGTTTGCTGAGGTTCGTGAGACCTATCGACAGATAAAACAGCGCCTAGGGTATCGTCAAGGGGAGTTAGGTGGATCAATTGTTGCCCTTTCTGTAGCCGAGCCATTTGTACATGGGAATGTAGAGATATCTGATAGAATTGCGGAGCTTCTTAAAGTAAGGGAGTTAGAGGGATACATAGAGTTTGGAAGCAAAACCAAAACCCTAGAGTTACTTCATTATTATTTAGATCCTCTCTCTACTGTAGATAGTTTTAGCTGTAGCTCTGCATTAGAAATATACTATAGAATTGCCTGTGTTGTTCTTAAATATGTAAATGAGTGGAATCTTACAACTGACCTGATTGAAGTAATTGATATTGATAAACTCCTTAGGGTTGATGTTCATTCTAACTGGAAACAAGCTACAGAGTATCTTATTACATTGGTAGATACCATTATGAATCACCGGTTCTCTACCCATCAAGCGGAGACACATAACTCAGTAGCTAAGGTGGTAAATTATATTCATAATAATATCGATGCAGATTTATCTCTTGTACGAATGGCGGATTTGGTGAACTATAACCCTGCGTACCTATCTAGACTTTTTAAAGAAAGTATGGATATTAATCTGTATGATTACATTTTGGGCATGAGAATGAATAAGGCTGTTGAATTGTTATTAAAGAGCAACGATAAAATTCAAGATATAGCACAGGCCGTAGGGTATGACTCTTCTCCCTCATTTGCTAGGGCATTTCGGAAATATACAGGAAAGACCCCAAGTGAATATAGGGAGATGTAAAAAAGAGATAAGAAAAGAAAAATAGTGTTACTTGTGTTCTGCCTTTAGGTGAAGTACGCTAGAAAAGACAGGTGTAAATAGGAGATGTGTATGTCGATATATAGTAAAACGGTTACCATGGATGGAGCTCTTCTGAAAGGAGAAAACCCATTACCATATTTTAAGGCAAAAGAGCGGGGGAGTAGCTGTAATTTTATTGAGCCCTTTCCAGAAGAGAAAAAAGAGCTGTACGGGTATGAGACAGGACCTCGGATACTTCCTTATAAAAAGCAGGATAGATATAGCCGAGAATTAAAACCAATGCAGTTTAAAGGTATTATCTTAGAGAATGATAAGCTTAAGGCTACCTTTTTACCGGAGCTTGGAGGCCGACTTATCTCTCTTTGGAATAAAGATCAACAGCGAGAGTTGTTGTCTCGGAATCCCGTATTCCGTCCTGCAAATTTAGCAATCAGAGAGGCGTGGTTCTCTGGAGGAATTGAGTGGAATGTTGGACATGTGGGGCATGCTTTTCATACCTGCTCTTCTGTGTTTGCCGCCAAGGTTGCTTCTGAGGGAGAGGAATTTTTAAGAATATACGATTTTGATCGCTCTAAGGGAGTTTTTTGGCAGATTGATTTTCATCTTCCACAGGGATCTGAAATGCTGTACGCATACACTAAGATTACGAATCTCAATCCTCAAAAAACCTCTATGTACTGGTGGACCAATATTGCGGTTGACCAAACAGAAGACCTACGAGTATTCTCTTCAACCCAGGAGGTTATCTATATTGACCCCCTAGGAATGGCAAGTAATCAACACGGGTATGGATATGACACTATGCCATACTTACCATCATCGCCAAATATTGACTCATCATATCCAGCAAGAATAACCTTTGCGGATGAGTACTTCTTTCAAAACCCAAAACAGAAGAGTTATTATGAGGTTGCAGCCTATGGTGATAATCATCTCTTTTTTGATATGTCAACCGATCCATTACGGTATCGGAAAATGTTTTGTTGGGGGACCCATAAGGGAGGTAACCACTGGCAGGACTTTTTATCTGATGGAAAAACACGATATGTAGAAATACAGGCAGGTATATCACCAACCCAGATGCATGGAACTATCATGGATGAATGTAGTACGTTTCAATGGTTACAGGGTTTTGGATCTACTCAGATGGATGCAGAAACATATCTTTGCCAGGACTATGCTACAGCTTTCAATGCGATTGCAAAAAAAATAGCAGAAGTATCACCGGAGAGTGATTTTTTGGCTAAGGAGGAGCATTTTGCTCAATCCGTATCTTGCAAACCTTTGGAAATTCTCCATATGGGTAGTGGGTTTGGAGCCTTAGAACTTGCACGACTCGATAGTGTGTCTTTTTCCTCCGATGTAAGGGACGATTATCGAGATCTTCTTGTGGGATTACCATTTCCAACTTCATCCATAGGAGCAGAGCAGTACCCTTGGTTAGAGTTACTACACAAAGGAGTCATTACGCCCATAGAGCCAGAACAAATACCCCCAAGTTGGATGGTTCAGGATCTCTGGAAGCCACTTATTGAGAAGAGCTTAAATACCTCTGAGGGGAGAAACTGGTATGCCCTGCTGCATGCAGGGGTAGTCGCATATGAGAATGATCAGAGAGAGCAGGCAGTCGCTTATTGGGAGGAGTCTATAGCATTGCAACCCTCTGCTTGGGCGTATCGCAATCTTGCTATTGCCAGTAAAGATCAAGGTAATCATGGAGAGTCAATTGACTGTATGCGAAAAGCGATAGCTCTCAATCCACCTGATGTTGCTTTTGCCGAAGAGTATCTACTACTCCTGCGAGATGCCAAAAAGTATGAAGAGGCGTGGGAGTGCTTCTCTGGGTTACCAGAAAGTTTTCAGCAGTATGAACGAATTCGGATTACCGCTGGAGTTGTGGCAATGGCTCTGGGTAATATCGCCTTTGTGGAGTCTCTTTTTGATCGTGAGTATGCGGTTATACGGGAAGGAGAAACAACTCTTTCTGATCTGTGGTTTGAGCTAAAAGGAAGAAAATTAGCAGACCAGGAGGGCAAGGCATATTCCGATGAGTTTAGGAAACGGGCAGAAGCTATGTATGAAATTCCTGAGGAGTTTGACTTTAGAATCGTGAATAGGTAATGTAAAAAGTTGATACCCCATGTAAAGAATTGATTGTTGCGAGTGGGAAAAGTCAGCTGTTACAATATGTATATCTGATAATTCTTTAGGAGGATATATGGTTAAGTCACGTGTTATACAAGTTTTTGGTTTGTTTTTGATAGTTGCCCTGTTAGTTGTAGGGTGTTCGAAAGATTCTAGCTCGTCAAAAGGGGGAGCTGAAAGAGATAGTTCCGAAATGCTTTTCGATCCTTCTGACCCACTGTCGGTATACAGTGAACCTGTTACGGTAACTGCTGCAGTTCGAGCCATGGGAGATATTCAACCTCCTTATAAGGGATCTGCCTTTGAGGAACTGTACAGCTCCTACGGTATTAATGTTGAAGTAGAATGGGCCATTGATGCGGCTCAATATGATAGTAAAGTAAATACGGTTATTGCCTCCGGTGATATTCCAGATGTGCTGTATGTAGTTGGTTCTCAACCTATGACAACCCTTATTAAGAGTGGTATGACCGCAGATATTGGTCCTCTTCTTGATTACTTGAGTCCTGATGTTGCTGCTTTTTTTAAGGATGGTATAGGAAAAGATGCCTTAGATAGTGTTACTTATGATGGTAAAGTAACGCTACTACCAACAAATATTACGGAGCTTATTAATAACTCCTTTCCGTTATTTATTAGAAAGGATTGGTTGGATAACCTAGGCTTAGAGCTTCCAGAAACTATGGAAGACTTTAAGCAGGTAGCCCTCGCATTTACTCAGAATGACCCCGATGGGAATGGCAAAGATGATACCTACGGTCTCGCTCTTATGGGGCAGACAAACCTTCTTATGGATTGGGGTGGACTGTATGGCTTCTTTGGAGGATATGGAGTTCAGCCTGGAGTGTGGTATGATGGTATGATCTTCTACTCAGAAGATGAGAATGGAGAAGCCATTTGGGATGGAACTCGTCCAGAAGTGAAAGAGGGTTTGCAGCTGTTACAAGATCTGTATAAAGCAAAGGCTATTCCCGCAGACTTTCCTACGGTTGATGGTTCCCGAATTATGGAAGACCTAAATGGGGGTAAAGCTGGTATGGTTTTTGGAGTACGAGGGCTTCCTATTTGGGCTATTAATAAAACAGTATTAAATAACCCCAATGCAGAGTGGTACGCTATGAATATGCCTACAACGGATGGTGTTGATTTTGCACCTATATTTGCTTTTCAACCAGTAAATTCTGCTTACGCAATTTCTACTGATGCGGAACACCCTGAGGCAATTATGAAAATGATTAATGCGGCAGATGCCAATGATGATCCTATTTTTACCCATCCATCTGCAGGCCCTGGAATTGTTGGCACAAATGATCCCTATTTAGAGAAAAATGAAAATTTAGCCTTCTTTGCTGGGTATGAAGCTGCAAAGAGTGGAGACCTTTCTGTATTTGATGAGTATCCTTACTTAGTAGATCGGTACGAAAAGGTAAAGGGGTATGAGGAGACAAAAGATCCCGCGCTTTGGCCTTTCTGGAACGCCTTTTACCCTGGTCCAGGACACGCTTGGTACCTAACTTTTGCAGAGAATGATGAGAGTATGATTAAGAAAAATCTCTGGTGGGGACTCCCTACGGAGTCAATGGTTCGATACCTACCTCTTTATAAAAAGATGGCAGAGGAGACTATGACTCGAATTATTACGGGGAATGCCGATGTTTCAGCGTGGGATAAGATGGTATCTGATTGGAACAAACTTGGAGGTGATATTATTACCGAAGAGGTTCGAAAGCGATTGG